>CASFTJ010000034.1 GCA_949297715.1 uncultured bacterium | reverse complement strand
ATACGCACTGAATGATAGTTCTGGCGCAAAATATATCTGCGCACTGGAAGGCTTGATTGACGCATTGAAAGGCGCATTAAATTTAAAGGCTTGTCAAAATTAAAAAGGATTGCTATAATAAAATAGTAGCATAGAAAAGATAAGGAGCTGGAAATGCTTGATATGATTGAATTACAGGGGGGGGGGGGCACCCAAGAATAGCTCCTTAAGAGGGAAAGAAACCGGATTTACATTAGCGGAAGTCTTGATAACTTTAGGAGTTATTGGAATTGTTGCGGCTTTAACTTTTCCGTCAATAATCGGATATTATCAGAAGAAGGTTTTAAAAGAGCAGTTTAAAGTAGCCTATTCAATGCTTTCACAGCTTTTGTTGAAATCAGAAGTTGACTTAGGGGGGAAAGCTGAATGTTATTATTGGGATGTAAATCCTTATGGCAGTTCAGTTTGTGCGGAATATGATTCTAGAGGCGGTTGCACAAAATATGAGCTTTCAGATGGCAGTCCTTTGCCATCAAATTATAGTGGTAATATGAGTGAATGTAAGGAGTTATCTCAAAGTGCGAAGGAAATGCCTATCAAAAAGGCTGTATACCTGAATATGAGGGGTATGATACTGTTCAACAAGTAAATGATCCTGATATGACAGATGATGAAGCTTATGTAAAATCTGCAGGATGTAGAGGTTTTAGAAAAAATGCAATACTTAATGATAGAACTGCTTATGTATTTAAAAATGGGATTATACTTATGCCATATGGCAATGGTATGCAATTATTTGCACTAGATATAAACGGTAAAAAAGGACCTAATAAATGGGGATATGATTTGTTTACATTAAAGGTAAAATCAAATAATTTTAAGCCGTTAAAATTATCTGGTGATGGTTGTTTTAAGGCAGAAAAAGGTGGAGTTTCAGCTCAAAAAATGATAGAAAATATATATTCAAGGAAGTAAACTTTAGATAGGGTGCGTCGTTTGACGCACCAAAATTTTTTGCAATAGTAGTAAAACTCGTAAAGTCTAATCACGAAAAAAGCCGATTTTTTAAATCGGCTTTTACTTATCTTTATTTGGGCTTTCGTATTCAATTCCCATTTCTTTTAAAGTTCTTATAAAGTTTTCCGCACAAATTTTTTGCGCTTCAGGAGGAACAATACGCAGAATTTCAACGGTTCTTGATATTACAGGATCTTTATCGTACCAACGGTTGTTGGCATTAACCGGTTTAACCATCTGGTAAAATTTTTCTATTGTCTCTTTTGATACTTTTTCTTCTATTTTTGCCAGAAATATTTCGGCTTGTGCTCTCAGTTCTGTTTGATAATTTTTGAGAAGTTCTATAACCTCCAGCAAAAGCGGGTCGTGGTCATACCAGCGTTTATAAGTAGGACTCATTGTGTATATCCTCCGTTAGGTTTGCAGGCAATATGTCTTCATTTTTTCTTTCTATCTTGCCTCCCAACAATCTTATCTTATTTTCAAATTTTTCGTATCCTCTATCTATATGATGTAGATTTTCTATGACCGAATTCCCTTCTGCCATTAAAGCGGCCACAACTAAGGAAGCCCCTGCTCTTAAATCACTTGCGGCAAGCGTTGCGCCTGTAAGCTTTTTAACACCTTTAATTATGGCATGGTTTCTGTCCTGATGAATGTCAGCCCCCATTCTTCTGAGTTCGGGAACCTGCATGAATCTGTTCTCATAAAGGCTTTCGGTAATAATTCCGACACCGTTTGCGGTTGTCAAAAGCGTCATTGCCATGGATTGCAAGTCTGTCGGAAATCCCGGATATGGCTGAGTTATAAAATTAATTGAATTAAGTCTGTTTTTGCAGCTTACTTCAAGAGAATTTGGCTCAATAAGTTTAATATTTGCGCCCATTTTCAATAACTTATCCGTATAGAATGTCAAATGTGCAGGGAAAACATCTCTTATAATTGCTTTTCCGCGGGTTGCGATAATTGCAGTCATAAATGTTCCTGCCTCAATTCTGTCAGGAATTGTCGTGTATTCAATTGCGTGAAGCTGTTCCTGTTTAACCCCGTTAATAACAATTTCAGAGGTTCCGGCACCGTTAATATCAGCGCCCATTGCATTCAGAAAGTTTGCAAGGTCAACTATTTCAGGCTCTTGTGCGGCATTTTGAATTCTTGTGGCACCTTCTGCCAAAACTCCTGCCAACATAAGGTTTTCAGTTGCACCAACAGAGGGTATATCAAGGTAAATATCTGTTCCGCTAAGACGTGCGGCTTTGGCATGAACATAACCGTTTTCAATTTTTATTTTTGCACCAAGTGCTTCAAGCCCTCTTATATGAAAATCAACCCGGCGTTCTCCGATTGCGCATCCTCCGGGAAGTGCAACTATTGCTTCTTTACATCTTGAAATTAATGCTCCAAGAACTATGAATGAAGCTCTCATTTTGCTGACCAGTTCATATTTTGCCGTCACGCTTGTAAGATCTGTTGCATCAATGGTTATTGATTTTTCCTGTTTGTCATAATGCGTTTTTGCACCTAACTGCGCAATAACATTTAACATGATTTCTACATCTGTCAAATCAGGTACATTATAAATCTTGGTTTCGCCTTTTGCCAGAAGCGCTGCTGCCATAAGTTTAAGCACGGAGTTCTTCGCTCCGCCAATCCTAACTTCACCCTTTAAAGGTGTGCCGCCTTTTATATAGTATTTCTCTGCCACTTTTCCTCCGAAAAGAAACTGTCTTTTTCGAAAATATTCCGTTTACTACATATATGATAATACAACAATATTTTCAGTTGTAAATAAGTTAAATAATGTAAAGAATATATAATTTCTAATATTGCATACAGCGGTTTAATTTTTATAATATAAAAGGAAACACAAGGGGTATTTTATGACTGACATTCAGAAAAGGATTTTAATAGTTGATGACGACGATGAAATTCGTGATTTGTTGGAATTTGATATTTCCCACAGCGGGTATTTTGTAGATACTGCTCGTGATGGGCTTGAGGGGCTGAATAAAGCTTTAAATAACGCTTATGATTTAATTCTTCTGGATGTTATGATGCCTAAGATGAGCGGATTTGATGTTTGTAAAAATATTCGTCAGGCAAAACTTGCGATTCCGATTTTGATGTTGACAGCAAAAGGTACGATTGATGATAAGACCGAAGGGTTTGACTGCGGGGCTGATGATTATTTGGTGAAACCTTTTGATATTCAAGAGGTTTTGTTAAGAATTCGTGTTCTTTTAAGACGAAACCATTTTGAAGAAGAAAAACCGCTTTCAAATGAAATTTTAAAGGCGGGGGATATAGAGATTTTCCCTGAAACTCTTGAGTGTATCGTAATAAATAAGCGTATAAAGCTTACACCGACGGAATTTGAAATTTTGTATTGTTTAATGCAGCATTTCAATAATCCAGTTACTTTGGCAACTCTTTTGGATGAAGTTTGGGGCTACGATAGCGACGAGGATGTAAGAATGTTAAGAGTGCATGTGGGCGGGTTGAGAAATAAAATCGAACCGGCACCGAAAACACCAAAATATCTTCATACTGTGACAAATGTCGGTTATAAGCTTACACCCTTTGCGGAAGGTTAATTTATGAGTATTTTCAAATTCAACAGGCTTAAAATTGTCGAACAGATTGCGATAGTTTTCTTTTTTGCGGTACTTATACCGATGTCTGTGAGTGCTTTTATTATAAACAACGTAAACCAGCAGTCCATAAGATATCAGCTTAGAGAATCAGCGGTATTGATTACAAATATAGTGTCTGATGAGATTGATTTTTTTGCGGATACCATAACGGGAAATCTTGAACAAATCGCATTTTCTCTTAAGTATTTTAAAAATCCGGCAAATCGTATCAAATATTTAAATGATGTTCGGCAAAGTATGCAGAATTGTGAAGAACTTATTATTGTAAATTCACAAGAACAAGCTGATGAAATTCGTGACAACAATAAGCAGAACAACAAAGCTACAATTGCAGTTCCCTTGAATGATGGGGAATTTATTGTTGCAACTTATTCTCTGGTAGACTTGCAAGATGAACTTTTCAGTTCACTCAAAGACGATAGCAGACAGATTTATGTATTAACAGATGATGATAAACTTATTGCCTCTCACAATTTTTCAGAGGAGGATTTTAAAAAGACAATATCGCTTCTTCCTAAAAACCTGAGAATCGGAAAGCCCGTAATCTTTGGTGATACTAAAAATCAGCCCCTTGTGTATGTAAAAAAAGATAATCCGAAAATTACGATTATTGTTAATACGACGAAAGCCGTAACTGACAGAACAATTTATAAAGGCAGATTGAAGATTATTCTTTCAATTATCGCCGCAACCCTTATGATTCTTTTTGTGACGGCATTATATACATTCTATTTGTATATTAATATCCGTCAATTGTTTAAAGGGATAATCGCTCTTTCAAAAGGAAATTACGAACGTCAGATAAGACTTCTTGTAACCGCCTTCACTCCGCATGAAATCGTATTTTTGGCGCATGAATTTAACAAAATGGCAAGCGAAATTTATAAATCTTATAAACAATTAAAAAAGAATAACAAGGAACTAAAACAGCTTAACGAATTTAGGTCAAATCTTATAGATACCGTAAGTCATGAGTTAAGAACGCCTTTAACAAGTATTCAAGGATATACCTCTCGTTTAATGCGAAATGATATAACGATTGACGATGAAACCAGACAGAAATCTTTGAGGATAATTAAAGAGCAATCTGACAGACTTAAAAGATTGATAGAAGATCTTCTGACAATTCCTGATATAGAGGGGATGAGATTAAGAACTGATATTGAAAGCGTTTATTTGCCGGAAGTGTTTGAAACTTCCCGCATTCTTGTAAAAAATAAAGATAATAAAGAGATTGTAATAAATGTTGCAGAGGATTTTCCGAACGTTTCGGGTGACAAGACAAGGCTGGAGCAGGTTTTTGTGAATTTAATTGAAAATGCGGTTAAGTATGCAAAACCGGAAACGAAAATTGTAGTTGATACTGCAATTGTTGATAATAAGGCAAAAATTTATGTTAAAAATGAGTGTGATATAATTCCGCCAAAACAGTTAAAAAGATTATTTGAAAAGTTTGTAAGGCTGGATGATAATACTACAAGAACAACCAGAGGCACAGGATTGGGATTATTTATTGTAAAGGGGCTTATAGAAGCAATGGATGGAACAATCGAGCTTCATTCCGATAAAGAAATCGGATTTTGTGCAGAGGTTACATTAAATTTTGCATCCATAGATGAGGTTTTGAATGCAGAGGGCAATTGATTATTTAAAGCTAAACGCAAGTGAAAAAGAGATTCCTGTTGCGGCGATAGTTGTAAAAGATAATAAAATAATCGCCTCGGCTTGCAACAGAAAAGAAGCTGAAAAGGATGTTACTTTTCATGCTGAAATTCTTGCAATAAGAGAGGCCTCTAAAAAGCTTGGAAGATGGAGGCTTGACGATTGCGAGCTTTATGTAACTTTGGAGCCTTGTCCGATGTGTGCCTGGGCGATTTTGCAATCAAGAATAAAATCAGTTTATTTTGGCTCTTACGATACAAAATACGGAGCGTTAGGCTCGGTAATTGATTTAAGGGAATTTTCTGATTCAAAACCAAAAGTTTGGGGCGGAATTATGGAAAAAGAATGCGACGAAATTTTAAGGAAATTTTTTGAGGGGCTTCGATGATTACGAAAGAAAAAATGGACGAACTTGTTAAAAAATACGAAACCGAAAGTTTTATATCTCCTGATCCGATAAGTATTCCGCACAAGTTTCAAGATAAAAAAGATATAGAACTTGCGGGGTTTATTTCTTCACTTGTGGCGTATGGAAGCAGAAAAGTTTTTTTGAAAAAACTTGAGGAATTTTTTAAAATCGCTAATAATGAACCGTTGAATTTTATTCTGAATTTTGAACCTGAAATGATTGGAGATTTTAATTACAGATTTGGAAAGCCTAAAGATTTTGCGGAAATTTTCAAAATTTTGCGCAATTTATATGAAAAAGACGGCGGGCTTGAAGAACTTTTTAAATACGGTTACGGCTTGACTGACACGATTAGCGGGCGGGTTGAGAAAATGTTTGAAGTTGTGACGGATTATTTTTATTCAAGAGTTTCTAAAAATGCAGGGCAGGGTTTTTATTTTATGATTCCGGATCCCAGAAACGGCGGGGCAATGAAAAGAATGTGCATGTATTTAAGATGGATGGTCAGAAAACCGCCTGTGGATTTCGGGGTTTGGGATTTTATGCCGCAGTCGGAGCTTTTAATCCCGTTAGATGTTCATGTTGCCAGGATTTCAAGAGAAATGGGGCTTTTGACAAGAAAGCAGAATGATTTTAAAGCTGTTTTGGAATTAACCGAAAACCTTAAAAAGTTTGATGCGGATGATCCTTCAAAATACGATTTTGCGATGTTCGGATTTGGGATTAATCAAAAGTATGGTGCGTCGTTTTGACGCACCGAAATTTTATAAAGCCTCTGGCAGGTCTTGTGCAGACGGCGGTTGTTTTTTCGCAAAAAGAGTAATATATTAAAAAAGTCCTCCGGACGGG
>CASFTJ010000033.1 GCA_949297715.1 uncultured bacterium | reverse complement strand
TCAGGAAATAAACTCGGGTTGAATTTACCAAAACATTTTTCTTTAGGAGTAGGTGCAGATATACGAAGAATCGACAATAATTTAAGAGACGTTTTCAAATCTATGCCGGGCAATATTTCTAAATCATCCATTGCTCTCAAAGATTGGACTATTACTTCAATAAAAGCAATGCCAACTAATTTTATAAACGGTTTAAAGGCGTTCAAAACCGGTTTTCTGAATATTCCAAACCTGATTAAAAATGCGATTGTTGCATTCAGAGCATTTTCTGTTACTTTGCTTACATCTCCGCTCGGTTGGATTGCTCTTGCAATCGGTGTTGTTGCCCTCGTCATCTATAAATATTGGAAACCAATTAGCGGTTTCTTTAAAGGGATGTGGCAGGGATTAAAAGAAGGTTTACAGCCATTAATGCCGTTATTCCAAAGAATGGGAAAAGCACTCTCGCCTATTCTTGCACCTATAAAAGCCATTGTTGATTGGTTCAAAAAACTCATAAAACCTGTTGAAGATACAGGCGGTGCTGCTGAAAAAATGGGCGTTCGTTTTGGTAAAGCCATTGCTAATATAATCGTAAAATTGGTTGAACTTGTCACAAAAGCATTTGAATTCGGAAGTAAAATCACGAGTATGCTTGCCGCAGGGATTATGTCAGGCATTGCGAAAGTAAAAGGCTGTATTTCTCAGGTTGCTCAGGTTATAAGAGACCATCTGCCTCACTCTCCTGCTAAAACTGGGCCGCTTAAAGATTTGCACAAGGTCAAAATTGTTGAAACTATTGCATCAACATTAAAACCATTGCCGCTTCAAAATGCGATGACTAAGACATTGGGAGTATTTTCAGGAGGCTTAAAAGCCAACGTGAGAGGTCGCTCATCTGCTCCGACATCCATTGTTGTAACCTATAACCCGACAATCACAATTTCAGGTTCTGAATCAAAAGAAGAGTTTTTGAAGATGCTCAAAAAACACAAAGATGAAGTTGTGAACATTATTAAAAGGGAGTTTGAACGTAAGGAAAGGGTGGCTTATTAAATATGTTCGCTCAACTTGGAGACATAAAATTTGAATTAATAACTTATTTCAACGGCTTAAATGAAACCGTATCCTACAATTACGCTCAGCACGACCGTATTGAAAATAAACCCATTCTGCAATTTTTAGGAAAAAATTTGCAGGAAGAAGATATAAAATTAAACTTCCACCGCAATTTCTGCGTGCCGGAAGATGAGATAAAAAACTTAAAAGATGTCGCAGATGCGGCAACCCCTTTGAAATTTATCAAAGGAAACGGTGAATATGTCGGTGTTTTCGTCATTGATGAAATCGGACAAACCACAGAACAAGCCTCGCCGGAGGGTGATTTGATGTCGGTTCAGGTCGATGTCCGGCTAAGAGAATACACAGGAAAAATCCCTGAAGATAAACAGGAACAGAAAGGATTTAAAAAGAAATGACGGAGGAGTTCTATTCCTATATCACTCGTGACGGAGATCGTTGGGATATGATTTCGCAGAAATACTACAGCAACCCGAATTTGTATGAGGAGATTATAAAAGCAAACCCCGAAGTTCCGATTGAACCGGTTTTAGATGCAGGAATAAAACTCAAAATTCCAGTTCTTGAAGAATCGGAAACAATACAATTTGAATTACCCCCTTGGAAAAAATAATGCTAGTACCAATTTTTGAATTATTTTATGAAAAAAAGAATATAACTAAAGATGTTTCCCCCTATGTTACTTCTATTGAGTACACTGATGTCGAACATGGAGAGTCTGACGAACTTCAGATAACCTTTGAGGATTCTGAAAAGCTCTGGCAAGGCTCTTGGATTCCAACAAAAGGCGATGCTTTGCGTGCATATATAGGTTACGAGGCGGAAAAACTTTTGAATTGCGGAGTTTTTGAAATTGACGAACTTGAATATGACACTCCGCCGGATGTTATTACAGTAAAAGGTCTTGCAACCGGGATTAAAAAGCCTTTAAGACAAAAGAACTCTGTCGGATATGAAAATAAAACTTTGAAACAAATCGCAAAAGAAATTGCCGACAAACATGGATACACATTAGTCGGAGAAGTTGCAGATATTCGTGTTGATAGAATTACTCAAAACAAAGAACGTGATTTGACATTCCTCACTAAACTTGCGGAGGAATACGGCTATATCTTCAAAATTGCTGAAAATAACCTCGTTTTTTATGATGTAAAAAAACTAAAAGGTGCGAAATCAACACAGATATTTTATAAATCAGATTTGCTGCATATAAATCTTAGAGAAAAAACTTCTCAAAAATATAAAGCAGTTCAAGTTACTTATTTCAGCCCGAAAAAGAAAAAGGCAGTTAAAGCAACAGCAAGAAATGAAAATGTCAAAAAAGGTGATACTTTAAAAATTACCGTTCGTTGTTCAGATAGAAAGCAAGCTATTGCGAAAGCAAAAGCAGCATTAAACACTGCTGATGATAAAATTGAAGGCTCTCTTGAATTTACAGGAAATCCGTATTTGATTGCAGGGGCAAACATTGAACTAAAGGGAGTCGGACATTTTTCAGGTAAATATCACATTAAGCAAGCCCGGCATGTAATCGATAGGGCAAGCGGTTATAAAACTTATTGCGAGGTGGAATCGTGTTAAGGTTTGGAATTGTATCGCAAATTGATCCAATAAACGTTCAGGCTCGTGTAAGTTTTGAAGATGATGAGTCAACATCTTTCTGGCTTCCTATCATTCAGACAAAAACATTGAAAGACAAGTTTTATTCAATGCCGGATATCGGGGAGCAAGTCGCCTGCCTTATGGATGAAAATTCTGAGGATGGAGTAATTCTCGGAGCAATTTATTCGACTGAAGATGTTTCAACCACGCAAAGCGAAAAACAATTATCTGTAAACCTTGAAGACGGCTCATATATAAATGCTGATAAAGAAAATCAGACACTCACCGTTGCTTTTTCAAAAATGAAATTAATCGGAAACATAGAACACGAGGGAACTTTCACAAACACCGCAGGAATTAAATCCAATGCGGATATTACGGACAAAACCTCATCAATGCAAGCAATGAGAGATACATATAATCCTCATACGCACATAGGCAATTAAGGTTCACCAACTTCAAAACCAAGTGGCAATATGTAAATAAGGAACTTACTATGGATTAACTCCTAAAGCACGAAGAATAGCAATCATACCCTCCGCAGCAGTATCACTAATAACTTTATATTGCTCATTAAATGCATAAAAATTCATAAAACTTGCGGAAAAACTTTTGCCGGTAGCAGGTATTCCCATAAATTCTCCGTCATGAGTACCAGAACAAGTCCAACGAACAGCCACCTTATTATCTTCAGCAATCATTTCTTCAAGTTTCCATTGTACATTAGAAAAACTTTTTCTTAACCAAAAAACTAATGATAAATATCCTTCACCACCATAAACAGGCTCGGGAAATGCAGGAGTAAAAAATGGAGCGTTTGGATCAACAAGTTCATTAGCCAACTCAACATTAGCAGTATTAACCATTGTTTCAAATTTCTTCATTTGATTTTTTAAAATCGCTAAATCCATGTTTCCTCCAAAGAAATTATAACACAAACAAATTTATGACAAATTTAAATGAAATCACCTACGTTGACTGGCAATTAAAACTCAACTCTATCGGCGGTGTTGCCGAGGGTGCTGATGATATTAACCAGTGCATCGCAATTATACTTCTAACTAAAAAAGGCTCTGTACCTCACCGCCCGACATTCGGTTCGGACATATATAAATACATTGATTACCCCATAAACGAAGCAACTCCAAATATTGTACGTGAGACAACAGATGCAATCACTATGTGGGAAACCCGCATAAAAATAAATTCTATCGAGGTCGAGATAGAAGAATCCACTTTAACCGTAAAAGTGGAATGGACATTAAAAGATTCAAACGCAAACGGAGTTGCGGAGGTTAGTTAATTTTATCGAACGTGATCCCGATGTTGTTACAAAAGAATGGATTGCCGCTTATGAAGAAAAATCCGGCAAAGTTCTTCAGCCTGCACAAATTGAACGCTTAATGATTGATGTCGGTGCATATCGTGAAACCGTTTTGAGAATGAAAATTCAGGAAACCGCAAAACAAAATCTTTTAAGTTATGCACCGTTAGAAGTTTTGGAACATATAGGCGAACCTTTTGGAGTAACCAAACTTCTTGCAAATTATTCTCGTACGACTTTAATTTTTTCTGTTGATGAGGCATTAGATTTTGATTTCAAGATTGATGCAGGGTGTGAAGTTGAGACTAAAGACGGCTTATTCATATTCCAAACAACGGAGGCTGTTACATTAAAAGCCGGAGAAACTTCTATTACAGCAGAGGCAATATGTGAAACTCCGGGAAGTGCATCTGATAATTACACTCTCGGTTCAATAAATAACCTTATAACTCCATTAAGTTATATCTCAACTGTTGAAAATATAACTATTTCAAGCGGCGGAGTTGATGATGAAACTGCTGATAGCTTAAGAGAACGCATACGACAATCTTCTGAACAATTTTCAAATGCCGGCAGTAAAGGAGCCTACCGTTTTCATACATTATCTGCACATCAATCAATAATAGATGTTGCAATAACTTCTCCATCACCGGGAATTGTGAATGTTTATCCTTTGACTAAGGATGGAAATCCTACAGAAGAAATTTTACAAATTGTCAGAAATTACTTGAGTGATAGTAAAATCCGCCCTCTTACCGACTGTGTAAAAGTAATTTCTGCTGAGAATGTTGATTTCTCAATAAAGGCAAACATTATTCTATATATTGATGCGGATTCGGCTACAGTTAAAAATACTATTGATGCCAAAATGCGTGAGTATAAGGTCTCTTTATCTGAAAAATTAGGAAAAAATGTTGTTCAGACGCAGATTATATCTATATTAAACACCATTTACGGGGTGTTCAAAGTTGAACTGGAAACCCCGAAAGATATAGATATCAAGGAATATCAATGGGCAAATTTGATTAATTATGACATAACAATCGGAGGATATGCTGATGAGTGATTTGGCACCGATTGATGATATTAATTTAAAAATATTTGATGAAATTTGTGAAGAACGCTACGCAAAACTAAAACTGGATGTTTTAAATTTGACAAACATTGATACAATTCCGTCAGATGTATTGCCTCATTTAGCAGAACAGTATCATATAACCGGCGATGAAGGATGGATTTTTTGTAAAACGGAAGCGGAAAAGCGTGCATTATTGAAGAATGCAATTCAATTACATAAATATCGTGGTACTAAATATGCAATTATTAGTGCACTAGAAGTATTAGAATTAAAAGCTGATATAGCAGAATGGTTTGAATATAATGGAGAACCATTTTTCTTCAAAGTGTTTATAGATTTGCAAACTAGCTTTGAATCTGAATTAGAATCACGCATTGTAAATATAATCAATGCACATAAAAATGTTCGTTCATGGCTAGAAAAACTTACAATTTATCTGACACAAACAGCAGTTTTACCAATAGCAAGTTATGTTTTGACAAGCGAGGAGGTTACAATATGACTTCTTCTGTTGAGGAAATGAAGTTTAATTCAATAATTACAGATATAGGTTTTGAGAAGATAAATGCGGCTTTGATAGCCGGAACGAAATTAGACTTAAAATACATTGCTGTGGGTGATGCTTGCGGCGAATATTACGAAATGCGTCAGGATCAGACAGCATTGGTTAATGAGATTTATCGTGCTGAAACTCAGGAAGTTGACGGAGTTTCTGCAACGGCTCTAATACCGCATAACATTGGCGGATTTTATATCAGAGAAGTCGGTGTTTTTGATAGTTTAAATAATTTAATTTTAATTGCAAGACAGCCATTAACTTATAAACCGCAGGAGGAACAGGGCGGAATTAAAGATATATGGATTAAGGTGAGATTAAAAGGGATAAATCCCGATGCCGTACAAATAAAAATTGATCCAAGCATCCAGTATGCTTCAGTGGAATTTGTAACAGATTTAATAAAAAGTCATCAACACCCTGATTTAATGCCGATTTGGTTATATGACACAAATGGCAATGGAGTTGTTGATTCTTGTGAGTTTGTTGATGGCGGGCTATTTACTGACAAGGGAGATATTGAAATACCTCAGCCGCCTGTTCTTCCTGATTTGATAATGAACACAAGTATTTACGATAAAAATCAGAATGGTATTGTTGATGATGCTGAAAATATTGATGCAGGTGAATTTTAGAAACAAAAGGAGATTTATTTATGGGAACAATTCAGATTAAACGTGGACTTAAAGCGAATTTGCCGAGTGAAGCTCCGGCAGGTGCACTTTTATACACAACAGATGAAAAGAAATTTTATATAGGCAATGGAGAAAGCAAGGCTTTAACGGCTTTTGATAACGCCCAACAGCTTGCGGAGTATCTTGCAACAAAATCAGATGTAGGTCATACACATACTTCAGCCAACGTAACGGATTTTGCAACAGCAGTGGATAACAGGATTGCATTACAAAGAGGACAGAATAACGGACTTGCTTCATTGGATGGTAACGGAAAAATTCCCACAACACAAATTCCTTCTGTATTTAAGGATGCATATGTTGTAGATGATATTGCTGCACGTGATGCATTAGAAAAATTTTCAGGTTTACATGCTCTTGTAATTGATGCAACGGCAGACGAAACCGTTGAAACTGGCGGGGCAGAATATGTTTGCGATGGTACACAGTGGATAAAAATATCCGAATTAAAGGATTTGGATATGGTTATTGACTGGGAAAATATTCAGGGCAGACCTTTTGTTCCGCAAAATTTTACGGATTTGGCAGATTGTCCGGGGGAACTTACAGGAAATAAAGGAAAAATCCTTGTTGTAAATGAAGCTGAAGATGGGCTTGAATTTACAACAGTTTATATGGGAGATGTTGATGGAGGAACATTTTAATGCCGACTAATATACGAATTCGGCGTGGTAATAAAGCCGATTTACCCGCCTCTGCTCCCTCCGGTATGCCGCTTTGGTGTGAAGATACAAAAGAATTATTCATGGGGACTGGGACTTCTGTTGTTAATCCTACAACCGTAAATACTGATTTTGTAAAAAATATTGTATCACAAGTTTTAGGTCAGGGTGTTAGTTTGCAGGGAAACGGATATCTTAAAATTCCTGTTACCAGTGGTAAATCAGTTATTATTCAATGGGGATGTGCAACAGGTTTTGGCATGGGGACATCTAGAGATATTTACTTCCCTATTGCTTTTCCTACAACATGCGGAGCTCTTGCTGTAGCTGCCGGATATTTTCAGGGAGCCGGTAATAAAGGTTCAACAGCTCAGGTTTATAGGGTTGATGCAAGTAAATTCCATATTACCAGTAGATTTGAACAGAGTGTTGCAAATATAGACTGGATTGCCATTGGTTGGTAATGAAAGGAGTTTTATGAAATATTTCGGATTTAAAGGAAATGTAGGCTACGGGTTTTATGACGAAAATTTTGACGGAGCAATTCAGCTTTCTGATGATGAATGGCAGGAACTTTTGTCAGAGCAATCCAATGGAAAAGATATTGTAATGTTTGGTGGTGTCGTTTTTGCCTCTGAACCAAATTTGTATTATTTAGACACAAACGGGATTTATCAAAAATATTCAAGTGAAGAGTTACAGGAACTTGCAGAAATAAATCAGGTTGTAACAACAACAAACACTGCACTTAATTTTTTAAATGATACGGATTGGAAAGTAACACGACACAGGGATCAGCAGGCTCAGGGGATAGAAACTTCATTGACGGAAGAAGAATATCAACAGCTGCTTGTTGATCGTCAAAATGCAAGAGATTCAGTAATAAGAGGAGAAAAATATGGCAACCTTGAATAAAATTTGTCTGCACTGGACAGCAGGTTCTAATTATCCCTGTAAGGAAGATTTGGCGGCATACCATTATTGCGTGGATAAATACGGCAGAATTTATGCAGGAAAACATAAGCCTGAAGATAACTTAAACTGCTATGATGGCAATTATGCAATGCACTGCGGAGGCGGAAATACCGGCTGTATCGGTTTGTCTGTCTGCGGAATGGCTGGTTTTACGACAGATAAAAAACAGACAAAATATCCGCTTACTCAAAAACAGATTGAATCATTATGCTGCCTTGCAGGGTATTTATCTGTAAAATACGGAATTTTAATTACTGACAAACTGGTATTTACCCATTATGAGTTCGACCAAAGACGAGCCAAAAACAAACGTGAAGGCAAGATAGATATTACTTATCTTCACTACTTGCCGCATTTATCCCCGAATAGTGTCGGTAAATATCTCAGACAAAAAATATCCTGGTACAGAACCAAGATAAAAACCAACAAATACAAGTTTATTAAGAAAGGAGACTACTATGAGTTTATTCTCGTGGCTTAAAGACTGGAAAGTTTTTAATGAACTGTGGGATTTGATTGAACCTTTTGTAATTAATCTTGCAGAAAAGAATGTTCCCAAGTATATTACAAAACTCTATGAAAATCTTGCCAAAGCAACACAGCCGGCTCTTGACAGTTTAAAAAAGCTGAAAGAAAAGATTAAAACTTCACCGAACGCTCTGGATGATTATTGTTTTAATCAAGGTGTTAACGCTATTGAAACATTTGCAAATCACCTCTTAACCGTAGTTGCGGATTTGAGGAAATAAGCAGATGTGGTTTTCTGCAATGATTAAATCTTTATTTGACTGTATCTCGCAAATTGCGAGGTACGGTCAGACTAAGATTGAAAATCAAGAGGCTTCCTCAATTATTCAGGACAAAGAAGATTTAGAAAAAGCCGGCAATTATGCAGAGCAGATTATTGAAATCGCTCAAAAATACAAATCTTCAATGTCTAAAAGGGATCAGCGGAGACTGAAATCGTTAATTAAAAAATTTAATAAGGTGGATTGAATATGTCTTGGAGAGATTTATTAAACGTACAAAATGTTGAAAAAGGTTTCTTTGCCTCCTCCAATTCCTATGGCATACCCGATATTACCCCGGATGAGTTTGATGTAAAAGAACTCATCCCTTATCGGGTAGATTCCAACAGAAACGGAACGGCACACTTTTTCTTGGATGATTACAGGTTTGAAAGATGTTGGAAAAACGCTGACTCTCAAATAGAAGAATTGAAAAAATACGATGGAGTTTTGTCTCCTGATTTTTCAATGTACACAAATTACCCCGAAGCGTTTCAAATTTGGCAGGTTTACAGAAACCGTTGGTGTGCCGCTTACTGGCAAAGTAAGGGAATAAAAGTTATTCCAACAATCAGTTGGTCAAATGAATCCAGTTATAAATACGCATTCCTTGGTATTCCTAAAAATTCTATTGTTGCAATCGGAACAGTCGGAATCCTCAACGATAAAAATGCAGAAAAACTCTTTATGCAAGGGTTTAAAGAAATGTTAAAACAACTTGAACCCAAGCGTATTTTGATTTATGGAAACAGACTGACCGAACTTGAGGGATACAAAAATCTTCAATGGTTCGAACCGTACACAAACAAATGGAATAAAAAGAAAGGAAGGTAAAAATGGGCGGACGTGGTTCAGGCGGAAGTCGTGGCGGAGGAGGTGTAAATAAATCTATTGATGCCAAAACCGAAAATAAATTGAATTCATTGTTAAATCAATCATATAAATATGATGACGAGGCTTATGAATTTTCAAGAAGGGCAGCATCTGAAAGAGCCATTGCCAAAAGGTATAAACAACTCGGCAAAAAACAATTAGCAAAAGATTATACTCAATATGCTAAAGAGGCACAAGCAAGGGCGGATAAAGCAAAAATTCAGGCTAAACAATATTTAGATGAGGCATCAAAACTGGCAAGCAAAAAAATTCGAGATATCCCGAGAACATATCAATATAAGGGAGAAAAAGGAGTTCGGACTGTATATAAAAGCCCGCAGAATGCAAGAAGAGCTTATGAACAATCAAGACGAAGTTTAGTTAGTACTGCATATAAAGACCATCCAACCATTGTAGAATCTCCAAAAGGCGGATATAGTGTAATGCCCCATGGTATAGCAAAATTAAACAAATTAAAAGAAATAAGCCCATATAGTATTGATATGGGAAATTCGTAATTGTGTCTGAATGATACGGAATTGGGAGCAATGACTTCCAATTCTTTCTCTTCAGAGCGATGAATGTGGTTGTACTAAAAATAAAGGAGGTCATTATGACAGAAACAATCACACCAATTGAAGTTTTAAAAAGCAGACAAAACTTCTCAGATTACATTACAAAACATTCAAAGGAAGTAACAAATGATTTACTTCAAGGTTATCCAAGCAGGCCGCTACACATTATTTGTCCACAACTAACTCAAAATTCAGATGGACTAATGGAATCACTAGCCAAGTTAGTAGATAATCAAAAGGCATATATATTTTGGTTTGTAGCTAACATAAAAGAAGATTTGGAAAATATTTCCAAAAATTTAAATCAGATTTTTGACAAAAATTACTGTGGAATATTTATTATTAAAGCAGTTTTGAACGGGGATAAAATAGAATTTGAAACTATTTTGAAACCTGAAATTCCTTCAAGACAAGCCCGCAATAAAAATACTCGTGCAAAACTTTTACAAAAAGCATACTGGGAAAAATATTTTGAAATTTGCGATGAACTTCAAAGCGAAATGCAAGTAAATCCGGCACCACAACATTATCAATATATTCCAATCGGCAAAAAAGGTGTTCAGATAATGCAGACGGTGAATACAAAAGATAAGTATATCGCAACGGAATTATTTATAAATATTGACAAAGAGATATTTAATAAACTATTAGAACATAAATCCGAAATTGAAGAAAAGTTAGGCTTTTTAGATTGGCAGGCTTTAGAGGATAAAAAATCTTCAAGAATCCGTCAAAGACTTAATTATGATATCTCAGATGCAAGTCAGATTGATAATGCTATTAAAGACCATATAAAAATGGCGGAAGATTTTAGGGAAACATTCAAAAAGTATTTATAAGGGGCATTTCAAAGCCCCTTTTGAATAAAAGGAGCATTTTATGAGCATATTGAATAAAAAAGATAGAGAAATATTAGAACAGTTGCATGACGAACTTATTGCTGACATAGAAATGTTGGAACAACATTTCAGTAAGATTGAAACACTTTTGAAAAAGGATAAAATTCATATTTCAGAACTCGGCGATGACATTGAAACCGCAATCCAACGCAGGAAAAATCGTAAATTTGCACTTATAACGGATATTGTTAATTTAGAAACAGAATATAACATTAACATTGACTTCAATGAAATCAACAGATGCATTATAGAGCTTTCGGAAAAATAAGCCTTAGTGGCTAATAGACTCAAGAATAATAAAGGAATAGGATTGAACTATGGCACAGAAAATTATTGTAAACAACAAAAGAACTCGTGAACTATTGGAATTAACCCTGCCGGAATTTAAGGAAAAGTTTAAAGCCGAATTAAAAACGGCTCTTGATAATTTTGAAAAGCAAGAAAGCCGAAAAAACTTTTTGCCTCCATTTATCAAGCCGAGCAATAATTTTGAATCAGATTTCTATTTCAATCTGCGTTGGAATTTCAATAATTTGCAAAATTCAAACTGGTATATTGAACGTATCCTTTAATAAATGTGTCTGAATGATACGAAATGTCTGCAATGACTTGATATTGATATTAATCAGAGATTCTGTTGAAAAAGTCAAGTACTTTTTTAAATTTTTCTTGGGGAAAATGTATATTTATTTGAGTCAAATTTTGCACTACAAACTTAACGTTAGT
>CASFTJ010000032.1 GCA_949297715.1 uncultured bacterium | reverse complement strand
GACGTAAATCCTTATGGTGCTGTTGTTTGTGCAGAGTATGATGACAGAGGTGCATGTACAAGATATGAATTAGCAGATGGTAGTCCATTGCCGTCAAATTATAATGGCAATATGACTGAATGTAAGGTGCTGCTGGATAATATACTATCTAATGTTGAAGTTATCTCAAAGTGCGAAGGACAAGCTTATGACAAAGGTTGCATCCCAGAATATGAAGGATTAGATACAGTTCGACAAGCAAATGATCCTGATATGACAGATGATGAAGCTTATGCAGCAACTGCAGGATGTGGAAATTTTAGAAAAGATGCATTACTTAATGATAGAACAGCTTATGTGTTTAAAAATGGTATTATATTAATCCCGTTTTCTACAGGTGTGCGTTTATTTGCAATAGATATAAACGGTAAAAAAGGACCTAATAAATGGGGATATGATTTATTTACCTTTATGATAAGGTCCAATAATTTTAAACCTTTAAAAATTGATGCTGGCATTTGCATGTCCCCAGAAAAAGGCGGTTATACAACTGCTGAAATGATAAAAAATCTCTATTCTAAAGGTAGTAATTAACTTAACTTTCTTGCAAGTGAAAGCCCTGCAGGAAGCGTAAGTACAACATTTGCATAATCAGGGCGGTTGTTTATTTCATCAATAAACGGCCGGACTTTTTCTTTGTGTGACAGAACATTATCTACTGCCAAAATTCCGCCCTTTACAAGATGAGGATGGATAAGTTCAAAGTATTTTAAAGTTTCGCTTTTGTTTGCGTCAATAAATACAAAGTCGAATTTTTTATCTTCTGGCATGTATTCAAGAAGCTTAATTGCAGAGCCTTCAAGTGTGGTTATAATATCTAAAACCCCGCATTTTTCAAAGTTTTTACGGGCAGGCTTTATTCTTTTTTCGTAAAATTCAATCGTTGTTAATTTACCGCCCGTTTCTTTGAGTGCTTTCCCTATCCAAATACCTGAATATCCGTTTGAGGTGCCGAGTTCTAAAATACTTTTGGATTTTGCGGTACGGATTAAAAGGTTTAAAAATTCGCCCGTAACTCTTGAAATATTCCAAAATTGACGCTGTGTTTTTTCAAGTTCTTTTAAGGTTTCCTGTGTTTCGGGGTCAAACTGTTCTATCATTTGTTTATCTTCTTTACTTTATCTACAACTACTATTGAATTTATCGGAATTTCAACCGAATTTGACTTAATTACTTTTTTAGCTGAAAGATCTACCATTGTATATTTCTTTGCTTGTGTATCAGTTACTATTGCAAGATCGGTGTCATCAATTCTGAAAATCTTTGTTGAAAATCCTTCTGTACCAAGTTTTATTATATCGGTTAACTTATCGGTTTTTGTATCTATTACGCAAATTTCATTATTAACGGCTCCAAGAATGTAGAGCATATCTTTATAAACAAGCATATCAACAGGTTTTTCGGTAATATCAGTTTCGCCAACAAGCCCCACTGTTGCATAATCTATTATTGCAAGTCGGTTTTTGGTGCGGCTTGTTATGTAAATTTTGCCGTTTGCATAAGCAATCCTTGAAGTGTTTGGAAATCTGCCTATTTCTTTTAATAGATACTGGTTATCTAATTCGACAGCCCAAATTTCATTTGTTTTTTTGTCTACATAAAAAATCTTTGTGCCGTCTTCGCTTAGGGTAAGCTTTTCGCACATTCCGTTGAGTTTAAGCTGTTTTTTTAAAGTCATTGTTTCAAGACTTAATACATAAATGCTCGCATCTGAGGGGGTTGTTATATAAGCAATCTTGTTTTTGTTGTCGATAATTATTTCATCCGGTTGTGTGTTTAAGTCTATCTGTTTTATAATCTGCTCGTCTGCCAGTGAAACTATATCAACAGATTTTTTGTTATAAGAAGTTATTAACAGAAATTTCCCGTCATAACCTTTAATTGAAATCGGAATTGTTTCTTGCGCAAGTGCATATTCAGGAGTTTGTTTTGAGGGGTTCACAACCTGAATATTTTTGGTAAAATTTGTTGTTGCGTATATTGTTTTGTTTGCAAGCTGCGGTATTAATGAAAGTGAATTTACAACAGTATTCTTACCGTTAGAAGGAACGACTTTTAGTGTCGGATCGTGAATCGTTGCAATTTCAAGGTTGCCGATAATCCCTTTTAAGTTTTCAGGAATAACAAGACCTCTCGGGACAAGCATGTCTTGCGGAAGAAGTCCTGATTTCAATTGCTGCGGGGGTGTTTGCATCTTTAAAATCCCCTTTCTGCCGTCTGAAAGATCGGTAACTTTTAACAACGCATAATCGTTATTGAAAATTATTACATCAGGCTTGTCGGAAAGTTTTTTGCCTGCAGGAATTGTTTGTGCAATCTCAACTGTTTCAGGATTTAGTATGCGGGCCGGAATTACCGGAAGATAAATTGTGTTGTCTGGCAGGATTATAACCCCGTCAAATCGAAAGTTTGTTTCCGGAAATGATTGGTTGACCAAAGCTTTAACATCGTTAGGAAGTTTTGCCGCATATGCGTTTCCTGACATCATTAAAACTAATGCAAGTGCAATCAATATTTTTCGCATTATTTAAAAACTCCTTTTACCTTATGTAAAATGTTTTCGTTTGTTTTTTCCGCAGGCTTTTTGCCGCATTTGAGTTCATAAAGTTTCTTGTATAATTGTTTCTCTTCTTCCGTTGTTTGTGTCGGGATTACGACATTAATTATTACTATATGATCTCCTCGTTGTGATGGTCTTGAAATTACGGGAACTCCTGCTCCTTTAAGTTTTATATTATTTCCGCTTTGAGCGCCTGCCGGAATTTTTATTTTTTTAATCCCGTCAAGTGTTCCGATTTGAATTTCATCTCCAAGAACTGCTTGTGACGGATCAATTTCTACAGTTGAAAAGATATTAATTCCGTCACGCTGGTAATATTTTGATGGTTTAACATGCAAAACTACATACAAGTCCCCTGCTGGCCCGCCGTTTGAGCCTGCATCACCTTCGCCGGATACTCTTATCTTTGATAAATTGTCGACTCCTGCAGGAATTTTAATCTCAATTTTCTTTTCTTTTTCAATTTTTCCGTAACCCTTGCAAGCTTTGCAGGGGGTGCCTATTTTCTGACCTGTTCCATGACAGTCGGGGCAGACTGTGATTTGCGAAATTGCACCAAGCGGAGTTCTTGTAACGGTCTGAACTTGACCTTGACCGTGGCAGGTCGGACAGGTTATCGGTTGGGTGCCTTTTTGTGCGCCTGTTCCGTTGCATTCGGGGCAAATTTCAAGGTGGGTGAATTTTATTTCTTTTGTCGTGCCAAATACCGCTTCTTTAAAATCTATTTCAATATCGTGTCTTAAATCGTCACCGCGTCTCGGGGCATTCGGATCAGGCCCGCCGCCAAAACCAAAACCGCCAAAGCCGCCGAAAAATGAATTGAAAATATCGTTTAAGTCGCCAAAACCTCCCGCAAAAGGCCCGCCTGTGTCAAATCCGGCATTCTTTAAGCCGTCTTCTCCATAGCGGTCATAAGTGGCTCTTTTATCGTCGTCCATTAATGTTTCATAAGCTTTACCGAGTTCTTTAAACTTTTCCTCGGCATCCGATGCTTTGTTTACATCCGGATGTAATGTTCTTGCTTTTTTTCTAAATGCTGATTTTATCTCTTCTTTGGTTGCGTTTTGTGATACTTCCAATATTTCGTAGTAATTTGCCATTTTTCTGTTTTCTTTTTATTATCCCTATTAAAAGAATTAAATTTTTTTATTTTATTCTTTTTTCTTATTCTCTCTAATTTTCCGACATAGCTACATTGACTAATGACGGTCTTAATACTTTATCGCCTAACTTGTAACCCTTTTGAAGCTCTGCAATTATCGTATGTTCGGGGTGTTCTGATGTAGGTGTCTGCATTACGGCTTCGTGAAAATTCGGATCAAACGGCTGGCCTGCAGCGTCAATTGTTTCCAGTCCGAGCTTGCTTAAAGAATCCACTACCTGCTTGTGTACAAGAGCAAAACTTTCTTTGCATTTTGCGCAATCTTCTACGTTTTCTAATGCCTTTTCGCCTCGTTCAAAATTATCAAGAACTTCAAGCAGTTTTTTTAAGGTGTTTTCTGTTCCCAATTTATAAAGACTTTCTCTTTCCTGCTCCTGTCTTTTGCGGTAATTGTCAAAGTCTGCTGCTAACCTTATGTATTGACTGTTTAATTCATCGTATTTCGCTTGAAGTTTTGAAAGTTCATCATTTTGATTTTCTTCAGAAATATTGTTTGTTTCTTCTGAAGCTTCTTCTGTTGCTTTTAATTCTTCTGTCTGTTTTTCATCCTCGTTTATTTCTTTTTTAAAAGGATTGTTATGTTTGTGCGTCATTTTCCCTACCTCTACAATATAGTATACCTTAATTATAATTTATCAAGTTGAAATCAATCATAAATTTTATTATTTTTTAATAATTTAAAAAATATTTATATAAAAAATCCGCCTTGTTATTAAGACGGATTTTCTATTGTTTTATTTTGTTATTTATTTATCTTTTTTGTATGTCGGGAACTTCTTCTTTTGCTCCTGCTGGTTTTTCATCTTCAAATGGTCCGTTTAATTGTTTTTGAATATCTTCTTGAATTGCTTCAGGGTTGTATGCAGGATCTACAAATTCTATAGTTGAATTTTTCTTGAGTGATTCTAACAAATTGTCAACAAGGGTAATCTGTTTTTCGCCTTGCATATATTGTTTTATGTCGTTTTCAACTTTTTCAAAAGGTTCTTGACCTGCTTCTTTTCTGTCGGTTACATAAATTATGTGATATCCGAAGTTCGTTTGAACTATACCTGATAAAGTATTCGGTTTAAGATCAAATGCTGCTTTCTCAAATTCAGGTACCATTCTGCCTTTTGCAAAGAACCCTAAGTCGCCTCCGTTTTGTGCTGTGCCGGGATCTTCTGATTTCTCTTTTGCTATTTTGGCAAACTGGGTCGGATCCTTTTTAACTTCTGCTAAAATCTCTTCTGCTTTTGCTTTCTTTTCTTTTATTCTTTCTTCAACTTTTGCTTTTAATTCTGCTTCACTTAACTCTTTTCCTTCATTTTCTGCTTTGATTAAGTCTTCAAGATCTTTTGGGTTTGCTGCAATTAAAATATGTGATGCTTTTACCTGTTCAGGATATTTGAATCTTTGTATGTTTTCATTGTAATATTTTTTTGCATCTGCATCTGACACCGTTGTGTCTTCAATTTGATCTGCTAATTTTTTGACTTTTACTTGATCTTTTATACCGTCTCTAAATTCTGCGGTTGTTAAACCGTTTTGCTTTAATAGTTGATTTAATTGTTCTTTTGAACCAACTTTGGTAATTATGTCTTTTATTGCATCATCTACATCTTTGCTTGAAACTTTTATGCCGCGTTTTTGCATTTCTTCTTCAAGAAGTGCTTTTGTTATTAAATCATTTACTACTCTGACTTTTATGATATTGATTAAAAATGTATTTTTGTTATTTTTTAAATCAACACCCATTTTAGCAAACATGGAATTCCCCATTTGTTTTTCTAATGCTTTGTCAAATTGTCCCTGTGTAATTTTTGTATCATTTACTTTGATAATTGTGTTGCCGCCCTTGAAGCCACAACCGCTAAACAAAATTGCTGACACTGCTAATGTAACTAAGAGTTTTTTTCCTTTCATAATGTCTCTCTTTCCTTTTAGTATGTAAATTCGTGACTGATTTTATGAATATAATAAAACAAATCTGTTAAAATGTTAAATACTTCATCAAAATTCATATATGCATTATTTAAAAGCAAAATGGAATTACCCTCCTGGCAAGACTTTGGAGCAATTGTAAATTTTATTTTCTTCAATATGTTTGATGGAAGTCCTCTTTGGATAATTTTCCATTCTCCTTCCAAAAACGGCATATATATTCTTATATTATCGGAGGTTTCTCTTATTAGTGAAATCCCGACATCTGTTGCTGAAAGTCGTATTCTGATTAATTTTATTAAGTTCTCAACACTTTCAGGCGGTTTGGAAAAGCGGTCTTTCCATTCTTCCGTTATGTAATCAAGTTCAACATCATTTTTTACATCCGCAAGCCGTTTATATTCTATCATTTTTTGTTCGGCGGAACCTACCCATTCATCGGGTATAAATGCGGTTACATTTATATCGACTATTGCAGGATTGTTTTTATTTACGACTTCGCCTTGAAGTTCTCTTACGGTTTCATCTAAAAGCTGGCAGTATGTATCAAATCCGACATTTATCATGTGTCCGTGCTGTTTGGTGCCTAAAATATTTCCGACTCCTCGTATTTCTACATCCCGCATTGCTATTTGATAACCGCTTCCAAGAGTTGTAAATTCTTTTATCGCTTTTAATCTTTGGAACGCTTCTTTTGTTATTTCTTTGCTTTGTTTGTAGAAACAATAGCAGTATGCTTGTCTTTGAGAACGTCCCACACGGCCTCTGAGCTGGTATAATTGCGCAAGCCCGAATCTATCTGCATCATGGATTATCATTGTGTTTGCGTTTGGTATATCAATTCCGTTTTCTATAATCGTTGTCGCAAGCAGAATATCGTATTCGTGGTTTGCAAAATCCACAATAACTTTTTCCAATCCTTTTTCATCCATTTGCCCGTGACCTACCGCAATTCTGGCATTCGGGACAAGCTGCTGAAGCTGATATTTGAATTCTTCAATCGTTTCTACTCTGTTATAAAGATAAAATACCTGACCTTCCCTGTCGAGTTCGTGGATAATTGCATTTTTAACCATTGTTTCATTCCAGACGCCTACATATGTTTTTATAGGAAGTCTGTTTTTCGGCGGAGTATTAATTATGGACATGTCTTTTATGCCTGATAAGGACATATAGAGAGTTCTTGGTATCGGTGTCGCTGACATGGTTATAATATCAATATTCTCTCTGAAAGCTTTTAATTTTTCTTTGTGTTTTACCCCGAATCTGTGCTCTTCATCTATTACAAGAAGCCCTAAATCTTTAAAAATTATTCCTTCCTGCAAAAGCCTATGAGTTCCTATTACAACGTCGCATTCGCCAAGGGCAAGCTTTTTAATTGTTTCTTTCTGCTCTTTTTGAGTTCTGAAACGTGAGAGAAGTTCGACGTTTACTCCGAAGGGTTTAAATCTTTCACTCATTGTCTGAAAATGCTGGAGGGCAAGAATTGTTGTCGGAACTATTACTGCAACTTGTTTCCCTGAGGTAACGGCTTTGAATATCGCTCGCATTGCAACTTCTGTTTTGCCAAATCCTACATCCCCGCAGATTAATCTATCCATCGGTTTGTCGTCTTCCATATCAGCTTTCACTTCTGTTATCGCTTTCATTTGATCAGGTGTTTCCGTGTATTCAAATGCTTCCTCCATTTCCACCTGCCAGTTCGTATCAGGTAGAAACGCAATTCCCTGCTGCATTTTTCGCCTTGCATAAAGCCTCAATAAATCATAAGCAACCTGTTCAACTTCTTTCTTCACTCGGGCTTTTGTGTTTTCCCAATCTTTGCCGCCCATTCTCGAAAGTTTCGGCTTTATTGAGCCTGAGCCCCGATAACGAACCAGAAGGTTTATCTGTTCTGCTGGAATGTGAAGACGGTCTTTTGCCGCATATTCTATCGTCAGGTAATCTTTTAACTGCCCGTCGATTTCCTGCTGGCTTAAGCCTCTGTAAATCCCTACCCCGTGAATGCTGTGTACTACGTATTCACCTTCTTTTATATCGTTAATATTTTCAATATATTCAGGTTTTTCTTTGTAATAGGATTTGCGCGTTGTCGTTACTTCTTTTGAGCGTTTGTTGAAAAGTTCTCTGTCTGTAAATATTATCGTTCGAAAATCTTCTAAAATCCCGCCGTGAGAAGTTATGCTATCGGTAAATTCAATTATTTTGAATACTTCTCGCTCTTTTAATATTTCTTTTACTCGTTCTTTGTAATCCGTCGCAATTACTATATCGTAATTTGAATTTTCTTTTATAAATTCGGCTATTTCATCAAGGTTTGCCTCAAAATTCTTTAGAGGAAGTGTGTTGAATTCGACAATTTCATCCATCTCATCATCAAGAAAATTGTTGAATCCTATCTTTACAAATCCTGCAAGTTTTTGGATGAAATCTTCATAAAGTACATGGTTTTTGTCTTTCAATTCATAGTGAATGCCGAGTTTTAAATTCTCCGCAATTTGGTTTTCATAAGAATTGTCAAAACTTTCAAATTTCGAAAAAACTTCCGCAGCCTCATCCGTTATAACAAGATAATCCTTTAAATAATCCAAAACGGTTACCAATGAATGGTTAAAGTAACTCTGGTAAACGTCTATCCCTTCAAAATACCCTTCTTCCTGTAACTGCTCGGATAATTCAGGTGTTAGTTTGAAGTCTTTTTTATTTTCGTCCGTAAGCACAAATTTATGAATCGGTAGAATTTCTATCTCTTTTATTTTTTCAATCGACTTTTGTGTTTCATTGTCAAAATATCTTAAATCAACAACTTCATCTCCCCAAAGTTCTACTCTGACAGGCTTTTTATCAAGCGTGTAGATGTCTATAATATCCCCTCGGATTGAAAATTCTCCGATATCACTTACCATTGTAGAGCGCTTGTAACCAAAATTTATTAAAGTTTCGCCGATTTTTTTTGTGTCAATGTCTTCCCCGACTTTGATTTTTATTGAATTTTTTTTGAAAAATTCTTCATCCGGAAATTTTTCAAGCATTACTTTGACTGGGGCAATTATAATGTCGGGTTTCTCACGTAAGATTCTTATTTGCTCTGCGTATTCATAACCGTTCGGGGTAATGGTTTCGTACATTGAAATGTTTTGAAACGGAAGAATTTCAGCGTCAAGCTCAAATGCACGCTTTAAATCGTTTTGGTATTTTAAAGCATTTTGCTCGGTTGATGTTATAAAAAGAACTTTTTTCTTCGATATTTTTGCGGCTTGTTTAAGCAAAAATAATCTTAAAATAGTTATAAGCCCTGTCACGGCAAAAGAATACCTCGATTTCACAAGGTATTGAAACTGTGAATAATTTTCATTGTCTAAATTATTTATTGTAAACACAATTTAAGTTTATATTATATTCAAATTATTGTAAATAAGCTTTTAAATGGAAAAAGCAGGGTTAGTTGTTTAATGCACCGCATTTATAAAATAATTTTATTTAAAGCCTTAGGCATTTTTAAATTGTAGGGTGCGTCGTTTGACGCACCGAAATTTTATAAAGCCTCCGGCGTGTCTTGTGCAGACGGCGGTTGTTTTTTCGCAAAAAGAGTAATATATTAAAAAAGTCCTCCGGACGGGGGCACTTTTTATGGAAAAAGTGCCTCAAAACC
>CASFTJ010000031.1 GCA_949297715.1 uncultured bacterium | reverse complement strand
AAAACACAGCACAAACTATAACAGCAACCGCAAGTCCGTCAAGTTTTTCAAACTTGTCCGGTGTAGATAATGAAGTAAAAGTTAACTTCAAGAAAGAAGGTGAAGGGGAAGCAAATAAGAAATTTACTATATCATGTTCAAAAGGTCAGACTTCTAAGGAAGTTAAAATAACAACAGTATGTGAAAATTTCAGTAATTTGGGAACCAGTGCTGTATATACATTAAAGGATTCTAGTACAGGAGTGCTATATATGACATCAGCACTTTCTTCTGACGCTTGTAACACTACTTTTAGTGAGGTACCAGTGATGCCAGATGGCGTGAACTCTATTAATGTATCAGCTACGGGTTTACCTTCTGATGTGACAGTCAGTGGTGGAAGTTGTCAAATTGGCGGTGGTGAGACTCAAAATGGTCAAATAGAGATAACTTCTGCAGTAGATAGTGCTGGATGTAGCACAAGTTCTTATTTCGATATAATAAAAGCTATAATTCATGCAAAAGGAGCTGATAGCAAAGATTATACTGTTGAACATATTGGTAATCCAGGTGTTAGTTACAGTATGACAGTACCAGCAGGCACTTATAATTTAACTTATTCAGATTTTGATCCGACAATATCTAATCCTGGGAGTTATTGGTATAATGATATAGTCGTTAAAGGTATATCACCATCAAGTGTAAATGTATCTGCGAATGGAACAGCAAAAGCAACCATAACTTATGGTTGCGAATCAGGATCAAGTACTGGTGGTGATACTACCCATAATATTCATCTCGAATTCCGTTACCAGATTCAGTCTTGTAACGGCTCCTATGGCTCTGGTATGAATGTTCCAGGTGCAAATATTCATTATAATCTTGTAGCTATTGACAAAACTGATGACAGCGTAATAACCCTTCCATTCACAGCTACTCTAAACATTACATACCCTCAAATTGGTTCAATAAATGTAGGTACCAAAAGTGATTGGGGAACTACTGGTGGTGACTCTTGGAGCTTTGTTTCAGTGGGTTCGTGGAGTCCTACTAATCAAGTGAAATATGATGGCATAATATATAAAATAATCTCAGCCAGTGCCGTTCGTGGAACCTGGGATTCTTCCAGCGAACCTGACTGTGGTGGCAATTAGGATACGTTGAAAAAATCCATCGCAAAATCCTAAATAAATAACAAAGATTTTTGCTCAATATAGGCGCCCAAATCTATAGTAATTACATAGGGCGCCTTTCCCTTGCTTATTTTTATATTTAATTTATGTTATCTGTTTAATTTCTAAATTTAATTAATTTTAATTATTATTATTTTTATTTTTTGCAGAAGGTGTTTTATCGCGTTTTTAAATGAAAATTTTTATTAACTTTTGTTCATAATTCGCCTAAAATTCTTGTACTTTTTTCCTATTTAAAATACTATGTTATTATATAATTGGGGAGTCCGGAATATCTAATCGGGCTAATGTAACCGGAATTATGTAATTATATTTAAATATAAAGAGGTAACAAAGTGGAAAATTACGTATCAGATATCTTCGCAAAGAAAGAAGATCCAACAAACAATCAGGCTCAGTCGCCTCGTTCTGCTGTAAACCCTACTAACATTAAAGTTGTTGGTGTTGGCGGCGGCGGCGGTAATGCTGTTAACAGAATGATTAAAGCAGGACTCTCAGGTGTTGAGTTCTGGTTGATGAATACAGATTTACAGGTGTTAGAATTTGCTCAAACACCTAACAAAATTCAGCTTGGAGCTAAATCAACAGCCGGTCTTGGTGCAGGTGGTGATCCGTCAGTAGGTGAAAGAGCAGCTGAAGAAGCTCAACAAGAAATTACAAATGCACTTGACGGCGCAGATATGGTGTTCATTACTGCAGGTATGGGCGGTGGAACAGGTACAGGGGCTGCTCCTGTAGTTGCTAAAATTGCTAAAGAACTCGGTATTTTAACTATCGCAGTTGTTACAAAGCCGTTCTCTTGGGAAGGTCGCAAACGCCAGAATCAAGCTGTTCAAGGTCTTGAAAAATTGAGAGAAGCCGTTGATGCAGTTATTGTTATTCCTAACGATAAATTGCTTCAAGTTGTTGACAGACAGGTTTCTTTGAATGAGTCATTCATAATCGTTGACGAAGTTCTTCTTCGTGGTGTTCAGGGTATTTCTGATATTATTACGGTTCCCGGAACAATTAACGTTGACTTTGCTGATGTTAAGAATGTTATGCAGGCTTCAGGTTCAGCTCTTATGGGTATTGGCCGTGGTCAGGGCGAAGGTCGTGCTATCAAGGCTGCTGAAATTGCTATTAATTCACAACTTCTTGAAACTTCTATCAATGGTGCGTCAGGTGTTATTGTTAACATTACAGGCGGTCCGGATATGACACTTCACGAAGTTACTGATGCCGCTAATATTATTCATGACGCTGTTCTTGATGATGCTACTGTTATCATCGGTACTGCTATTAATGAAAATATTCAAGGAGAAGTTCAAGTTACAGTTATTGCAACAGGTTTTGAGCTTAAAAATCAGCCTGTTGAAGCTCCGAAAAAAGATGTTAAACAACTTAGTGCATCTGATTTCTTCTCAGGAGCTTTCAATAGCAATGCAACTCCGACGCAGCCCAGAAGAAGTTCTATGCCTCAAATGGGTTCAGGGTTTACAAATATTGAAATTCCTGACTTCTTGAAAAAATAAAATTTAATCTGCCGGATAAAAATTATTTATTCGGCAGATTTTTTCGATTTGCATTTGCAAGTTATTTGATACATTTATAATCACAATATAAGTTGGAAGTATATAGAGTGACCGAGTTATCGGTCACTTTTTTATTTAACCTGTTGAATGTAGACGCTTATTTTGGTATAATACCCATTGTTAAGAATATAGTAAAGGAGGAATTAAGGTGAAACACAGTCAGGATAATGCTTTCAGGGGGGGGGGGGCACCCGTATAAAAGCCCTGCTTTGGGATTTGGATTTACAATAGCAGAGGTTTTAGTTACAATTGCTATAATTGGGGTAGTTATAGCAATGACATTACCTTCTATTATTCAAAAACATCAAGAAAAAGAATTGGTTACTGCATATTTAAGAATATATGCTATTTTAGAAAATGCATACAAAATGGCTCAGGTTGAAAATGGAACTTTTGATAATTGGGCAGGATGTACATTAACTTTAGCGAATGATGGTGAATATAATCGTACAGCAAGCAATGGAATGATGGTTTTTGATATGGTAATTAGACCATATGTAAAAACTAATGTTACTATTAAAAATCTTACTACATGGAATGACAAAAATTGTTGGCCAGACAAATCTAATGATCTATTTGGTGATGATGCATCTATGGATAATAGTCATAGAGTTCCTGCTGTTAGTCTTATGTCAGGGGAGTGTATTATATTAGGTCATCCATATGCTGATTTTATGGTAGATTTGAACGGTAAAAAAAGACCTAACACAATAGGTAAAGACCAGTTTATGTTTTCATTTGATATTACGAAAAGAACTCGTTTAAAGCCTGGATATCATCAGAGATGGTGGACAGATTCTCCTGTATATTGTCATGAAAGCAAATCAAGTGCAGATGCGGGCTGGACACCTGGTGCATCTTGTGGTTTTTGGATTTTGCGTTATCATAATATGGATTATTTGCATATGTCATATGAAGAATTAAAGAAAAAGTGGAATGGCGGTTGGTGGTAAATTACACAAAAAGACCGCTTTTAAAAAAGCGGTCTTTTTTAACAACTTAGACTTTTTTTATTAGTCTTTAGCGTGTCCTGCGGTTCCCAGAACATCTCTCATTTTGTGAATAACCATTTCTTTAACGGCAGTTCTTCCCGGTCCCATATATTCTCTAGGATCGAATTTTTCAGGGTGTTCTACAAAGAATTCTCTAATTGTAGAAGTCATTGCAAGTCTTAAATCGGTATCAATATTAATTTTTGCAACACCGTGTTTAGAAGCATAGTTAAGCATATCTTCAGGAACACCTTGAGCATCCGGTAAGTTGCCGCCGAATTTATTACATTTAGCAACGAATTCAGCCGGAACTGATGATGAACCGTGAAGAACAAGCGGATAATCGTATCCTACAGCTTCGTTAACTGCTTTTTTAATTTCAGCAAGTCTTTCAAAGTCAAGTTTAGCTTCGCCTTTGAACTTGTAAGCACCGTGAGAAGTACCTATTGCAACGGCCAAAGAATCGCAGCCTGTTTCTTTAACAAATCTTGCAGCTTCTTCAGGATCTGTATAAGTTGAATCTTTAGCGTGAACTTTAACATCATCTTCAACACCTGCTAATTTACCCAACTCAGCTTCAACTGAAACACCGCGCGGATGAGCGTAATCTACAACTTGTTTAGTCAATTTGATGTTTTCTTCAAGCGGGAATCTAGATCCGTCGATCATAACAGATGAAAAACCGCCGTCAATACAAGCTTTGCAAATCTCAAAATCCGCACCGTGGTCAAGGTGTAAAGCTATCGGAACTGTTGTTGTCGCAAGAGCAGCTTCAACAAGTTTGATTAAGTAAGTTTGATTAGCATATTTTCTGGCTCCTGCTGAAACCTGCAAAATAATAGGTGATTGAGTTTCTTCAGCAGCTTCTGCAATACCTTGAAGAATTTCCATGTTGTTAACATTGTATGCACCAATTGCATAACCGCCGGCTAGTGCTTTTTTAAACATTTCGCCTGTTCCAACTAATTTTCTTTCACTCATTTGAGTTCTCCTTCTTTTTAAAAACTTTTTATACACCAAAAAATTACTACAAAAATACAACAGGTGCAAGTGTTAAGAAATATTAAAATTGTATATACAATTTTACAAACTCTTGAAAGCGTATTATAATGCATAAAAACGGGGAATTAATGAATTAAGAGAAAGATGTTATTAGCAAAAAAATATTTTTTGCTGTTTTGTAGCATACAACAAATTTATATGTAAAGGGTTAATAGAAAAATTAAAATGGAGTAAGAATTATGATGATTAGTGCGATTACATCAGTTTCACCTGCAAGAAGCTACACAGGGGTGAATTTTAACGGTAGAAAAAATTCAAGAAATGAAAATTATAGCGGATCAAATAATGGATATTTAAATTCGGTGAAAAATTTAGCAGTACCTTTAGCCGCAACGATTTTAGCAATTAGCCCAATGAGTTCAAGCGCAACCGGAAAAAATATGAATATAGATGTTAATGCTGTAAATACGGAATTAGCAATCAAGGGAGATGAACCAAAAGAAATTTTGGTAGGCAGCGTTAATGTCCCAGAGAATATAAGCACTTTTGGCGGTGGTGTTATCCGTCTTTACAGTACTGATGATGATCTTGAGTATGCTGAAAAAGCAGTATTATATAAATACAGAGAAGGCATGGGTATGGTAACAGTAGACATGTCAGACGGTTTGCAGGTCGAGAATTATATAAAAACGAATGGTGTTGTATTGACTAAATATTATATAAAAAATGGGCAACGTTTTACCAAAACAGGAGATGATGGACAAAAAAAGATTGTAGTATATGGGACAAGAACTAAGATTGGTAAAGACTTTTATGATTTTATCATAAAGTCCTTTGGGGATGGAATGCCTGTTGAAACAAAAACTGAAAAAGAAGAAAAAAAAGAAAATAGGTCAAGTGGTGATTATATATCACCATTAGATTTAATTTTAATCAACGGAGGTATATAAGATTAAAAAAATGTAAACATTTGTAAAAACATGTAAAACATGATGAAATTTTAGGATTTGTCATGTTTTTACATGTTTAAGGTGTTACAAACTAAGAGAGTACCATGAGTATCAAAGTAAATAATGCTGGTTATCCGACGGAAACAACGGCTCCAAGTAATACAAGTAATACTTCAGGAAAAACAATAACAAATATTCCGGTTGGACAATCCACAGAAAATGAACATTTAAAAGAATTATATGCGAAGCTGGGTGTGACAAAAGAACAGTTTGAAAAGTTGTGCAAGTCATATCCCGGATTTGAGAATATGACATTTGACGAGCAGCTGAAAATTGTAAATGACAATTTTAAAATTGAAACAAGCGAACAGAAAACATCTGCTACTCAAACAGTATCCAATACTTCTGCTAATACAGAGTCTAATTCAAGTGTAGAACAGTCGCAAACGACGTCACAGGCATCGCAGGCGACAACATCGCAAGCAACACCGCAAACGACGTCACAGGCATTGCAGGCGACAACATCGCAAACGACGTCGCAAGCATCGCAGGCAGCGCAGACAACAACATCGCAAGCAACGCAGGAAAATTTTAACCATAAAGAATTTTCAACACTTTCAAAAGAAGAAAAAGAAAAAGTTTTGATTTTGGAATTGGCAAAAAATAAATTTATATATGGCGATTCCTCTAAAAAAAGAACTATAGAAGATTGGAATGCTTTAAGTCCGGAAGAACAGCAGTCATTAATAGATGATATAACAAAACAATTTGGAGCGATAAAAGAGAAATTTCCAAATGCTGAAGATTCCGATAAAGATGGAAAAAAATTTGACTGGGCGATGACTGTTTTGCAGGCTGCTAATGAAAACAGCCAAAATTTTAAAGACTTCATTGAAGGTTATACTGATGCGGATGAAAGATATTTATCTGCGTATCATGATTATATTTTTAATGTAGATCCTTCAATGAGGTCTGAAAGTCAAAATAAGTATATTGAAAGGCAGGAGTTTACTTCTTCAGCAATTTCATATGCTTTAAATGATTCAAATGATTTTGTGCTTATTCTTTCACCTACGCAAGTTAAAGAAAAATTAGAAGAACTCGGTAAAACTAAAGAACAAGTTGAACTAGAATATCTTAAAAGCAAAGGAGATAAATTAACATCAAAAGAAGCAAACAAGAAAGAATTGCTTGAAAAAATTGTAAAGCGTAATGAAAATACTATTGAAGAAATAGAGGCAAGGGCAAAAGATCCTTCTAAACGGGTTGATTATGGCATACTTAAAGGTATGCAAGATACAAAGTACGGTAAGGATTTTAATGCCGCACAAACTCCTGAAGCAAAGATAAAAGTATTATTCAAATATATGGATGAAATGACTAAGGATATGAATGTAGATTCAAAAGTTCAATTTATGAAACAAATGCTTGATGAATTATATAATGATCCTTCAAATTTGGAAGTTATAAATAAATTATATATCAAAATGTTGTTTGTAAATGGCGCGAAAGAGCGTATTGCGGCACAAACAGATGGTGTAATGCCGGAATTGAACGCAGCGAATATTGATGCCTATGGAGATGATCCTAAATGTCTAAAAACTATGCAAGAGGCACAGAACAAAATAGCAGAAAACGATAAAGAACGTGCTGTAAATTTAAAGTTGAAAACGATGGAAAATGCAACAGATTCGCAAAATGTTGTTTTATCAGAACAATATTCAGGTGATGAATCTTTAGATGTTCAAAGACAAGTTAAGGAATGTGCTTTGAAGGCTGAAAAATCAGAGCATCAGATAGCAATTGTTAATAATATTAAAAATAATTCCGCAGATGTAGTAATGGCAGAAACTGCTGTAAGAGCAGACGAATTTAATGTTGATGTTCAAGCTGATGCTGTGGAATTATTGATGGAAAATAATCAATACGTAACTAAAGCTGTAAACGAATCAGGAGTAATTGCAAAATTAGCAAAAGAAAATCAGTTAAGAGTTGTTAATAATGTAAAAAGCAATATAGAAAAGTTGTATTCGAATGATGACGAAGCAATAGAGCAATTAAATATATTATCAGATCAGATTAAAGATTTGCATAAGGACAATCAGCTTGAAGCACACACAGTAATGATGTCATCTAAATACAGCGAGGTTCAGGAACATACTGCTAAGAATATTTGTAATTATGATCCTGCAGTACAATCAGAGGCGATGGATGTAGTTTACCAGTCGGGTAACACAAAAGCTATTCAGGCTGCAGCAGAAGTTATAAATAAGATGTCTTCACCTAATGTTCAGCAAACTGAAATTGTAAGATTTGCGGCAGAAATGGCGCTAAGTAATGCAACAGATGCCGAAATTAATGCAGTTATAAGTTCAGGAACACTTACGGCAAAAGAAATTCGTCAACTTTCGTCTGTAGAAAAGCGTGAATATTTTGTAAAACTATTTGAGAGTGCGCCACCTGCAAAGAAAATACAAATGTTGATGAAGTTTGCGGAACTTTCGGGATTAGCCAATAAGCGTTTGATTTATACATTAATAGCAAGAACATCAATGCTGACAAGTGTAATAGAAAGCGGAATGGGTGAAACAATGCTTTCAGCAGGTCTTCCGGTAGATGCTGTTAATAAAATTCTTACAGTTATGAAACGTTCTACAAATTTCCAAGTTAAAGATCAACTTGAAAAAGTTAAACAGAACTCATCTTATTCTCAATATTTTGATAAGGATGAGCTTGATGAAATAAAAGAGAAAAAAGAAGTGCCGCAAGATATGAAAAGGGCATTTACAGCTCCTATAGATTCTAAAACAAAAAAGAAATTACAAGAGCAAGAATCGACAATATGTTTAAATTCATAAATTACAGGTACAAAGTTTGTAGTTAAAAAGAAGCGTCATTACAGTTAATGTAATTGGCGTTTCTTATTTAGAAAGCACTTGCCAATTTGATATTTTTGTAATTTAATACAATTACAGCGGTAAGATTTACTGCAAGTCTAAAAGAAAGAAGACAATTTTAAATTGCCGAAAAAAGTCAAATTAGCCAAATATGCGGGTTTTTGCTACGGAGTTAAGCGAGCAGTAGAATCCGTTCAAAAATTAAAATCCGAAAACCCCGATAAAGAAGTGTTTGTGTTGGGCGAGCTTATACATAATGCAAATGTAATAAAGTCGCTGGAAGGAATTGGAATAAAGACACTTTATGAACTTCCTGAAAAAGGGGAAGGGATTTGTGTTATCCGCAGTCACGGTGAAAGTCCTGAGGTTATTGAAAAGATTAAACAAGCGGGCTTTACACCTATAGATTTGACCTGTCCTGATGTAAAAAAGGTTCAGCAAAAGGCGGTTGAACTTGCAAAAGAGGATTATTTTGTCGTAATAGTCGGGAAAGCAGAGCATCCTGAAGTTGTAGCAATTAAGGCAAATGCGCTTTTATGGACTGATAAAGTAGCGGTAGCCGCAAATGTTGCCCAGCTTGAGGGGTATGAAAATGCAATTAAATCTCATAAACGAGTCGGAGTTGTAGTCCAGACAACACAAATGATTTCGACATTAAATTCAATAATTGATTATTTAACAACAATTGCAAAAGAAATTCATATAGCAAATACGATATGTCCGAGCACTTCAATGAGGCAGAATGAGGCGAAGGAACTTGCAAAAACAAGCGGACTAATGGTAGTTGTGGGTTCTAAAAAAAGTGCGAACACGACGCATTTGGCTGAAATTTTGAAAAATATAACCAAAACAATTCACATTGAAAGAGCTGAAGAATTGGATGAATTTAAGGATTTGATTAATGAAAATGACGATATTTCGGTAACCGCAGGGGCTTCGACTCCTCAGAACATAATAGATGAAGTAATAAAACGCTTAAACAGTTTCTAATATTTAAAAAATAATTTAAAAAACGAAAGGAAAAATAAAAAATGACAACAACATTAGAAAAACCAAACACAGATGAATTTGAAAAATTATTAGAGGAATCATTTTCTTCAGGTAATGCAGTGGCCGACATTGTAGAAGGCACAGTAATCAAAAAAGAACAGGAAGGATACCTTGTTAGCGTAAAAGGTGCTAAAACAGAAGCATTTCTTCCACAAAAAGAAATTCCGTCGGCAGAAGGTGCAGAAACAGTTGCAGTAGGAGATGTTAAGGAATTTTATATTTTAAAAGAAGAAAATGATGATGAAGGAATGTTATTATCATTGAAACGCTTAGCATTTGCGCAGGCTTGGGCACAGTTAAACGACGCTAAAATCCAAGGTGATACAATTTTAGCTAAAGTTGTATCAATAGTAAAAGGCGGAGTTTTAGTAGATGTAGCGGATTTAAAAGGATTTATTCCGTCTTCACAATTGAGAACCGGTACTCCTTTTGACGGTTTGATTGATACAAAAATTGAAGTTAAGGTTTTAGAGGCTGATCCAAAGAAAAACAAACTTATACTTTCACAAAGACAAGCTGTAGCAGAACAAAGAGATCAAGTTGTAGATAACATTTTATCAACGCTTGAAGAAGATCAGATTGTAAAAGGTGAAGTTGTAAGGATTGCTGATTTTGGAGCTTTTGTAGACATCAACGGAATAGACGGACTTCTTCCGATTTCAGAAATTTCCTGGTCAAGAATTAAACATCCTTCAGATGTAATTTCATTAGGCGAAACTATAGAAGTTAAGATTATCAAAATTGATAATGAATTAAAGAGAATTTCGCTTTCATTAAAGAGAATGGGCGAAGATCCGTGGCAGCAGATAGAAGGCCAGTTTGAAGAAGGTCAGGTAATCACAGGAACAGTTAATAAAGTAACCGGATTCGGCGCATTTATAAACATTTTCCCCGGAGTTGAAGCTCTTCTTCCTGTGTCAGAAATGGCAGAAGAAAATGTAAACCCGTTCAACAGATACAAGGTTGGCGACAGTGTAGAAGTGTTGATTAAAAAATTCACTCCGCAAGAACACAGAATTGCTCTAAGCGTAAAAGATATCAGCAAAGACGCTGAGTAATTTATTTAATTTAATCAAAAATGAAAAAATCGCTCTGATTATAGGGCGATTTTTTTAGTTTAAAAGTTCAAGTTTACAATGAATAATTTCTGCAATAATTTTCATTTCACGGTATGTAATTGTTTCGTTTCGAAGTTTGTTAGACAGATTAGCGAGTGAATAAGGTTTGTTTAATCTTTTGGATAATTCTTCTGCTACATATTTTAGACTCAAACCTTTTTGATAAAGTATTTCTTTGACTTCAGTAATAATCCTCATAAGTTCATGATTGCATATAGCAGATTAATTTCAACAAATTCGTTTATATATATTGACAAAGTTAAATTAATACATTTATAATAAATTTATTAATTTAATATTATGAAAGGGAGAGTATGTATAAAATAAAAGCATTTACATTAGCGGAAGTATTAATAACGATTGGAATTATTGGATTAGTTGCAGCACTGACTTTCCCGTCAATAATTGGTTATTATCAAAAGAAAGTTTTAAAAGAACAGTTTAAAGTCGCCTATTCAATGTTTTCTCAATTATTGCTAAAATCAGAGGTTGATTTAGGCGGAAAAGCTGAGTGTTATTATTGGGACGTAAATCCTTATGGTGCTGTTGTTTGTGCAGAGTATGATGACAGAGGTGCATGTACAAGATATGAA
>CASFTJ010000030.1 GCA_949297715.1 uncultured bacterium | reverse complement strand
TACCTATTGTCGGTGGGATTTGTTTTATTCTGACTTCGCTATAATTTTCTGAATTGCTTCCGGAGAGAGGAAATATTTTTCCGGTACATTCTTTTCCATAACATCCAACAATGTACACTCTTTCCCTGTTTTGAGGTACTCCGAAGAACTTAGAATTAAGTAGTTGCCATTGTACGCTATACCCAATGTCGGAGAGAACTTTAAGTATTGTTTGGAAAGTTTTGCCTCCGTCGTGATTAAGTAAGCCTTTAACGTTTTCGAGAATAAAATATTTGGGTCGTTTGTCTTTAAGAATCCGTGCGACTTCAAAAAACATTGTACCTCTTGTGTCTTCAAATCCTCGTCTTTTTCCAGCAATTGAAAAAGATTGACAAGGAAATCCTGCACATAAGATATCGAAATCGGGGAGTTCTGATGTGTTGATTTTTCTGATGTCATCGTAAAATAATTCCTTATCATTTTTGAAATATGCTCGATATAGTTTATTAGCATACTCATCGTTATCGCAAAAACCTATACTCTTAAAACCGGCTCTTTCAAGTGCAATTTTAAAACCACCAATGCCTGAGAATAAATCAAGAAAAGTTAATTGTTTATTCAAGACCATCACTCCTTCCTTGCAGTTCACACAAGAACAAAGCCTTTTGAAGAGTTTGCTCAAATTGTTTAGAGTGAAGGTTCTTATCAGTTAATAGTTCATAAACTTCGTTAAAATCCTCACAATCATCAATTAATGCAATTAAAGGAGAAATCATTTTTTGAGCTTGTTCAGATAATTTATTGTCTGAAATAAACTTATATAAATCTTCAATTTGCTCTTGTCCGGGAGGGGTAAATATATTTTCATCTTGGTCTTTAAATTCCTTAAATTGAGATGACATTGCAGGTATAATATCTTCTCGGATATCAAAATCCTCTTCTTCAAGACCGTATGCTTTTATGAAATATTCTTTTGTAAATTTAACTCCTGTTTCAGAAAGTATTTTATCTCTTTGAGCTAAAGTTAAATCAACATCTTCCGGTTCATACATCTCAAACACCGGAACATCTTGATTTGAAAAATTTATTTCATAAATCCATTGAATCAGTTGATTGATTACACTTTCAACAAGTTTTCTGTCTGCATCAACAATATCTTGTCTTATTGCAAAGTGTGTATTTGATGCAGCATAACTACCTGTTGAGCCTATTTCAGTAGTTAGAGTTTGACCTAATATAGCTTTCGAAATTTCAGCATTCATTTTATCAATGAGCTTTTCATAAATTTCAGCTGAAGAAGATTTATTAGCCTCTTGGATTTCTACTGAAGAATCATCAGGAATTACTGCAATTGCATCCTGAACCATATCTTCTAACATATCTGCTAGAGTGTTCGTTTCATCCTTACTTGCACCCCTTGGGTGTTTTCCTATTAAGTGAGGCATTCCGTATTTTTCTGTAAATACAACCCAAAACTTAAGTCCACCCTTTTTAAATGTTACAGACCAAAAAACACGTGAAAGAGTTCTTTCACCATATGGATTGTTGTAACTAGGATTATTTTGAGCAAGCAAAAACTTTTTATCCGGGACTATTTCTCCATAATAATTATCTTTAGTTCTGAATTTAAGATTATTATCGTCATCAAAACAGAACCATTCAGGAGGTTTTGCAATAATCTTTGCAGGCAGAACGTGACCGGAAGAACTTTTCTTCCATATAATTTCAAGTGGCTGATAACCAAATGATGTAGCATCTAAAATATCAGAAATTAGTTTGTGAATATTTAGTTTTCTTAGTAATTTTTCAATTGCTTCAGCATTCTTGTCTTTATCTAAGCCTCTATTTATGCACCAATCAAGAGCTAAAACACCTGCTTTTCGTGATTGAACACACGCAAAAACGTGAGGGTCACAAAGAAGTTCTTTGTAAATTCTAATATCTTTGCCTTGTTTGCGTAAAACAATGTCAGGATCAGGAAGAATATTAGCGAGCGAATAAAAATTCAAAGCTCGCTTGCGTGTTGCAATTTCTTCAGTCAATCCTTTTTTAGAATTGGCTTTTTTAAGTATAGTTTCTTCGGTCATTAAGCCCCCGTATTCTTTTTGAATGTTGAGAGCATATCAACCATTCCAACTTTATAGATATTTTCAAGAACATCTATTTCAAAAATTTCTACACCGTCAACTACTAATTTTGCATAAGTAACTGACATTGTTGTTTCATATTCTGCATTTTCTTGAGGTTTTATATTTCCAAGCGGAAATTCTTTAAAAGTACCTATTAAAAATGCAGTAGCAGGAACTTCCTTAATTCTTCCTGTACCGTTGTATGTTTCTAAGTTTGCACGAACTTGAATCATCGTAGCTAAGAAAGGATTTGAACATACTGCCATAACAGCAGGATAAAGTGCATTCCATTTTATTTTGCACTCCATTTTATCAATACCTGCGAAAAACTCAGCTGAGCCAACCATACCGAGAGCTTTATGCTCAGCCATCTTATGTTTTATCTGTGGCAGTTGAACTTCTTCTGCTCTTCCTAATAAGTTAACACCATTCATATAAACATTGGCGTTAGTTAATTTATTAATTTCTATTTTTGACATATAAACTCCCTAAGATTTTTTAAATAGACCGCAGTCCCTAATCTCCACGTCTGAATAGTGCATAATAACGTATTCCTTGCTGATTGCTTGTATCAGCGGACATTTGAAGACGTTTTTGCAGTTAAAACAAATATCTGCCTCATCCGTATGAACCTCTAAGGCTCCTCGTTTATTAACAATTGCGTACATTAAGATGCTCCAAGTGATTTCAATAGTTCAATGTCAATAAATGACTCAAACGTAATTCTCTCAGCAGGAGTTGGAGGCATAAACTCAATATCGAAAGTTAAATGCCCGTTTGCAATTTCTGTTGCAGGGTTTTTATCTGCATTAAAAGAACATTTTCCATCAATCAATGCACCTCTTCCGATAAGTGTTCGAATAAATTGATTAACAGTTTCACAGATAGAATCAATTAAACCGTTATCAATTGGATAATCCATAAACTGAAGCATTGAATATTCAACTGATTCATGAAGAATATCAGCAGTTCTTCTCACGCAAATAAAGTTTGTAGGATTTGTAGATGTTGGATAAGCAGCTGAACGGTTTCCCCAAGTTCTAAAACCTGAACCGTAAGAATTAAATACCGTTACAACACCACATTCATTTAATGCGTTTACTTCGGAAGTTGGGTCATTAATCATAGATGTTAGTTGTCTTTCGACTCCAACAATTCCTTGTATTTCTGTATTAGAAGGTGACCAGTGATAACCTTTCTCAACATCTTTCGCAGCAATAACTCCTGCTAATCTTTGAGAATAAGGTTGCAGTTTTATTGAATCGGATTCTGAATCATACACTTTTAAATGCGGATAACACAAAATCAAACGTTCTGAAGATGTATTAAAATTAATCGTGTCTTCTGGACCACGACCACTAATTACATCTTGAACAGTTGCTCCAACAGGTGCATCAACAATACCCATTGCTCGAATTTTATTGCAAAGAGTGTTCATTTCAGTCATAACTGCTGCGTCTTCGCAATAAACAGGAGCAATGATTGTCTTAGGATAATAGCCAAACAAAGAATAACAATCTTCAAAGGCTTTCATACCGGTTCGTTTACCGGTCTCTGCATCAATACCACCGTTTATATCACTAACGGCAACATCTTCAACAGATTCGTGTTTATCTGGGTCATAAACGTTTATAACAATCGCAATTCCTGCACCTTGGTCAAATATTGCTTTTAAGGCTTGAGGTATTGTGTATCCAGCTTTATGGTTACCAAAATATTTAACAGCTTCGACTTCATTTAATATTAAAGTCGGGGCATTTATTGTTTTATATTCTTCTTGTACATCTTCAATCGGTGCAGTTCCGACAATTCCAACGACAGCGGTTTTTACTGTTGAAATTGTTCTTGCACCTGTTGTTACTTCAATGGTTTCAACACCATGTAAAAAACTTGCAGGCATATAAACTCCTTGGGGTAAATTAAATATCTAAGTCTTGTATGTTAGGGGTGGTGAGCACAAAATTAATACCGTACTGCCAAATTCCACCATTTTCAGAAATGAAAAAATCTTTTGAGGCTGATAATTTAGAACATCCGTCAGGTTCAAAACCAGTTAAAACGGCTTTCACTTTATCAATATATTCATAAGCTCCTGCGTTGAAACGTAGGTTTCTTGTTACGACAGTGATTGAGAATTCTTTTTTGTTATCTTGAGAGATAAATCCAAGAGCATTGGTTGATGTGTAATTGCTTCCCTGATAATGAACCAACAAAGCTCCAATTGGATGGAGTAAGATAAATTCGGCAGGTTTATCCGGGAAACCTTGAACTAAAACTTCAGGGAATGATGTTTTTAATTTTTCAATAATAGCGTTTTCAATCTCTCTAATATTCAAGCATTCTTTCCTTGCTAAAAAGCCTGTCAATTATTGACTTATTTGTTTTGTATTCTTCAACATTAAATCCTGCTGTTTCAAGGGAATCGTTTTCGCTTTGCAGGGATATAACACCTTTTTGGATATCTTTGAGAGTTGAGATTGCGTTTTTGTAATTGTTTTCAATAACTTCCGGCATTTCATCTCTCATGCGTCTTGAATACAGACGGTGGATGCTTAAATCAATGGCAAGAATTCTGAGTAAAGGAAAATGGGCATCTAAGGGTAGAGTGTATCTGCCACGAAGATACCCATCGATGAGCGTAGAAGAATAAAGGATAGCCTCTTGGGCAACGACACGATCGACAGCTTCTTGCCCATCATCAGAAGTGAGCTGGATAAGAGTAGGGGTAGAGGTTTGTGTTTCGATATCTTCGATCGTGCAATAATCCATTTTTAACCTTTCAAAATTCTTATTTCCTGACCTGCGGTTCCGGCATCAAGAGCATAGCCGTTTGCTATAGCTGAATCGGCAACCTTAACTGCTTTTCCTTCTGCATCAGATGCAACGGCATCTCCAACTGCGATTGTGCCTGCTGCTTCAACAAGCAGAATTCCTAAAACCGCAACAGGTGCATATTCACCTTTAGCTGTTGAAACATCTGAAACACCAAGAGCTTTAGCACCTGCGGCACAATAATTGCCGTCAAATCCGATAAATCTGTGCTGTTCCAAATCCGCAGCAGCAAGAGTTGAATCAATTAAAAGAGGTTTGTAAGTTTTATTTGTTGTCATCAGAACCTCCTTTTTCATCTGCTTTTGATTCTTCTTCCGCAGTTACGGTTTGAGATTCAGTTTCGTTTTTTGTTTCTGCTTTTGTCTGATTTTTAGCAGAGGTTTTATTTTCAGACTTCTTGTTACCTGTTGATGCGGTTTTTGAAGTCTGAGTTTGTGCTTTAGATTTTGCAGGGGCTGACTGATTCGGTAGACGTTCCACAAAATCTTCAAGCCGTTTTGCTTGAGTGTCATCAAGTTCAATGGTTGAACCTTCTTTATACACAGTTTTATTGTGCATGATTGAGGTATGCTTAACTTTGTACTTCAGTAGTGTCATTCGTACCTCCATTATCTTTTTTAGGGTCGTAATTCGGGTCATTTACCCCTGAAATTAAGTATCCGGCTTCCGCACCGACTAAAAACGGTGTATAAATGTCGGTAGCCCTGATATACTTAACTTTGTTGCCTTCTTTTTGGTATTCATCAACTTGCAGGGCATCTTTTTTGCGGACAGTGTAACCGTAAGACGGATCGTATTCCGTTCTTGAACTACCAAGGTTTGGAACGTAAGCAAGGACAATATTGTCCTGCCAAATTCTGACAAAATTTCCGTCTTTGTCGGCAAAGATTGATTTTCCGATGAAAATATTTTCAATCTCGAAAATTTCTTTTAATAAATTAATTGTTACTAATTTATTGAGATTGTCGGAAATCAAACCTTTAAGCTGAGGGTGTTTTTTGAGGGTTTTCCAAGCTGCTTGCCCTATAATCATAGTGTTCGGGTCTTGAGCAATTTTAGAGGAAACCGCATCTTTTGCATCATCGATTACACCCTGCGGATCAGAATTCTCATCGGTAAAACAAGATGTGCCGGACAATAAAATTTTGTTGCCGGTAGGATATTTTGACTGGTCTTGAGCCAAATCCGCACACTGTTTTTCAAGTTTCAGTTTCAGACCTTCCGTTACAACATTTGTTGCGTGAAGCTGTAATTTAACTTTTTCTGCTTCCTGTTCTTCACGATAGTCAATCGGGTATGACAAATCGTGTTCAGCGAGGGTAGTTGTATGTTTTTTGAAACCTTGCGGCGAGATAACATTTGAATTCGCCCTTATTGCACGTTCTGTATCGTAAAGATTGAACGCTTCCTTGTTGAATTCAAAAATGTCAATTTTTTCTTTCTCAGAAGTAATTTCAGGGAACAGATGCTGAGCCACAAAGGCATTATTACTGTAACCACGAGCGACCTCTGAGAGATACGCATTTATGCGTAATTCTTCAAGTCTTCCCATTTAAACTCCTTTTATATCAATGTTTCGGGGTATTACTTATTTAATTTGAGCAGTGCATCTTTAAATGAGATGTTTTCTTTTGTTGCAAGAGCCTTAGCCTCTTTGAACACCTCAAGGCTTTCCTCATCTGCGTTTGCAAATTTTTCCACATCTTCATTTGTTTGGTCTGTTTGCTTTTCTTTAGTGGCAAACTCACCGTATTTTATTTGATTCGGTAAAGACTCAATAAAAGATTTGAAGTCGAGAACGACTGTTGAGTCCTCACCGAATTTTTTGACATTATCTAACTCCTGAAGAACGGACAAGACAATATTTTTGTTTGCAGGGACTAACGTTCCATTTTCAATTTGTTTGTCGATGAATTCTTCAAATTCTTTTTTCTTCAAAGAAGTTTTAATGTCATTCAATTCTTTTTCAATTTCTTCCTTACCCTGAGCTTTTTCTTTAAAAGTTGCGACTTCATCGGATAAGGCAGAAATTTTTTCTTTTAAAGATTTGATTGTTTCAAGTTTTTTGTTTGATTCCTTGAATGTTGCAAGCTGCTTTTCAAGGTCTGCAACCTGATTTTTCAAATCTTCAATTTCTTGTTCCGAAAATTGTTCCGGCTCATCTTCAGCATTGAATTCAAAAGTATCAGCTTCTGATTCCATAAATTTGATAGGTTCTAAACCTTTAACCTGAGGAATTGCAGCACCAAGGAATGAAACGGCTTTAAGGTATGCACCTTTACCCTCAAGATTTCTGTATAATTCAACAGAAACTTTTTTGTATTTGCCGTCATTGACGTCTTTTTCAAATTCTACCGGCACTTCTTTAAAACTCACTTTGAGCCTATCGCCGTCAGCTTTTACGGTATCAACCCAACCGTAAGCAGGGCCTGATTGCTGATGGTCGATTGTAATAGGGGCTTCACAGAATTGCGGGTCATAATTTTTAGCAATCTGTGTTATTTCTTTTTTTGTAAACTTTCCCTGCGGGTAAGTTCCGGCTTTAAATACTTCAAAAAATTTCATTTTTTACCTTCTTTGTAAATCTAATATTAAATATTTTTGCACCTCGAAAGGTGTCCTTTTAAAAATCTGTATATTCGGAGTATAAACGGTGTGGCTCAACGGTTTCAAAGGTATTTAGACAGCGATTTTTACATGCACAAGTTCAATAAAAAGTTCAATGCAATTATTGCCTTGAAATCGTTGATGGATAAAGTTTAGACTGCAATATATATGAATTAAAAAAGGACACCAGTCCTTTTCTTTCGTTTCATCCTGTTAATAAATAGAGGAGTATTATGGATTTTATTACTCAAATTTCCCCGTTAATAGAAAACATTGGTTTTCCTGCACTGGTGTTTGCCATCTGGTATATTTACCACCAATCACAGGTAAAAGCATTTGAAACAATTATTCAGGACAACTTTGAAATCTTAAAAGACCTGTTGGAAACAAATCAATACCACGCAGCACTTCTTTCAAGAATCGAAAGTAAAATCGACAACAACCTCTGGTGTCCGATTTTAAAAAAGGAGGTTCATTAGATGAATCCTGAAAGATTGCAATTAAAAGGAATGCTTGCCGAAAGCAAAAAAAACTTCCGTACTTTAGATACGGAAGCTTCAGGACTTGTTATATTAATTCGTGCTCTTTTAAATCCATACGAGGATATTAAAAATCTTGATATGGATAAAGTATTTGTTTCTGTAAAAAGACTCAAAGAAATAACGGAAGAAATGCAAACTCTCAACGAAAAAATAAAAAAATTGGAGTCTGAATTTGAACAGTAAAAAACAAAGTTTATTATCCGAAGCAGAACGGCTTTTTATATATGAGTATTTACCTGCCGCTGTTATAGCACGCCAACTTAATCTAAACCGAAAAACAGTAAATACTTGGAGAGCCCAGTATGAATGGGATAAAAAGCGTGCGGCATTTTTAAAATCCAAAATGTCATTTCATGAAGAATTATACGAATTTGCCAGAAAAATTATGCATGAAATTTCAGAAGAAATGGATGCCGGAGAAAAAGTAGATCCTGCAAGAATGAATGCTTTGTGCAGATTTATCCCATTATTCACAACCTCCAAAAAGTATGAGGACACTATAAAGAAAAAAGAGAAAGAAAGCCCCAAAGGCTTAACCCCTGAACTTATTTCTCAAATTGAAGAAGAAATTCTCGGAATAAAACAACTAGATGCCGACCAAGAATAAAACCCCGTTTTTTCTGCCATATCAATTAAGATGGCTGAACGATAACTCAAAAGTAAAAATATGGGAGAAGTCCCGAAGGGTAGGTGCGACCTACGTTCAAAGCTATGAAGACGTAAGAGATTGCGTCAAACGCACAGTTCCTGCTGTTTGGTTTTCATCCGCCGATGAGTCCGCCGCTCGTGAGTACATTGATTATTGCAAAATATGGGCGAATTTATTTAATGTTGCCGCAAAAGACCTTGGCGAACAGGTCTTGGATAAAGAAAAAGATGTCAAAGCATACGTTATTGCTTTTTCAAACGGCACAAAAATTCACGCATTATCTTCAAATCCTAAAGGATTCAGGAGTAAAGGCGGAAAAGTTGTACTTGATGAATTTGCATTCCACAACAACCCTGCTGAACTTTGGAAAGCAGCACGACCTTGTATCACTTGGGGATATCCGCTAAGGATTCTCTCTACCCACAACGGTCAAAGCTGTTTGTACTACAAATTTTTAGATCAGGTTGAAAAAGGCAAATTAAACTGGTCGCACCACAAAACCCCGATTCAGCTTGCAGTAGATGAAGGCTTGATTGATAAAATCTACGGCAGACCGACAACGCAAGCAGAACGTGAAGAATGGTTAAATGAAGAACGAAAAAACTGTTTTGATGAATACACTTGGTTACAGGAATATTGCTGTGTTGCGATTGACGAAGCATGTGCATTTCTTCCTTACGAATTAATTTCAGCCTGTGAGATGCCGGATGTTTTAAAATCCCTTGATGAGATAAAAGGCGATTTGTATGTCGGGATAGATATAGGGAGAAGAAAAGATTTAACCGTTATCTGGTGTTTGGAAAGATTTGAAAATTCAAAATACACAAGAAAAGTTAAAGTCTTAGAAAAAACGCCGTTTCATATCCAGTACGAAATTATTTCAGAAATTCTGAAACACCCGAAACTTCGCAGATGCTGTATAGATTCAACAGGTCTTGGAATGCAATTAGCAGAAACAGCTCAGAGAGATTTCGGAAAATACAGAGTTGAAGCTGTAATGTTCACGAATAAATCAAAAGAGGAGATGGCGTTTAACTTAAGAACCAATTTTGAAAATAAATCAGTCTTTATTCCGCCTGACCACGATATTCGTGAGGATTTACACTCAATAAGACGAGTTGCCACAAAAGCAGGAAATATCCGTTTTGATGCGGATACTGCCGAAGTCAACGGACACGCTGACAGGTTCTGGGCATTGGCACTGGCTCTAATCGCCTGCTATGTCCCGTATTCACCTGTAGAAATTGAAACAAGGAGAAGATATGAAACATTAAAGATGACACAAAATTTCTAAAATCGATTTTAAGCCATTTAAATGTACTCAGACGATAATTTATACCACCCCCGACTGAAAAATTTAATACAGACGTTTTTGAACACTTTTTGAACGGGGTTAGGAATAAATGAATCTTTAATAATTTTACTACTCAAATAATCTCATTCTACGAGGTGGATTTGCATATGTAGTTTGAGATAATGCTTCGGCAACCAAACATACTGCATTTAAACCATGTTTTTTAGAACCATAGTTTGCAATTGTATGAATTGAAAATGGGTGCTGCAATAAACTCATTCCAGTCTCATCACATATAATTTCTTTTAATGTCAATTTTTTAATTGTACTCATATTAAACATTTTATACATAATCTTTTTTCTGTCAACTTTATAGAAAGGAAAACACTATGCCAAAAGAATTAACATTACCATCCGGAAAAATTGCAATCATTGAAAAGGGCAAAGGCAAGGATTTATTGCAGGCTCAAATTAAAGCAAAGACTTCAGATGAAATCCCCTACGCACTTATAGCCGAACTCGTTGAAATTGACGGACAAAAACTCGTCTATGAGGATATCCTTGAAATGGACTTAGAAGATGTTTTATCTCTTCAAGGTGAAATTTCGGGGAAGTTATCAGTGGGGAAAGCGAAAGAACTGCCGGAGAAACCGGAAGAAAAAACGGAGATAGTGACTCCGCTGACATCTGCACTTACCTCCCCGACAGCCAAAGCATAATCCATTTATGCAAAATAACAGGATGGCAGTATTCTGAAATTTGCGAAATGCCAATCCCTGCACTTGCTTATTGGTGCAATCAAGCCATTAAATACACAAATAACCACAATGAAAGCCTGAACGAATGCTTGACACAATGCTGAAAGTATCATTAACGCTCGTTGCCTTTGATAAAATGTCAAAGGTTATTCGTGATGCAGTCAACAAATCCAACGATGAGTTTGATAAACTTCAGCGAGAAATCAAAAACACCTCAGATATGTTAGACAAACTCGGTCAGAATATGACAAAAGTCGGAGGTGCATTGACTCTTGCAGGAGGCGGACTTGCATATAAACTTGGAATCACAGAGGCTATTCCTGAAGCATTCCAAATGGAACACCGCTTAAGGGAGCTCGGCAATGTCGGACAATTATCCGCAAAACAGCTTGAGGATATGGATAAACGTCTTGCATCAATATCTCGTTATACAAACCAAATGCGGCCTGAAATTGCAGAAGGTTTGAATGTACTTGTTGCATCAGGTATTGATCCCACAAAAGCCCTTGATTATATGAATGTTATAGGCAGAACAGCAACAGGTGAACAGGCTGTAATTGAGGACATTGCAAGAACAGCTTTTTCAGTTACTGATAACCTCAAAGTTCCTATTTCAGACCTTGGTAAGTCAATGGATATTCTTGCGATGTCCGGCAAAGAGGGTCGTTTTGAATTAAAGGATATGGCTGCGGCATTTCCAAGTTTAACAGCAGGTGCTGCTATGCTTGGAATGAAAGGAACTCCTGCCGTTGCATCTTTAGGTGCTGCTTTGCAAGTTGCAATGAAAGGTGCCGGCGAAGCATCTGAGGCAGCAAACAACTTAGAAAACTTTATTCAAAAAGTTACTTCTCCTCTTGCTGTAAAGAATTTTGAGGAAGTCTTCGGCGTTAATCTCAAACAGGTTCTTTTAGATGCGGCCGCTCAAGGTCGTGATCCAATTTTAGAAGTAATCGAGATGATGAATGAACTATCAGGCGGAGATGTGTTCAAGGTTTCCGAAGTCTTTCAGGATAAACAGGTCTTAAACTTTATAAAACCAATGATGCAGAATCTTGATGAATACAAAAGGATAAAAGCATCTGCATTAAGTGCAGAGGGTGTTGTTGATTCCGACTTTGAACACATGATGGAAACAACAAACGAGCAGTTCAAACTCTTAAAAATTAATATGAAAGAGCTTGTATTTCCACATCTGCACGAACCTATACAAAAAATTAATGAATTACTAACTAAAATAAATAACAATCCATTACTTCAAAAAGGCTTGTTTGGTGCAATTATAGGCACAATCGGCTTAGGAATTCTTCTTACAACTCTTGGCACAGCAACAATAATCATAGGTAAATTTGTCGGAATGTATGGCAAATTCTTGGGTTACGCTCGTGATTTAAGTCCTGTTCTTGCAAAAAATGCAGTTCTTTTATTGCAAAATGCAGGTTTAACAAGTTCTGCTCATAGTCTTGATACTGTGTTTAATGTTCTTAAATCAGGAAATAAACTCGGGTTGAATTTA
>CASFTJ010000029.1 GCA_949297715.1 uncultured bacterium | reverse complement strand
CTTCAAATAAAATTTATATAATAAATTTAGTGCGTCGTTCCGACGCACCGAATGATAGTTTCGATGCAAAAAATAATTTGCCGCGCTGAACAGGCGCATTAAATTTAAAGGCTTGTCAAAAATAAAAAGGATTGATATAATAAAATAGTAGCATAGAGAAAAGATAAGGAGCTGGAAATGCTTGATATGATTGAATTACAGGGGGGGGGGGGCACCCAAGAATAGCTCCTTAAGAGGGAAAGAAGCAGGTTTTACATTAGCAGAAGTCTTAATAACTTTAGGGATTATTGGAATTGTCGCAGCACTGACTTTCCCGTCAATAATCGGTTATTATCAAAAGAAAGTTTTGCAGGAACAGTTTAAAGTCGCCTATTCAATGTTTTCTCAGCTTTTATTAAAATCAGAAGTTGATTTAGGCGGAAAAGCTGAGTGTTATTATTGGGATGTAAATCCTTACGGACCGGTAATTTGTGTAGAATATGATGAAAAAGGTGTTTGTAAAAAACAAACATTAGCTGATGGCAGTCCTTTGCCATCAAATTACACTGGTAATAGGACTGAATGTAAAGTATTGCTGGATAATATATTATCTAATGTTGAAGTTATCTCAAAGTGCGAAGGAAATGCCTATCAAAAAGGCTGTATACCTGAATATGAGGGGTATGATACAGTTCAACAAGCAAATGATCCTGATATGACAGATGATGAAGCTTATGTAAAATCTGCAGGATGTGGAGGTTTTAGAAAAAATGCAATACTTAATGATAGAGATGTATACGTATTTAAAAATGGGATTATTCTGATACCATATAATAAGGGCATGCCCTTATATGCAATAGATATAAACGGTAAAAAAGGGCCTAATAAATGGGGATATGATTTGTTTGCTTTTCAAATAATGTCTAATAATTTTAAACCACTGAAATTATTAGGAGAGGTAGGTTGTTTTAAGGCAGAAAAAGGTGGAGTTTCAGCTCAAAAAATGATAGAAAATATATATTCAAGAAAATAATCTTATAATAAAAGGTACGTAAGTCAGGTCGAAGTCTTAAAATTAAATAAAAAGCACCGTTTTTATTTACGGTGCTTTTTTATGCAGAAAGGTTTGTTTTTGAATTATTAGTTGTTGCTCAATACGAGCTTGAATGTTGCAAGATTTTTGATTGACAGCATTGTGTGTTTGTTGTGCTGTTCGTCTGCAATATTAAATATTCGAATAATTCTTTGAATTTCTTCTAAATCTTTTCTTGATTCAATTTTATATACATTTTTGATTGGATCTGAAACTACTGACATCAATGTGTTTAATTCTTGTTCTTTCATAATTCAAAACCTCTTTCCGTATATTTATATAAAAAATTTTTTGGGGAATTTATTGCTTTTTTAGTGTGAATTGTGTTTACAATAATTAACAATTGGTGTTTTGCTTTTGTAATGCTTGTTTTGCGGATTTCCAAAGTGTGTCGTATTCTTCAAGCGTGTATTCTTCCAATGGTTTAGCTGCTAACTCTTCCATCTTTCGGAAACGTGTCATAAATTTTTGGTTTGCCTTGATTAAGGCTTGCTCTGCGTCAATTTTGTTCCATCTGGCAAGGTTTACGACGGCAAACAAAATATCGCCCATCTCTTCTTCCATATTTGTTTTGTCGTTTGCCTCTGACGCTTCTTTAAACTCCTTAAATTCGCTTTGGATGCAATCGTAAAGGGAATCTTCATCTGGCCATTCAAATCCGCATTTGACGGCTTTTTTGCTTATTTTTTGTGCGCTCATTAGCGCAGATTGTGCTTTAGAAACCCCGTCCATTGCTGATTTTCTGTGAGATTTCTCTTCTTTTTTAATCTTGTCCCAGCTTAAAAGTGCTTCTTCCGGTGAATTTACTTTGACATTCCCGAAAACATGCGGGTGTCGGTGGATTATTTTGTCATGAAGCCCTTTTGCAACATCTTCAATGTCGAAAGCTCCTTCTTCTTTTGCGATTTGAGAATGCAGGATAACTTGCAATAAAACATCGCCAAGTTCTTCTTTCAAATGTTTCATGTCATTGTCGTTTATTGCATCAATTGCCTCATAAGCTTCTTCAACCATATTAGGTCTTAAAGTAGAATGAGTTTGCTCTCTGTCCCAAGGACATCCATTCTCCGAACGTAGTACTCCTATCAGGTCAACAAGTTTCTCTAAATATCCCATAACTGTATATTACCACAAACAAATCATGGAATATATGAATATTTTTACAACTTTTGTATAAATTCAAGCTTCAATAATACACCAAAAGGTTGATAACATTATAAAATGCTATGGTATCCTAATAGTGTAGAAAAGTTTACTAAAAGAAAGGATTACTACATATGGCAGATTTATTATCTATCTCAAGCATCCGCGAACGTATTTTTAATCCTACGAAACATGAAAAATCAGTAGCGAGATCATCGAATCCGTTCGCACAGACATCATTCAAAGGTAATGTTCTGACTGCAGATGTTTTTGTAAGCGAAAATCAGAACAAAGACGAAAATCAAAATGTAAGTTTTACCGGAAAACTTAAAGCAAGTGCTTTAGTTGGTTCAATTGCCGGAATCGGTAACAAGATTAAAGCAGGTATTGAATCAGTTGCTGCTTTTGCAAACAAAATTAAAGACAATGTTGTTAATTACTGGAACAAATTAAACAACACTGAAATTACTTTTGAACCTGCAAAACAAGCACTTTCAAGAGCTAATGAAAGAATGACGGATGCACTTCATTCAATGTTTGACCCCGGAATCTCCAAAAATCAAATTGCGAAAATGGAAGATTTGTCCGTTGCAAAACAGTTATTTATGGATAATGCTGAAACCTGGGCTATTCAAGCAGGTTTGAGAGCAGCATAGGAGGGGTTTGTAATGGTAGATAAGAAGATTGTAAAAAACGTAAAAAATATTATTGATGGGTTGGCTATGCATCAAAATCCAGAATCAGTTGCTATATTGGAAGATATAGGAACAAATTCACCGGTCGATGAAATAAGAGAAATGACTGCAAAAGCGCTTGTGCAGAAAAATTTACCGGAATCTTTGAAAATTGTCATTACAAACAAAGGTAAAGGTATTAATGACATGTCTACAGGGGTTGCAATGTGCACAATTAACGAATTGTTATCCCTTGAGGACAAAACTGAAGCTATCAGAATTCTTGAAGACACTGTTGAAAATAATTCTGATGATGAAGTTAGAGATAATGCCCGTTCTATTAAAGCATTAATGGCACTTTCATAGAACATTTTGGGAAATATAAATTTGCCGATTTTATATATAGATGATAAAAGAGCCTTATTTTAAAGGCTCTTTTTATATTGAAATTATATTTGGGTTGAGCTTATGCTGCCACCGATTTTGATTTTTGCAAAATCTGTTATTTTAAGCGGGGAATCAAAGATAATAGCATTTCCGCTTATATGCTTAAGTTTTCCTAAATCCCTAACTTTTGAATTTTCAAAAAACGCATCTCCGCCGATAAATTCCAGTTTGCCTAAATCTTCAACTTTGGAATTATAGAAAAATGCATCTCCGCCGATTGAGCGTAAATTTTTTAAATCGGTTACTTGTGAATTTTTAAAGTTTGCATAGAGTCCTATAGATTTTAAGTTGCCTAAATCTTTAATTTGTGAATTTTTGAATGATGCAAATCCGCCGATTGTTTCTAAATTACCCAGATCAATTATCTGAGAATTTTCAAAGTCGGCGTGTCCGCTAATTGTCCGAACTTTTTCAAATAATTTTTTTTCATTTATGCCAAGTTCATAAAATGAGTAATCTCTGGAGGGCTGTTTATAATGAGATATTGTCAAATATCCGTCTTTATCTTCTGTTACTTTTATTTTGAAATATTTAAATATTGCTTTTGTGTCATTGTTTCCGATTGCTTCGTTTAAATCAGCTTTAATTTTTGTGATTATGGGTTTTATTTTATGGGCTTTATTCAGCTGCTTGTTTGCTAAATTCTCAAGCGGAAGATTATTGTTTTTTATGTGATTTTCTATTTCATCTAAATAATTAATCGGAATCATTCCGTTGTTTCTTTCCCCTTGAATTTCTTTTATTTTATCTTTATGAAATCTTACTCCGATTTTAGGTTCTCCGTTTTCAAGATATACGTGAAAATCTCCTTTTGAAAGATATGGTCTGGCATTGAATGATTTTGTACACCAGGTTTTGTAGGATAAGGTTTTTAATTTGTCAACATTTGCATCAAAATTCTCAGGATCGTGTGTTCTGGATGGTATAATTACCCATTTGGTTTCGTACTCTCCGGTGGCTGCGCATCTGTTGTCATCTAAATAAAATGCACGCAGTTTATTATTGTACATTTTGTTTAAATCAAATTGATATTTTGAATCTTTTCTTGTATTTTCATCTATTTCGTTAATGCAATCTGCCAGAACTCCTTTGTTTAAAGCCGGCGGAATTTTATCGTTATCAGGTTTCAGGTCTTTTGTTATGGCATTTAGTATTAACAATGCTGTAGAAGCTGTGTAAGCATCATTCTGATTAAGTACATAATCAGACCATTCTTTAAGCATATGTTTCCGTTGAATTTTTATTTCTTCACTTCGTCCATCATAATTTTTATTTGCTATGCCCAGTGCTTTTTCTCTTGCCCATTTTTGAAAATCCTTGTTTGAATTAAAGTTACAAATCGGCGCTTTAAATTTTTCGACAACAGCAAAGTCGATTCCTTCAAATTCGTTCTTCTTCATGGCACTAAAGGATACCGTATCATATTTAAGCGGGGATAAATTAGGATACGCAGCATTTTTGGGGCAGTTGTTTTGCCTGTTTTTTTGAAAAATTGTCGGGGTAAAAGTTATTTGCATATTTTTTTTAAGGCTTGTAAAAATATTAATTGCTTTAATTAAACTGTTTGTTACGGATTGTAAAATTTACAAAAATATTAAGGTGCGTTATTTTACGCACCTTGTAATTATATATTGCAAAACAAAAAGTTTTAAAATTAATTAAACGAAAAACCGTCAGCTTTCATTCTGTCGATTACTTCCTGTAGTTTTTCATCGCTGCAAACGAACGAAATTCTGAAGAAACCTTCGCCGTATTTTCCGAAAGCATTACCGGGGACAACGACTATGCCTGATTTTTCAAGGAGTTCTTCGCAAAAATCAACTGAAGACTTGTATCTTGCAGGTATCGGAAGCCACAGATAAAATGTTGTATGCGGAACGGTTGCTTCATCTATCGGCCAGCCAAGTTCTTTTAAACCTTTTACCATAATTTCCTGTTTATGTTTGAAGCCTTTGTTCATTTTTTCAATATATTCGTCGCCTTCTTTAGAATTGAGAACTGCTGCTGCGGCTTTCTGCAGTGGTTTATAGATCCCGTTATCTATTGAGGATTTTACTTTTCCGAATCTCTGAACAATATCAGCATTTCCGCAAATCCAGCCTAATCTCCAGCCGGTCATTGCATAAGGTTTTGAGAATGAGAAAAATTCAACTGCTATATCTTTTGCACCTTTAAGTTCAAATATACTGAAAGGTTTTTCCGCTTCGGAACCGTAATACAAATCAGAATATGCAGCATCTGAAATTAATAAAATTTCGTGTTTTTTGCAAAAATCAATAACTGTTTGGAGGTATTCTCTTGTTGCGGTCATTCCAAGCGGATTGTTCGGATAGTTTACGATAAGCGCTTTAACTTTCTTTTCGTCTAACCCTTCTTTTTTTAATTCGGAAAGAACTTCTTCCATATCAGGCATATAATGATTATCAGCCTTTAAAGGTACAGGATAAGCGTATCCGCCGGAACACTTGATAAACTGAGAATATGAAGCATACCCCGGATCCGGAACCATTATGATATCTTTTTCTTTTTCTTCGTGTTTAGGGTTGATTAAGGCGCGCATCATATTTGCAAGCCCTTCTTTTGAGCCGATAAGAGAGAAAATCTCTTTATTCGGATCCATATCAACACCAAATCTTGCTTTCATTCTTTCAGAAACCGCTTTTCTAAAGTATTCTTCACCTTTCGGTATGGAATAAGTATGAATACCGTCTTCATTCAGGCATTCTTTAAGTTTATTAATTACAAATTCCGGCGGGTCTGCTGTCGGCGCACCCATTGCAAGCGAAATCGGCGCTCTGTTTTTTGCGGTTAATTCAGGTGTTAATTTGGCTTGTTTTTCTTTAATCTTAAACATTATATAAGTGTCTAATGTCATAACGTGTTCATTAAACAATTTTTCTTCCAATCTACTCATCACATATCCTCATTAAACTAATACGTTCGCCAGTATAACATAATTAACTTTTTTACGCAATCATTTTCATAGGGCCCTCTAAAGATGCCGTTACAAACTGTTTTGTATATGGCGTTTCCTGCCTTAACAATTCTTCCGGCGTCCCTTCAAATACAATTTTGCCGTCATACAGCATAATAACTCTGTCTGCTGTCCTTGTAATCGTTGACATCTGGTGGGTTACGACGATTGATGCGGCTTTTGTTTCTTCTTTCAGTCTTACAATATAATCTTCAATCAAGGTTGATGATATCGGATCAAGTCCGGATGTCGGTTCATCATAAAGAATTGAATTGGGTTCTGTCACAATTGCTCGGGCAAAGCTTACTCTTTTTTGCATACCGCCTGAAAGTTCTGCCGGAAACTTGTTTTCTATCCCCTTCAACCCTACAAGCTCAAGCTTTTGCGCTACAATTTCTTTTAAGTCGTTTTCTTTGAATTTTTTTCTTAAATCTTTTCTTTCTCTAAGTGCAAAAGAAATATTATCAGCTACATTTAAGGAATCAAACAATGCTGAGTATTGAAAAACCATTGCAGTGTCACCTTCGGAGGTTATAATTTCTCCGCTGTCTGGTTGCAAAAGTCCGCAAATAAGTTTTAAAATCGTGCTTTTGCCCGACCCGCTGAACCCCACTATTGCAAGCGTTTCACTATCGTGTACCGTAAACGATATATCGTCAATTACCCTTTTTTCGTCAAATATTTTTACAAGATTTTTAACTTCAATGCTCATTTTAAATTATCCTTATCTAATTTATTAAAAGAAAAATATAATTGAGAAAATCATATCCCATATAACAATTGCAACAAAAGACCAAACAACGGCTTTTGTGGTAGCAAGTCCGACTCCCTTGGCTCCGCCTGATGCGTAATAACCGCAGGTACAGCTAATAAGAGAGATTGTTCCGCCGAAAGTTACGGCTTTTAGAAGGCTTACGCTAAGGTCTTTCATATAAACCCCGAGCCATGCCGAGTCAAAATATGCTCTAAAGCTTAAATCGGTTGTCATAGCTGTCGCAACAGCTCCTGCGAGAACTCCGACAACCGAAGCCAGTATAACAATTACTGGCATCATTAGTATTCCTGATAAAACCCTCGGTACAAAAAGATATTCAACAGGGTTTACTTGTAAAACTTTTATCGCATCAATTTGTTCTGTAACCCGCATTGTCGCAAGTTCAGAAGCCATTGATGAACCTATCATCGAAATTATTGCAAAACCCGACATAATAGAGCCTACTTCTCTTACTATAAGCATTGTCATCAATAACCCGACAAAATGTCCCCCGCCTTGTTTAACCATTTCATTAGCCACTTGTGAAGATACGATAATCGAAGTCATTCCGACTATTGAAAGAGTTATGGGCAGAGAACTTATTCCAAAGCGTTCGCATTGAAATATCAGCTCTTGTTTATCTATTCTTGCCGTTAACAGAGATTTAAGTAACTGGGCACCCTTAATCGTGATTTGCCCTAAGGTAGTTAAAAAATCCTCCAATAAAGCAAATATGCCGCTGAAAATTTTATAAGTTGCCGATTGCTTGTAATATTTTTGTAATGCCCTCATCGTCTTTATTATAATTGAATTTGGCTTTTGAAGTCAATTGTTTTAGTGTGATATCAATGAATTAATCTTTTTTAAAGTATAATTGAAAAACCGTTCCATTTTATATCGTTTTGTGATATTCTTAGATTATGATTGAATTATTGATTTTGTATGTTTTAACAAAGCGTGAAGTTACGATGTACGGCATAAATAAGGAAATCGAGAGCGAATTTGCGCCGTATACTTCACCGAGTTTCGGGGCTTTGAAGCCTGCTTTACGAAGATTGGAAGCATACGGGGCTATAACGTCGAGAAAAATGATATCTGACGGCGGTAAGCTTTCGGTATTTTATTCTTTGACAAAGGATGGGCGAAAACTTTTAAAGGAGCTTTTGCTGGAGGATTTGAGCGAAAATCCGCTTCAGTTTTTGTCAAATTCAAGAATTAAGCTTTCTCTTGCAGAATTTCTTGAGGGTGAAGAAAAAAAAGATTTGTTTTTACATCTTAAAACTTTAGCACTTAAGTTCCGCTTGGAGGCTGAGAATATTCTTAATGATGAATATATAAAACTTTCGTTTTATCAAAAAATAGTATTAGATAACACAGTTTGCGAGTATACGAATTTGATTAATATGATAGAAGGGTTTGAAAAGGACAATGCCGGCTCTGGTAAGTGATATTTTAAAAGGTTCAATCGCGGAAGAACTTGAAATAAAAAAAGGTGATGAGATTTTGTCAATTGACGGGACGAAAATGCTTGATATGATTGACTATAATTTTTTGTGCAAGTCCGATTTTCTTACACTTGAAGTTAAAAAGTCAAGCGGTGAAATCGAGGAAATTGAGCTTGAAAAAGATTTTGAAGATGAGCTTGGAATTGTTTTTGAAAGTGCTGTTTTTGACAGAGTCAAGCCTTGCTTAAACAAGTGTATTTTTTGTTTCGTTGACCAACAGCCGAAAGGTTTAAGGGATACTCTTTACATAAAAGATGATGATTACAGACTTTCTTACCTTCAGGGAACTTATATTACACTTACAAATTTGACGGATAAAGACAGAGAACGAATTAAAAAAATGCATTTAGGGCCTTTTTATGTTTCTGTGCATACTACAAATCCTGATTTGAGAGTGAAAATGCTTAAGAATCCTGCTGCAGCAAGGATTATGGAGGATTTAAACTGGTTCAGAAAAAATAAAATCCCGTTTCATGCCCAAATTGTACTTTGCCCAGGATTTAACGACGGAGAGGAGCTGGAAAGAACTTTAACAGACTTAGCGACACTGAAAAATACGGTTTTATCGACGGCTATCGTGCCTGTCGGAGTGACTCAGTTTAGAAAAGAGAATTTAAAGCAGGTTGATGAAAAAATAGCAATGGAAACAATAAAAATTGCTTCAAAATTTAAGAGAGTTTGTCTTTCGGACGAGTTTTTCTTGCTTGCAGGTGAAAAAATTCCGCCTGCTAAATATTACGGAAATTTTGCCCAGTTAGAGGATGGTGTTGGGGCAATTAGGCTTCTTATTGATGATTACAATTCAAGAAAACTGCCGACGAAAATATCAAAGCCTGCTAAGTTTGTTTTTGCTGTTTCTTATGCGGCTTTTGAGGCTTTTAGATTTATAGCGGATGACTTGAATAAAAAAGTTAAAAATTTGGAAATAGAGCTTGCGCCTGTTAAATCGAACTACTGGGGGCGAAATATTACGGTTGCAGGGTTAATAACTTCGGATGATTTGATTGAGGCTGTTAAGAATAAAAACGCTCAAACGGTTGTTATACCGTCTGTTATGCTTCGACCTTACAGTGAAGATTTTCTGGATGGTAATAATCTTGATTATGTAAAACAAAAAACAGGTAAATCGTTTGTTGTACTTAATGATAATTATTCAATCAAAGAGTTTATTGACAAATTATATAAAATTTAGTTTGATAAAATAATAATATTTATAAAATCGGAGGTGTTATGGCAAAAGGTAAAAGTAGTGATGGAAATAAAAAAAAGAAAGGCAATATTTTACCGGTTTTAGTAATCGCAATAATTGCGTTTCTTGCATATAAAGCTAATCCTGAATATTGGCAGCAAGGTAAATTGTTTCAGGATTTGCAAAACGGCGGTGTGAAAAAGGTTGAAACCGAAGAGGTTGTAAAGGCTCCTGAAGCTCCACCTGAACCAAAAGAAGATCCGAATGAAATTAAAGAAGGTTCAATAAAGGGATCATATACTGTCCCAAGATATGCAATAAAAGCAGCTAATCAACAGGATCCAAACTATTATGCATTCAGGTCTATTTCTAAAACAATCTATTTGGTTGCTGCTAAATCTCCGGCTAGCGAAAAAATTGCAGAAGAAATTGATGCTGCTATACAAGAGCATGACTTAAGAAAAGAATACAGAAGTCAAAGTTTCTTGTATTCAGCAAAGACAAAGAAAGATGAATGTACGCAGTCAGATTCTTTTGCTTTTCTTTGCGAACAGTGTGACAAGAAAATATGTATTATAAACCCTGCAAAGAGTGAATTTGTTGTTGTTGCGCCATCATCGTCGGCTGCAATTTCAAAAGCAAAGGCTTTACTGAAAAGCGGTTGGTAGTTTAATATAAAAAGACTTAATATAAAAAGACCACCTTTATAAGGTGGTCTTTTTTTAGTATCTTTCAAGATATTTGTCGATTTCCCATTGCGAAACATAGGTTCTGAATGAATCCCACTCTTTTTGCTTGGCGGATACAAATTCATTAAATATATGATCGCCCAGAGCGGCTCTTGCGACAAGTGATTTATCCAAGTGTTCAAGAGCTTCTGCAAGGCTTCCCGGAAGTGATTCAATTCTTTGTTTTTTGCGTTCTTTAGTTGTAAGTTTATAAATGTTGCTTTCGACAGGTGCCGGCGGGTCTATTTTATTTTTTACGCCGTCAAGGCAAGCTTGAAGAATTGCCGCAAATGCGATATACGGGTTGCAAGCAGGATCAGGAGATCTTAATTCAACACGTGTTGCGTTACCTCTCTTGGCGGGAACCCTTAAAAGCGCACTTCTGTTTGCAAGTGACCAAGCAAGATATACAGGCGCTTCGTATCCGGGAACCAGTCTTTTAAAACTGTTAACTGTCGGATTCAGTGCTGCGGTTATACCTTTTACATGCTTCAATAATCCGCCTATCGAGTATTTTGCTATATCTGAAAGTTGATATTCTGCTTTTTCATCAAAAAATGCGTTTTTCCCGTTTTTAAAAAGCGAAATATTACAGTGCATTCCGGAACCGTTAATTCCGTATATCGGTTTTGGCATAAATGTTGCATGAAGATTATGTTTTGCCGCAATTGCCCTTACCGCAATTTTGAATGTTGCAACATTATCTGCTGCAGTTAGTATATCTGCATATCTGAAATCTACTTCGTGCTGACCGTCTGCAACTTCATGATGTGAAGCTTCTATATCAAACCCCATTTCCTGTAAGGTTAAAACTATGTCGGAGCGGACATCTTCTCCTAAATCTTCCGGACCGACATCATAATATCCGGCTTTGTCCTGGGTTGTGGTCGTTACTTTGCCATCTTTATCTCTCGCAAATAAAAAGAATTCAGCTTCGGGGCCTATATTCATTGAAAATCCCATCTTTTCCGCTTCTGCCATTACCCGTTTTAAGTTACATCTCGGGCAGCCTTCAAATGGGGTTCCGTCTGAATTGTATATATCGCATATCAGACGTGCCGAATTCGTGCCTTCATCTCCTCTCCAAGGCAGTATTTGGAAAGAATTCTTGTCTGGATAGAAAAACATATCTGAGGTTTCTATGTTTCTAAAACCTTTTATAGATGAACCATCTAACATTATTTCATTATTCAGCACTTTTTCTATGTGTTGCGACGGGATGGTCATGTTTTTTACCTGACCGTTTATATCAACAAACTGCAACTTTATGAATTTGATATTATATTCTTTTATAAGTTCCTTAATCTCGTCTGTTGTAAATTGTTTGCCGTCTAAACGTGTGTGGCTGAATTCTTTCATATATGTCCTCCAAATTTAAAAATTACCTTTTTATTAGAATACTTTTTTAAAAAAAGGTCAAGCTTTTTTATATTAAGATTAAGTAAAGATAAGGGTTTAATAAATATTTAAAAAGTGTGATTTTTTTTATAATAATGGGAATTATTATATTAGGGCAGGGTTATAAAGCGTGAATTTTTTATGCGGAAAGGAATTACCGGAGTTTTTCTGTAAAAACAGGCAACCTCTCGCTTTCCTGCCTTTTGGTATATGAAATATTAATTTATGTAACAATATTAAGTTGATATAGCAATTATATACTCCCAAAATACTTTATTAATATGTAAGCGATAAATAAAAAAGACTTAAATAAACACGAGATATATACAAACACACACTTACTATTTACACTACCTACTACACACTAACCTTCTACACACGAGGAATTACTAAAAAGAATTCCGAACTCTATCGAAAGATAGAGTTTTTTTTTACAGTATGGTGCGTCGTTTGACGCACCAAAAAATAGATTTATAAAGCCTTCGGCGAGTCTTATGGAAAAGCGACGCAAACCACGCCCTGCACTTCGTTCACTAATCATATGTAAATGTTTCACCCAAAGCAAGCAAACTCGCTCCGCTCAAACAAAGCTTGTTTATGAAGCTGTGAAACAAAACAATGCTTGCTCACTACGTGAAGGGCGGTTATTTAAATTTATTTTTTATAATTTTATATAAGTAGGGTGCGTCGTTCCGACGCACCGAAACTATAAAGCGAAGATATTTAAAGCCTCCGGCAGGTCTTACGCAAGAAGGGCGGTCGTTTTTTCGCACGAAAAAAATAAAGTTTTTTTTAAAGTCCTCCGGACGGGGCACTTTTTATGGA
>CASFTJ010000028.1 GCA_949297715.1 uncultured bacterium | reverse complement strand
TGCAGGATGTTTTACACTATTTATTATTACATCCCAGTGTGCAGGAGATAATTGGGATAATTTTCCGATCGGGGTATGATTTTTAGATAATATCTGAACAAGTTCGGTAAGTTTGTCAGGATTTGCATCCCAGTATTTTAAACTTTCAGGATCGCTTATTTCGTGTAATTTACGGCTTACATAAGTGTACATTGATCCCTTAGTTTTTAATATAATTTTATTCGGACAAACGGCATTAGCCTCCGGCACATATCGCAAGCTGGATTTTTCAAACGGAGAATCAGAGAAACAGGCAGACAAAATTCTTTATGAATATATTTTGCAGGAACAAAACATGACACCTGCCGGGATTAAGGATTTTGCCAGTATAGAACCGCAGTCAGTCAGGGCCTTTGAGGTAGATTTGAATGATGACGGAGAAAAGGAAATTGTGGGTAGTGTATATTCCACTCTTTACCTTGGTACAGCCGGCTATTCCCTGTTTATTTTACAAAAACAACAGAGCGGGTATAAAAATATATCCATTTTAGTGTTTGAGCCGCAGAGAAATGTCTATATTTTGAAAAACAAAACAAACGGATATCATGATATAAAGCTTTCAGGCTCAAACCACAATTGTGTACAATATGTGGCAAAGTATAAAGATGGTATGTACCAGTGGTCATACAAACAATAAGTTTAAATAAGAAACATTGTCACTGAGTAGAAATATAGATAGCATAAGCAAACGGGTATCACGAACGATACCTGAACTTTGCAATGAAAACATGAAAGGCGGTGAAATTTATGAAAAATTAGTTAAAATATGAACACAGTCCAAATAACTGCAATATAAAGTTTAAGAAAGTTAAAAATTAAAATTTGCAGCTAAAACAAACAATCCGGTAAGTAAAGCTGGTATAAAAGCCAATAGAAGTCCAGTAAAGAAAACAACTGAATACAGGATATCTAAAAATTTGGGCAATTTTAAAGAAAAATTGAATTCAATATGAAAATATTTTTTAATAACGAAGGTTCTGATTAATATTTCAATCACAGCAAATATAAAAGCAAATAAAATGGCTAATCCCCATAACAATAAAGCTGCCCGATATTCAAATCCAGGTGTAATGATTGGATCTTCCCAACCATAAACAGGTGGAATATCTGCAGTACAATATTTGTAAACTGATTGCCAAAAGAAAACGCTAAGTACTGCGGCAATATTCAGAAAAAAATATTTTCTAAGCAGTAAAAATTTCATAACCAGATATTACAATAAGAAAGGGAAAAATACAATGAAAAAATCAACTGATAAAATAAAAAATTTTAAAGAGATGGCTACAGATGAATCTAAACGAAATGAATTTAATAATGAAATGGTAAGAAAAACCTGGGAGTACCAGAAAAAATTCGGGTTTGAAACAAGCCCGAGACAAGGACATGAATTTTGGAATAATGAAGCAGATGCATTTAAACATGCCTTCGGTAGTGCGGATATGGTATTAAATATGGGATATTTAGGAAGCCTTATAGGTGGTTTACATCATGAATTCAAAACAAAAAACAATCCTTATGGAGAGTAGAATATGGACTCATGGAACAACAATGAAGGTAGAAAAATTGCAGATGAAATAAAAAAAGAATACGGCAAAAATTTTGACAAATTATCAGATAAAGAAAAAGATGCAGTCATTGCAACAAAAGTTATTATGAAAATGCGAAACGGAGAATTGATTACACATCCCTCGGATGAAAGGAAATTTAAGGGGGTGCTTGAAACTTTATTTTACAGACTAACAGACAAACCTACAGGCGGAGCGGCACCGGTGCCGACATTACCATACCTGCGGGATTATTCCGGCTACGTAAATCCAGTAACAGGAGACGGAAAAATCTTCTCCCGAGAAGCAATTTCACAAATGACAGGGGATGAATACACCGGCAATGAATCGGCAATAATGGCACAGTTAAAAAGTATCGGTATCCCATATGACTCAGACCTTGAACTTGCAAGTATGCGGGGCGGTTTAGTGTATGTAAGGCCATACACAAGAGAGGACGGCACGGAAGTTCGAGGTTACTGGCGCTCAGCTCCGACAGTATAACCAAAAAGCAGGTTTAATCCTGCTTTTTATTTTATCTATCCTGAAATTTATATTAAATAAATGCACGACATTGTGCTGTTTTGTGTAAAAGAAAGGATTGGATGATGAAGCATTTGGTTGAGCCCATAAGGAACAAGAAGCAGATAAAAGCTGTTGAGGATTACCTTGCAAAAAGAAGCAAACGAAACAGGTTATTGTTTGTGCTTGGCTGTAATTCAGGATTAAGGGTATCGGATATTCTTGCGCTGAACGTAAAAGATGTCCGCAACAAAACCCACATAGAACTAACCGAAAAGAAAACAGGGAAATGCAAGCGGTTTCCGATAAATGAAAAATTAAAAAAGCTTATCAATGAGTTTATAAAGGACAAAGCTGATGATGAACCGTTGTTTTTAAGTCAAAAGCAGATGCGGCTAGACCGTTCGCAGGTTTACAGGATGTTGAATGAAGCGTGTAAAGAAGTCGGAATCGATGTGAATATCGGAACACATAGTATGCGCAAGAGTTTCGGTTATCATCATTACAACCAATTCAAGGATGTCGCGATGCTGCAAATGATATTTAATCACTCGTCGCCGCAGATAACCTTACGGTATATCGGTATAAATCAGGACGAAATCGACAACAGCTACCGCCAGTTTGAGCTGTAAATGCACCATAACAGAATGCATAGAATTATTTAAAATGGTGTAATTCTAACCAATGTTAAGATAATACCAAATTTTTTAAGACAGGGCAAGAGTTAAAATTAATACTTTTGATGTATTTTTAACAGGCACACAGAAATTTAGCTGAGTTAAAAACGGGATGTATCAACTCTTTTCGACATAATACACCAAAATAAATATTATGGTGTATTTGTCCAGTAAAGGTAGAACGTTATGCTAAAAAAATGTTTAATATTTTGTATTTTTATTTTTTTGCAAAATAATGCTTTGGCAAAAAATTCTGTATTTAATGAAAATTCAGCATCATCAATATATAAAAATAATGTTGTATCAATTTTATATATTGAAACACAAGATAGTTCAGGAAGTGGAGTAATTTTGAAAGAAGATGGAACTTTTGTAACTTGTTTTCATGTTATTGCAAATGCAGATTATATTATGACAAAATTAGAAGACGGCTCAATATATTATGTAAATGGATTTAGGTATATAAACCCACTATCAGATGTTGCTATTTTGACTTTGGATGCTAAGAGAGAATTTATACCTATTACTATAAATCCTGAAAACAATTTAAACATTGGTGAAAAAATTTATGCTATATCAAATCCACAAGGATTGCAATTTGTATTTTCTGAAGGTATTATTAATCAGTATACAAAAGATTATATTCAGTTTTCAGCTCCGATTTCATCCGGTTCAAGTGGTGGGGCTTTGTTAAACCAAAACGGAAATTTATTGGGAATAATTACTTCGCAATTTAACCCTTCAGAATCCCAGAATATTAATTTTGCATTGCCTAATGAATATTATGTTTCTAAAACTAATAATATACAGATTAAAAATTCAGATAATTTAAATTGGACGGATTTTTTGGTTAAACATGCAGATGAAGAACAATTCAAAGTTTATACAGATTATGCGCTCAATCAAGAAAACTTTTCAATGTTGTATAAGTATTTAAAACCATTTCTTGCACGCTATGATTTTCCTGAGGAACTTTACCCAAAAATAGCTGTTTTAGCTCTGTTTGCATATGTATTTGACGCTAAAGAGGATAACTTAAATGATTCTATTAAATATTTTAAATTGTCTTATGAAAAAAAACAAAATGAGGAAGCAGCATTATTTGCATTAGCACTTCTTTCGACTTTTATAAAGTCGATGGAAAATACTTCAGATTTTTATGTGTCTTTATTATATAGAAAATATCCAACAAGTTTTTATAAACTTTTAGAAATATGACAAAAAGGTGAAGATTGTTCAAGTATAGATGACAATTGTTTTATGGTTATTGGACTAGAATATTTAACATATCTAATGGAGTTAATAGGAGAAAAATATGACTTTAGAAATTAATAAAGAAAATATTAATGTTTTTGATCCTAGAGGGCGATTACATAGATTACATTATTGGGTCTTAATAGTATTTTGCAATGTTACAATTAGAATACTATTAGGATCATCAACGGATTCTATATTTTTAATTATTATTTTATTATATATGCAATTCTGCGCAATTATGAAGCGTCTTAATGATATACAAGTTTCACGTTGGTTGATTCTTTTAATTTTGATTCCAATAATAAATATAGTATTTGGGCTTTATTTGCTATTTATGCCTAGCAAATTACAAAAAATAGAAAAGGATAATTTATGATGAGAATAATAATTGTAGTTTTTATTTTAGTACTAATTCCACAACAAGTATTTGCTTACTGTTATTCTTTGGATCCTGTTACTTATAATAATTGCATTCAAAGAGAAAATTATATTAATCAAATGAAACAAATGCAGCAGCAGCAAATATTTATGCAAAATTTACAAATGGAACAACAAAGACAAATGCATAAACAACAAATGGAGATGCAGAAAAAAATGATGCAACAACAGATGTTTAATAATATGTTAATGTATCCAGCACACCAAAGTCAGCAGAATTATGACTATTGTTCTTCCGGTTCATTAGAAATCGATTATGAGCAGTATAGAGCTGGAGCTATGATGGGTAGAAATCCTGGTACAATGACAAAAGAAGAATTTGCGAAGGCGCATAAGTATTGTAATTGATAAACAATAAAAAATGCTCTAACCTCAAATGCAACCTAGCTTCCTGAACTCAGTATCAAGCCGTATTTCAGCTATGGTCTTGGTATTCAGCGGGTGTATAAAGATAGATTTACGGCATACGCACAGATAATGCTTCGTAATGGCGGACGTAACGGTATAGCGGCCTCCTTTGGCGGAAGATATATGCTCGGCAAAGAATCCGGCTCCGAAAAACAACCAAATTCTTTATAAGTTTTATTATGTATGATTTTTTTTTAAAGGTTGTGAAGTGTTTGTCAACTGGCTTGTAATGCTTTATGTACTTCATTTTGGGCAGATTGTTGAGAGATAAAAAATTAATAAATAAATATCTTTTTACCCTCAATCGCAAAAGTTATGTAGTTGCCGCCTCCTGAAATTTAATTTTTATATTAAATAAAGGAGAAAATTATGAAAAACTCAAATGAAAAAATATCTATCAAAAGGTTAAACCGAACTTTCGACCAGGTATTTGCGAAACCGTTAAACTTTAAAGAAACTGCACTTATGATAAGAGAATGTATTGACGATTTCTCAGTTGTAGATTATTTCAAATTATCTTTTGAGTCGGGTGATGTAATTGCTCTAATTACATTTGAAGCTCCGTTTGAGGATGAGAAAATGCCTGAATACAATCAAAAAGCTATTATATTTGAAGAAAAAATTCGTGATGCAAATCTCAGCTTCCTGAAATTAAATATATTAGATACGTACAATGTTTATAATCCGTCATCAGGCTTTATTGTCTGGGATGAATATTCTGATACCAATGGAAGAAAACTTTTGCAGACCATTCAGGATTGGAAAACCAAATACGAAAATATGGATGTAATAATTTTTCAGTATGAGGAATAATGTAATTTGAGAGTTGGGGTAATCAAACACGGGGCATGGACGCATGTCCTTTTTATTTTGCTTACTTCTTCCTGATAACAACCTCATACCCGAGCTTATCGAAAATATCAAGTGCTTCAAAATATCTAAGCGTACCTGATTTAATCTTCTTATGCAGGTTCTGACGGCTGCTTGTTAAGCCCAGCAGCCTGTTCAATTCACTGACAGAACACTTCTCCCGCTTCATAAGTCCTAATATCTGAGAACTTATTTCCTCAGCTCTCTCTTTTGTTATCTTTATCGTTCGCATTAATCTTTCTCCTAAAATAATTGTAACAAATTGCAGCATAATGTCAACTATATAATTGACATTATGCACATTCAGATTCATAATAAAAATGACGGTTATGCAACACAATATCTATTGTGTGACATTGTGCGAAAAACATATAAAACCGTCAGGACAATAATTTTAGCCGGCTCCATCAAAAACATACATTACCCGATGCAACATAACGTGTTATGAGTATGACGTTTAATGCAACATATTGAAAGGATTTACATGAATACAGTTCAGCCAATCAGGGACAAAAATTTAATCAGAAAAATTGAAACAATTTTAGCTGAACAGGGTACAAGAAACTTGCTGTTGTTTGTTTTAGGTACAAACAGCGGACTTAGAATCAGCGATATCTTGAAACTTACGGTTGCAGATGTTAAAGACAAAACTCATATCGAAATTCATGAACAAAAAACAGGTAAGCTTAAAAAATTCCCTATTAACTCAAAACTTAAAACCCTATTAGACAACTATATTATGAATAAAGAAGACACAGATTTTCTTTTCAAAAGCAAGAAGCATGGCAGGTTATGCAGGGAACAGGCCTACAGAATAATTAACAGTGCTTGCCGAAAAGCAGGAATTAAATATGCTGTTGGGACTCATACCCTCAGAAAAACTTTTGGGTACTGGCTTTATTTGCAGTTCAAAGATGTTGCTATGCTTCAAAAAATATTTAACCACAGCTCACCATCCACAACACTTATTTATATAGGCATATCTCAGGATAATATAGATGCTGTTTACAATAACTTTGAGATATGACCGAAATTGACATACAAGTTATTTAAAATAGTAACAGAAAGGATTTATGATGAAATATTTATTACGAAACAAAAAAGTAGAAGCCTCCGGATCTACAAAACAATTGATAGAATACGTTAAAGAAAAATATAAAGACGAATTCTGGGTAAAAGAGAATGCCCAAAAGTTCGACACGGATTTTGGAAGCTTTAAGTTTACAATCGAAACCCTCGGGCTTGAATTGTCCGATAAAATGACAAATTCCGAGTATAACAAAACCCACAGGAGATAATATGCTTATAAAAGAAAAATACACATCAGCCAGAATCTACGCTTCAACAATAGATGAAGGTACAATAGAGCAGACAAAAGACATCTGCAACCACCCGATTTTCAAAGACTGTCAGGTCAGAATTATGCCCGACTGCCACAAAGGCAAAGGCTGTACAATAGGTTTTACATCAAATATGCCCCACGGCGGAGAAATTATCCCGAATATTATAGGGGTTGACCAGTCCTGCGGTATGTACGTTGTAAAACTCAAAGAATCCAAACCTCTTAATGATTATGCAAAACTCGACAAAGTAATCCGTCAGAATATCCCGACAGGCACAGGCGCAAGAAAAGAAATGAGCAGCATTATTCCTGATGAATTACAAGAACAAATCCGCAGAATAACAACGGACTTTCTTAAAGAAGGAGATAAAGATGATTTGTTGAAAATAGGCTCACTTGGCGGAGGAAACCACTTCATCTCAATCGAAAAAGGCACAACCGGAACTTACTTAATAATCCACAGCGGTTCAGGAAACTTCGGCAACAAACTTGCCGTATATTTCCAGAATATTGCAATTGAAAAAAACTGCTACGGCGAAGGTTACTTAAAACAACTCTCATTTTTGACAGGCAAAGACGCAGAAGACTATCTGACATGTGCAGACGTATGCAGAGATTACGCCCACTGGAGCCGCAAGGTTATGGCCGAAGAAATTCTTTCAAACATGAACTGGAAGGCTGATGAAACCTTTGAAACTGTTCACAACTATATCGGAGAGGACAGAATAATCCGTAAAGGCGCAATTTCAGCTAAAAAAGATGAAAAAGTTTTAATACCCTTAAATATGGCAGACGGTTCATTGATATGCCGAGGCAAAGGCAACGAAGATTGGAACAACTCGGCGCCTCATGGTGCAGGAAGATTAACCACCCGCACAAAAGCAAAAGAAACTCTTACAATGGAGGAATACAAAGCCAGAATGGAAGGGATATATTCAACCTGCATTTCAACCGGATCCCTTGATGAAGCCCCGATGGCTTACAAGAATGCGGATGAAATAATACAGACAATCTCGCCGACGGCCGAAATCATTGACCATCTCAAACCGCTGTATAACTTTAAAGCGGGGTAATCAGCCTGATATAAAATAAATTGTGCGATTATCTGTATTGTGTTTTTACGCAAGTGTAAGAGAATTCTTCGCAATATTTACGTAGATTTTACAAAATTTTCTCCGCATTTTGTATTTACTAAGATTGCCGGTTAATGATTTTATTTTAATTTTATTGAATTTAAAAACTACTTCACTACACAAATATTACACAAAACTACAAAATGTACCTGAAATTTTACACTAAAGAATCCGCCTGAAATACAGACGGATTCTTTATCATGCCTGATGCGATTCGAACGCACGACCTTTTCCTTCGGAGGGAAACGCTCTATCCAACTGAGCTACAGGCACAAATAAATTAATGTACTTTAATCATAATAAAAGAGCCGCTCATTTACAAGCGGCTCTTTCAATTTCTTATTTAAAATAAGCTTGAGCATCGACTCTTTGACGTTCTTTTTCATCCTCAACTTTAAAGAATGTTGCCTGCTTAAACCCGAACATCGACGCAATTATAGAACTTGGGAAAAGTTCTGTTGCATTGTTCAAATCAAGAACAGCAGAGTTGTAAAATCTTCTGGCTGCTGCAATGTGTTCTTCGACTTCATTGTAAGTCTGCATTGACTGAACCATAGTCTGATCAGATTTTAATTGAGGGTAATTTTCCATATTAACCATCAATTGTCCCATACTGCGCTGAATCTCACCGTCAAGTTTCAATTTGTTTTCAATGTTAGCAAAACTTGAATCTAGTTTGATTGCTTGAGCTCTTAAGGCCGTAATGTTTTCCAGCAAACCTCTTTCATGCTCCATAAACTTGTTGGCAATTGTTAATATGTTAGGAATTAAGTCATAACGTTTTTTCAACTGTACGTCAATACTTGCAAATGCTTCTTTAACCTTGTTGCGTTTTTGAACCAAAGAGTTGTAAATAATAATTACTAACAAAATCAAAACGCCCAACACAATTAATAAAATTGTTGATGTAGACATTCCACCTCCTATTACATTTTCTGCGAATTGTTTTCCGCCCACTACATTATCCATAAATTCTACCTCTTTCTTTCTTATTAAAACTTACTTCCCAATTTTTCCAATGATACTACTTCGTCAAAATCTTTTCGGCTTTTGACGGTTATAGATTTTTCTTTTTCATAACCTAAAGTCAGCATTGAAAGCAAAACTTGCTTTTCATTTAGGCCTAGCGTTTCTTTTACTGAAACAAAAGTGTTTTTATCCTTTGTTGTTAACTCATTTGAAACAGCGCCGACAATACAGCACCCGATTCCTAATTCCTCTGCTCTTAAGGTCATATAACCGATTGCATAAGACATTTGTTCAACTGTTCTGAGTAATGTTTCATACTCACCTAAAAGAGAAGGATTAAGCATTGTGCTGGATAAAATATAATCTATCATCTGAGAATTTCTGCCTTGTTTTTCCATTATTTTTGCAAACTTATCAGCTTCCCAAGCAGGCATATCCGCCACGCAACAGATTACGGCTGACGCACTACTGACCTGTTTTTGCCCGCCTGCAGCACGAGATAAAATATCTTTATGCTCCTGATTTCTAACAACAACAAACTTCCACGGCTGAACATTTACCCAACTCGGCGCCATAATCCCGCAATTTAAAATTGATTTTATATCCTCATCTGATACCATTCTATCAGAATATACACGCACACTTTTTCTGTTTGTTATTGCATTTAAGACCATGCCGCCTCCAATTTAATTTATATAACCAGTATATAATTATTTTCCGGCTATGACAACCGTAAAATCTGTTCCGTTACAATAATTATCTGTCGGCTCATAAACAAACTGATACCCGATTATTGAAGGCGTTTTCTTCTTTAACCAGTTAAAATAATCATTAGTAACTTGCTTTGAATGAGCAATAAACTGTGTATGAGTTTTATTTACATGTCCGGTGCAAACAACTTCTATACCTAAAGTCGAAAGCTGTTCTTTTATTAAATTTGCTTCGCTTTCATTCCCTTCTGAATACATAATTCCTGCTTTTAATTGCGCATTAATCTCGGACGGATTAACTTTTTCTCTATATATAAGCCTGTCAACAACTTCCTGAGTTTTTTCAGGATCCAAAATCCAATAACTTATATATCCTTTTTTATTAGGAGCTCCCGGAAGCATTGCTATCTCAATCTTATCCATATCCAAATGTTTTGCCAATCCCGCATACTGAGAAAGTTCATAGAAAGACATGTTAGTTTTAATGTATTTTTTAGCAACATTTATAATTTCGGGAAGTTTTGCCAAAGTTTCAGGTTTTTTAAGCGCTTCCATCAAACCTCTTAAAAACCACTGCTGGCGTTGTGTTCTGCCTATATCACCCATCGGATCATGTCTGAATCTTAAATACCCGACGACTTCTTTTCCGTTCAAATGATTATTACCTTTTTGAAGATTAATAAACAACTTACCGGAATAATCGTTATAATGCATATTTTTTTCTACATAAATATCAATTCCGCCTAGAGCATCGACAATTTCTCTGACAGCCTGATCATGAACCATTACATAACGATCAATTTTAACCCCTAATGTATCTTCAATTGTTTTAATGGTCATTCCGATACCGCCTATAGCATGAGCGGCATTAATTTTTTGAATGCCATGGTCATCAGGAAGATAAACCTTGCTATCACGCGGTATTGATATTGCATTCAAAGACTTAGTTCTGGGATCAATATTCATTAAAATAATTGTATCGGTTCTTGTCCCCTCAAAAGGATCTGTTCCTTCACCGTTAGAGTCAACACCAAGAAGAAGAATGTTTCTCCTCTTTACACCAAAAGGAAAAGAAAAATCTGCTTTATGTTTAGTTTCATTATCTTTTGAAAGATTTACAAACAACTTTGTAATCGGATTATCTTTACCAAGATGCTGTTCCAAAAAATCCTTATTATCGGCAAGAACAAAAAAGCTTAGCGCCAACCCGATTATAACAATCGTAATCACCATAATCGTCCGCAAAAATACAGAACTTTCCCTTCTTATAAGTTTTGCCTGACGTATCGCATTTTCATCTTTGTTATACTGACTTCTTCTCGGTCCTTTTGGAGTATCTGTTTTCATTATTATATCCTTGTTTAGTGTTTATACATTTTAATAATATTATACAATTATAATTTGCACATACAGTAATTTAATGATTTTACATCACTTTTAGCAAAAAAGTTGACACAAGCGAAAAATAAACAACAAGCCCGACAACATCAATGGTAGTTGCAATCACAGGCCCTGAAGCAACTGCAGGATCTATATTTAAGGCTTTTAGGGCAAACGGAGTGAAAGTTCCTATCATAGTTGCCATTGTCATATTGATTGTCATCGCAATTCCGACAACAACTCCAAGTTCTATACTATGCTGCCAGCCAAATGTCGCAAAAGTAACCAGCATCCCAAATATTGCACCGATAAACAGCCCGATAAACATTTCTCTTACAATATGATACATAGCTGAACTCATTGTTACCTGTCCTGTTGACAATCCTCGAACCATAAGAGTAATACTTTGAGTACCAATATTTCCGCCTAACCCTGCTAAAAGCGGCATAAATATCGCAACTATCGGAATTGCAGCTATTGTATGATCAAAATGATGCGCAACATTTACTGCTATAAATTCACCCAGCAAAGTTATGAAAAGCCAAGGTGTTCTTGCTCTTATAGCATTAAAGATATTTCCAGACAAAATTTCATCTTCGTCAACAACTTCCGTCGAAATACCTGATGACTGGTAAATTTCTTCTGTCGTTTCTTCTTCAAACAAATCATGAACATCATCCCAGGTTATCATGCCCTTAAGCCTATTGTATAAATCAACAACAGGAAGTGCATTATATTGGTATTTCATAAATTCATCAGTTATATAATCACTGTAATCATCAACATGAAGCTTCACGATATCGGAAATCATAATATCTTCGACTTTTTTATTAACAGGAGATGTCAAAAGTTTTCTAAGCGAAACAACTCCCAAAAGGTGATTCTGCTTATCAACAACATATATATAATAAAGCTCCAAGTTGTCACGCTCAGCTTTAATTCTTATATAATTCAAAACATCCTGAACACTCATATCCGAATTAACAGTAAGGACAACAGGGTTCATAATACCGCCTGCTGTATCTTCGTTATATGTAAGCAGTTCTCTTACTTCTTCGGAGAATTTATGCGGAAGTTTGTCAAGATAAGTTTCCGACTCATCTTCTTCCATATCGCCAAGAACGTCTGCTGCTGCGTCATGCGGTAATCTTGTCAAAATTTTAGATGCTGTTTCCTGATCAATATCGCCTAAAAGTTCAACTTGAAGCTGCGGAGTTATATATTCCATTAACTCTGCTGCTTTATCTATATCCAAAAGCTTAAAACATTTCAAACGTTCTTCGGGCTTAAGTTCCTGAAAAATATCAGCCAAATCAGCACTGTGAAAGCTATTAAGTTCTTCACTTAACTGATCTTGATTTTCATCATCAAGTATTTCTCTTAACCGTTCTATTACGTTTGAAATATTCATCATAAGTTAATTATAATACGAATATAAAAAATGCGGATATTTAAGTTTGAGTAACATTTTTTTCGTCTTGATTTTTTGACAGAACAACAAATTGCTTATCGTTTAGTGGTTCAAACCAATCAATAAGAGGCTTTTTCTCCCCAAACTCAAGCTTAAAAGTTTTTTCAAAATCTTTATCCGTCAAAAATTCATAACCGATATTAAAACCAACAGGTTCGTTTTCAAACCCGAGTTCTTTAAATTTTTGTGATGAAATTTTCTTTGTGTCAAAATCCATAACGTTTGAATAATTTAATCCCTTATAACAACAAAAAGGAATTTTAACATTACCGTCTTCTCCAATTGACAAAAGCCCGAAGGTTCGGCAAATAATACCTCTGAAATTATACACAGAGCATTCGTTATTTATTAAAAACGGGCATTCGTAAACAAATTTATCGCCTTTAAATTCGGCTTTTGCTTTTAAAATTTTTTGAACATTTTGGGCAACAATTTTTTTATTCTTATCACTAAGCCCCCAGGCACCCATCATTAAGTAATCCATTTCGATTTTGGAATATGGAATCTGAGCATCTTTACAGCATAAGGCACAGCCTTTTTTGCACATAATATATGGTTTTTGTAGCGTAAAAAACTTTTGAAGTTTTTCATCCAAAAACTTCAAAAATACAATATAGTTTTCAATCATCACGATTACAGTCTAACTTATTTTAATCAAAAACACAAATTAGTAATATTAATTAACTAATAAAAAAAATAAAGAGCCGCAAAAATTAATTTTCATGATAGAATAAAGGAGGTTGACAGCCGGTTAAAACCGGAAAGAGAAATCAGGCCTCGTAGCTCAGCAGGATAGAGCAGCGGTTTCCTAAACCGAAGATCGCGCGTTCGAATCGCGCCGGGGCCGGATTTTTTTTGGGGGAGGATAATTTTATTTCTGCATAAAACTCCGGCTACGATGAGAACGCCTTTTTACGTTCGAGCGGGAGC
>CASFTJ010000027.1 GCA_949297715.1 uncultured bacterium | reverse complement strand
CACAAATGTCATACAAATTTATAGGAGAATAACAATTTAAAAATTTATATAATCGCAAAAATCAAATAACACCTTATTTTTGCGATTTTCTTTTATATAATTCAATTTCATTTCCTTTTTTCCCTTTAATTAAACGGCTTAACAAGTCGTTTTTTTTTGTTAAATTATTACTCCGAAAAAATTGACAAATTCATCAATTCAATATCATCATAATCAGTGTAAGCTGTTTGCATAAGGTTTTTGCCTGTTTTAAGCGTAATTTCATTTTTTTCGCCCGGTCTGATTAAATTAGAGGGAATTTTAATTTTTTGTCCGTCGCCGTTTAGGTGAATTTCCGCAATTTTATTTCCGTTAAAAAACACTTCAGGCGGACTGGAGAATGAATTTCTGACGTTGTTTTGCCCCATTGCTCTTGCCATTGCTGTATCTATACCAATTATGGAACCTATGACAATGTAGTTTGTGCGATTTAAGGCTGTCGCTGCCATTAAAAAAGTTTTTGTGTAAAACGGCCCTGCTGCTGAAATCTTAAAGTCGCCTGAATTTGCAGAGTTTTTGGAATAATTGTTATCTCCAAGGTGCATCATTTGGGTTTCAAGCCTGATATCATTAGCGTTACTTTTTTGAATTCCGACAATAAGCGGTTTTGAAGCAGAGTCTTTGTTTATTGTCAATGAATAAGGTCTATAACCTTCTTTTTCAACCGACATTATTGTAGGGCCGTTAATTTCAGCACCGATATGGAAAGCTCCGTCTGCATCGGTAAATGTTTTATACTGTAGTTTTGGAAAAACGATTGAAGCATTTGGAACGGGTTGTTTTGTTGTATCATCAACAACTCTGTTTCCGCTCACGGCTCCGCTTTTTGTAACTCCGCCTTCTACTGTTGCACTGATTACACTTTGAGGAAAACAAAAAAATAAAAATACCAAAATTATTAAAGTTTTTTGCATAAATAAATCCTTACTTTTGGTATATTTTACGTTACTTCAGCAAATAAATAACTGTCCTCTTAGGGAATATAAAAGAAGTAAATAAAAAACAATTGAAATAAAAAAATGTTTTTGTTAGTATAAAGTCACATGACAATTAAATTTATGCCGATGTGATGAAATTGGTAGACGTGCCAGACTCAAAATCTGGTGTGGTTCACCCCACGTGCCGGTTCGACTCCGGCCATCGGCACCATAAAAAAGACCTCGAAATAGAGGTCTTTTTTATTAGATTATTTTGTTTTTTTATTTTGGGACGTCAAACAACATCCCCTAATTATTTTGATTCAATCATTTATAAATGAATCACAAATTAAATTATAAATCTTTTTTTATTTTTCATTTTTTCCTTTTCTAATCTAATTTTATTTTTTTCTTCTTCAAAACGTTCTATTTTGTATTTGTTACTAAATATTTCTTTCCTAACCTTTTCGCGTATTGTTTTGCCTGATAAATTCGAAGATCTAAATTTTTGCTTAATGGCATTAATGGGGATTCCGGTTAATATCCAATGATACTTATTCTTCGGTACGGCTTCAGTAATAGGCAAGAATATATTATATTTCACGTCATTTTTCTTTAACATTTTTTCAATAACTAATTCATCCATTGGATTCTTACAAAATATCCCATAAAACATATCGTTGATAACCAGAATTTGGGGTTTAAATATTTTATTAACACCTCGAATTGTCCCCAATGCTCTGGCGAGATTTTTCTGTTCTCGATTATTCATAACTACTCTTATTCCTGAAAATGATGTATTATTACAAGAATCTATTTTCACAAACTACTCCTTTAGGTTAACATTAGATTATTTTACATACATTAATCGTTTATTATCATAATAAAACAACTGTAAGTTATAGTATAGATAAAAGTTTTGTAAATTACAATAAAAAATTGCACGAAGTAAATAAGTAAAGATATCTTAATATACTAGCAATTTTTTTTTAGATTGTTTTTATAAATTATACATAAAAAATATAAAAGGAGAATAAACATGCATGTTAACAAACTTATAATCGGCGAATTTTTACCTAAAAAATTTGGTTTTAAGAAAAATGTAGTTAATGCCCCTAAAGCAAATGTTACAAGAAATGCATTGTTAAGTCAGACAACAACTCCAATCTCTCAATTTATAATTCCTGAAAAATTGAATGATGTTACACAAATTACTGCCAGATTTGCAACCGGCGACCGGTTGGAATCCATGTCAAAAGTTGAGAAAAAAATCACTTTTTAAGATTCCGCTTTTTCCCGAAAATATTTAATGTACAGGTTTTGAATATTTGTTAAAAGGCCCTTTTTTAAAGGGCTTTTTAATGCTTAATAAGATATCAAGATGTTCAAAATTTTGTGATTAATTAACAAAAAAAGAAAATATTTTTTGTTGTTACTATTGACAAGAACAAATTAATAAGGTATTGTTTCTGTATATAGAAACAAGGAACATGAAAATGTTAGAAGAAATTTCAGAAATATTAAGCAGGATGGATAAAGAAGAAATCACTGAATTTTTCAAGGAATTATTAACCGAATCAGAGATTGCTGTACTTTCCAAGCGATGGTGTATTTTAAAAATGCTGGCATCAGAAAATTATACCCAGCGTGAAGTCGCTAAAAAGTTACACGTTAGTCTTTGCAAGATAACAAGAGGCGCAAAGATTTTAAATACATCAAATTCAATAACAAAAAAGATTATAAACGGAGAAAAAAATGACAAGAAATATACAGCAATCAATTAATATTAATCCTGACGCTGAAGGATTTTACGGAAATTACGGCGGGCAGTTTATTGACGAGAATTTAAAGAAAGAACTAAAAAAAATCACAGAAGCTTTTTTATTATTAAAAGAAGATTCTGATTTTAATGAAGAATTAAGATATTTATTAAAACACTATGTAGGAAGACCGAGTCCTTTATATTTTGCCAGGAATTTATCTGCCAAATACGGAGCAGAGATTTATCTAAAAAGAGAAGATTTAAATCATACCGGAGCTCACAAGATAAATCATTCATTAGGAGAGGCTTTATTAGCCAAAAGACTTGGGAAAAAGAAAATAATAGCAGAAACAGGCGCCGGACAACACGGTGTTGCAACCGCTACAGCCGCAGCTTTAATGTGTTTAGACTGCGACATTTATATGGGAGAAGTTGACATACAAAAAGAAAAACCTAATGTTGATAAAATGAGAATTTTAGGGGCCAATGTAATAAGTGTAACAAAAGGCAAAAAGACCTTGAAAGAGGCGGTAGATGAGGCATTTAAGGCATATTTGGATGAATATGAATCGGCAATCTATGCGATAGGTTCAGTAGTCGGACCTCATCCGTTTCCGATGATGGTAGAGTATTTTCAATCCGTAATTGGAAAAGAAGCAAGAGAACAATTTTTAGAATTAACTGGAACTTTGCCAAATTGCATAATAGCATGTGTTGGCGGGGGTTCAAATTCTATTGGTTTATTTAATGGGTTTCTTGAGGATAGAGAGGTTAAAATTTTCGGGGTGGAACCGTTAGGAAAAAGTGAGAAGATAGGTGATAATGCTGCAAGTTTAACTTACGGCAAAGACGGAATAATACATGGATTCAAATGTAAAGTTTTGCAAGATAATCTAGGTAATATTGCAAATGCGTATTCAATAGCAAGTGGTTTAGACTATCCGGGAGTAGGCCCCAAGCATTGTTATTTACAAAGTATAGGCAGAGCGGATTATGTGACAATAACAGATGAAGAAGCAATACAAGCGTTTTTTGAGTTGTCTAAAACAGAAGGTATAATTCCGGCATTAGAAAGCGCTCATGCAATTGCTTATGGAATAAAATATGCAAAAGAAAATTCCACAGAAAAAATACTTGTAAATCTTTCAGGACGTGGAGATAAAGATGTGGATTTTGTTCTTAGGCATATAAAGCTAAATAAGTTTTCTTCTTAGCCAATTTTTATTATTAAATTCTGTTACATAGGTATTTACTTAGATATTCAAAAGTGATATACTACGGCAAAAAGGATTAACATTATGAAAATAGCAGCAATCAACAATTCGCCAAATTTTAAAGGGCTATGGGGAACACCGCATAAAACATTTGCAGGAAATGAACATACTTCTCTGTCGTTTATTACAGAAGTATATTATCCATTTAAAAATGAATCAAAGGAATCAATAGAAGCAAACAAAAAAGCTCGTCAAGGTTATTATCATGCAGATTGGAGCGATACAGGCGGGACATACGTTGAAGAAAAAATTGATGTAGAGGTTAAAAAACCTCTTAGTTTTACTGAACAAGAGTTTTCAGCTTATCGAAAATCAGGATTGGGTGCTATAAAACCCGAAGAAATCTCTCATCCTATAGAAAAAGAACTTGTAGATAAAGGTTTGTATGACTATATGAACAAATCGAAAAAATATCTTGATGAAGCTAATTGGCGCACTTCGTATGGTTGTAAACTGCTTAACTTTTTGAAAAAAGTCGGGCAAAAACTTAAAAAAGTTTAATTTCGCCTATTTGTAATTTTTGATATGAAACAAGTTAATTTTATAAAAAGTTTTAAATATAAAGGGTGCGACAAATGACGCACCCTTTATATTTAATTGCTATAGATTATCTAAAAAGTCTTTTACGGATTTTTTATGTTGTTCTTCTTTCAATAATTCTTCTTGTCTGGTTATGCAAAGTTCCGGGTGCTCTTTTTTAAATGTATTAAACAGTTCGACTATTTTTTCATTGTTTTTAATATTTATTAATATTGCTTGGTCAAGCGGAATCTCCTCATTGAATACATCGTGAATGTACTGAAGTCGGTTTATGGCTTCTTTTTTCTCTCTAAATTTATTCATTGTGGCTAATAAGTTGTAGCTCTCTCCCAAAAAATATTTTCCCCTGTAGAAGTACCAGAAACGTTGATATTCCGGTTCTTCCGCACGTATAATTTCTTGTGCTTTATCAACAAACATCACCACTTAATTCAAAATGATTTTCATTCCAGAGATCTTTTTTATAAGACTTTACGTCTATAATGGTGTTATAATAACCATTATTTTGAATATTTTTAAAGTTTGTAATCTCTTAGCATCTATTTCTGATGAGAATTCTTTGAGAATATTTTTAAAATTAGCTCCGATTTTTGTCCCAAAAGTTGGGTTGAAATTTCTGTTTACTTGTCTTTGTTGATAAGTTGAACTATTAGTATTAATTTTCCCGATATACATTTTTAAGCCTTTCTTTTTTATAGAATTTGTTTTGATTTATAAAATAGTAAAAATCGTGAAAAAAATTTTGCTAAAAATTTATTATATTTATTCACTAATTCTCATTTTTATTAATAAAATGTTTAAAATACTAAAAATCTGCTGTTATTTGTTTTGTTATTAAAGCCAATTTTTAATAAATAAGACCGTATTCTGGTGTGTTGTTTGTTGTACCATTTGATAGTTCAGCTCTTTTCTAAAAATTAAATTATTATGTGTTAGAATTTTTGTATGATTTCAATTGCTCCAATAAATCGACGGACATCTTTTGAGGGAATTTCTTATCCAAGAGATTTGAACTATAAAAAAGCATTGCAAAAAGGGTTACAAAATACTTTTGGTATAAATTGCAAGTTGGAGGATTTAAACCCTGTTGCAGGACCTGATGAAGTGCGTTCGATTATCAGTAAATTGAAGCCGCAACAATACGAAGTCGGTGATAACTTTAGAGCAAATTTTCATATTCATACAAATGCTTCTGACGGAAGTTTGACGCCAAAAGAATTTCTTGAACAGTGTGCAGATTGGGCAAACCGTATTTTTAAATTAAACAAAACAAAAGATGATTTGCCGTCTTTTTCTGCTGCAATTACTGATCATGATAGAGTTGCAGGTGTAAAAGAGGCTATCGCACTAATATCACAAGAACCTGATAAATATAAAAATTTTAAATTCGTAAGCGGATGCGAATTCATGTTTCATGGTTACAAAGAGCCACACAGTGCTTTTGAGGCTGTAGGTTTAGGATTTAACCCGTTTGATAAAAATATTCAACATATGATGAAGGGATTTGCTTCAAATAATCACGTTTCAGAAGCAAAAAAGGTAATTGAATCGGGGGGTATTCTTTCTTGGGCGCATCCGATTGTAACGCCTGACAAAATTAATGAAGATTTTTTTACCTTCTTAAAGGCAAACGGTATTAACGGGGTTGAAGGTAATTACCAATACAGCAGATGGGATCAGGAGTATGTAAATTCCGTAAAACCTATACTTGAAAAATTTATTAAACAGTTTAAGATGTTTGTTACAGGCGGCACGGACAGCCATCGTAAAACAATTTTTTAATCGGGATTTTTTGTAAAATTATATTACGATTTCTGCTTTATTTGAAATTTCGGGTTTAAACTAAGCTTTATATATATACAGTTAAAAATACTGTTTTTATGTTCATCTAGAATGGAAAGGGGCGACGAGCCCCTTTTCTTTTTGCGTTTTTATTTACCTTTTTGATAAAAGACATTTTAGGGTATTGTAAATTTTTGTTTTATAATAGCAAAAAATTCTTTGATTGGTTTTATACCAAAAAAGGAGATGTTTATGCAGGTAAATTTTAACCCTTATACTAACAGACAATCATTTGGCGCAAAATTAAGACTTAACCACAAGGAGCTTAATCATCTGTTTTCTGAGGAGTTGTCACATGAGAAAGTTTACGGAAATCTTAGAACCAGAATAGAAAAATTTAAAGCGATGTACCCCAATCAGATTATAGAGGGGAATTTGATAAGTACAAAAACTAAAAAAACATTAGAATTATACAATCCAAGCACAAGATATACAAAAGCCTTTGACATGCCCGAAAACCCGACTTATCGGAGCGGAATATTTGAACAAGTTTTCAAATTTCTTACGACTGATGAATCCAAAAGATTTTGGACGGATGAAACAGCTAAAAACCTTTTTGCATAAAAAGTGTTAAGACAAAATATATAATTTTAATAGCAAAATAATTTTTGTTCAGGTTTAAATATAAGTATGAAAATAACCCCGATTAATAATTTAAGAAAAATATTTGGAATAACATTAGCTGCAGGCGCAATAGCATCTGCTCCGCTGGTTTCTTCCGGTACAAACCAAGTTTTAGCACAAGATACGGTAACACTCACAACTCAAACAGTTCCTCCGCAAGGAACAACAGATCCTTTGATTTTAGAAGCCGCTCCGAGTCCTGTGGTTTTTGTTACAGGCGAAAAACGAAATGCAACTATTGTTGTTGATATTTCTAAAAATGTTTTATACAAATATGATGAAGACGGTCAGCCTGAAGCAGCTTACCGAATAGCAAGCGGAAAGCCCAGAACCCCGACAGATACAGGATTAAGGATGGTTTTGGGTGTTGAAAAATATCCTTATAAATCGGCTCCAGCTTCTACAAAAAGGCATAAAAAACCTTGGGATTACGGACCGAGAGCTATTATCCTAGAAACTCTTGACCCTGTTACCGGAAAACGAGGCTCGACAGGTGAATTTATTCACGGTAATAACAATCCTTCAAGCATTGGTAAATACGCTTCCTTAGGCTGTATGAGAATGGATAATGAGGTTATCAAAAAAGTTTCTTCTCAAGTTAAAAAAGGCGACCTTGTTTTGATTACCAAGTAGTCATAGCCTTTTAAAAAAAATAACTCTTCTTAAATTACAACTCAAGCCATAAAACACCGTATGGTGCAATTCTTAAATGCATGGTTTTGTTCTTGAGAGAAATATTAACTTTTACATTATCATCATTTACAAGATTTTTAAGGCTTGTTATATGCCCGTCATTTTTTAGGATTACATTTACGGGCAACGATATGTCCGCAACAAGTTTTTCGTTTGAAAGATTGTTGATTACAAGAATTTGCTTATCCTTATCTTTTCTTATGTATGCAAAATTGGCGGGTGAATCTGTGTTTATCGGTATAAATTCTCCTCTTGACATTACAGGAAGTGATTTTCTTAAATGAATTAGGTTTCTGACCTTTTTGTAAACTTTACTGTTAAATTCATAATAATCTTTTGTGGAACCGTAGAAAAGTTTTGAGGGGACTTCGCCTCTATGGATATCTCGTGAATCGAAATAACTCAAAAGTTTAAATTTGCCTGTTTTTTGTTTAATTTTTCTTTCAGCTTCGGATTTTTGAGCATTTTTGAAGTTGTTAGCAACCCCGACTTCATCTCCGTAGTAGATTATGGGAATTCCCGGAAGCGACAGCAATATTGAAAATGCCATCTCTATTCTGTCAGGATCTTTGTTTAGGAAGTTTGCAAGACGCCCGCTGACTCCAAAACCCTTTCTGAATCCTGCACCTTTTGAAACAAGATTGTTATAAACAATCTCTCGCATTTCAGGAGTTGCCATCTCAAGTGTTAATTCATCATGAACTCTTAAAAACATTGCCCAAGATGCTGTGTCAGGAATTTTGGGTGTATCCTTCATCGCTTCATAAAAATATTTTTTATCTCCTGTTATCAAACTTGCCCAAATCGCAGGCATGTAAGGAAAATGATAGGCAATTTGAGCTTCATCGGTTCGTTTAAATTCTTTTTTGACATTGTCTATATCCGTTTGAACTGTTCTTTCTTTGCCGAAATATTCTAAGATGTCTTTAGGTAACTGGCATGCTTCTACCTGAATTACTGAGGAGGGAGCCGTTGCTTGAATATAGTTGCTTAAAAGTTTTATTATAGCGTGTGTTTTAGGCTGGTTTTCGGCGTTTGTTCCTGTAGGCTTTGAAAGATACGGAATGGCATCCATTCGGAATATATCTATTCCTAAATTGCTCCAGTAGCTTATCGTTTCTAAGCTGTAATACAAAACTTCCGGATTTTCCCAGTTTATGTCAAGCTGAAAAGGATAAAATGTATGGTAAAAGTAGTAATCTTTGCCTTTTATTGTAACCTTTCTCCAATGATTTTCGGTGTTTTCAGGGAAAATCAGTCTTCTTTTAGAAACTTTGCCGTCTTTTTCATAATATTCAACGACTGTTCCTAGCTTTTCATCCTGATATTTTTTGTAAACCGGCATGTCCTCTCTTACCACAAAGTAATCAAGCTTTGATAAATCGCCGTTTTCTATTGCTTTAAACCAATCGTGTTCCTGTGAAAAATGGTTTAATACTAAATCAGCCTTGATTTTAAACCCTGCTTTTTTGGCTTCGGAAATAAATTGTTTAAATTCTTCCATTCCGCCAAGCTCTTTTCGAACATCTCTAGGGTCTTTTACGTCAAACCCAGCATCCTGCATCGGTGAATCTGCAAATGGTAGCATATAAAGGGTTGTTACCCCTAAATCCTTAAGATACCCGAACATTCTTTCCGCATCTTTAAAAGTATTTGTGCTATCAGAATCTTTTACTCCAAATTGGTCTATATAAAACATATAGATAATTTCATCTTTATACCAGTCTTCGGTTCTTTTAATGTCTTCTTGCTTTAGGCTTTCAGCTCTTTCTTTAACAGATTTTTCGGCTATCTGCATCACGTGCTCAAAAATCTCTTCACTGTTGTTTTTGCCGTAAATCTCAATAATGGATTCTTTGATTTCTTTTTGCAAACGTAAAGGAATATTTTCATTATCATCTTCAGGCGGTAAATCGTTTTGCTCAACTTTTGCTGTCTGAACTGTTTCAGCAATTTCGTCCTGCGCAAAAACCATTCCTGACGGGGTAATACTGCATATTGAAAGCGCCAGTATTAGGCTTATTAAAGAAGTAACTTTTCTGTTCATTATTGAATTCTAACACGCTCTTGAGTGTTTTACTTTAAATATTAATTATTATTAAGTCACCCGAAAATCATTACGTAAATAAGCCAGTTTTACTATTAATTTTTTGCAAAAAAAAATCCTGTTTTTTTTTAAAACAGGATTTTTTATATTGTTATATGTCTTAATTTTGTGAAACCGCTTCTCTAATAGCTTTATCGACTTCACTGTCGCTAAGTCCTTGTTTAAGAAGTTCTGTTTTTAAGGCATCTTTTACGGCTTTTTCGCTTGTATGGCCTTGAGTGCTTGCTGTATAGGTTTTGTCATTGATTTTAACCGTAATACTGCCTTTATAGGTTTCTGTTCCAGGAATTTTGGTAACAGTTACTTTAACATTAGGCTTGGTATTACCTATTGTCGGAGCTGTACCTGTGTTGTTATCAATTTCGTAAAAGTCCAAAGCTTTAGCAAAGATTTCAGAGTTAAACTTAAGGTTATATACCTTTTTAGTTTTGGGATCAACATATTCTATGTCTCTTTCAAAGTGCTGTGTTACTGGCCCATCTTTTTGTGAACCTGTTTCCCAGATATCTTTACCATCAAGATATTCCTTACGGAACCAGTTACGGAAGTTAGAGGTGTTTGGTGCATTGTATGCTTTTTGTAAAGTCTGCCATCCTTGGTAATACACTTTATTACCTCTCTTTACAGGTGCTGCAACCTCTACCGATACAGTTTTTACGTTAGAATTAATTATGTCCTTATCAGGAGTTTTATCTTTGTCAATCTTAATTGTAGAAGATTGTTGTGTAGGTGTCGGATCAGGAGTTCTGATCTTTTTCTGAGATATAATTCGCATAACTTCAGCGTCACGTCTTAGACCTTCATCTCTGACTTTGTTCATTGTTGTTAAGCCTTTTATAGTTCCGCCTAGTCCTCCAAGACCAGTTGCAATACCATATACTCCAAGACTGCTGAATTTTGGATGAAATTTGCGTTTTTGGGTACCTGTTTGCTCATACAATTCACGATCAGCATCTGGGTTTTCAACTTCTCCTTTAGCAACACCATTTTCTTTAACTTCAAGATCAGTTTCCCATTGCCCGTTATTGCCTTCAACATGTTTTGTACCTTCAACGTGTTCAACACCTTCAACGTGTTCAACTCCGCTAACGGATTCTGTACCTTCAACGTGTTCAACACCTTCAACGTGTTCAACACCACTAGCGTGTGTTGTTCCTTCAGCGTGTGTTGTTCCTTCAGCGTGAGTCACCCCGCTGTCATACCAAGGTACTTCTGTTGTCTCGGTATACGTACCAGCTAATATACCATTTTCATAGTCATTAACAGTCCATTTGTGTGTTGTAGAGCCACTAGATTCCCACGGAACATCAGCACTCCACGGAACGTCTGCACTCCACGGAACGTCTGCACTCCACGGAACGTCTGCACTCCAAGGTACGTCAGCTTCCCAATTTACTGTTGTGCTCCAAGGTACATCTGCTTCCCATGGCACATCTGCTTCCCAGTGTACATCTGTACTCCATTTTGCGTCATTACCTGATAAATGATATGTTTGCTGAAATTCCCATGGAACTTCAACTGGTATCATTTTTGTCAGTGATGCCAGTTCAAAAATCTTCTCAGTAAATTCGCATGTTCTCATGGTAGCCATAAAGTCAGATACAAATACGGCTCCTGCACCACTTAAAGCGCCGATACCTGCTGATTTAAGTACGTGGGCAATTCTCATTTGAGTGGTTTTATCAGCTTCGGTTGTAATACCCGCAGCTTCCATTGCTTTCTTAATGACATCTCGTTTTGTTTTTTGTCCGTCTGCAAGACCTCCAAATACAACACCTTCAAAACAACGATCTACTTCTTGCAAATCACAGAAGTAATCATAACCATCTTGATTGGTTTGATGTTCTCCAGATGTTTTACCAGCTTGCGAATACTCAAGCATCTTTTGCTTAAATGTCTCAGGGTTAAATACATATTTTTTGCCGGTTTTGGTTGTAATTGTTGCGGCTCTTTTATCGTTAGGATCTGTAATTTCATCACAGAATAGTGACGGATTCTTTTGGACAAGCTCTTGTACGTCCGGATCTAAATTGGCAAATTCTGGTGCAGGTGTTGTATCATATTTGTGCTTTTGCATATCTATTTGTACCTGTGCCAATGCTGAAACTTCAACCAGTTTTTCAAAGTTCTTTTCTCTGAATTCAGCTTCTTTGCTTACAGAATCTTTTGCAGCTTTTTGAGCTTTTTCTTCCAAATCTTTAATTTTCTTTTGAACATCTTCTGGTAATGCTGCATTACAGTTTTTGTTGTATTCTACTGTAAGGTCTAAATGTTGTTTCTCAAGTTCTTTCTTTTTTGTTTCATCTGTTTCATTTTTTATCTTTTCTTCTAATTCAGCTTTTTGTTTGTTGTATTTTTCTGTCAACTCAACAATTTCAGGCATTTTAGCATATTTTGCCTTTAATTGACCGATTTCTGCTTGGCATTCTTTAATTTTTGCCAGACCTGTATTTAAGTTTCGATCTTTAATCGCATCAATTGCCATCTCTTCACAAGCATTAGCAATGAATTCAGAATTATTTCCACCAACTTCATTTACAGCTTTAAATTGAGCTAAAGCTTTTAAATCGTCCATTGTTAGTTTTGTTAAAGTAATATCTCGGGTGTTAGTTTTTTGTTCTTTTGTTTGTGTTTCCGGCGCAAAAGCTGCTTTATAATCACCTAACAAATCCGGATCATCTAATTTGTCTTTATATTTGTCAATATATGCTTGCGCAGAAGCTTCAACTTGTTTTTGAACTTCAGGGTGTTCATTAACGTATTTAAGCTTTATACGCATTGCAGAAAGTCTTTTGGCTGGATCTGAAGAATCTGTGTTTTTCCAAAGATCAACGAAGCTACCTTGTAGTTGTTTAACCTCTTTATGACACAAAACCCTTATCATATCATGCAATGCTTCACTTCTATTATTTGTGTATCTGTCACGAAAATAAGCTTTCCACTGAGAGGTTGTTACTTCTCTAAATTCTTTATCTCCAAGTAATGCAGCTGTGTCAGCCGGTGGCGGTTTTATAGTGCCATCATCCTTTTTTTCAACAACTAAGCCTTGTATTGCAGCATTATCTTTGTAATAATTGTTAATTTCTTCTGTAGAACGTCCTTTGCTTAAAGCTTGCGCAATTCCAGCTGCAAACCTGGCATCGGTCGTACATGCTTGCCTAATTGTTGGATCTAAGTTTTTCCACTGCCTTTCTGTAAATCCTTGTGGAATTGAATTTGTCATATTACTACCCATAGTTGTCCTTTCTGCGTTTTCTCCTACAGTACTCACGCTTTAACTTTTACACAATACTTGATTTCCTATTCGGCACATTATGTGAAAAAGTTTAATGCATTTTTAAGCACAAATTTTTCTTTTTCTTGATATACGTGGTTTTCAGGGAGAAAATTTGACTTTACATTTCTTAATGTACACATATTATAGATATGTTTCATATATGATTGGGAATACTATATTATATCACTTACCCAAAAATAGTTATAAATTTATCAAATTCATATAAATTGTAAATATTTGTAAAAAAAATATAAAATTTAATCAAGTTTCATAACCAATATTACGTTTATATAAGTATATAAAATGACGAGTGTTATGTGCTAAATATAGATAAGAGGTTAAGTATGAGAAAATTACAACCAAACTCAAAAAAAATAGCTCCATTAATTGTGTGCTCATTATTAGTATCAGCAATAGGTAATGCTGTTGATGCTTCTAATATTACTGACGGCAATGGTCAGACCATTAATCCAATTCAAGACGGACATTACATGATTCGTCCTGATTTATTTAATGATAAAGTCGGATTCAAAGAATTTCAAAAATTGGAATTATCCAAAGGTGAAATTCTTGATTTTATATTTCAGGCATACAATATAAATGGTATCGAAGGTGGCGGTGGAACTGATATTAATCGTTGGGACATTGATACTTTTGTAAACTTTGTAAGTGATCAGATAAAAATTGATGGTATTGTTAATGCGTTGTCTAATCTTGGCGGTTCTTTAAAGCAAGACAGTAATCTTGTTTTTATCTCCCCAAATGGCATGGTTGTTGGCGCAAGCGGTGTACTTAACGTTGGTTCATTAAGCACATTTACACCGACAACAGATGGATTTACAGCATTAAAGACAGGCATGAAAACAGTAGATGTATCGCCCGCTGGTTTTGCAAACGCAGAACGGACCTCAAAGGTATGGAATCCAAACGATGCCGCTTTATTTGCAGGTAACGCTCCTATCTCCGTAAACGGTATGATAGTTGCCAGAGGCGATGTTGAACTTAACGGAAGTAATGTTAATGTCGGTACAAACCCTGAAGCCGGTGGTTATAACGGAGTTATTATTGCCAGTGTTGCTAATAAATCTGATGTGTTAACCGGACAAAGTGCTGCTGATAGTTTGTTTAACTCGTTAGTAAGTGCAGGTGACACAAATTCAGCCAATGCATTTTCAAGTGCAAACGGTAAAATCGTAATCACATCTTCTAAGGGAATTAATGTCGGAAGCGACGGTAAAGTCAGAAATAATTCATCAAATTTGGGTGATACAAAACTTGTAAACAACGGGACAGACGGTATAAATATTGATGGCGAAGTTTCAAACGTAAATGGAAATTTAACCATAGAAAACAATGCCGGAGCTTTTAATGTAGGCAACGAAGGTCTTGTCAGAAACAACGGCACAATGAACCTTACCAATAAAACTTCAGGAACAGGATTAACCATAGACGGAACCGTTGAGAATGACGGAACTTTAAATATAACTAACGAAAGCGGAAATAACGGACTTAACATCGGTGGAAGCGTTACAAATGATACCGGTGTTGCAACTGTTACTAACAGACTTGGCGGCATGAATGTTTCCGGAACCGTAAATTCCAACGGAACAAAACTTGTTATGGATAATTACGGTAAAAATGGAATTAACATTTCAGGAGCCGTAAACAATAATGCAGGAACTGGAACAATAACAAATCATACAGGTGTAACTGGAGCTTTTGATATTTCAGGAACCGTTAAAAATACAGGAACAAGCATCACTTTAGACAACTCTGGAGATGCAGGGCTTAGTATTTCTGGACTTGTAGACAATGATAACGGCACGGTAACAATTAATAACCACGAAGGCGGTTTAAATGTAAAAACCGGCGGAAAAGTTCTTAATGACGGCACTGCATTATATATGAATAACGAAGGTGCAGACGGATTCACTATTGCAGGTCTTGTTGACAACAATAAAGGTACTGCGGAATTGATTAATGATGCCGGAAGCCTTACTATTGCATCCGGCGGAGAAGTTGAAAACGACGGCACAAGCCTGTTGATTGAAAACAACGGTAACGGCGGGTTCAGTATCGCAGGACTTGTAGACAACAACAAAGGATCTGCAACTCTTACAAATAATACCGGTGCACTGAATGTTCAAACCGGCGGAAAAGTAATAAATGACGGCGACAGCCTGTTAATGGAAAATCACGGAAATGGCGGATTTAGTATAGCAGGACTGGTTGATAACAATAACGGCAATGCAACATTAACCAATGACAACGGTAATTTTGAAGTTCTTGCAGGCGGCGAAATCAATAACAGCGGTGCAAAGCTTGCGATAAGCAACAGTGGAACTGGCCATTTATACACATATAACGGAAGTTCGGTTATAAATGACGGAACAGAACTTGTAATGACAAATAGCGGAGATGGTGGATTTACTATTGCAGGACTTGTTGACAACAACAGCGGAAATGCGACATTAACCAATACAAAAGCAGCTTTTGACATTAATGACGGGGCTGAAATTAATAATAGTGGCAATAAATTAAGTATAGATAATAGCGGAGCCGGAGGTTTAAATCTTCAATCCGGAGCTGACGTAATTAACAGCGGTGCGGCTCTTTCTATGAACAATAGCGGAGTTGGCGGCTTCTTAATAGACGGTACCGTAACAAGCAGCAACGGAGACACAGATTTAACAAATAAAGCGGGAATGTTTGACATCAACGGAACCGTAACAAACTCCGGCAACAGCCTTGATGTTACAAATTCTGAAAACGGCGGACTTGCAATCTCAGGAACTGTTACAAACCAAAAAGGTACTGCAAATATTACAAATACAGCAGGCGCATTGTATATTGACGGCGATATAATCGGAGAACAACAAAACCAGTCAATTTCGATAGTAAATAAAGAAAACGGAACAGGTTTAACCATAGCAGAAGGCGGTTCCGTAGATACAATT
>CASFTJ010000026.1 GCA_949297715.1 uncultured bacterium | reverse complement strand
ATGTAAAAATTTTGTTGTTACAAATTATCATCGTTGATTATTAAAATTACCAACATTTTACCAACATTTTTTGATTTTCACAGAACAAACGAGCATGCACAAATGGGATAAAAATGTAAAAATGCAAAGAATTATAATCAGTTGAAAAACGGCACTATACAATTATCTTCAACTACTTGAACAAATTGTTTTTCAGTGCTATAATAAAGTTACAAAGCGGCATCGTCTAGGGGTTAGGATAGCAGATTCTCATTCTCCAAACAGGGGTTCAATTCCCCTTACCGCCGCCATTAAAAAAGAGCCATTTTAAAAGGCTCTTTTTTATTTTAATAATTTATACAACTTGCGGAGCTTCTTTGATACTTTCTAAATACTTAACTGCATAAACGGCCCCGACAGCCCCGTCAGCGGCAGCTGTGATAACCTGCCTTAACGGCGTTTTTCTGACATCGCCGACTGCATAAACTCCGTCAAGTGAAGTTTTCATCGTTTCATCAACTATTATAAAACCGTTTGCATCCTGTTCTACTTGACCGGAAATTCCTTCTATATTGGGAGTCATGCCAATATAAGGGAACACTCCGTCTACATTTAAATTAGATAATTCTTTAGTCTTAACATTTTCAAGTACCGCTGTATTAACAAGATTTTCGCCTCTTATTTCTTTAACAACACTGTCCCAGACAAATTCTATTTTTTCATTCTTGAAAGCACGTTCCTGAACAATCTTATCTGCTCTTAGTTCATTTCTGCGATGAATTACATAAACTTTATCCGCAAATTTTGTAAGATACATGGCTTCTTCAACAGCCGCATTTCCGCCTCCGACAACTGCAACAACCTTGTTTTTATAAAATGCTCCGTCACATACTGCGCAATAACTTACACCTCGACCAACAAACTCAGCTTCACCGGGAACGCCTAACTTCATCGGCTGAGCACCGCATGCTATGATTACAGTTTTAGCCCTGAATTCTGCTTCCTGAGTTTTTATAATCCTAGGATTTGATTTTAAATCAACGCTGACAATTTCCTGCATCGGGAATTTTTGAACCCCAAATTTGTCGGCATGCTCTTCAAATTTCTCCATTAAATCATACCCGCCAATTATCGGAAATCCAGGATAATTTTCCAATTCCAGATAATTGGACGGCTGACCGCCTAACATTGATGTATCTATAATTGCCGTCGAAACAGCCCCTCTGCTTGCATAAATTCCTGCGCTTAAACCTGCAGGCCCGCCTCCTAAAATTACAGTATCAAATTCATAATTTTGCATTTTATATCCTCACTCTTTTAATCTAATACATCTGCACCTGAAATTTTCTCTCCATACAACTGATAAATTGCTTTTTTTTCATTTATTAAAGACTTATCTTTCTCAGAGTATGTTTCCAGAGATAATGTATTTACTCCTCTAAAGGAATTTCCATCTATTGTAATTTCTACACAATCAGTTAATTTCTGATTATTATAATCCCCTACCTTTGTAAACTTAATTGAATTTTTATTTACATAACTTACGTTAATTGATGCACTTGCACCAGTAAACGGATTACTTAACTTTATGACGTCATTATGCCTTGACAAGTTCCATATATCAACACTTGTGGATTTAAAATTTTGAGGGCTATCCGTATTTGTTAACTTTGCGGCAACCCTCCAAGTCCCCATCAAATCTGAAGGAACTTCTTTCGCTAAAGAAACTCCGGCATATAAAACATTTGGAGTACCGGCAACACTTACTCCTTGAAATATTAGCATAAATACAAATATTAATATACTTATCAAGACTCTCAACATATACACCTTATTAATTATTTAACCATAAATATCAAGTTATATCAATTATCAAGCTTGCAAGCTCATTATACAAATGTAAAATTTTATTAAAATTATAGCAATTTTTGAATTCACAGACTTTAGATTTAATATATTTAGATCAAACTGAAACAAGGAGAAAAAATGATTAACAGACTTAATTCTACTCAATCGCCGGCATTTGGAATGGCATTTAGGTTTAAAGAGGATGGTGCAAAAAGAATGGCTGAAGCTTTTAAAAACGTTCCGAATGAAGCCAGAAATTTAATCAAGCAACAAGCATCTAATAAAGATGTCGATATTGTTATTTCAAATAATAGTATTGATATTGAACCTAAGATTTACCGCAATAAATTAGAAGGTTTTATAACATCTCTTAGACAAAATTTATTTTCGTCAAATATGCAAAAAAGTCTCTTGAATCCTGAAGTAAATACTTATGGTATGGTTCCTAATAAAGACATATATACAGATCCTAAATTATTAACTTTAAGAGAAGAAATTAAAGATAACACAATAATCGCAGATAAAGTTCAGAAAAAAATAAATAAAATCAAAGATCAAAATATGAGCATTTCGGATTTTGCTAAAGAATTGGAAGATTTAGCTAATCAGTAATAGTTTTATATAAAAAATTTATTAAAAAGATTTGCCAGAAAAGCAAATCTTTTTATTTTTTTTATAATTTTTAAAATCAACTTAAACAACCGCAGTCATTTTTGACTGTAGAATTTGTGCCGATTCTTCATAACCTTTTCTGCCCATAAGAGCATAAGTATAATTTTTTGCCTGCTCAACACCCGGCTGGTTAAAGGTATCAATGTTGTAAAGTTCACCGGCAATAGCTGTTTGAACTTCCAACATATAAAGCAACTGCGCAACATTATACCCGTCAACTTTTTCCAAACTGATTGTAACCGTCGGTCTGCCGTAATCCGCAAGTGCTACTCTGGTTGCATCGGCTTCTGCGTTAATTAAACGGTTTATAGTTTTTCCTCCAAGATATCCTATTCCTGTATATTCGAAAATACTTGGAATTTCCAAAGTCGTATCGAAATTTTCTACTCTTATGAAATTGATAATCTTATTATTCGGTCCCTCATTATAAAGTTGAATTTGTGAATGCTGATCAGTTGCGCCAAGAGCCTTGACGGGAGTTTGACCGATATGAACTTCATTTCCGTCTTTATCCTTATTTTTTCCTAAAGATTCTGCCCAAAGCTGAGCATACCAATCAGAAACATATCTTAAACGGCTTGAATAAGGCATCATTACTGAAATATTCTTACCTTTTTTAACATCCATTAAATAATGAATCAAAGCATTTTGTGCTGCAATATTGTTGTGAATGTCGGTATTTTTCAAGGCTAAATCCATATCCTTAATACCGTTTGTAATTTCATCAACATCTAATCCGACAAGAGCAAACGGAAGAAGGCCTACCGCAGAAAATACCGAAAATCTTCCGCCGACATCATCCGGAACAACAAAAGTTTTATACCCTTCTTGTTCTGCAATTTGTCTTAATACACCTGTTTTTTTGTCGGTCGTTGCAACAATATTATATCTGTAATTGTCGCCCAAAGCCTTTTCTAATCTATCTTTCACAATCATAAACTGTGACATTGTCTCAGCAGTAGAACCGGATTTAGTAATTACATTTACAAGAGTTTTTTCTAAATCCAAAACATCCAAAAGTCCGTTAATTGAATCAGGATCAATATTATCAAGAAAGAAAATTCTTGGCAGTCCGTTTCTTTGTTCTTCGGAAAGCAAATTCCAATAAGGTTTCAATAGAGCTTCGGTCACTGCAAGCCCGCCCAAAGCAGAACCGCCGATTCCAAGCACCAGAATATTCTCAAATCTATCCTTAACCATTGCAGCATATTCTTTTACATACCAAAGGGTTTCTTCGTTGTAGCCTAAATTCATCCACTGGAGCCATTGACCGTTTTTGTCTTTTCTTTTATTCAAATCGGCTATAATATAAGCTATTTTGTCTTTGTACTCATTAAACTCCGCTTCAAGATTTAACCCGTTTTCTTCTCCTATAACCAACGCATCTGCATTCTTGTAGTTTAATTTTATCATTTGTAACCCTCTTAAATATATAAAAAATAGTACTTATTAAACAATAGGCAGTGTGTAAATTTTTAACGCAGCACGGAAATGCGTTTCTCCTACACTTATTGTATCCGCTAAACTTTAAATTACAATGATTTACAGGATAATGTAATATTTATTAACGGAATTACCTGCTCGGGTTATTAAAAATTACACTTCGACTTTTGGTTGTTTTACCATTCTTTGAGCTTTTTGTTTTTCCTCAAGGCGTTTTTGCTCATAGCCGTAACCTGCATAGATTATAAAACCTATCAATAACCAAAGCGGAAAATACAGTGAAGATGTTGTTAAAAACTTCATTGAATAAATCATCAAACCGCCGCAAGTAATTATCCCCAATACAGGGAACACCGGAGAAAACGGAACTTTAAACGGACGAGGTCTATTTGGATCTGTTTTTCTTAAAATCAATACCGCAATACAAATTATTATAAACGAAGTGAATGTTCCGAAATTACAAAGTTCAGCCGAAATATTCAAATCCATAAACAGAGAACAAACTACAACAACTATACCTGAAATCCAAGTTAAAACGTGAGGTGTTCTGTATTTTTTATGAATAAGCCTTAAGGATTTTGGCAAAAATCTGTCACGGCTCATTGCGTACAAAATACGAGTTGTGCCAAGCTGATAAATCAACAAAACTGAAGTCAACCCGCAAAGCGCACCGACAGAAATTAAACCTGCAAACCAATCCTGTCCGATAAACCTCATCGCATGAGCAATCGGAGCCTGAGTATCTATTTGTCCGAAAGGCACCGCCCCAGTTAATACAAGTGCAACTCCAATATAAAGAATTGTGCAGATTAAAAGAGTTCCCAAAATTCCAATCGGCAAATCTCTTTGAGGATTTTCAGTTTCTTCGGCCGTTGTCGAAATCGCATCAAAACCGATATAAGCAAAGAATATCAAAAATGCACCCATAAAAATTCCGCTAAATCCGTTTGGCGCAAATGGTGTCCAGTTTTCAGGCTTTACATAAAAAGCACCGACCAGAATAAATGAAGTTATTATAAAAAGATTTACTCCGACCATGATACTTGCAAATCTTGTGGATTCCTTAACTCCTTTAATAAGAAGCATTGTCAAAATCAACACAATTACAATTGCGGGAAGATTTATCGCAACAGGGATATGCCCGAACAAATAAGGGATTTTATCGTGAATATCAAGTCCGAACTTGTCACAATTGGCAGCTATTGCCCTGTAATCCATTCTTAACCATATCGGAAAATTTACAATGAAATCAGGTAAATAAGGTTTAAACCCTTTCAAAAGCTGAGTAAAATAACCTGTCCAAGCGCTTGCGACGGTAATATTTCCGATAGCATACTCCAGCATCAAAATCCAGCCGACCATCCAAGCCATAAATTCGCCCATAGTTGCGTAAGTATAAGTATAAGCACTTCCCGCAACAGGAATCATAGCTGCAATTTCACTGTAACAAAGCGCAGAAAATATACAAGCTATTACCGCAAATAACATTGATATAATAATTGCAGGACCGGCTCCGACACCTTCAGGCCCCCCTTGAATTGCGCTCCCGACTATCGTGAAAATTCCTGTTCCGACAACCGCGCCAATACCTATTACTATAAGATCAAATACGTTCAAAGTCTTTTTCAATTCTGATTTTTTGCTTGTCGCAATAAGTTCATCAGGGCTTTTTTTCTTTAATGCGTTTTGAATTATATTTTTAATCATCTTTCTTTCCGTTTTATTCTAAGTGCAAATCTACATTTTTAATTCAAGTTTTCTTTGTTCAACTTTTTCATTATGAATTTTATTTTCATTCATTCTGTTTTTTACAAACCCGTACAAGAGATAAATCATTGCCCCTATTCCGAGCCAAACAGGGAATAATAAAGCTGAACTTGAAGCCTGCATTGATTTATAAACCATCAACCCTCCGCAGCAGATTATTCCTAATGACGGAACAACCGGTGAAAACGGAACCTTAAACGGACGAGGTCTGTTCGGATCTGTTTTTCTTAAAATCAATACCGCAATACAAACAACAATGAATGATGTAAATGTTCCGTAATTACAAAGTTCAGCCGCAACATCAAGGTTCAAAGTTAAAATACCGATAACCGAAAGCAACCCGACAGTCCAAGTCAAAACATGCGGAGTCTTGAATTTCGGGTGCAATTTCTGGAATCTTGCAGATATAAAATGATCTCTGCTCATCGCATAAAGAATTCTTGTAGCAGCCATTTCCATAACAAGCAGAACAGAAGTCAATCCTGCAAGCGAACCGATTGAAACAAGTCCTGCCGCCCAGTTTAAATTTATAAGTTTCAGACAATAAGCCATAGGCGCCTTCAAAAATGCAAGATCAGGAGTTACGCTTGTATCCTGTAGACCAGTTAAAATTAACGCAACAAGAACATAAACAATTGTTGTAACGATTAAAGAACCGATAATCCCAATCGGCAAGTCTTTCTGCGGATTTTTGCATTCTTCGGCAGCCGTCGCAATAGCATCAAAACCGATATAAGCAAAGAAAATTATAAATGCACCGGCAAAAATTCCCGCTGCCCCGTGAGGCGCAAACGGAACCCAATTTTCTGGCTTAACATAAAAAGCACCAGCAATTACAAATAAAGCAATTACAGCCAATTTAACAACAACCATAACGGCCGTCATTTTAGCCGAATCCTTTGTACCTTTTACAAGAATCGCCGTGGACAATAAAACCATAACTATTGCCGGAAGATTTATACAAATAGGAATTCCGAAAATCGTCGGCACAAAAGCATTCGGATTTTCAGCAACAATTTTAGCCGCCGAAAAAGGATCATTAACAAGCCAAACAGGGGGATTAGCAAGCCAAGCCGGAAGATACTGTTCAAACCCGTTTAAGAATTGAACAAAATGATTTGACCAAGCGCAAGCAACCGCAATAAAACCGATTGCATACTCAAGCATCAAAACCCAACCGACCATCCAGGCAGCAAATTCACCCAACGTTGCATAAGTATAAATATATGCCCCGCCTGATACCGGAATCATTGTTGCAAATTCCGAATAACAAAGAGCTGAAAATACGCAAGCAATTGCCGCAATAATCATTGAAATCACAAGAGCAGGCCCTGCCCCGGGAGAAGTTCCGTCAGCACTTCCTGCCGCCGCAATCCCGACTATCGCAAAAATCCCGGAACCTATAATTGCTCCGACTCCAAGTATGATTAAATCCCACACACCAAGAGTTTTCTCGAGTCCTCCTGACTTTGCCTCTGATAACATTTCGTCAGGTTTTTTAATTCTTGTAATAGTTTTCAAAAAGTTACGGGTAAGGGTAGCGCGACTGTATTTTTCTGCCATTTATCTTCCTTATGATTATTTGCAAAGAGGAAATCCCATTCTTTCTCTTTGCGCTACGTACAACTTCGCAACGGCCGATGCCATTGTTCTTACTCTGTTTATAAAGTTTATTCTTTCATCCTTGCTTATTACGCCTCTTGCATCAAGAAGGTTGAAAGTATGGGAGCATTTTAAGACATAATCATAAGCCGGAAGCACAAGCTCGGCTTTAACACAATTATCAACTTCTTTCTGATATAAATCAAACATTGCAAATAAACTTTTTGCATCTGAAACTTCAAAGTTATATTTTGATTGTTCTATTTCATTTTGAAGATAAATATCGCCATATTTAAGGGTATCATTCCACATAATGTCATAAACGGAAGCCTTGTTCTGCAAATACATTGCAATTCTTTCAAGCCCGTAGGTTAATTCTAAAGCAACAGGCTTAATTTCAAGTCCGCCAACCTGCTGGAAATATGTAAACTGAGTAATTTCCATACCGTCAAGCCAAACTTCCCAGCCGACTCCCGCTGCCCCCAATGTTGGAGATTCCCAGTTGTCTTCTACAAATCTGACATCATGTTCTTTTAAATTAATTCCCATAGCCTCAAGACTTTTCAGGTAAAGTTCCTGAGCGTTATCAGGAGAAGGTTTCAGTATAACCTGAAACTGAAAATAATGTCCTAGTCTGTTCGGATTTTCGCCGTATCTTGCATCGGTCGGTCTGCGGCATGGTTCAATCATTGCTGTATTCCAAGGCTCAGGCCCCAACGATCTTAAAAAAGTTGCAGGGTTCATTGTTGAAGCACCTTTTTCAATATCATAAGGCTGCTGTATTATACACCCGTAATCCGACCAAAATTTTGATAAATTAAATACCAGTTCCTGAAAATTTAAAGCCATATAATCATTTCCACTATTGTATAAATTACACTTATTTCAAACTGCAAAATCTTCTTTCGCAGCGCTTAGTAAATACTACGACCAACAAATTCAAATTGCAATAAAATTGTTTAAAAATATTAAGCACCCCAAAAGTCAAATCTACTCTTATTCTCAACTTGAGAACTTTTTTCTTTTAAAAGTTTATGATATTTTTAAATAAAAAGGAGAAAAAATGGCGGACAAGATTATAATATTTTCTGGCAAACAATATTCAGGCAAAGACACCGCAGCAAAAATTATGCTTGAAGCGATGAAGGATTACAGAAGATGTGCAATGGGTGATATTATAAAAATCACTTACGGAAAAGAAAAAAATCTTACTTACGAAGAAATTGAAAAAAACAAACCGCTTTACCGTCAGGATTTAATTAATTTAGGCAACTGGGGGAGAGCTCAGGATCCTGACTATTGGCTTAAAAAAATTCTTGAACAAGATGGTAATATTATCGTCACAGACGTAAGAGTTCCACATGAATACGAAGTTTTTAAAAAGGCCGGAGCCATTACGATAAGAGTAGAGGCAACTCGTGAAACCAGAAGCAAAAGAGGAACTCTTATCGGTGAAAACGACATAACGGAAACAGGACTTGATAATATAGAAGACTGGGATTATATAATTGACAACAACTCTGATTATGAAACACTAAAAGAAAAAGTTTTAAAAATTATTGATGAAATTAAATAGCTTATAACAAGAAAAATATAATAACTAATATAAACTAACTTGTAATTGCAAGCAGTATATTATAAAACTCTTTGAGCTTTTGAGGATTTTTATCCAAAATCTCATTTATAGCATGCTTGATACGAGAGTTATCATTTTGATTAATAAAAAGCTCTGATGCAGAAATATTAAAGTAATTTATCATATTTACAATAGTTTTAATCTGTGGAAAACTTTTACCATTTTCAATTCTATTAAAATTATGCGGCTCAATACCAATGATATCAGCTATTTGCAACTGTGTCATATTCTTTTGTTTTCTGAGACGCTTTACATTTTGCCCCAAAAGCTCTTTAAACTGTTCTTCATCCATATCTTTTGCATGATAAATAATATTTTTTTAAATATAAATACCATATCTCGATATATAAAAGTTAATGTCAAAAGCTGAAGGTACCTGGACACAACCGCCGACAGACAAAAGATATGATAATGATGTACTTATAGAGTGGATGGAAAAAGCACTTTTCCCCTATTTTAACGGAGGAGTAGAAGTTGAAAAAGACCATAATAATACAATTTTTGCAAACACAATAAGAGTTAGATTAAAAGATGGAAGCTGGCTTTATGTAAATAATAATAACTTAATTCATATTTTTTATGATATAAACGGAGATAAAAAACCTAATAAAGGTGGAGTTGATATTTTCTATTTTTTCTTAGATTACGAAGATAAATATAAACGTGGCGGGAATTTCTACCCTTCAGGCTATATTATCCAGTAAAACTTAACTAAGAAATATAAATTCTTAAAAACTATACACATAAAAACCCGCATTTTCATTTTGAAGATGCGGGTTTAAATTTAAGAAATATTACACCATACCCTCTTTAACAGCTTTGACAGCAGCCTGCACTCTGTCATTAACGCACATTTTTTGCAGAATTGAGCAGACATGGGCTTTTGCAGTGTGAACACTTACGATAAGTTCTTTAGCAATTTCGGTATTACTTTTACCTGTTACAAGGTGTTTTAGAACTTCAAATTCTCTTTCGGTCAGCGGAACTCTACCTTCGCCGGGAGATTTATTCGGGAGAAATCCGATATTATCAACTTTCGGGAAAGCATTAAGAGCAAGCTGAGCAACAACCGGATCAATCCAGCACACACCCAAAGACACATCACGCACGACATCAGCAAGTTTTTGAGGATCAATATCTTTCAAACAGTAAGCGCTTGCGCCAGAACTTAATGCAGCAACAACTTCTTCTTCTCTGTCATGGGACGTCAGCGCAATAATTTTAATTTCAGGAGCAAATTCTTTAACTTTAATCATGGCTTCAATACCGTTCATACCGGGAAGCCCCAAATCCATTAAAACAACATCAGGCCTGTATCTTTCAATAAGTTTCAGACCTTCGATTGCATCTTCGGATTCTGCAACGACATTTAAATCAGGATTTTCATTAAGCGCACATCTTAAACCTACACGGGTAAGCTTAAAATCTTCAACGATTACTATATTAATAACCGTATTCATAACACTTGTTTGACCTTCTGTTTGATTTTTTACTGACATTTTTCACCTCTCTTTTTAAATTATAAAATTTACCTGATGTCTACATGACTATTAAAAGATGACGGCAAGAATTAATCCATTACCCTGTCAGCTAATATTGTAAAATTTACAATTAATATTAAGGCATGGTTTTTGAATTTTGTTGTGCTATACTCAGGATATATATTACAAGAACGGAGCAGTTTTATGTTTGGATTTTTATTCGGAAAAAAAGAAAACAAAATTCCCAGAGAAAAACAAATAAATGAACTTTTTTCTAAACTTTCTACGCACTATGAAGTCGAAAAAATTTCCTTAGACAGAAAAAATTATTTAAGAAATATAATGATTAAAAACGGGTATTTGAATTATCCATACATAAAGGCTCTTGAAGAACTTACCCCCGCAGAAATTCTTTATGCATTGCAATTCAAATGGACTGACAATCATATTTTTAATGACGGAAAATTCCGTTTTGATAATGATAAGATAAGCCCTCTTGCAAGGGACAACGTCAGAAATTCAAACTGGATTAAAAAAGAAGGTCATGACATTAAGCTTATAAATCTTGCAGGCTTAAAAGACGGAAACAAAACAAAAGACACCGGCAAGTTTATGGATTGGCTTCGGCAGCTTTTAATCCTTCCGACGGGAAATGCCGCGAACGATATTTACAATACAACCATTTATCTTATACCGTTTCATCCGAGAGAATTTGGCTGTGCTTATCTTCCAAGGAGCAGCGAAGTCAGCGAAAAGCTTTTTGACGAGGAAATTTTTAATCTTACCGGCTTGGATGCAAAAGGGCAGGTGCAAACATTTATAACTTTAGCGCAGCTTGCGGGACACCCTGTGATTTATGATATACTTCCGCAGACAGGAAGATTTTCAAAAGCAGTCCTTGCAAACCCGACAATTGCACGCTGGTATGATGTAAATAATCTTCTTGAAACTTTGCACTCATATACAGATAATCTTGTTGAGAATTCTTCCAATATTATTTTTGAAGAACTTAAAAAAGCAGGTATCACAAACTGTGACAAAGAAGATTTAGAAGTTGTAAAAAACATTTATAAGCAAAGACTTGACGGCGGAGCAGGCGAACTAAGCGAACATTACCAAAAAATTTATGACATTTTTGAAAAAAATCTTGACGAATATAAAAGAAAATTGTCAGAAGATATGCTGAAGAAAAATAATCAAATCAAAATTCACAAACGAGTAATTGATATTGTCGCAGAAACTTTAGAAGTTAAATCAGGTACAAAATTAACGGAAGATGACATAACAAAGCAGCTTGATATTATTCAAAACTTGATAACAAAAGGCTTATGGCCTGCACCTGGCGGAGCCTGGTGTTCGGCTGGTGTTCCGATTTTTGACAAAATGATTGAGGGCAGAGATTATCCCGTATTTAAGCATTACAATTACAAAGGCGAAGATGTTTCCTGCTTTGCAAACTTGGACTGCCAAACCCCATATTATTTTGCCTACCTTGAAAACGGAACTTTTAACGAACCTGTTATTAATTATTTTATAAAATACATGAAAGATTTGCAGCAATGCTATAATTTTGACGGATTCAGAGTTGACCATATAGACCATATTGTTGACAGAATTTCGGAAAATAACGGAAAACCGATAAGCTACAGAGCACCGAGATATGTTTTGAACAAACTTAATTCTGCGATGAAAGCAAAAATTCCATACTTTGGCACTCTGGCAGAATACATGCTCTGGGACGACTTTTTGAAAGAATACCATGAAGATATGAATTTTGATCTTTTATGGGGAAATGATATCGTTTCGCAATCAAGCAAAAATCCCGAACAAATCTTAGATGATAACAACCATCTTTCAAATTACAACGTAAAATTAAAAAGCAAAAATAAACTTGCCATCCTAAAAACATACAACAATCAGGACGGCGAATTCAGAAGCATCGACCAATACCCCGGACAACTCGGAGAACAGGGGGCTTTATATAAATGGTTTAAATATAAATTCTTGCCCGGCGGAAAGTTTGCGCAAAGACCTGTTTTATATGTTGACGGCGACGAAAGCTTCACAAAAACAGGAATTGAAAAAGTAATCGGCGAAGAAATTTCAATGGCAAGAGGATATGATTACGATTTTTACAAAAAATTTGATGCAATCGACAGGTTCGTAAAAAATCACAACATAATAACCGACGGCGAAGCTCAAATTATTTTGCAGGAAGAAGACGGCTTTGCAGCCTGGATGATTTCAAAAGAACCGCTTAAAAAAGCTTTTCTTATAATCTCTAACTACAAAAATCCGGAAGAAAAAATCTCTAAAACTGATGAAAACGGAAATTCTTACGTCGAAATAGAGCACGGAAATCCGATTGAAAACAAAAAGCTTCAGCTTCCGGGCGAATTCAAAATCAAATCCGAATTCGTAATCGACGGCGAAGATTTTGTAAAAAGCAAATATAAAACAACTGACAACACAATAGAAGTTGAAAGACTTGAACCCGGAGATTTCAGAGTTTTTGGAATTGAAAAAGGTTAAAATACCATATTAAAATCAGTTTTTTTGTAAAAAATATTTAAAATATTGCGCCAAAAGTGACTTTGGGCTATCCTGTTGTTATGATTAAACAACTGAGAATAAAGGATTACATATTAATAGACGAATTAACGGCGAATTTTCATCAGGGGCTTAACGTCATAACAGGTGAAACAGGCGCCGGAAAAAGTATTTTAATAAGCGCAATTGACCTAGCTTTTGCCCCAAGAGTTTCAAAAGAAGTCATAAAAAACGGATGCGAAAAAGCCGTTATTGAGCTTACGATTGAAAACACAAAACACGATTTAAAACAACTTTTTGAAGAAAACGGAATTGACGATTTTGGTGAAGAAATAACTCTTTCAAAAGAGATTACGCCAAACGCCGTCAGAACAAGAGTCAACGGAACTTTAGTCAATCAAGATTTTATTAAAAACCTTAGAACATTATTTCTTGATATACATTCACAGCACCAGACATATTCATTCTTGCAGCCCAAATATCATATAACACTTCTTGACACTTATGCAAAAGATGTTTACGGTGCAAAACTTGAAGAATACAAAAGACTTTATTCAGAATACACCTCGCTTAAATCTCAGTTGGAAAAAGCAAAAAATTCAGCAGATGTTACAGAAAATCAGATTGAATTTTTAAGATTTCAAGTAAATGAAATAGAGAGTGCAGAAATCCAATCTCCGACAGAAGATGAAGAATTAAACAACGAGCTTGAAGTTTTAGAAAACGCAGAAAAATTAAAAGAACTTACAGGCACATCTTACTGGGCAATCAACGGGGATGACGGTTCAATTTTGGAGGGGTTAGGCAAAATTAAGCAGAATGTTTCAAAAGCCGCCTCTTTTGACAATAAATTAAATAATATTGAACAGAATTTAATCGAATGTATAGAAAATCTTCATGACATATCTTCTGAACTTAGAAATTACAGTCAGAATTTAGACAATGACACAGAAAGATTAAACGAAATTCAAGAACGATTGTTTTTGCTTGACAAATTAAAACGCAAATACGGCGGTACCCTTGAAGCTGTCATTGAAACTCACCAAAAATTAGCTGAAGAACTTTCTTCGATAGAATTTTCGACAAAAAATATTGAAGAACTTGAGAATTTAATCGAACAAGCTGAAAAAAATCTTCTTGAAAAAGCAAAAGACATAAGCGAACACAGAAAAGATTACGCAAGCGTTTTATCGGTATATATTCAAGAAAGACTCACAAAACTTGAACTTCCGAAAGCCAGATTTGAGATTGCCGTAAGGGAAAAACCACTATCCTCCGACGGAATTGATGATGTGGAATTTTTAATTTCAACAAACGTATCGGAAGATTTAAAACCGCTTGCAAAAGTAGCCTCAGGCGGCGAAATATCCAGAGTAATGCTTGCCATAAAATCAATTTTTGCGCAAACCGACGATATTGATACAGTAATTTTTGACGAAATTGATACAGGAATTTCAGGTAAAGCCTCACAAAGCGTCGCAGATGAAATAGTGGAGCTTTCAAAATTCCATCAAATTATATTAATCACCCACCAAGCAATTATTGCTTCAAAAGCAGACAAACATTTTTACGTCAGAAAATCACAAAATGACGAAACAAAAGTTGAAGTTTATGTTTTGACAGGCGACAATAGGATTAAAGCGTTGGCAGAACTTGCAGGAGGCGACATAAACGAACGCTCTATAGAGTTTGCAAAATCATTAATAGAAGCATAAAAAAGTTTTTTTAAAGCGGCGAAGCCGAAGGCTTCGCCGCTTCTATTTTAAACAAATAAAAACCGGCATAGAAGCCGGCTGTGAACAATAATCAATCCTCTATAAAATCTTTAAAATGCCACAAATCCTTTTTCTCTCTGATTTTAGCAAGAGCAATATCTTCAAGCTGTCTGATACGCTCTTTAGAATACCCCATCTCACGACCGAGCTGTTCAAGAGTCATAGGAGAACACCCGTTTATCCCGAAGCGGTAATTAATAATCTTCTTTTCTCTTTCGTCAAGCGTTTTTAGAAGATGATTAACAGAACCTTTCAGGGTATTATTTTTAGTTTGCTCATCAGGCGAATTGTATTTTTTATCCTGAATATAATCCCCGACATTCAAATCATCCGTCACAGGAGTTTCAAGACTAATCGGTTCTTTAATAATCGACTTTCTTATAGCGGAAAGTTTTTTAGATGAAAGCCCCATTTTTTCCGCAACCTCAAAATCGCTCGGTTCACGCCCCAATTCAAACGAAAGCATAGTATAAATCTTTTTATATTTTCTGATTTTATCTGCCATATGCACAGGAATTCTTATAGTGCGGGAATTGTTAGAAATAGCCCTGATAATCGTCTGCTTAATCCACCAGGTTGCATAAGTTGAAAACTTAAAATTCTTAGAATAATCAAATTTTTCAGCAGCCTTGATAAGCCCAAGAGAACCCTCCTGCACCAAATCCATAAACAAAACGCCCTGCCCTATATACCTTTTTGCAATACTTACAACAAGCCGCAAATTTGCCTGAATAAGCTTTCTTTTTGCAATATCAGCTTGAGATGGCTTGCCTTCCCTAATTTGTTTTCCAAGCAACTTTTCCTCTTTAGAAGAAAGAAGCTTAACCTTACCGATATCCTTCAAATACATTTGTAAAAGATCGTCCTCTTTTGCGACAGAATTAAAAGTTTTAGGCTCCAAATTAATAATATCCTCATCATCTGCCGAGATAATATCATCCTGCAAATAATTACTCTGAAAATCCTTAAATAAATTTTCTTCCTTTAACTCTACATTCAAACTCATTGAAATCTTTTCCTCTCTTCCAAGTCTAAATCTCTACAATTTCAATGACGCAATTAAAATAAATTTGTTTCAAAAGGTTAAGCAAATCGTTTTAAATATTGATTATAAAATACTAATATTGTAGTATCAAATCAAGCTTTTAAAATTACATATTATGCAAACCAGAAAGGAAACAACAATGTCTATCAGACCAATTACATCTACTCCGGCATTTAAAGGACTTATTGTATCAAAAGATGATAAAACCGCTGTCAATACAAAACATATTATATCAATGAAAGAAACTTCTGATATAGGATCACCACAAACCCAAATTTATTTAATCGACAAAACTATAAGAACAATTAATGCCCCACTAAGGGATGTACTTACAGCATATCTTAAGGCAAGCCCGAATGACTGCAACATAGAACATATTAAACTATCTAAAAATTAATCAACACAAATTTTAAACTATATCAATAATTATTTTCACAATAAAAAAGAGCCTTAAAAAAGGCTCTTTTTTATTTGGGCATGAAGAGACTCGAACTCCCATGCTTTCGCACTAGTTCCTAAGACTAGCGTGTCTACCATTCCACCACATGCCCATATTTAATTGTCATAAAAGTTTTTCAAACTTTTGGCGTGTCCACCACCTCTCACAAACGATACTTAATCGTTTGTTCGGCAGAGTAC
>CASFTJ010000025.1 GCA_949297715.1 uncultured bacterium | reverse complement strand
GGTAATTGTATAGATATACATTTTGATATAAATGGAGACAGCAATCCAAATAAAGTTGGTTCTGATGTTTTTTTATTTTTAATCTGTCTTGATGATAGTGGCAGATTATATTATTGTGGCAATAAGAATAAAGCATTTTGTTCTTATGGATTTAAGTATAACCAAGAGGGCAGAGAAAAATTGCTTAATTTATGTAAAAACAACGTAAATTATTGTAGCAGTCTTTTAGAATATGACAACTGGGAATTTAAAAAAGATTACCCGTATAAACTTTAAATATAAGGGTGCGTCGTTTCGCCGCACCAAAATAAAAAATAAAGCGACCCGTAAGCCGTGTTCTGTTTATAGATAATCATCTGTCTGGTATTACGGTTACCCGCAATCTCTAGCGATATTTCCGAAGTGGGCGGACAGCCTTTAAAACCTTCGAGTTAATCTTGCATCCTATCGGGGGTTGCCTGGCCGATGCCTCTCGACACCGCCGGTGAGCTCTTACCTCGCCGTTGCACCATCGCTCGTACTTGAAAAGCCGTTAGCAGTATGTTTTCTGTGGTCCTAATCCACCGGCTTGCGCCGTCCGGAGTTTCTCCGGCGATCTGTCCTTGGATGCACGGACTTTCCTCACATTGTCGGCCGGCTGTAAAAAATTTTACAACCACTTGTGCTTTGTGTTGCCACTTCGCACTGCCGGCGCAATGCGCGATTATCCGGCCGCTTTATTATCTGTGATTATAAAATACCCTTAATCCTTTTTCAAGAGATGTTTTTTGTTTTATTGAAAGTTTTTGTAAATTTTTATTAATAATGTAGCAAAATAATTTATTTAGATGAGTTAATATACCATTGAATAAGCTATACTCTGGTAAACACGCAGAAAATAAATAACACATTAATAAAAAGTGTGCGAGGGTAGAAAATATGGTCGATAACAGGTCAGCAGGATTTTTTGGGATTGGCGGCTCTTTCAATTTTAAGAGCGGCGATATTTCAGGCACTGCCGCAAGAACTCAGGATGATAAAATGGGGCAGGGTGGAGAATATTTTGCACAGCAAAAAAGAGAGGAAGAAGAAGAACAAAACGAATCCGAAAAATATATGGACAGAAGTGCAGTTCTTCGAGCAACTTTAAATTCTCTTGCTATGATGAATGTTGCAAATGTTATAAATGCCAAGAAAAAACAGCTTGTTCTTGACGAAAAAAATAAAAATAACCAGCAGAATAAACAAAAAAAAGATGAACACGGGGACGATATTGAGAAATTAAGTTCTGCGCAGGAAACGGATAGTCCCGAATAAAATTAAGTTCCGTTTGCGCTTTTAAATCTGTCAATCAAAGACGCTTTTGATTTCTTCCGTTTTTTCACCCTTTTCGGAATTTTGCATCAGCAATTCTCCGTGATAGAAGGGATTTGAACCACTTTTGTCTTTGCTTGTTTTGTTGCTTATAATACCTTTGAATGAGTGGGCTGATTGCGCTTGAGGTTGGGCAGGCGCTTCATTTACCGAAATTGTCAATTTCCCTTCGACATTTTTAGCGACATTTTGCGCGGCTTGTGAATTTAAGAATTGTATTGCTTTTTGCGCATTTTCGCTCAACTGAATTTGCAAACCGCTGTTGTTAAGTGCAATTTGTTTGGCTATTTGAGTGTCTACATTTCCTTTGTACAAGTCAACACCCATATCGGTTGCTCTTAAGACTGTACCGAATGAATTGTTTACTTGATATTGGCTGTTCTTCGCTTCCGCTCTCTTTAAGATTTCTTGTGATACCTGTTTGAGAACGGAAGTGTCAATGCCAAGTTTGTAGTTTTGATTGTAAACATTCAGAGCCATTGCTTTGTTTCCCTTTTAAACATTTCCTATCTTTTTATCGGTTATTTGATTGGTAAACTTTAATTTCTAAAAACTTTTTCTTAATATTACTTTACAATTATTTAAAATTAAGGCAATTTTTTGGGAATAATATTTTTAATATATATACGAGATATACAATAGAGAGATAAACTATGGGTTTACCGGAAACAAATTACATATTGAGTAATATTAATGCCATAATCGGAAGTACAGCAGGATTGCTTCGTGACAAAAACAATGGTGTTGATCCTGCGACTGCTACCATGAATTATTCTATGAATGTCATGAACGGCATATTTAGAAATAATGTTGCTTATGATATGAGAAAAGTTACAGGCAGCAATTTAGGCTTTACGGTTAACAGCTTGGCGGGTTACGGCAGTGAAGCGGCAAATCAGGCAGGGACTGCTGGATTGATGAATGCTTCTGTATTAAGTTCTATAGCAGGCCCTTATGCAGGCTGGTATGGAGGCGGAGTATTCGGACCTTCAATGTTTGGCGGGTGTTTTGCAATGCCGATGGTAATGCCTACATTCGGGTTCTTTAGACCGATGCCAATGGCTCATAGCGTTACTTTTTGTACTCACAGACATTTCATTTGTTAGTCAATAAGGATTTGCCATTCTTTTGATACTTTATCCAGAATTGAGCTGGTATCTGATTTGTTCAGAAGAATTTCTTGAACAGAAGAATTGATGAGATTGTTAATATCTTTCTGGTTTCTGTTTGAGTGCATTACAGGTTCTACTTTGTTAAGCTGATTTGCGCTTATCGTACGGGCTTTTGACATCAAATCAGTATTGTCATAGGTTTTGTAAAAATTATCATTTAAGGCTTGATTATTTACTGCGATTACATTTGTAAGTTTTGCAAGTTCAAGCTGGTTTTCTTTGTTTGTTAGGAAAAGTGCAAATTTAAGGGCTTCGTTTTTATTTTTTGCACGAAGTGGGATTACGAAATTCATCAGAGAAAAGTCGTTTTGACCGAGTTTGCCCTTCAATTGTGGTGCAACATCGGTTTGGGCATAGGTTGAAGGTGCATTTTCTTTTATCATATTTAAAAAGTTTGCGCCCGCTTGGAAAAGCACGATGTTGCCTGACATGTATTTTTCTAAGGCTTCACGATGAGTTTGAGTGATGCTTTCTGGCGGAATCAGATTTTCCTGATAAAGGTATTTGAACATCTCAAACACTTCTTTTGATTTTTCGGAATTTATGTTTTCGTAAGAATTTATTCCGTATTTATTGAGAATCCTTAGCATGGTATCATTTTCCGTTATGTTTGGCAGAAAAATATAAGCGTTTGTTTTTTCTCTTACGATTTTTGCGGAATTTTTAAGTTCTTCATAAGTTTCGGGAATTTTTATTCCTGATTTTTCGATTAAGTCTTTATTGTAAATTGTGACGGCAGAGGTTGCATACCAAGGGATTGAGTAGAGTTTTCCTTTGTATTTAAGCGAATTTAAAATACCGCTGTTAAATTGTGAAAGATTTTCTTCCTCAATTTCGTAAAGGGTTCCTTTTTGGGCAAGAGTTGCGGAGAAATCAGGGTTAAGGTTGATTAAGTCGGGCGGTGTGTCGCTTAAAACTGAGGCAAGAGTTCTTTTTTCGCCTTCTGAGAATGGAACATCAATCCATTTGATTTTGATGTCAGGGTTTTGAGCTTCAAATTCTTTTATAACTTTGTTCATATAATCAGCAAAGTCGCTCATCTGAAGCGTCCAGACAATAATTTCGTTTTCAGATTGGTTTTGATGTTTAAAATTGCTTAAGGGTGCCGTAAGTATTAGCAGAAAAACAATTATCAGGATAAGTAAAAATTTTCTCATTAACCGCCCTTTCATTTTGATGTTACAATTATACTATGAATAATCTCTTTACGGAACTTGAAAATCAAAATAAGCAGATACCTTTGGCGGAAATTTTGCGCCCGAAAACTATTGAAGAATTTTTGGGGCAGAGTAATGTTGTATCGCCAAACAGCCCGATTTTGAATTTGTTAAAGACTAACAGATTATTTTCGATTATATTGTGGGGTACTCCGGGGTGCGGGAAAACTACTCTTGCAAGGTTAATCGCAACAAAAACCAATGCAAATTTTATTGAAATTTCTGCAGTGACTTCGGGTGTTAAAGATATTAAAGATGCGGTTGAAAGTGCTAAAAATGCTTTGAGAAGCGGGGTTAAAACAATTTTATTTATTGATGAAATTCACAGATACTCTAAAACCCAGCAGGATGCACTTTTGCCTCATCTTGAGAACGGAACATTATTTTTGATAGGTTCAACTACGGAAAATCCTTCTTTTCAGGTGGTTCCGGCGCTTCTTTCGAGATTGCAGGTTATAAGGCTCAATTCTATTGATGATGAGAGTATGAAAACTATTATTAAAAAAGGTTTTGCGTATCTTGCCAAACACTATACCGCAATGGATTGTGAGAGCGGAGTTTTGGATTTTATTGTGAATCTGGCACGGGGAGATGCAAGATATGCTTTAAATGTTGTCGAAAATGCTTATTTTGCCAGTGATTTGAAAGACAACAGACGCAATCTTACGGTTTCAATAATAGAAGAAATTTGTCAGAAACGTAATACAAGGTATTCTCAACAGGAGCATTATGACTGTGCTTCGGCTTTTCAGAAAAGTTTGAGGGGTTCTGATCCTGATGCTGCGATTTATTATCTTGCAAAAATGATTGCGGCAGGCGAAGATCCGAGGTTTATTGCAAGGCGTTTGATAGTTTGCGCGGCGGAAGATGTAGGGCTTGCTGATCCCAATGCCATGAATGTTGCTGTTAATGCGTATAAAGCGGTTGAACTTTTAGGGCTTCCGGAAGGAAGAATCCCTTTAGCACTTGCGGTTATTTATGTTGCGAAAGCTCCTAAAAATAATAAAGCAATCTGTGCAATTGATGCGGCTTTATCTGATATTGAAAGCGGTAAGGATTTCCCGCCTCCAATGCATTTGAGAGATGCACATTATAAAGATGCTTCAAAATATGGTTTTGGTATTGGTTATGTTTACAGTCATGATGCACCTGATGTTTATCAGCAGTTTTTGCCCGATGAATTGAAGGATAGAAGGTATTTACAGTAAATTATCGGTGCGTCAAACGACGCACCGATAATAGTTTTGCATACCGAATAATAAAATGAATGAATTTTAAAGTCTCTGACAGGTCTTGCGCAGACGGCGGTCGCTTTTGTGGAAAAGCGACGCAAACCACGCCCTGCACTTCGTTCGCTAATCATATGTAAATGTTTCACCCAAAGCAAGCAAACTCGCTCCGCTCAAACAAAGCTTGCTTTTGAAATTGTGAAACAAAACAATGATTGTTCACTCCGTGAAGGGCGGTTATTTTAAATAGAATTTGTACACTCCGCTATTGTCGCAAAAATTTATTTTGTTTGATTTTAGTTGTATATGAAATATTTGTAGGGTGCGTCGTTTCGACGCACCGAAATTGTAGTTTTGTATCCCGAATAATAAAATGAATTAATTTTAAAGCCTCTGACAGGTCTTGCGCAGACGGCGGTCGCTTTCGTGGAAAAGCGACGCAAACCACGCCCTGCACTTCGTTCACTAATCATATGTAAATGTTTCACCTAAAGCAAGCAAACTCGCTCCGCTCAAACAAAGCTTGCTTTTGAAATTGTGAAACAAAACAATGATTGTTCACTCCGTGAAGGGCGATTATTTTAAATAGAATTTGCACACTCCGCTATCGTCGCAAAATTTTTTATTTTAAAGAATTTTACGACTATTTAAAATTTAAAGGTGCGTTGGAATCGACGCACCCATTAAACATTTTATAAATTGATAAATTTTCCCTGCACGTAAATTCTTGACTAAGCCTTTTCAGCACATACAATAGTGTTGTATATAACCGAAGGGAGTATAGAAAATGTTGGATCGTATACAACTTACACACGAAGTAGAAGAAATGTGCTGCGTAAAACGCGGTGTAAAAGGTGAACCTGCTCCAATACCTCAAGAAGGTGAATGGACAAAGGTTAAAAAAATTGAAGAAATTTCAGGTTTAACTCACGGCTGCGGATGCTGCGCACCACAACAGGGAACTTGTAAATTAACTCTTAATGTAAAAGACGGTATTATCCAAGAAGCATTGGTCGAAACACTTGGATGTTCGGGTATGACACACTCAGCTGCAATGGCTGCTGAAATTTTGCCGGGCAAAACTTTATTAGAAGCTTTGAATACTGACCTTGTATGTGACGCAATTAACGTTGCTATGAGAGAATTGTTCTTGCAAATTGTTTACGGCAGAACTCAAACAGCGTTCTCAGAAGGCGGATTGCCAGTAGGTGCAGGACTTGAAGATTTAGGAAAAGGTCTTCGTTCTCAAGTCGGTACAATCTTCTCAACAAAACAAAAAGGACCGAGATACCTTGAAGTTGCAGAAGGCTACGTTCTTGAATTAGGTTTGGACAAAAATGACGAAGTTATCGGATACAAATTCGTACATCTTGGCAAATTTATGGATGCTGTTAAAAAAGGTGTTGATCCGAAAGAAGCTTTGGAAAAATTCACAGGAACTTACGGAAGATTTGCTGACGCTGTTAAGAAAATCGACCCGAGAGTTGAATAAGCTTCGGCGTAAGCTTAGTGCCGGCTCTCAAAAGAGTAAGACAGGCAGGCGCAAACATTATGATATCGCCGTTGCGACAGGAGCGTAAGCGTATAGAGTGAAGCAATCTTTGATTGCACAGGCGGTTAATATTTAAAAGTAATTAAAAATTAAGAGGAAATAAAAATGACAGTAAAATTTGAAGGACAAGACAGACGTCAAGCCAGATTAAACAAAGTTTTACCTGAATACGGTTTCAAATCCTTGGAAGAAGCACGTGAACTTTGTCTGTCAAAAGGAATTGACGTAGATAAAATAGTTAAAGGTATTCAGCCAATTGCATTTGAAAACGCAGTATGGGCATACACTTTAGGTGCGGCTATCGCATTGAAAAAAGGAACAAAAACAGCAGCAGAAGCCGCAGAAGCAATCGGTGAAGGCTTACAGGCATTTGCAGTACCTGGTTCAGTAGGTGATACAAGAAAAGTTGGTCTAGGTCACGGTAACTTAGCTGCAATGTTACTAAGAGAAGAAACAAAATGCTTCTGTTTCTTGGCAGGTCATGAATCATTTGCAGCAGCTGAAGGTGCTATTGGTATTGCAAGAAACGCTAACAAAGTAAGAAAAGAGCCTTTAAGAGTAATTTTGAACGGTCTTGGAAAAGATGCAGCTTACATCATTTCAAGAATCAACGGTTTCACATCAGTTGAAACAAAATATGATTACAAAACAGGCGAATTAAAAATTGTTAAAGAACAGCCGTTCTCAGACGGAGAAAGAGCAAAAGTTAAATGCTACGGTGCAGATGATGTATCAGAAGGTGTAGCAATAATGATTCACGAAGGCGTTGACGTATCAATTACAGGTAACTCAACAAACCCGACAAGATTCCAACACCCGGTAGCAGGTACTTACAAAAAATGGTGCTGGGAAAACGGAAGAAAATACTTCTCAGTAGCGTCAGGCGGCGGTACAGGAAGAACACTTCACCCTGATAACGTAGCAGCAGGCCCTGCATCTTACGGTATGACAGATACTATGGGCAGAATGCACGGAGATGCTCAATTTGCAGGTTCATCATCAGTTCCGGCACACGTAGAAATGATGGGTGTAATCGGTATGGGTAACAACCCGATGGTAGGTGCAACCGTTGCTGTTGCAGTTGCTGTTGAAGGTGCTTTAAAGTAATTATTTACTACAATTAAAACTTAAAAAGAAGGCGGTTTATCTGCCTTCTTTTTGTGTAAAGTTTTGCAAAAATAAAAAATGAAAACAGCAAAAAAATATATTTTCGTGTTTATATGAGAATGTATGAAACAAAAGGAGTAAGAATGAGAATATCAGCTATTCAACCGAATTACATTAACAGAATTTCTTTTAAGCAAAATGAAATAAATACAACAGACAAACCGGCAGATGAAACCCGTAAGAATGTAATGAGCAAAAATACTCAAATAGCAGTAACAGCGGGATTAGGTGCGTTAGCTGTAATCGGGTTGGTTTATGCGGGGTACAAAGGTAAATTAGGTGCAAAAATTCAGAAGTTTTTAGGCGGCGCAAATGATGCTGCAAAAAATGTTGAACGTAATATGTCAGACGTAAACGGCAGCGGTTCAAAATCTGTTGGTAAGCCTGATAATGTAGATATAAAACCAACTTCTACAACAGATTTGGAAGATGATATAAGGATAATTGGCGGAGAGGAACCAAAGAAAGTATTTGATACTTCAGACGCTGAAGATGTTGAGATTATAGAAGATATCCATAAATTTTTGACTCCGGAAGAATTTAAAACTTTACCGAGAGAAGAATTAGTCAAAAGAGCTGGTGCCGATTTAGACGAAATCAGCAAAACAAGTAATGATTTTGATGAATATGATGATGCTGTAGAAAATTATTTTAAAAAATATGGTATATTAGACATAGCAGACGATGAATTTGTTAAAGAGCATGCGGATATTTTGAATGTGTTCTTTGACGTGGCAGAATCAAAATTTACAGATGAACTTACAGCAAAAGGTGAGTTAAATGAGTTTATGTTAGGCAGAGCGCGTATTAAGTTTTTAATGGGTGAACATGAAAATGCAGAAAAAATGGTTATGGATGTAGTAAATAAAGTAGGACTTGATTCAGATAAATTAGAATCCTATGCAGCTCTGAAAGAGATTGCGGATAAATCAGAAACACCTGAAAAATATTTCCAAATTATAAACAAAGAATTAGAAAAAGATTCTGAAACCGCAAATGAATTGCAAATCGCCGTAAGAGAGCATGTTGAAAAATTCGGCCGGCGTGAGGAAGATTTAAAGGATAAGAACTCTGATGTATATAAATTTTTGAATTCGAAATTATATTTTGAATCTTTAGATCACATATTTGATGATTTATCTGTAACAGGTGGGGATGTTCCTATGAGGGATTCAATAAAAGCAATAATTGAATCTAATAAAGAAATTGAAACATTTATTTTAAGAAAAGCAGCTAATTAGCTGCTTTTCTTTAATGACGACTTCTTTTTTCAAAGATAAGATGTTTCACTGCGATTTCAAGAGCTTCGGTTTCAGTGATGTTGTGTTCTTCAGCGTAATCTTTAATTCTCTGAATTGCATCTTCGCTTAATCTTCTGTTAAACGGGATTTTTTTATTTTCGCATTTTCTGCCGGCACCGTCACGTTTGCCGCCCCAGCCGCAGCCTTTACCTTCGCCTTTACCGTGGCAATGACCTTCACTGTGTTCGTGGCAGTGATGTCCTTCGCCGTGATTTTGGCAATGACCGCCATCTCCGTGTCCGTGTCCGTGACATCCGCCCTGATGATTTCCGCAGCATCCGTGTTCGTGGTTACAATTTTCGTGTTCGCTCATTGTTTTTCCTCCTTATAAAACCATGATAACTCTTTTCTTGAATTTGTCAATACATAATCAAGATAAAATTTATTTAAAAATTTTTATGTTTGTCATAAAAATGTAGGATGTAATTGTAATAATTATTATAATATATTTAAATATGGAAGATGATTAATAATAATTCAAATAAATATAATGCGAACAAAAATTAAATTTATAATATTACTATTTTTCTGCCTTTATAGTTTATTTTTCTTTGTGGGTAGTACTTTGGCGCCTATAATGGCAAATTTGGGATATTATGAAATGTCTTCTAAACTTTATTTTATTTATTTGCATTCTTGTCATCAACAACCTGATAGATCATTTTGGTTTTTGGGGTATCCTATTGCATTATGTTGCAGATGCTATGGTTTTTATTTAGGAGTAGTAATTTTTTCAGTTTTCAGTATATTTAATAAGTTAAAAATTAACATAAAATATTTTATAATTTTAACATTAATTTGTTTAACAGATATTTTTATAAATTATGGAATGAAAGTGCGTTTGAATACTGGCAATTATACAAGGTTTTTTGTTGGAATAATCATGGGATTGATTTTTACAACAATAATATGTTACATCTTTAAAATGGAATGGAGAAAAAAGTATGAAAATTAAGAAAAATTTAAGTATTTTGGTAGTTTTACTTATAGTTGCATTTATTTATCATTTAACTATAAGTAGTTCGTTTGCGTTAGCTTTTGATGATAATGTTGTAGAATCTCAGAATATAGGAATGCCATCGAAAGAAGTTGAACAAGATAACAAACAAAATCAGGAAACATTAAAAGATTTTTTGAAAAACACTGAGAAAATTGATGCTAAATATACATATCCATCAATGCCTTCTCAGCAAAATTCAACTCCTAAAGTTGTTTTATCTGCTCATACCCCTGTTACTTTACGTAATTTATATAATATTTCTACAGATAATATTATTAGTGGCGCAAGTGTAGATTTCGCAGTATTAACAGATGTAAGAGATCGTTTTGGAAATACTATTATCAAAGCAGGAACACCTGCAACTGCTCAAATTATTTTTGCAAAACAAACAGGAGATAATTTAGGAAAAGCTGGGAAATTAGAAATAAGTGACTTTCATACTAGAACTGTAGATGGCAGGTATGTTCCTTTATCAGGATCAATATCTTCACAAGGTGAAGATAGAATGGTTCTTTCTATCGTGTTAAGTGTTTTAATTTGTCCGTTATTTTTGTTAATGGATGGTGATAGTGCAGTAATTCCTGCTGGTGCTACGAAAACAGCGTATACCGTATATGATTTATATTCAAATTATTAATATTTTTGATAAAATTAATATAAGTAAAAAAAGAGCTTTTATTAAAAGCTCTTTTTTTAGTTTTTATTTTGCAAATTGAAAGTTTAGAATAATCTAAAAATGAAGACAGGCATTTTATAAAATTTAAAAAGCAAATATTGGGTTTAATAAACTTATTTTATGTTTGTTGTAGAATAATTGTATAAATTTAAGGGGAGAAAAGAAATGGCTAAAAACAGAATAGGAATTGATGTTGGCGGAACGAATGTAAAGATTGCACTTGTGGATAATAAGGGGAAAATAGTTTATTCAAATTCGGTTCCGACACGTGCGGAGATGGGTTATGAATATACCGTAAACAATATCAAACAAGCGATTTATGATTTGTTAAAGGAAACAAAGTTAACGACAAAAGATATAGAGGGAATCGGATTTGGTTTCCCGGGGCAAGTTGATTATAAGGCCGGAATCGTAAGAAATGCTCCGAATATTCCTGGCTGGGTAGAGGTTCCGATTGCAAAATTGATTGAAGATGAGTTTAAAATTCCGACTCGAGTAGATAACGATGTAAGATGCGCTGCATTAGGCGAATTGAATTACGGTGCAGGCAAGGGCTGCGAAAATCTTATTTGTATAACTGTCGGAACAGGTATCGGCTCAGGCTTGATTTTGAACGGAAAACTTGTCAGAGGCGCCTCAAACGCAGCAGGTGAAATCGGTCATATCAAACTTCAGATGAATGGCGGCCCAATTTGCGGATGCGGAGATACCGGATGTTTGGAAGCATTTGCGTCAGGCCCTTCGATTGTTGCGATGGCAGAAGATTACATAAGAGGCGGCAAGTCTACAAAATTCCGTGAAATGGCAAACGGCGGACAGATTACTCCTTATATAGTATGCGAAGCTGCAAAAGCCGGTGATCCAGTTGCTCAAAGAATTTTCACTATTATGGGTGAATACATCGGTATCGGGCTTGCAAGTGTTGTAAACCTTCTTAATCCTGAAAAAATAATTGTTGGTGGAGGAGTTGCTGATGCGGGTGATATTCTTCTTGCGCCAATGACAGAAGCTTTGAAAAAACGCGCAATGAAAATTGCAGGTTCGGCGGTTCAAATTGTGCCGGCAGAATTGGGCAACACAGCAGGTGTTATCGGTTCAAGCTTGCTTATTGAAAGCTAAAAAAAATAATAATAATAAATAAAAACTAAAAAGTTCTTCTTATTTAAGGAGAGCTTTTTTAATACAAAAATTTACAAAGAAGCAATTTTTAAATTGAAAAATTTTTATTATATACAACTGGGGAAAATAAAGAAATGAATTTAAAACTTTTGAAAATGGCTTGGCAAAATGCAAAAGCTGTTCGAAAATCTTGCAGCAAAAGTGCTTTGCTATTGCAAAGACAGGAAGCAAGAAAATTTGTGGATTCAATTCCTGCCGAAACGTGGGAAAAAGTTTCGCAAGCTGTTTTTAGGCAGCCAAACGAGCCAAAATCCAAATTTTTAGAAACTTTAGGCAGGTTTAGAAAATTTTGTCAAGAGCAAAAGATTACGCTATCACCTGAGGCAGAGAAAGCTTATCAAACCTTAGAGTATAAAGCAACTGTCATGGCAGACAGGTTAAATGAGGCGGTATCAAGAGGAAAGACGCAAAAAAATTACTTTGATTATGGTAAAAAGTTTAAAAATAATAATAAGCAAGCCGTTGAAATTCTTGAAAAGCAAATAAATGAAATTGAAAGTATGTTAAATGCTAAATGCAATAACTACGGAACTCCTGATTGGGATAAAAACGTTTCTTTGTACTCAGAAATTTCATCAATTCGATCAAATTTCCGTTGTAGTATGGGCTTTGGACAGGAATTTTACAATCCTAAAATAGTAGAACTTTCAAAGGATATATTGCATGATGGACAGGTTTTTTATCACGGAACCAAGCACCAAAGAGCAATCGCCAAAAACGGGTTTAATTTAACACCGAAAATCGGTCAAGCCAGATTTGGAGCCAGAGAATTAGGTGAGGGGGTATATATTACCCCTGATAAAAAAGTTGCGGCTCATTATGCAGGATTAAGAGGCGGAATTTTACCTTTAGACGTTAAATTGAACAAAGTTGCCGCTATTAATCAGGATCATCAAGCAAAAATAATTATGGAGTTAGGTTTAAATATGTCAAACGGCAGGGCATATACACCTGCAGAAATGGAGCTGCTTATAAAAGAGTTATTCAAGAGAAACGGGTTTAATGCGGCATACACAAGAGAAGCTATCGGCCAGAATATTCTAATGCTGCAAAATGCTAAAATGGTTGATGATATAATAGGCGCGAAACAAGCACAGTTATGTGTTTTTGATACTAAAGATATAAGGATTCTTGAAAAAACTTTTAAAGATCGTTGCTCAAATCAGGCTTTACAAACTAAAAGTTGGTTTTTAAAACCTTATAATGTTTACAAAATGATCAAAAATTTTATAAAAGATTTAAAATCTTAAATAAAACTAAAACATTTTGGAGCGTTTTTCTTTAATTTTTTCAATTTTTTCTTTGTAATCAGAAGAAAGCAAATCTCCGACGGATTTGTATAGTTTAAGAATAGCGTGTTCAATATTTTTGCTGTTCATAGAAATCATATCCTGTGCCATTTCACTATTAGACATAGCAAGTCTAGTCATATCCCGAAATCCGCTTGATGCAAGTTCAAGTGCCAGAGGATTTTCTTCAGCTGCTGCAAAGAGTGCCTGAGAAATTACCATTGGCATGTGTGAAATCATTGCGACGGCTTCATCATGTAATTGAGGTTTTGTAATAACAGGTTTTGCGCCGAGTGTCTGAATAATTTCAATAAGTTTTGTTATATCTTTTGTGCCAAATTCAGGAGTAATTGCCCATTTGGCTCCCTTAAACATCTCAGGAAAAGAATTTTCAAAACCTTTATGCTCAGTTCCTGCCATCGGATGAGATGGAATAAAATTGTAAGGCCTTTGTTTTTGGCATACGAATTCTTTCAAACTGCAAACATCTGTTACGAGATTTTCTTCACCCAAAAATTTTTCAAGTTCATCAAGAATTCCAAGAGTCTTATTCATCGCAGAACACACAAAAACTACTTCGCAATCTTTCAAAACATCATAATTTTTATAAATATTTTCGCCGTTTTGCGAGGCGGAAACCCCGATTACATCAAATCCTTTTTCTTGTAATCCTTTAAAAATTGATCCGCCAATAAGCCCGAGTCCGACAACTCCAATTTTCATTTTACTATCCTCTTAAGTTCAAGATTTTGCGGAACTTTTTCGAGCTGTCTATAATTAAATTGTTTTCTTCCTTCAACATAATCTGATACAACCTGTCCGTTACCTTTAAGTTTGTATTTGTAAATAGTAAGCCCCTCAAGTCCGACAGGGCCTCTTGCGTGGATTTTGCCTGTTGAAATCCCGACTTCAGCACCAAATCCGTAGCGGAATCCGTCGGCAAATCTTGTCGAAGCATTGAAATAAACTCCTGCAGAGTCAACTTTGTTCATAAAGTTTTCCGCATTTTCTGTATTTTTGGTTATTATACAATCAGTGTGGCCTGAGCCGTAAGTGTTTATGTGATTGATTGCTTCCTCAAGATTTTTAACCGTTTTGAACGCAAGAATTTTATCTCCGTATTCATGTGCCCAGCTTTCGGGATTGGAGATAAGTTGTATTTCTGCAAGCTGTAATGCTGCTAAAAGTTCGTCTTTTTTTGCGAAATTTTCGTGTATAAGCAAAGTTTCTACACTGTTACATGCGCTCGGGTACTGAGTTTTAGCATCAATAATTATTTTTTCTGCTTCATAAATATTGGCGCTTTCGTCGACAAATATATGGCAAATTCCATCTGCGTGCCCAAGTACTGGTATTTTAGTGTTTTCTTTAACAAATTTAACAAGGCTGTTTCCGCCTCTTGGAATTATAAGATTAATATATTTGTCGCATTTAAGCATTTCCCCGACATCGTCACGTGAAAACACCTGTTGAATGACATCTTTTGGAAATCCTTCAACTTTATCAAGTGCTTGGTTTATTATTTCAAGAATTTTTTTATTTGTATTGGTGGTTTCTTTTCCGCCTTTTAGTATGACTGCATTAGAAGATTTGATTGCAAGCGATGAAATCTGTGAAATAACATCCGGTCTTGCCTCAAAAATTATTCCTAAGACTCCGATTGGGCAGGAAACTTTATATAATGTTAAGTTTTCATCAAGTTCACGAATAAAAAGGTTTTTATTAACCGGATCAGGAAGTTTTGCAATCTCCCGAATTCCCGCAATCATATCACGCATTTTGTTTTCGTCCAGTTTTAAACGATTAAAAGTAGATTTTGAAAGTTCTCCGTTTTGAACAAGCGGTTCTGCAAGCTCAAGGTCGATTTTATTTGCCTTAAATATTTCTTCTTGATTTTTTTCAAGTCCGTCAGCCATTTTTTTTAACGCTTCATTTTTAATTTCCTCGCTTAAAGATGCAGTTAAAAGTGAAGCTTCTTTAGCTTTTTTTGCAATTTCAATAAAATCTGTCATTGAAAACTCCTTACAAAATAGTTATGTTGTCGCGCGTAATTATTGCGTCATAATTTTTAAATCCGAGAATTTTAATGATATCGTCAGAATGACATCCGATAACTTTGCGGCAGGAATCGGAATCGTAATTAACCATTCCCCTTGCAAATTCGTGGTCATTTTCGTCAATAATTGATATAACATCTCCTTTATTAAATTCATGGATTACATCAATTACTCCGATAGGCAAAAGACTTTTTTCTTTTTCTATAAGAGCTTTTTTAGCGCCATGGTTAACTTTAATTTTTCCGATAATATTAGTAGCATAACCAATCCAACGCTTTTTATCGGACAGCCCTTCCGTTTGCGGAAGAAACATTGTGCCCAGTTCCTCACCTTCAAAAACTTTTTTAATTACATACGGAATTTTGCCGTTAGCGATAAGAACTTTCCCGCCAAAGCGTGTAACCATTCTTGCTGCCATTAGTTTTGTTCTCATACCGCCCCTACCACCGTCTGAAGCGTCTGTTCCAAGTTCAAGAATTTCATCGGTAACTTCTTCAACAACAGGAATAATTTTTGCATCAGGATTCTCTTTGGGATTTTTGTCGTATAAACCGTCTACATCAGATAAAATCAAAAGCAAATCCGCATCAAGTTCACTTGCCACAAGTGCCGAAAGTTTGTCATTGTCCGAAAAACATACTTGCATATGTTCGTATCTGGGGTCAACTTCGATACTTGAAACTGTGTCATTTTGATTAATTATAGGGATTACACCAAGCTCAAGAAGTTTGTTTAAAGTTGTTCTAAGACTTAAATATCTTGTTCTTATCCCAAAATCGTCTTCAGTCAAAAGAATTTGGGCTGCAACGAGTCCGTATCCGTCAAATCCGCTTTCATATAGTGACATTAACTTGCCCTGTCCGATTGCAGCACAAGCTTGTTTAAGCGCTGTTCCGGTTGTTCCTTCCAAGCCTAAGCGTTTTCTGCCTAATCCTACAGCACCTGAGGTTATCAGGATAACTTCTTTACCTGATATTACAAGAGATGCCATATCTTCGATGAATGAAAATATCCTTGGTAATGAAACATTTCCGTCACTGTTCCTTAGGATATTTGTGCCGAGTTTTACTACAACCCGCTTTGCGTTTATAAATTCTTTTCTCTCCATAAAAAAATTATAGCATAGAAAAGATTTTTAATGATGTTATTTTGAATTTAAAATCAAATTTATTATTGGTGCGTCAAATGACGCACCCTACTACTATTTAAATTCAAGTCTCTAGTGAGTCTTATGCAAGAAGGGTGGTCGCTTTTTAAATACATTCTTAATTAAAGTCCTCCGGACAGGAGCACTTTTTGTGGAAAAAGTGCCTCAAAACCATCGACACGCTTACGTTCGCTAATAATCCGCAAAGCTCAAGCCAAAAGCTGTCAAACTCGCTCCGCTCGAACAACGACGGCTTTGTTGTTTTTTCGCTTGCAATTATTGCTCACTCCGCTATCGTCGCAAATTTTTATTTTAAAGAATTTTATTTGAATAACCGCCCTTTACGAAGAGAGCAA
>CASFTJ010000024.1 GCA_949297715.1 uncultured bacterium | reverse complement strand
TGTCGATGGTTTTGAGGCACTTTTTCCATAAAAAGTGCCCCCGTCCGGAGGACTTTTTTAATATATTACTCTTTTTGCGAAAAAACAACCGCCGTCTGCGCAAGACCTGCCGAAGGCTTTAAATATCTTCGTTTTATGATTTTGGTGCATCAAACGACGTACCTTTAAATTCTAAATACGATAAAAAAAAGCGGTTGAAAAATTCAACCGCCGATTACTTTTACAGTAGAAAATTTTTATTCTGATTTTTCTTTTTCCTGTTTTTTAGCTGCAGCAGGAGGAGCCTGAACAACTGCAACTGCCGGTTCATTTTCTTCTGTTGAGCCGACTTTTCCTAAAATCTGCGGAAGTTCAATTCCTGCTTGACCTGCCAAATCATGCATTGCAGGAAGTGCTTTTATTAAATCTCTCATAAAGTTTGCGGTTGTGCTGCCGTCTTTTGAACCTGCTCCGCCATCCCAAACTGTAATCTTATCAAATTTGATGTTTTTAATTGCTTCAACTTGTTTTGCTACTATATCTTCAATTTTTTCAATCATCAGGAAGCTTGTTGCAATTTCAGGCTTGTTGTTGGAAATCTGAACCAATTGTTCATAACCTTTTGCTTTTGCTTCCAATACTGCGCGAACACCTTCGGCTTCCGCAAAGTATTTTGCTTTAATTGCATCAGCTTCACCGTTTGCTATACGTCTTAATCTTTCTGCTTCTGCGTCAGCTTCTACCTGAATTTTTAATTTTTCAACTTCTTGACGAGCAAGTTCTTCTTTCTTTAATCTTGCTTCTTCTTTTTCTTTCTGCGCTATCAAAACATCACGTTCTGCATTTGCTCTTGCAACTTCACCAAGTTTTAGGGCATCTGCCTGTTTTACGGCTAAAGTTGCGTTGTAATCCGCAATATTTGCCTTTGCAATGTTTTCGCCTTCTACTGCCTCAGCTTCTAAGCTTGCTGTTTTAATACGCTGTTCTTTTTCCGCATTAGTTCTACCAATCTCGGTTTGAGCTGATTGCTCAGCGACTTGAACTTCTTTTTCTTTATTTGCTTCTGCTTCACCAACGGCACCAAGTTTTTCCTGTTGCGCAACTTCTACTTTCGCTTTGTTTATTGCTTCGGCTGCCGCTTTTTTACCGATTGCATCAATGTAACCTGATTCATCCGTTATATCTTTGATGTTTACGTTGATAATCTCCAAACCGATTTTATTAAGCTCTGTGTTTACGTTTGCGTTAATCTGTTCCAGAAATTTTTCTCTGTCCTGGTTAATTTCTTCAATTGAAAGAGTCGCAATCGCAAGACGTAATTGACCTAAAATAATATCGCTTGCCTGAACAATTATGTCACTTTTTGAAAGTCCCAAAAGACGTTCCGCTGCGTTTATCATTATTGAATCTTTTGTTGAAATACCAAACGTAAATGTTGACGGAACTGCAACACGAATGTTTCCTTTTGAAAGTGCACCTTTTAAGTCAATATCGGTTGTCATAGGTTCTAACGATAAAACTCCGTAATCCTGAATTAACGGGATAATAAAAGTTCCGCCGCCATGAACACATTTTGCAGTTGAGGTTCCGCCGGTTTTACCGTAAACTACGATAACTTTGTTTGAGGGACATCTTTTATATTGATTGGCTACAAAAATAAGCGCCGCTATCAATATTAATGCAGGTACTCCCACAAATGCCATAAAGCTGGGTTCTAAAAACATTTCCTTCTCCTTTTGTTTTTTAAACTCGTACTATGTAAATTTTATTGTTTTCAACTTTCTCGATTTTGACAGGCATAAACGCATGAATTTCTTCATCCGTCATATTGTAAGCTTCAATTACCGAAAGCTGGTCATTAATAGTAACTTCAATCTGACCTTCGCTTTGCGGCTTGAATGCTGTGTATGCTCTGCCTACTGTGCCGACAAAATCTTCAAGATTTATTTTTACTCTCTTATCCAGTTTCTTAATTAAAAACATTAAATAAGCCGATAAAAACATAAAAATTAAACCAAATACAAATGCAGCAATGAATGAAATTAAAGCACTTAGCTTAAACTGTGCAAAACATGCCAGTCCTACCCAGCCAAATCCCATCAAGAATGCTAATATCGACTGAATTGAAATAAAATCAAACGAAACATCCGTATCGGTTAAGGACACAAAATCAGTATGTACTTCAGCATCTCCGCCGGTAAAAATAAACAAACATATTTTTATAATGTAAAATATAGTCGCAAAAACTCCGACCGCTAAAAACATATTTGGTATACTCATAAATTCAGGCATATAAAAACTCCTTTCAAAAGTTAATTGTACTTTGAAAGAAGCTTTTTGATGTCATTCATTTAAATTATCTTTTACGCTTGTTCTGCTTAGCCGATTACAGGCGCAACAAAAGTTCTTGCAGCCAAATCCTTATCCAGCATTAACAAAGCTTTTGCATCATCTTTAATAAGCTTCAATGTAGCCAAAACTCCGCCTACATTCGATTCTTCTTCAACCTGTTCTTTTAAATACCAATCTAAAAATGAAAGTGCTGCACGATCTTTAACTTCTTCAGCTACATCCATCAAAGCATTTATACGAGATGTAACATATTCTTCATGTTTGAGAACTTCTTCAAACACATGTAAAGGTGATTCCCAATCAATCTGAGGTTTTGCAATTGCTTCAAGTTCAACTTTTCCGCCTCGTTCATTTACATAGTTGAACATTCCCATTGCATGAGCGTGTTCTTCTTGAACCTGTACAGTCATCCAGTTTACAAAGCCCTTTAAATTTAATCTTTCAAAATATGCCTGCATTGAAAGATATAAATATTCCGAATAAAATTCTTTGTTAATTTGATCATTAAAAGCTTTTTCCAATTTTTCCGAAATCATTTTCATTCTCCTTTTTATTTAATATTCATTGAAATAATCGTCTTAATTTGATTATTAAACTCTCATAATTTAAATTTACCACCAAAATGCCTAAATAAATATTAATTTTTAATTAAATTATCGTAAGTCTAAAGATGAATGAAAAAAATATATAAATTTTTTATAAATAATTTATTATGCCAAATAATTTCAACAACAGAAATCTCCGCCCGACAGAAAAGCTTTTGATTGTAATAAGCGGAAGTCCGACACTTCACTATGACACATGGACAGAAAGCCGTGCTTTTAGAGGTGTTGGGAAAGCTTCTAACAAAAAATGGCTTGCGGGAATACATCCGTCAACTCTTTTAACAAGAACTTTTAAACGTGCAATTGATTCAATAATTACAATGAATGAAAGCGGAGAAATTTACAAAGAATTTCCCAAAAACATTAAAACTCCTGATTACGGTGACAGGTGGGGAAGATTTGCAAATTACATTGAAATAAACAACCGCTCAATTGCAAATATGACTTTTGACCGTTGCTGCTGCGGAATTATAAGCACAATAAAACTTCTTCCGGCGATCCCGCCTTCGGCCTTGAGTTGGGCAAATTGCATTATTCTTTCTCAAATTTGGCCGAATATTTATGGTGACGGCTACAATAAAGGATTGGAGGAAAATTCGCTTTACGGTGTAAGACTAAATGCAGGTTACAGTCAAAATATTATAGATTATTCGATTGCTGATAAAGTAAGTCCTGAAGAACAATTTAGAGCATTTAACGATCTTGCGCATTTTAGAGGATTAAAAACAGGTTTTAGGGTTGTAATTTCGGCAGACCAACTTAAAGTCGCGCACGATTACAAAGATGACGAAAACTTTGACTGGTGTAATGATAAGCATCAGGAACTCTGGATTAATGAATGCGTAAAACTGTGCAAATTAGGTTTTGAAGCTATTTTTATAGATTCCGCAAAACACATCGGAGGATATGATTGTGAAAATTATACAGGAGTCGGAGATCTCCCCGAATACGGACAGATGCAATATATAATAAACGAAATTCGCTCAAGATCAGGGATTACAACTATAAACTTTATAGGCGAAAAAAGTTCAGACGATTTTGACCGTTATAAAAATCTTGGTCTAAATGCCGGAACAGGTTTTATCAATCCCGACGATTTTGAAACGGTTAAAGAATGGTCAAATAAACTTAAACACGACCGCGAATATGCCCCGGGAATTGAAGTTTCGAATGACAATGACACAGGAGGCATCTCTTACGAAACAAAATTTGAAAGAATAAAAAATTCCTTATTCGGATTTGAATATCCAAGCGATAAACTGCCGAGCTTTATGCAGATGGAGGATTTGTTTCCTCTAAGGTATGACTTAAATACGCACCTTCTTATGATGACAAACCCCTCCTGCTCCACCGACGGAACTCCTGAAAGCCACTGGTACAATCTTTTTACACACAACGACGGAATTGAATACAACAAAAAAGTCGGAGAATTTTTTGCCTATGCTCTCGACAAATAAAAATTGAAACTTAAATCAAAATTTAACTTTAGAAAGGAAATTTTATGAATAAAATAATTAAAACAACATTTCAACTGCTTTTGCTTGGACTTGCAACCGCTTCAATCACAGCAATAATTATGAGAAAAAACGGAACTTTAGATGAATTTTTAGAAAAGTTTAAACAAAATCCGAATTTTAATAAGTTTAAACTTGACGACATTTTTGGAGGCAAAATTTGTATGATTTCTGAAAATGATTGCGGTTGCAAAAGTAATCTTTTCTCCGAAATCGACAGTTTTAAACCTTCACCAAACGAAAAAAATTAACTGTCAATAATTACAATTTAAAACGGCAGACTAAAAACTGTCGTTTTATTAAATTAAATCAAATTTACAAGCCCTGTTGAATGGTCAAAATGGCATTTTGCAATGTACAATTCGCCGTTTTTAACTGCTTCATTTGTAATTACGGAATGCTTCATCAAATAATCTTCAACCCATCTTGTATGCTCCTGCGCAAAAAAGTTATGACAGGTTATGTCTTCTTTTTTATCCAACACAGGATAAACACATTTTAATATTGACGAAAATTCCTTCATCGGTTCAGGATAATGCGCTTTTGCATATTTCATAACCCCGCAATCGTCATGACCTAAAAGAATTAATAAAGGTACGTGAAGCTTTTTAACGGCATACTCAACACTTTCAACAACATTTGGCCCTGTTGTCATGCCAGCAACCCTTACAACAAAAATTTCGCCGATTCCGCAATCAAAGATTATCTCGGGCACAACCCTTGAATCAGAACAAGTCAATACACAAGCGTAAGGTTCCTGATGAAATGCATACTTTTTCAAGGTTTCAGGAGACATATTTTTCATTGTCGGTGTCCCGTTTACAAAATTCCTGTTCCCTTTTAAAAGTTTCTCTAATTCAACCTTTGCAGACTGTATAATATTTTCCCCTAAATTAAAATTATTCTCCATAAAAATATTTTTAATATAAAAATACAATTCTTGCAATCGTCAAGATTTATCTCTATTCAGATAATCTTCAAAAGTTTTTATATTAACCTTGTACCCGCAGCCCTCGTGAAGTTTTGCAGGAAAATAAATCTTTTTGACAGGATAATTTCTGCACATGGCAGGACGGTTTTTGTAATCCGAACATAACCCTTCCGGCGTTACAAGTTTGCAGGCAAAAATAAAATTCCCAAACTCGTCTTTTCCCTTAATATAAAACCGCCTGTATTTCGGAAAAAGAAACTGCATAATCTTAAACTCTTTTTCCGTATAAGTGTCCACACTGTACATATAATTGCAGCATTTCCCGCATTTTTTGCACTCTCCGGTAACCTCATAAGCAATCTTCTCCGGCACAAAATATGACCTTATTTCATTAATTATCGAAAAAATAAAATCCAGCATACTTATATTATATCCCGAATTGTTGAAAACTTGCCCTTAAATATGTTTTATAATAAAATTGTAACGTAATTTATAGAAGGGATGATTAGAACAAAATAAAATGGTTAGGATAAGAAGAACAGATTTGGAAACAACAGTAAGACAATCCACAAGAAAAAATATTATGAAAAAAGAAAACAAATTTTTTAAAGCCATAAAAGTTGTATTTATTTTAGGAGTCGCCTGTGCACTTGCAGGATGCGTATCATTTAACCTGTATCTTTCATCACTTCCTCCGATAGAGAATTTAGACGGATTTAAACCGAATATAGTTACAAAATTCCATGCCCATGACGGAGAAATTATCAAAACATTTACCGCATACACTTACTCCAAAGTTGAGATGAAAGATGTTCCTGAAGATTTTATAAAAGCACTTATCGCAACCGAAGACAAAAATTTCTATAAACATCACGGATATGATTTATACGGTCTTGCCCGCTCAACCATCCAAAACCTTCTTGCCCGCAAACTTGTTCAGGGTGCAAGTACAATTACTCAGCAGCTTGCAAGAATTTTGTTCCTTTCAAATGAAAAAACTTTTGACAGAAAATTAAAAGAACTTGTAATCGCAGCAAGAATTGAAAAAACCATTTCTAAAGACGAAATTCTTGAAATGTACATGAATAATGTATATTTAGGCTCAGGTGCCTACGGAGTTGAAGGTGCCGCAGAAATTTACTTTAATAAAAAACTTAAACAATTAACACTGCCCGAACTTGCGCTTATTGCAGGTTTGCCTCAGGCGCCGTCTGTTTATTCGCCTTATAACAACCTTGATTTAGCAATCAAAAGACGTAACCAGGTGCTTTTGAGAATGTATAAAATGAAATACATTACAAAAGAACAGTATGAAAAAGCCATAGATGCAAAAGTTCAATTAAGCACTATGCCAAGATATTACACAACAAACAAAGCCCCGTATTTTTGCGACCTTGTTCTCGCAGAACTTGAAAAACTCGGTTTTGATGAAACGGACATCTCACAAGGCGGTTATAAGATAGTAACGACGCTTGATTTTAAAACACAACAAGCAACTAATGAAGCTATTCTTAAAAATATGAATGCTTACGGTTTGAAGAAAAATAACCAGCAGGCAGCAGTATTTTCATTCAGCCCGATTGATGGCAGAATTTTAGCTTATGCAGGCGGAAAAGATTATACCAAAAGCCAATTTGACAGAGTTCAAGCCGTAAGACCTCCGGGATCTGCATTTAAACCGTTTGTATACGCAGCCGCAATCGAAAAAGGGTTTAATCCAAACGATTTAATAGAAGATGCTCCTGTAACACTTGGTGGCTGGGCTCCTCACAATTACGGAAACAACTATCGAGGCAAAATTCCGCTTCATAAAGCCTTAAAAGTATCCTCAAATGTTTGTGCCGCACGACTTATAAAAGAAGTAGGCATTCGTTCGGTAATTCAAGTTGTAAGAGTTTTAGGCATAACAACCCCGCTTGAATATGATTATACAATCGCACTCGGTTCAAACGGAACAAAATTATATGAACTTACAAGAGCCTACGGAGCATTTGCAAACGGAGGATATTTAGTCGAACCTTATGCAATAGAAAGTGTTGAAACCTCCAGAGGAAAAGTAGTTTATCGTGCTCCTCAGGTAAGAAAAACACATCAATTAAGCTACAATACAGCAGCAGTTATGACAGCAATGCTGAAAAACGTAATCACAGGAGGCACAGGTGCCGCCGCAAATATCGGAAAACCCGCAGCAGGTAAAACCGGTACAACAGATGACTATAAAGATGCAAGTTTTATCGGATACACCCCGAATATAGTAACCGGTGTATGGGTTGGGAATGACGATAATACGGTTAACCCCAAATCAGTTCAGGGCGGAACCGTTCCGGCTTTAATCTGGCGTGATATTATGAAAGTCGCAACAGCACCTTATAAAAATGCAGATTTTGATTACCCTGAAGTCAAACTTATTGACGTAAAACCAAAAGCTGAGCCGGTACAAGAACAAGTAACAGAAAAAACTGAAACTCAGGAAACCACACAACAAGAAACACAAGAAAACAATCAAACAAACACACCTGCCCTAACTCCTGCCGATGTTGTTAAAAACTTTAAACAATCAAAAACGGAAGCTGAAAAAGCTAAACCACAACAACAACCTCAACAACCCCAACAGGCACCGGTTAATGAAATTCAAAAAGCTCCTGTTCCTATCCCGATGGCAGTTCCGGAGAGTTTGAACTAATGAATGAAATGATTTTTATACCTCATATTGGAGTTGATGAATCAGGGAAGGGTGACTTTTTCGGCCCGCTTTGTATTGCAGGAGTTCTCGTTGATGAAAAAAACGCAGAATTTTTCACTTCTTTAGGAATCAAAGACAGTAAAAAAATTACTGATAAAAAAATTCTTGAACTTGAAAGTAAAATTAAAACAGTAGCCCCGCATACCGTTATTGCAATTTCTAATAAAAGATACAATGAGCTTTACGGCAATATAAAAAATTTAAACAAACTTCTTGCCTGGGGGCATGCAAGAGCTATAGAAAATATTCTTGAAAAAAATGAGTGCACTTATGCACTTTCTGACCAGTTCGGAGATGAAAGCCTTATAAAATCTGCCCTTATGAAAAAAGGTCAAAGTATCGAATTAAAACAGATGGTAAGAGCCGAAAGCGATATCGCTGTTGCCGCCGCTTCAATTCTTGCAAGAGCCGCCTTTGTTCATAAAATCACTGATATGGAAAATGAATTTGGAATAAAATTTCCCAAAGGTTGCGCCGCTCAAGTTAAGGATGCCGCTAAAATTTTTATTGAAAAATTTGGCCGTGAAAGGCTTTCGGAAGTTTGTAAAACCCACTTTAAAACATATAAAGAAGTTTGATAATTGTTTTAAAAAAGCATCTTTACAAAATCTGCAAAGATGCTTTTATCATTTAATTTAAAATTAAATTCTATTCTTCAACGGCTTCTTCTTTTTCTTCTACTACATCAGTTCTGATTGATGAATTGTCAAAGCCTGAATTTTTCTCTTTCAACTTTTTAATCTGTCTTGCAAGTTTGTCTGCCAATAAATCAATACTTGCATACATTGATTCTCCGGCCTCTTCAACCTTAATAGTGCCGCTGTTGGTTTTGCACAAAACTTCAGCTACGTGTTTGTCTGAAGCCGCAGGATTTTTGATTACCGATAAAACTACATCAATTCCCTGAATTTGATCATAATGTGCAGCAACCTTGCCGATCTTCTCTTTTACATAAGACTTAATTGCCTCGGTAATTTCAATGTTTCTTCCGTTTACGTGTATGTGCATTTGATCCTCCTATTTATACTGCTTATACAGTATAACATAAGATTGTTTTTTTTTAAAGAGTAAATAAGCTTTCGGTAATGTATATTTAACAAATCTTTCAGAAAAATTAATCTTCCAAAATAAATTGCTGCAATTCTACATTAGGAGTACCGATAACACGTACAAGCTCTAACACTGAAGCTTTCATCTGACATTTTTGCGAAGATCCGCTAAAAAAATCTTTGTAAAAGCATCCTTCACAATTACATCCTCTTTTATAACATTCCAAAGCAGTAGGTGTCCAACGTCTAACAGCAACTGCTCTACCCATATCTCTACTTCTAAACAATTTATACTATCTCCAAACTTTAATCTACAACAATAGTAAAGTTTCCAGCCTTGTAACAGGCTGTATTCTCCACCCCTTGCGGTCTTTTGACCACCTCTTAATTACATTATAGGAAATAAGGATATTTTTTCAAGGGCACAACATGCGATTATGAACATTTGTAACAAAAGCCTCAAACTTAGCCTGCTTGCACCTTTTGCCACGTCAACATGCTTAAAAACTAATCTCTTACATGGTTTTGGATTTTATAACCATGGAAAACCATGCACCATGCATGATTTCATGATTTCGATATTTATTAAGTTTTGTAAAATATTGAAAATTAAATCAATATAAAAGCATGCCTTTTTGTTTTAAAAATATCCCTAAAATAATGATTTTACGGCAAGTCCGACTAAAATTACTCCGCCGCAAATCTCCATAACTTTTGACGGCAATTTTTGAAAAAATGCGCTGAACCAAAATCCAAAAATTGACATAACAAAAGAAACTGCACCTATTACTAACATAGGACCAAACAGACTTGTTTCACTAAAACTTAAGCTTGCGCCGGCACCAAGTGCATCTATGCTTGTCGCTAAACCAAGCATCATTAAACATTTAAAATCTATGCAGCTGTTTTTTTCTTCTGTATCTACCATGAATGCTTCGGTTATAAAATTGATTCCCAATATCAGAAAAATTACAAACACAAGCAAATGGCTGAAATCCTTCACCAAACCGAATATCAAAAATGCAAAAAGATATCCTATCGCAGGCATCAAAGCCTGAAAAATCCCCATTGTAACAGCAAGTTTTAATGAATTAAGTTCTCTCTCCTCGTTTATAATTAAACCTTGCGAGAAAGAAACTACACAACAATCAACACCCAAAGCTATTGCAAGTAATATTATTTCAATAAAACTCAATTTCCACCTCAAACAATCTGTTCCACGGGTATTTATAGTTTGTATTATACTTTCTGTTCAAAAATTTTTGAATACGATGTTTGTAGGGTTCAATTATGCTTCTTAAAACTTTTTCATTCGGATAATCCTGTTTTTGACGGCAATTTGCCTGATAAGCCCAATCATCCAAAAATCTTGTCATCTGTAATTTCAAAAAAGCTTCTTCATTATATTCTTGAGCCAAAAATTTTACTTTTGCAGCACAGATAAGGCTTCCTAAACTATTAGCAGAAGTATTCCAAGCTGAATACCCGTAAAAATTTTCATCAATTTGATTATCAAAAATTTGTTTTACCAGAAAATTATCCGCCCCATTTGCAAATCTTACATCCGCTATCATATAAGGCTTTTGAGGTTTTTTCCAAACTTTTTTATATGGTTCAGTGTCAACTTTCATGACAATTTCACCTTGATGCTTTTTAAAATTATTCACAACAAGCAAAATATCAGTTTCATCCTCCGTTGAAACCCTGCATCCTGCAAGCTCAATCTGGCCTTTTACGGAATCTTCAATTGAAACATCTTCATAGTTTGAAATCAAATCTTTTTCGTCATCTTCAATAAATACAGGCGCAATATTTATTTCACCTGTCATTGTTCTTGCAAGCAATGTCAAAGGAATTTCATCCGCTCCGGTTTTTACAAAACCGCCCTGACTTTCCAAATAGTCCGCCTCCTCTACATTGAAACCAAATTCGGCACAATCATCTTTTGAAAATACCAGCGTATCAAAAAAGCCTTCTTTCTGCCAATCTAAATATAATTTATTTATATCAAAATTTCTCTCTCGAGTTTTAAGGTAATCTTCAAGAATTTCAGCGGGAATTTCGGATTTTACTGAACTGTCATTTTCGTTTTTATGGGATTGGTAAGAATATTCAAAAATCTTTTTACCCCATTCTGACCAGTATTCTTTTTCTTCTTCATTTATATTGTTGTTTGAAATTCGCATGATGCTTGAAAATGCGTAAATCTTTGAATGTTTTTCAAGCAAAATTTCTTTAAATTTTAAAATTCTTCCTTTAATTTCTTCAAAAGTATCAGTGCTTCTTCTTGACGGGATTAAACCGCCGTAAGCTATTGTATCAAGTGAAATTACAAATGCGTCAAGCTCCGGTAAATCTTTTACCCATTCAAAAATTTTCTCAATATCTGCGCATTTTGTTAGCCCGCCAAGATATTCACGAGGAGGAAGATAAAGATTTATCGACTTATTTATATCAGAAATCATCTTCGGCAATGTATAACACACCGGTCTGTTGTCTATCGGAATAAAACCTATATTCATAAGTTTATTATATGTTATTATGCTAATATTGTAAAAACGGTAACAATTTATGACAATTCAAAAAACTCCTCAATACATTCAAAATTTATTTGACACAATAGCTTCTAAGTATGATTTTATGAATAATATAATCTCACTTGGGCTTCAAAAAAATATCAAATCCAAAGCCGTAAAACTTCTTGACATCCCGCCTGAAGCCAAAATCCTTGATGCCTGCTGCGGAACAGGAGATATCGTAAGTTTAATCAAATTAAAATTCCCGAATTCTGAAATTACTGGAATTGATTTCTCCTCACAAATGATTGAAATTGCAAAAAATAAAAACCCCAACATTAATTTTGTTTTAGGAGATATTACAAAAACACAGTTTCCATCTGACAATTTTAATACAATCACAATGGCATTCGGTTTTAGAAACATTCCTGATAAAGAAAAAACACTAAATGAACTTCACAGAATTTTGAAAACTAACGGTGAATTTCTTCATCTTGATTTTGGCGAAAAAAATATTTTTAATTTGATTTTTGATAAATTTACACCGATTTTGGCAGAAATTTTCTGCGGGAATTCTGCCCCTTACAAATATTTAATAAATTCTAAAAAAGAGTTCCCTTCCCCTAATGAATTAATAAAGCTTTTTGAAGCCTTTGGTTTTAAATTAAAAAAACGCAGGGATTTTGTTTTCGGTGCAATTTCAGCTCAAGTTTTCGTCAAAATTTAAAAACCTAATATACCCCGTAAACATTTCCGCATTGAATTGTATTTTTTATATTATCCATTGTGCTTTGCAAAATATAATTTACGGATTCTTTGGTATCATATGCAATATGGGGAGTAATTATTACATTTTTTTCGGATTTAAGAAGATTTAAAAACTTATTTTCTTCCCTGCAAATTTCGGAAGGGTTCTGAGGCATATAACATTCAGGACTTTCAAATTTGCAAACCGTAAAATCAAGCGCAACTCCTTTAATTTTACCCGATTTAACCGCATTGTACAACGCTTTTGTATCAACAAGTCTGGATGAAGATGTATTAATGAAATAAGCCCCATCTTTCATTAAATCAAACTCCGATTTTGAAAACATTTTGAAATTATCTCCGGTATAAGGAAGGTGCAAAGTTATTATATCGGAATTTCTAATAAAATCATTTAAAGGTAAATATTCAAGCCCGTATTTTTTAACAAGCTCCTGCTTCGGTTTTATGTCGTAACCGTAAATTTTCATCTTAAAAAATTGCGCAATTTTACAAACCGCAGCACCAACCGCACCAGTCCCAACGATTCCAAGTGAAAGTTCCGAAAGATCTCTCCCCGAAAGTTCTGTTTTATCAGAAAAATTTCCGCTTGTAGCTGAAATTAAGTTCCTGACCAATGCCAATATTAACCCTAAAGTATATTGTGCAACCGATTTTTCTCCGTAGTTTGGAACATTTAATACTGCAATATTTCGCTCGATCGCAGCTTTTTTACTTATATGGTCATAAGAGGCTGAGCGTGTAGATATAATCCGTAAATTTTTAAATTCTCCAATTACTCCCTCGCAAACATCAGAATCCGTAAATACACTAATTACTGTTGTATTACATTTAACTTCTTCAGAAAGATTTTTAACACTTTCCAAATTCAGGCTTTCTTTATAAAAAGTAAAATTAAAATTCGGAAAACAATTTTTATTGAAAAAATCCTTTTCCTCATCCCTGAAATCGAAAAACACCATATCTATCGCCATTGAACTCTCCTTTTTTATTAATTATCAATTTTCAGGTAAAAAAATCCATTATACAAACGGGTAAATAAACACCCAAAAATTCACTATTTTGTCTAATGAAACAAAAAAGAAAAAAGTTTATTCTGATAATGTAAGAACCGAAAAGGTTTCGTACAAAAGCCGAATCCTCCTGCGACTATGCGGGCGTGGTGCATAACTTTGCGGAAAGCAAAATAAGGGCTCTAAACTTCAACGCAAATATGCTAAATCAGCGGTTTTGTACGAACGGCTGCGGGTAAGCCCCACGAACTTGCCTTAAATTTGCAGCCGATAAATAAGGCGTGACGGGTTATACTGTTGCGCCTTTTATTTTAGTTATTTACAGAATTTAAAAAACACGCGCTTTGGTGGTTTTCGCCGACTGTAAAATAAGATGGAATTTCGTTTTTGCAAGGTTCAAAACAGCTTCCGCATCTTGGATGAAAACGGCATCCTAAAATATTTTCTCTGATATTTGGCGGCTGACCTTGAATTGTTTTAAGCTTTTCTCCACGCCTTGAGGGAATAGAATTTAAAAGCGCCAATGAATACGGGTGATTTGTGTTTTGGAAAAACTCTCCTGCAGGCGCACTTTCAACAATACGCCCCGCATACATTACAGCAATATCATCAGCATTTTCACCCACTAACGCCAAATCGTGAGTAATTAACAAAATAGAAGTTCCTGTATTATTTTTAATATCTTCTAAAAGTTTCATAATTTGAGCTTGAATTGTCACATCCAAAGCAGTCGTAGGCTCATCAGCAATAAGAACCTGAGCCTTGCAGGCAAGTGCCATTGCAATTATAGCCCTCTGCTTCATTCCGCCTGAAAACTCATGCGGATATGATTTCAATCTTTCTTTAGCACATGGAATCTGAACCATCTCTAAAGCCTCAAGCGCTTTTTTTTCAGCCTCAGCCCCTTTTAAATTCTGATGGATTTCTATAACTTCCAAAAGCTGATTACCGATCGTATATAAAGGATTTAAAGAAGTCATTGGATCCTGCGGAATTAATGCAATTTCTGCCCCTCGAATTTTATGCATCTCCTTTTCACTCAATTCAAAAAGGTTTTGATTTTTATAAATAATTTCTCCGCCTATAATTTTGGCATTTTTAGGCAACAGCCTTAAAATACTCATTGCGCTTATCGTCTTTCCGCAGCCGCTTTCGCCCACAAGTGCTAACATCTTACCCGTTTCAAGCGAAAAATTTACATCAAACAACGCCTGACAAAACCCGTCTTCTGTTTTAAACCCAAGGTTTAAATTCCTTACCTCTAAAACTTTCATACAATTGATTATACACTATAAAATAAAAAATATATAACTCCAGCGGGTATTTTCTTTGATAAATTTTATTTGCTTATCCGTACAAAAAGACCGCCTAAAATTTAGGCGGTCTTTTTTATATAAATACAGACAGATTTTATTAAGGTTTTAGAAAGATATATTTATTCGGGTTTTCTTTTGCTATTTTTTGTGCTTCTTCTTCAGCCTTTTGCTGGCTTGAAATATTATCTAAAAGTACATTGTTTGAACAATCTTTAACATTATAGCTGTCACCTTGATATTTTACAGGTTTAAAGTAGTTAAGTTTAACTTTTGCAACTGTACCAAGGATTACATTGCCATCACTGTAAACATAATCAACACCATTTACTGTTTTTGTATCCGGAAGCTGAATATTACCTTGTTTCAAACCTTTGTTCTTGCCAAAAATATCGTTTCTCAAAGCCATAATATCAGAGTGTGACATTGCCTTGCCATCCGCACGCTTGTATTTGCCCATTACGATGTTATAAGGGTTGTCACCTTGTATAATATCGTTTCCTTGTTTATCTTTGCCTTTAATATTGGCTCTGACATAATAATCGTGAACTTTGACTCCGTCATTTTTGCCGATACTTAATGCACATAATTCAGGTGTTGTAACAGTACCTCCATCATCATCATCATCATCGCCACCAGTCACCGGAACAGGTGTTACAACTATATCATCATCATCATCATCATCGTCGTCGTCATCATCATCTCCGGATGAAGTAATCGGAAGATTATCATAATCCTTTGGATCAATTTCCGGATGTTCATCACAGTATTTTGCAATTTCATACGCTGCCATAAGTTCTCTGTCATTAACTTTCTTTCCTGTTAATTCACCATATGCAAGCTGTAGAATAAACGCTTTATCTTCATCTGAAATGTTTTTCATCTTGAGAATACTTTTCATAATTTTTTGGTTTTTCTCGCCGCTAATTCTTGTTTCAATATTCTTTTCACCTTTAGTAACAATTTCTTCTGCGGTATTTCCGTTAAAGATATCTTTACCGCCGTTATCTTTAACTACGGCTGCAAGTGCTATAGCTGGAATTACGCTTGCTAGAAGTCCTCTCAATGCACCTACTCCAACTGCATTTGAAGTATGAATTGTATCAAGAAGCTCATGTGTACCATCATTATGTATACCATATACATTACTTGTAAAATCAGCTCCGACAAGTGCGCCAACACCTGCACCTGCTCCTAAAACTCCTAATGCTGCTAGTGATTTATACAACCAGGTTAAGTCTTTTTCTCTTTCATAACCTGCTCGCTTCATTGCGCGTCTTATTGTTCTGTTACCAACACCATAATCTGAAGCTGCGGTTTTAATTTCATCAAGGTTTGCTTTGTTATCAAAACCTGTGTATTTACCTAATCTTCTTTTGTATTGGTCACTTGAAAATTTACCGTTTACATAGAAATCTTCAGGGTTATCTGCAATTATTCTACGAACTTTTGCATCAAACTTTTTGTCCGGATTAAGATATACGTGATCTCTGTCCGGCATAGCTTTTTCTGCGGCTTCCATTTCCGCCTTGTCAATATAAACCATTCTGTCATCTACTACTGCTGCAGCTTTTTCATTTTTCATCGTGTTTTTAGCACAAGCATTTGCTTCTTTGTCAGTCAGTTCAGAAATATTTGCTTTATATTCCTTCGCTTTTTCCTCCTGAAAAACATTTCTTGCTTCTTTACTTGTCTTCAATGCACGAGCTTTTAGTTTGTCAAGTCTGGAACGTCTGTACTGACCATCCTCATACTTAACAGGCTGCGCAGTTACTCCTTTTACTGCATCTGTCATGTTTTTCCCCTTTCAAATTTGACCTTTTCTTTTTCATAAAATAGTGTGTGCTATTTTACCCCTATGCCTTTATAAACAATTTTGTTTCTCCAAAATTGCATGAAATCATGCAATTTTAGATATCTGGATTAATCGAAACCCTTGCAGTATAAGGAGAAAAAACCTTTTAATCACTTCTTAACAATTCGTAACATTTGTCCAATACTTATTTTTTCAGCTTTTATAAAATTTTTAAAACCTAAATTTTATGACTTATTTTCCTGACATTTTGTACACTCAGGCTCCAAATGTATTGATATCGTACAATTTCCAAGCGCATTTTTAATTTTATCTTCAATTTTGTCACATACATCATGACATTGCTTTATTGTCATATCTTCCGGAAAAATTAAAGTCATCTCTATCAACTTTTCTGGCCCTGAACTTCGGGATTTTAAGGCTCTGTATCTTACAACACATTCTGTTTTCATTTCATCCACAGCAGTTTCTATTTTTTGTAAATCCTGTTCAGGCAATGCTACATCAAGAAGGTTATTTAAAGTTGTTTTGGAAATAGAAAATCCTGCTTTTAAAATAAATAAAGCCACTAAAATTGCTATTAACGGATCTAAAATATTTAATCCCGTAAATTTTATCAGAACCAAGCCGGCTAAAACACCTAAAGATGACCAAATATCTGTTCTTAAATGTTCACCGTCAGCCAAAAGTGATATTGAATTCGTTTTTTTACCTACATAAAACAAATACGAACTTACCAAAAAATTGGCTACTACTGCAATTCCCATTACAATTATGCCAAGTGTTGTTTCTGTTTCCAGCGGAGTTGAGAAAAAAATCTTCTTTGAAGCTTCATAGATAATATAAAACGCCGCAAATACTATTAAACCACCCTCAATAAATCCTGACATATCCTCATATCGCCCATGTCCGAAAGGATGTTCACTGTCTGCAGGCTCTGATGATTTCATCACTGCAAAAAAAGTCAAAACTGATGCCAAAAAATCACTTAAGGAATGGATGGCTTCAGATATTATACTGATGCTTCCGGAAATAATCCCCGCTATCAGTTTTAAAATTATAATTACAGCATTCGATACTATTGAAAGGCCCGCTGCAACTTTTTTCTCAATCACGTTTTGCATAAAAAACATTATGGCACTTTTAAAATTAAATGTAAAGAGTGATTTAAACTTTACACCTGACTTTATTTTATATTATAATCATCTTAATTTTATTATAAAGGAGTAAGAGTTATGCAGGAAATTAAATGCCCCAAATGCGGAGAAGTCTTTCAGGTGGATGAATCAGGCTATGCTGCTATAGTTAAACAAGTTAGAGATAAGGAATTTTTGAAAGAAATTGAATCAAGAGAATCTCAATTTTTAGCGGAAAAAGAAAGCGCCGTTCAGCTTGCAAAACTCGAATTGGAAAGAGAATTCAGCGAAAAATTAAACAATAAAGAAACTGAAATTGCCAAATTAAAGTCAGAAATTGAAACCGAACAGATTACAAAAAAATCCGCCGTCAGGGAAACCGCTGCCGAAAAAGATAAAGAAATTACAGAACTTAAAAACAAACTTGACTCCTTTAATAAAGATAAAGAGCTTGAAATTACAAAACTCGTCACTAAGATGAATTCCGAACTCTCGGAAAAAGATAATCTTATCACCAAACTCAACGGAGAAAAGGATTTAACCGAAAAAGAATTTCAGCTTAAAGAGCAGTCAATTAAGGAAAAATATGAAACTGAAATAAGATTTAAAGATGACGAAATTTCACGTCTAAAGGATTACAAGCTGAAGCTTTCTACAAAAATGGTCGGCGAAAGTCTTGAACAGCACTGCGAAACAGAATTTAACCGCTTAAGAGCAACAGGTTTTCAAAAAGCTTACTTTGAAAAAGACAACGATGCCAAAAGCGGAAGCAAAGGTGATTTTATTTACCGTGATTATGATACCAACGGCGGGGAATTTATATCAATAATGTTTGAAATGAAAAACGAAACCGATACAACTTCTTCAAAGAAAAAAAATACCGATTTTCTGAAAGAGCTTGACAAAGACCGCAGAGAAAAAGCTTGTGAATACGCTGTACTTGTTTCTTTGCTTGAGCCGGAAAACGAGCTTTACAACACGGGAATAGTTGATATGTCGCATCATTTTGAGAAAATGTATGTCATAAGACCGCAGTTTTTCATCCCGATTATAACCCTTTTGAGAAACGCTGCACTTAATTCGCTTGAATACAGAAACGAGCTTGCGATGATTAAAGCACAAAACATAGATATCTCAAATTTTGAAGCGGAAATGAACGACTTTAAAGATAAATTTTCCAAAAACTTCCGCCTTGCAAGCGAAAAATTCCACAAAGCTATTGAGGAAATCGACAAAACCATAGACCATCTTCAAAAAACAAAAGAAGCATTGCTTTCATCAGAAAATAATCTAAGGCTTGCAAACAATAAGGCAGAAGATTTGAGCATAAAACGCTTAACAAAAAATAACCCCACGATGCAGGCAAAATTTGATGCACTAAAACTTACAACTACAAAAAATAAAAAATCATAAAAACTTTTTTTCTAAAATTCAGTTTAAATTTTTTAGAATTTTGAAATTATTTTATTTTATCGCCAAAATTTGTCGTTTAACTTTGGCATGTTTGTTTTTGGAGAATTTTTATACGTAAAAATGGGAATTTAATCGAAAATATTATGCAATATTTTTAAAAAGCTTTGTCCGTAAAAATACGGACTAGCGGATTAATTAAATCATTGTTATAATATAAATGTTTATAAATTTTAAGATTTACACAAATATTTTTTAACAATTATACAGGAGGAATTAAATGGCGAATTTGAGAAATTTTATTAATGCAATTACAAATGACAACAGACTTTACACAGCAGAAGACATAGGTAATATGTCAGCAGATGAATTTAGGGCAAATGAAAAAGCTATAGATTATCAACTTAACAATATTGGTATTTCAAGAGAAAGTGAGCTTATCGGCAATCCAGATGTTATTTATGTTCGCGCATATACAAGAGAAGACGGAACAAAAGTTAAGGCACATTATCGTTCCAAACGAGATGGGGTTATAAGTAATAATAAAACTATTTATGGTTATATTAGTGCTCCACATAATATTGAATCAACAGGAAAATTAAAAAGCAGACCAACTCATAATAATTACCAATTGCAACCTAGAGCAACTATTGATGACTATCCACAAGGAATAGAAGAGAATTCTATAGGTATTATAAATAAAATCCTGCTTGATTTAGGAATTAATACATATGGTAAATATAAATTAAAACAAGATGATGCTGCTAATTTTTGGAATATAGCTTCTCCAAATTTATGGAAAAAACAAACAGAAGACTATATTAAGCGTAATGGAAAAATTTATAATAATATTAAGGATATTGTTAATGATTTTCCACAATACACAAAACAAATTAAAGAAAAAGTAAAAGCTCAATTTAATCAAGACGATGTTCCCGGAATAGTATTTCACGAAAATAGTAGTGTAGCTCAAGCTATTAGTAAATCACAAGAACTAAATGATTTTATTTATAAAAATGCAAATGCACTGAAATCAGGGAAAAACGTGACTGGTTCTTTGGGATTCACTAGTGATAGCAATTTACATAATGCATTTGGTAAAGTAGACATCTTATCAGCAAAGTTGAAAGGAAAATATATTGATGTTATATTATTAGACACATATGATTTTAATCCAAATGAAAAAAGCTGGAAAGTACAAATGGGATATTCCGCACAAAAAGCAGGTTTATTAAAGCCATATTATACGATAGTAAAATGCAAATATAAGATATAAAAGATAAAAATGAATAATTTAAGGTTTTATATATTTTTTAATATTTTCAATATTTTGTTAATTGGCCTTATACTTGGTTGTATAAGTATAGTTTGTGATTTGGTTTCTGATTACTCGGAAAATGCAAATATTTTACTTCTTTGTGGATTAGTTTTGCAAATTTCGTATATTATTATAAAACTACGTCTGCCAAATTGGTTTGTAAAATGTGCAAAAAAGTATGATAAATCAATAATTAGTCAATTTGTAAATTATCTTGTTAATAAATCTGATATTAAAAAGAGAATTCTTTTATTTGCATTTTGTTATGATTTACCTTTTTTAATTTACATTATTTCTCCAGAGATTGACTGTTTTTGTATAGGGTCTATTGTTTCTATAATTGGCTTATACACAATATTCTACGTAGGTGGTATTTTTCTTTTTTACTTGATGTTGTATAAAGAAATTGGAAAAAATAAAATGTAATGTGGATATAAAAGGTAAAAATGAATAGTTTAAGGTTTTATATATTTTTTAATATTTTCAATATTTTGTTAATTGGTTTTATACTTGGTTGTATAAGTATAGTTTGTGATTTGGTTGCTGATTATTCACAAAATGCAAATATTTTACTGCTTTCTGGATTAGTTTTGCAGATTTCATATATTATTGTTAAACTACGTCTGCCTAATTGGTTTGTAAAATGGGCAAAAAAATATGATAATTCTATCATTAGTCAATTTGTATATTATCTTGCTAATAGGCCTAATATTAAAAAGAAAATTCTTTTTTTTGCATTTTGTTATGATTTACCTGTTTTAATTTATATTATTTCTCAATATCTTAACTATTCATTTATAGATGCTATTTTTTATATAACCGTCTTTTATACAATATTATATGCAGGTGGTATTTTTCTTTTTTACCTGATGTTGTATAAAGAAATTGGAAAAAATAAAATGTAATGTGGATATAAAAGGTAAAAATGAATAGCTTAAGGTTTTATATATTTTTTAATATTTTTAATATATTATTAATAGGTCTTATAATATTATGTGTGTATATTAGTGCGGTTTTAATTTGGGATATGCGAAACTTAACCATTGCTAATATTAAGTTCCTTTGCGGAATTGCACTAATGATTACCTATATTACATTGAAGC
>CASFTJ010000023.1 GCA_949297715.1 uncultured bacterium | reverse complement strand
AAATACATTCAAAAACAAATGGGACATTCATCTTTTGAAGTTACCATGAACACCTATGCACACCTTATGCCTGAGGTGTATGAAAAGAGTAAACGGGCTATTGATAAATTAATGTAAATTTGTAAAGTAATAATCAATATAATAGAGGACTATATGATATATTTAGGTTGATATAATATATAAATGGAATTCATTTTAGGATGTATATTTTTAAGTATCATATCCGCTCTTTTTTCAGGAGCTGAAAATAAAAGATCTTCAAATAAGTGTTCTAGTAATACGTTTACTAATAATAAAAATACCAGTGGATTTAAACAAGGAAAAACTTGGGATGATATTAAAGAGCGAGCATATAAAAAATATGGGCGTAAATGTTTTCTTTGTAATTCAACAAATAATTTAAATATTCATCATAAAATTCCCATAAGAGAAGGTGGAACAAACGAAATTGGGAATTTAATACCTTTGTGTGTTAATTGTCATGAGAAAATTCATAAATTTAAGTTTCAATTTTTACATACAGATATCCCTGATAATTATGGATTTAAAATAGATAAAAACAAAAAGTTAAAAAAAGGATATTTAATACTTAATGCAATAAAAAATAAATATAGACTGTTAATTCAGTACAAGGATAGAAATGGCAATATTACTGTAAGGATTATACTACCAGTTAGTATAAAATTAGGATGTGAAATTAATGACTCGCTTTTTCAAAAAAAAGTATATGTAAATGCTTTATGCGAATTAAGAGAAGAAGAAAGAATTTTTAGATTAGATAGAATTAAAATACTTAGTTTGTTAAAAAGAGATAATATATAATATTTTTTCTTGGGAACAATTTGGGAACAATTAGCTATTTTTCTATTAAAAAAGAGAGTTCCTAAAACCTTGAAACCCTCTTTTGATAATTGGTTGCGGGAGCTGGATTTGAACCAACGACCTTCGGGTTATGAGCCCGACGAGCTACCAGACTGCTCCATCCCGCGATATTCTTATCTCACTATATTTATTATGTCCTGTAAAAACTTCTTGTCAAGTTTTTATTATTTCAACTCTTTTTAAACATTTTATAATATTTTTTTAATTTTGTAATATTTACAAAACACTAACATTATCTTTTTATAACCCCCCAAGCTTTAATGATGCCCCTAATATACTTAATTCGATAATAATTCCCGTCTTTTACATACTCAATTGATGCTTCCATATAAACATCTTCTTTTTCAGGCGGCATACCGGCTTTGGCTCTTTTTTCGTTAATCTTTTCCCGCTCTTTTTTCTCTTTTCCCATCCTTTTCTTATTTTCGGGATCCTTTAGTCTGCCACGCTCAGAAAGATCTTCTTCTACTTTGATTACAGGAATAATTGCGATTGGCTGTTTGCTCTGAAGTAAAATAAAAAATTTCCAATCATCCGAAAGCGCCAATTCGTAATGCCCTGGTGAAATAAAATCCATTTCGCCGTCAAAAAGGTAATCCGCAATTATCAATGTCGGATAATCGCTTTCCTCAATTGAATATCTGTAAATCGAATCCGAACCCAAAGTTACACCTGACGTTTCCTGTGGCTGCTGCGGATACGGACGGATTGTCGGATGCATTAAAACACTATCTGCAAAAGCTCCTTCAAGCATTACAACCTCCCTAAAAGCTCTCTTACAATTGCTTGCACTTCTCTCATCGGCTTCAAGAGGGCCTTTTCTCCGCCAACAAAAATCAATGACATATATTGATTGGCATTTCCCACTTCATTAGATTTTAATAAAAGCCTGTAACTTTCTCTCATTAACCTTCTTAAGCGATTTCGCTTAACAGCACGCTTATGTGTTTTTTTTGAAACTACAAATCCTACACGAGTCGGAGTTTCTTCTTTTTTCTTTTTTCCTGCAAAAAGGGTTATTCCGCCCTTGTGGAAGGAATTTTTAATTCTGTATGTTGCAGAAAATGCTGCTTTATTTTTTAATCTGAATTGTTTTGGTAACATAAGTTTTTTCACAACAACACAGCATGCCTAAAATACTTCGGCCTGCTGCGTTATTTCTTTATAAATCTTCCTTAATTCCTTTTGGGGTTTAAAATATCTTTAGAATTTAAGCAAGTTTTTTAGCTTGAATAGCTAATCTGTGGCGACCTTTAGCGCGGCGTCTGTTCAAAACTTCGCGTCCGCCGGGTGTTGCCATTCTAGCTCTGAAGCCGCTTACGTGTTGTCTTTTAATTTTTGTTCCTTCTAGTGTACGTCTCATTTTTTATTCCTTTTTGTTGATTTTTGTCGTATAATTCAAATGTAAACGAAAAAAACTTATTAGTCAACATCAAAGAGGGAGTCAGGTTAAATATTATGAACAAAACTTTAAAAAAAATCGGGTTTATAGGCTGCGGAAAGATGGCAGGGGCAATTATATCAGGCATAAAAACCGCTGAATGTGCTAAAAATCTTCAGCTTAAAGGCTCTGAGGTTAATTTTGAGATTGCAGAACTTGCGCAAAACAAACTCGGAATTGAAGTTTTGACGGATAACAGGCTTCTTGCAATTGACAGTGACGTTATTTTTATTGCAACAAAGCCTAATATGGTAAGGGATGTTTTAGAAGAAATTAAAGACGAAATAACACCTGACAAACTTGTTGTATCAATTGCGGCAGGGGTATCTATTGATACAATAGAAAAAATTATACCAAACTCTCGTGTTGTAAGGGTTATGCCAAACACTCCGGCGCTTGTAAAGGAAGGAATGTTTGCAGCAGCAAAAGCAGAATATGCAACAGAAGAAGATTTGGAATTTGTTATGTCACTTTTGGCTTCAATCGGAAAAGTTATAGAGGTTGAAGAAGACAAAATCGACATTGTAACTGCAATTTCAGGCTCCGGCCCTGCATTTTTCTATAAAGTTATTGAAGATATGGCTCGTGCAGGAGAAAAATTGGGGCTTGAATATGAAAAATCGCTTTTGCTTGCAACTCAAACAGCTTTAGGCTCAGCTAAAATGGTTTTAAACAGAGGCGAAATCCCTGTTCAAACACTTATTGATAATGTTGCAACAAAAGGCGGCTGTACATTTGTCGGAATTTCTACAATGAATGAAGAAAATTCTGACAAGTTATTCTTTGACGTAATTCAAAAAACTACCCAAAAAGCTCACGAATTAGGCAAATAAGTTTTAAATTATTTCGGCTTTTGCAAGAAAGTCAACTATATTCATAACTTTAGGACGCTTTTTGCCAGAGGGCTTAATTAACTGAAGTCCTTGGATTATACCGATTACGCAGGCAGGACATGTCGTAAGAACTATATCTGCGCCTGTATTGATAATATTTTGCGCTTTATTTTTTGATATTTCAATTGATATACCGCGGTTAAAAATTGCAAATCGACCGGCAAATCCGCAACATTCATCATAATCTTTCATCTCTATATATTCAAGATTTTCGCATTTTTCAAACAATTTTGATAAAAATTCAACACTTTTCAAATGACAAGGTTTGTGAAATGTCACTTTTACAGGCTTTTTAAACCTGAATTTTATATTCTGCTCAGATAAAAATTCGGCGGCATTTATAAATTTCGGGGAAGTGTTTTCTGAAAAATACTCTTTTAAAGTGCTTTCGCAGCTTGCACAATCAGTCAAAACGTAATCGTATCGGCATTCAGCCATAAGCTGTAAATTTCGAGCCTTAACCTGTTCATAGCGCTCTAAATTTCCGCTTGACAAAAAAGGAAGTCCGCAGCATTCAAAATCCCTTTCAATCAACTCTGCATCCAGATTTTTAAAGATTTTTTTCAATGCTCTCTCTGTTTTTGGATAAACATTATTCACACATCCTTTAAAATAAAGTAATTTTTGGGACTTTTCCGACACATTTAAGTCGGACTTGCGAGAAAAGGAATGCGTAAGTTTTTTTGTAATTCTCATTAAATTGCCAAACACCAAATCCGATTCTAAAAACTTTTCAACTTTACCGCGAAATGAATTTTTAGAACACTCTGCTTTTGCCATATTAAAAATTTTGCACACATCAATTCCGCTTGGGCAAAAATCCTTGCATTTTCCGCATTTAAGGCACATATCAAGGTATTTTTCGATGTTTTTGTTAAGCTTTAAATCGCCTTTTAAAACGCCTTCCAGCATAACAAATTTTCCGCGCGAAACGGCACAGTCATTTCCCGTAACTTTATAGACAGGACAAACAGACTGACACAGCCCGCATTTTGAACACCTGTTTATATCGTCGGCAAAGTCTTTTAATTCTTTCATAATATAATAATAGCATGATTACCATGGATAATCATCTCTAAATTTCCAGTTGTCTTTGTATAAAAGTGTACTACAGTCTGTGTAGTGATTTTGAGTTGCTGAATCTCCGTCCCTGCATTGTTGAATGTTATATTCCCTTGATTTGTCAAGATGTGGCGGTTCCAGAGTGCCCTTTTCAGTAATAAAAAACCAGAAAAACTCATGTGTTCCTTTTTTTGTCATGTTTTGAGCAACTGGTTCCCATTTTTGTACTGCTTTCGGCGAGAATATGCAGATTGGTATTTCTACCTGATTCCCGTAATCCTTGATGTTGGCTTTATAGGCACAGACAGCCTGTGTCCCATCTTCAAAAACTAGTCGTATTCCATTCGTGAACGCTCCTGAAAAATGTATCGAGTATTCGGTTTTTATTGTATTTAAGTGCTTAGCAAGATAAAAATTATACAATTCTTCTGCTGAATTATAAGTCCAATATTTAAACTCTCCATTTGCTTCTTCAGCAAGTCTTATTGCCTGACTCATTACAGAGTACATTTTTTTTATCTGGTTTGCAACTCTTATTTTTTCGTATTTCCCAAGGGCAGAAGGTAAGGTCATTGATGCGACAATGCCGATAACTCCAATTGTAATGAGGACTTCTGCCATTGTGAATGCCTTTTTCATAAAGCTCCTTAACTAATATTTATTTGTTTTAAATTTATAAATTTATTTTTAAATAAATACGTTTAATTGTCAATTAATAATTAAATTTATTTATTAATAACTTAACAAATAAGTATAATTTTAAATAAATATGTGGAGTTGTTTTCAATGATAATGAACGATTTGAAAAAAGTGTTACTTGATGTTAATGTAAGTCTGACAGAGCTTGCGCAGGCGCTTTCCAAAAAACTTGGAAAACCGTATTCAATGCAGAATCTTTCTAACAAACTCCGCAACGAAACAATAACCCATCGAGAAATGCTTATTATCGCAGATATTTTAGGGTATGATTTGAAATTTATAAGACGTGAGGAAAAACGTTAAACAATTGCGCCGTGTGAGGCATCCTGAACATTTCTTGAATATTTGTAAAGGTAGCCGGATTTAACTTTTGGTTCAAACGGTTTTAAATTCTTGCGTCTGATTTCAAGTTCTTCGTCGCTTACAAGAAGTTCTATTTTTCTATTCGGGATGTCGATTTTGATTTTGTCTCCGTTTTTAATGAGCGCAATCTCACCGCCTTTTGCGGCTTCCGGGCAAATATGTCCGACACAAATTCCTCTTGTCGCACCGGAAAACCTGCCGTCCGTAATAAGTGCACAGGATTTTCCAAGCCCCTTTCCGACTAAAAGTGATGTCGGCGCAAGCATCTCTCTCATGCCGGGGCCACCTGAAGGCCCTTCATAACGAATTACCAGAACATCTCCCGCTTTAATTTTGTCGTTTTCAATAGCTTCCATCGTTTCTTCTTCGCTGTCAAAAGTTACGGCTCTTCCTTCAAACACGTAACATTCAGGCGCTACTGCCGAAATCTTTATAACACTGCCTTTCTCGGCTATGTTTCCGTATAACACGCCAAGCCCAGCTTCTGTATATTTTGAATCTTCGTACATTGGTATTATATCGGTATTTATATAAGCTGATTTTGCAATTTCCTTATTTGTAAAACCGCTTACGGTTAATATTTCCGCCAACTGCTCCGAAAGTGCTTTTTCTACCGCAGGTATCCCGCCTGCATTATGAAAATCTGTCATCGTAAGTGAAGAAGACGGACTTATTTTTACAATCTGATGAATCTTTCGGCATAGATTATCAAAATCATCAATCGTAACATCCAGCCCTGCAGCATTTGAAATCGCTAAAAGATGCAAAAATACATTAGTAGAGCCGCCAAGGGCAAGTGATGCCGTTACTGCGTTTAAAATTGAATCTTTTGTTATTATATCCGAAGGCTTTGTATCGGTTTTTACAAGTTCTACAATCTGCATTCCGCTCTCAAAAGCTATTCGACGTTTTCTAGCTGAAACAGCAGCAGATGATGCGCAATACGGAAGCGTCATCCCCATTATTTCTGTTAAACAAGCCATTGTATTTGCCGTATACATTCCTTGACATGCGCCTGCTGACGGACAAGCTTCTTCTTCCAATGCGATAAGTTCTTCCTCGGTTATTTCGCCGTTTCTAAACTTTCCGATAGCTTCAAATGAACCGGAGGCCATTGTTAATTTGTGATGTTCTCTGCATTCACCGTCCAGCATCGGCCCTGCGGTCACTATTATTGCAGGAATATTCAATCTTAATGCACCAATAAGCATTCCGGGCGTAATTTTGTCACAGTTCGATAGAAGTACAATTCCATCTAACTGATGAGCAGAAGCAACACTTTCTACGCAATCCGCAATTAAATCTCTCGACGGCAGGGAATACCTCATTCCCTCATGCCCCATCGCAATCCCGTCACAAACTGCAGGAACCCCAAATATAAATGCCTGACCGCCAGATGTATGAATGCCTTTTTCTATCTGTCTTTCTAAATCTCGCATCCCGATATGTCCGGGAACAAGATCTGAAAAAGCACTCGCTATGCCTATAAATGGTGCCTTCATATTCTTTTTGCTTACACCTGTTGCCATCAACAAACCTCTATGGGGTGTTCTTGAAATTCCTTTTTTTATATTGTCACTTCTCATTTCTTCGCTCCTGTCAATTTTAGGATAAGTCTATAATTTATCCGATATGAACTTTTTCTATATTCCAGTTTTCATCCCACTCTATAAATCCCGGAAGTTCTATATTATGATATTTATATGGATTTTCTATGAATTGCGGGTTGAATAGCTTAACCGAATGCAAACGCTTTATTATATCTGGCAAAAGCGCCGTACTGCCTGCTAAAGTTCCATCTGCAGACGTCGCTTTGATTCCGTCATAATAAATCATTTCATCTGCAAATATCATTTCTGATAAATTACTCTTTGTAATCGGCAGACTATCACTTATTAAAATAACTTTGTCTGCAGGTTTCATTTTGAATACAAGCTTTAATGCGTCATCCGATACGTGTATTCCGTCACAAATAATCTCTGTATAAATATAATCATTAATTAATGCCGATAACGCAGTCGAAACACCTCTATGTGCTATACCGCTCATCGCATTAAACAAGTGTGTTACAGCTCGGCAACCGTTTAAGTGACCGCTTATGCAGTGACCTGCCTGAACTTTTACACCTTTATTCCACAAGTAATATATAAGCCCGTCATCAAATTCTGGTGCAAGCGTCACTATCTTTATAAAAGGATCTTCTATTATTTGATAGTTTTCTATTGTCGGCTTTAAAAAATACTTAGGGTTATGAATCCCGCGCTTTTCAACATTTAGAAAAATCCCTTCCATGTGGATACCGAGAATTTTTGCCATATCAAAAGTTTGTCTTTGCGCCGCTTTTTTTATAACTTCTATCTGATGTTTAATATCCATTATATTATCAGTAACCAGTGTAGGATATATCCCGCCTACCCCGTATTTTGTTATTTCTTTCGTTAGTGCCAATATATCATCAGCCGACGCAGTATTAAAAGAAACTCCAAATGCTCCGTGTGTATGTTGTTCAATTAAAAGTTTTGTCTTCATATTACGCTGCCCTCAAATATTTTTCTCGCCTCTTCTCTATCATCAAAGTGAATTGTTCTATCTTTTAAAATTTGATAATCTTCATGCCCTTTACCTGCTATTACTACAACATCATTATTGCCTGCAATAGTTTTTAAAAGCGCTATTGCATGACCTCTGTCAGGTTCTACGGTTACTGTTTCGGTGTTTACATTCTTCAATCCTGCTATTATATCCGTTATAATTTGCTGCGGATCTTCGCTTCTTGGATTGTCGCTAGTGATTATTATTTTATCAGCAATTTTCTCAGCTATTGCTCCCATTTTAGGACGCTTTGTCGCATCTCGATCACCGCCGCAGCCAAATAAACAAATTAGCTGTCCGTCTTTGGGGGTAATTTCTCTTGCGGATTTTAATACATTTTCCAATCCGTCAGGGGTATGCGCATAATCTACTATTACAAGCGGTTTTTTAACTACCACTTCAAACCGTCCCGCAACTCCTTTTACATTTTCTAATGCTTTTAATGCTGTTTTTACATCAATTCCCATAGCTATTGTTGAGGTTATTGCGGCCAGAACATTGTATACACTGAACATCCCGTTCATATGAAGGTTTACTTTAAATGTTTCTGCACCTGATGATGCCGCAATCTCTGAATTATTTATTTTTAAAGTAAATTCTGCACCGTTTAGCGAAAAATGAATATCTTCAGCCTTCAAATCTGCATCCCTCTTAACCCCGTAGGTATATTTTCTTACACCTTCCGGAATCACACTTAAAAATCTTTCAGCATAATTATCGTCAAGATTAATTACAGCAAAATCACCTTCCTCAAGATGCTTAAACAAAAGCGCCTTTGCTTCAAAATAATTGTCCATTGTTATATGATAATCAAGGTGATCCTGTGTCAAGTTAGTAAAAACAGCTCCGTTAAACTGACATCCGCCGACACGGTTTTGCTCCAGAGCGTGCGAACTTACCTCCATTACTACGTTATCAATCTTTTCTACGTCTTTTATCATCCTTAATGTTGCCTGAAGCTCAGGTGCCTGAGGGGTTGTATGTTTTGCATCTCGATATTCGCCGTTTGATGACAATTTATAACCTAATGTACCAATTAGTGCACATTTTTGCCCGTTTTCTTCTAAAATCTTTTGTATCAAATGGGTTACTGTTGTTTTCCCGTTGGTTCCTGTTATTCCCACTAAATTTATGCCTTTTGACGGGCTTGAATAAAACCTGTCGGCAATATCTGCTATTTTGTGTCTGGTGGAAGATACTACAATCTGCGGTATCTTGCCTGCTTCAACCTTATGTTCTACTAGAAGTGCTACTGCGCCATTCTCTATCGCATTTTTGGCATATTCATGCCCGTCTGTATATTCTCCTGTTAAACAGACAAATATATCTCCCGTTTTGGTCGTCTTTGAATTGTATGAAATTCCTGTGACTTCCACATTTTTAAAGTTTATTAGGTCTTTATAATCCAAATGCTCAATGAGTTCATCAAGTTTCATTTTTTAATCATCTCCTTTTACTGTGGGTTTCTTATCTTGTTTTAGATTTAAAATTCTTGCGGTTTGTGTTGCAACCTCCTTAAATACAGGGCCTGCAACGGTATTACCCCAAATTGCGCCGACTTTTGCACTGTCTACCATTACGTATATTAAAATCTGAGGATCTGATGAGGGCAAATAACCTACTGTTGAAGTGTACATATAAGGAGTGTAACCTGCGGCATTTTCTTTTGGTTTTCTGGAGGTTCCCGTTTTGGCTGCAACATTATAGTTATCCATCTTTATTACAGAGCGTCCGTTATTAACACTTGCTGTTAATAGTTTTGTTATTGTTTTTGCGGTTTCGGGGGTTACAACTTGAGTATAGTGAATTTTTTTGTCATATTCTTCCTGTGAATATTTGATAATATGCGGAGTCACCTTTACACCGTTATTTGCAAGAGCCTGAACCGCTGATATCATCTGCATTGCAGTAACCGATGTCCCGTATCCGTATGACATTGTCGCTTGGATTCCCTTGTCCCACTGCGCCCAATATGGCAAAAGTCCTGAAGATTCGCCGGGTAAATCTATACCTGTTCTTGAGCCAAAGCCAAAATCCTTTAATACATTATAAAACTCTCTCGGAGTCATTGTTTTAGCTACATTTATCGCTCCGATATTGCTTGAATGCTCAAATAAGTATTCTAATGAAATATCACCGGGATATGGATGTATGTCATAGTCATAATTTTTAATTTCCCAATTACCGATTTTTGTCTTACCAGTATCTAAGATTTTTGAATGCTCGTTAATTTTGCCAAGACTCATTGCGGCTGCAACTGTAATTATCTTAAATGTTGAGCCAGGAGGAAAAACATCCGTTAAAGTCCAATTTTTTATCTGCTCCTGCGTTGCTTTTCGATAATTATTAGGATCATATGCCGGATAAACTGCATATGCTAAAATCTCGCCGTTCTTTGGGTTCATAACAAGAACCGTGCCTCTCAAGGCTTCTTTTTCCTTAACCATTTTTTCCAGTTCTTTCTCACAAATATGCTGGATTGCGGCATCTATCGTAAGAGTTATATCTTCGCCTTTCGGAGGCTGAGTTGTCGCAACAGGATCCGTTGTGAAATCATAGATAATCTTGCCGTCACGGGTACTCTGAAATTTTACAGGTTCTTCAACGTTTTCAAGCTTATCTTTCGCTGTGTATTCAACTCCGTTTGCTATATCTGCATCAAAATTGTAATACCCCAAAACATGCGCTGCCAATGTTCCTTGAGGATATTCTCGGGTGTTTTTCTTTCCCATCGATATTTCTCTTAAATGCAGTTTTGCTATTTCCTTTGCTGCGTTTCTGTCTATATCTTTTTTTATGGTTATTACAGGCCCGGGTTTCTTTAAGGTTTCCGCCAATTGTTCTTTAGGTATTTTTAAAATCGGTGCAAGAAGCTTCGCTAATTCTTCAGGTGTGCTGTCGTAATTCGCAGGATGTGCGTACACATCAGAATAAACCTTGTCTGTCGCAAGCTTTATCCCGTTTCTGTCATAAATATCACCGCGCATTGAAAATGTTCGGCCGGCTCGCTGGTTTTGGGCTCTTACTCTGTATTTTCCTGTATCTATTACCATTATGAAAAACAGGTAAATCACCAGTGCCGCTGCAAAGCCTACAAAAAATATGTGCAGACAACTCAACAATCTGTCAAATCTCTTAAATCTCTTTTCTTTTGTCCGCTCTGACAGCTTCTCTCTCACGTATATCTCCCCTTACATAGTATTATTTTAGCATAAGGAACTTTAAAATTACCAAATATTAACGAATATTTACGCTTTTTATTTTGTTTTTTGTTTTTTTATTTTTTTATCTGATTTAGTTAAACACAATCATCTTTGTACTTTTCTAGAAATAACTTTATCAATACCTTGGGGCTAAAATAATGTTTGGTTAATACTTTTATCTCTTTTTGACAACTGTTGTCAAAATTTCCTTTTTTTAAAATATCAAAAACGTTGAACAAAAACAGATTTCTTAAATAATTCGCCATATTTGATTGACTCTCCGTTGAAGACTTAAAATACGCCTGCTCATAACTTCTTTTTAAATTATACAAACTCAACTTTCCGACAGGAGAAAATTCTTTAAATCTGCATAAGCTAAATAACAATGCAAATTTAGAATCATAATCATTACCTAATGCTTGATTTACAGACATACTAATTAAATTCACTGGATTACTCTCAAGAATTTCATTTTTTATAAAATATTCTGCATTCTTCAAAGAATCTCCAGTGCAAGTAAAATCCAATAAAATATACTTTCTTTCTTTATTCCTGTTTATTGTTTCAGAATTAATTCCTATTAAATCCAAATAATCTTTGTATACATTTTTATCCGGAATTTTTTTCGGAATCCCAAAACTTAAACCTGATAAAGGAATAATTTTTACATCCGAACCCATATATTTCATTGTTTCAGCGATAGATGCAACGGAACGACCTATCGCTATCATAGTATAATTATCTTTGCCAAATAACCCGTCCAAATTCTTCTTTAACTTGTCAGCCGCATAACAATTCATCTGCGCAAGCTCTTTTATCCTTTTCGGTGTAAAAAGACGCAGCATAATCTTTGTCTGCATTGAAAGTCCTTCTACTGTTTGAGGCGTCACTTCTCCGTCTATCTTATTCAAATAAGTTCTTCCGATATGTATATAATTTCTTGAGCCTTCAAAGGCCTGTTTATCGTTTTTCCGGTTATGGTAAATGTAATTAGAGTTGTTAATTTTGCTTATCTTCATATTGAATTAATATCCGTGAAGAATATTTTTTGTCAATTTATATTAATTTTTTTTATATAAATGATAAAAAACGTTATTTATACAATATTTTTGTGATATTTAAATTTATAAAAACTATTGAATTAAGAAAGGACCATAAATAATGAAGATTCAAGCAATACCCCAAAACAACAGCCATACCCCGAATTTCAATGCTAAAATTGACCTTAGCGGAGGCGGCTTTTTCAAAGGTCCTAAATCTTTGCTGCCTAAATATTCTTTTGAAAGACTTGAAGATAAGGCTAAAACAATTGCAACTGATAAAGATACCATCTTTATAAATATTTTTAATTTCCGTGAACATTCATCTGATACTTTTTTGAATAAATCAAAAGAATTAAAAACTAAATTATATTTATATCACGATTTTCCAAGCCAAAACAGCAGAGATGTCAATTTTCCAAAACCAAACATTATTAGCGGTAATTCCGATGAAAGAAAACTTTCTGCTTATAAGTTAATTTGGAAATACCTCGACTCTTTAGAAGAAAAATTCGGTACAAAAAAACAACTGATAAAAAATGAAAATAACTGCAAACTCAAATCAAGTTTATAACTTTCGACATCAAAAAACTTTATATACCCCAAATTTTGAAGGGAAAAATAATTTTAGCAATCTTACCGGAAATTTGCTGACTAAGAAAAATTTTGCCCAAGCTACTATCGGAACGTACTTGATTACAAGTTTGCTTAAGCTTTTTGATGTTGACATACCTGATATTGCGGAAAAAATTCCTAATATTTTATTAGGTTTGACATTTTGCATAACAGAAAATCCAAAGAAATTAGACGAAAATATTGAATTTAAAAAAGCTCAAAATATTAAAGAGGCAAAAGATTTTGCTAATGAAAAACTCGGTATCAAAAATTTTAAGATTAACGATTTGAATTATGCTAACTGGGTTAATGAAGGACTTACAAATATTTCCAACAGATTCCAAGGGAATGTCTATTTCCCGCAAAATCTTAAATTTAACCAAATAAATTTTTTACATGAATCAGCCTCATATTCAATATTTGACGATACAATCAGAATAAATAAAGATGAAATAGAAAATCACGCAGAGAAGTTGAATTTAATAGTTAAAGAAAATTCCTTTGAAGAACTAACCAAACATAATCTTGGCAAAGGTTATGAAAAATATTGCGAAAAACTCAAAAAAGCTTATGAAAATATTGAGGATTTATCGGTTTTTGAAAAATTTTCGCTGGTAACATCTACAAATCGTGTCAAAAGCAGATTGAAAAAACTTGATTTAAATAAACCCCAAAATCTTAAATATGATGAAATAAATAAATACGGAAACATTTATGCTAACGAGTTTGATATAATCTATCACGAAACAGGTCATTGCTTTGATTCCAAATCCAATATGCTTTTTGAAATTTTTATGGGCAGGATTAAGTATAAAAAAGATTTAAAAAAGTTAAACCTGCCCTCTTACGCTCTTAGCAAGACTCAAGAATTTATCGCTTGCATATTCTCGGGAATTATGCAGGATGAAAAATATCTGCCTGAAGTGACAGACTTGTTTAAAAAATTAATTAAATTCAAAATGAAAGTTTAATTCTTAGATATCACACAAAATTTTATATATTTAACAACCTGAAAATAGTTCTTCTTAAGCTTTTCTTGATTGGTTTTACATAATTTAAAACTATACTGTCTGTGTTAATTAAGAAGTTTCTGGCTTTAGCAGTTTTTGGATATAACTTATTAAACTTATCTACAAAAGAGTCTGCCGAATTTTTCATTTTCGGCACTGCCAACAAATCTTGAAGATTTCTTTCATAACAATCAGGATAATTGTATGTTCTGTTCTTTTTAGCCGCCAAAAGTCCGGTTGTCGGATGTTTTATGCAATCTTGTAGATGATTATAATTATCATCTATCATCTCAGCATCAATATGAAATCTTGTATCTAAATGAGCATTTGCCCAATATGCGTTATGGTTTATTCGGTTAAAACGACTCCCGCCTAATTCGGTTTCTGACATGAATTAATTCTCCTTTTAATTTAATTTCTAATTATAGAAAACTAAAAAAATATTTTTTTTGCTACATGCTAAATTAACAGTTGAATTGAGTAAAATTCACAGTAAAAATGATTACTTTTATTTTATTTGGTCAATGTAAAGAAACACCTTAAATGATTATTAGTAACAGTTAAAATGAGTATTTAGTTTTTATACATAATTGAAATTGTTTTCAACTGCCAAAACTCAAACACAAAGCTAATTTTACCGAATAATCTTTTTATGCGTTCTGATAAAATGTCCCGTTAAATTACAGATACAACTTTTTTAGAATAATTTTGATTTACTTCATATTTGAAATTAATTTTAAAACTCTTTTTACCATAGGGGTTATACTACTATTAAGTCCCATTGTAATTTTAAAATCAGAACTATTGCTGGATCTCAAACCGAGTTCCATTGGTCTACTCATTTTAAATGATTTACCTTGGACATCTATCTTTTTATGAAATTCGTCAAAACGAATATGAGATTGCTCTATTAGTTCTCCAGCTCTATTAAATAAATCTTTAGTAATGTCCATTCCTTTAAAGAGTTTATTTTCACGTTTTTGAGCTACTAATCTAAATGTATCTAAACCATCAATATTTTCTTTTTTATATAATTTTAAGTATCTAGGTGCATAATTATTAGTATTAACAACACTATCTGATTTCAAACAATACTGACCTTGTTTTGATGAAAAATTTTTTATAGTATATGGACAAACTGGGAAACTCATTTTTTCTAATGTCATAATATCCTTCCTTTCAACTTAACCCACTGAATTTAAAAAATCTAAAAATATTTTTTGCTATTTAAGCTATATTTTTTACAATACTTAATACAATCATTCTTGTAAATCGACAAAATTAAATAAAAATCTTACATCTTTACTTAACATTTTTAGTCTGTAAGTCTTTTTTTGCTAAATCGACAGTTGATAGCTTATATATAAATCGGACATTAAAATACAGTCAATATCTAAATTTTAATGACTAAATTTTAGACGGATTTAAAAATATATTAAAACAATAAAAAACGGACAAGCAAAAGCTCATCCGTTTTCAATTCAGAGAGGATGGGATTCGAACCCACGGTGGAATTGCTCCCACACAACCTTTCCAAGATTGCACCTTAAACCGCTCGGACACCTCTCTTTACGATTTCTTTTTTAATATATCACAAACATTTTTTATGATACAATTTTTTTATGATTAAATTAGTATCAAAATCAGAAAAACCTCTAAAAGGTACAGTTACAATCCCTTCAGACAAATCAATTTCACACAGAGCAGTTATTTTTTCAGCACTTGCAGACGGAATTTCAACCGTTAACAACTTTTCTAAAGGCGCAGACCCTTTGTCTTCGCTTGAAATTATAAAATCTCTCGGAGTGCAGGCTGAATTTAAAGATGAAACAACTCTTGTTATAAATTCCTCAGGAAAGCTAACCAAACCTTCTAAAATACTTGATTGCGGAAATTCTGGAACCACAATGCGATTTATGTCAGGAATTCTGGCTGGACAAAATTTCAATTCAACACTGACCGGAGATGAAAGTCTTTCAAAACGTCCGATGAAGCGTGTTATTGAACCGCTTACACTAATGGGCGCAAAAATAAATTCTCAAGATGGTCATGCCCCCCTTGAAATTACAGGAAGCCCGCTTTTTGGAATTGAATATTCCTCAAAACTTGCCTCAGCTCAGGTTAAATCCTGCGTACTTCTTGCAGGGCTTTTTGCTGACGGGCTTACACGATTTGAAGAACCATACCTTTCCAGAAACCACACTGAAATTATGCTTAAACACATGGGCGCTGATATCCAAATTTCAGGACTTAAAACGTCCATTAAACGATCTTCACTCAAACCTTCTATTATTGATGTTTGCGGAGATATTTCCTCAGCAGCTTTCTTTATTGCAGCGGCGTTGATTGTGCCGGATTCCGATATAATCCTTAAAAATGTCGGACTTAACCCGACAAGAACAGGAATTATTGATGTCATTAAACTTATGGGCGGAAATATTGAAATTCTTGACAGCTACGTCCGCTCAGGAGAAATGGCAGGAGATATCAGAATTAAATATTCTAATCTTAAAGGCTGCACTATAGAAAAAGCTTTAATTCCAAGATTAATTGATGAATTGCCTATAATTGCAGTTATCGCAGCCCAAGCTGAAGGCGAAACCGTTGTTAAAAACGCAGAAGATTTGAGAAATAAAGAATCCGACAGAATTAAAGCAATAGTTCAGGAGCTTTCTAAATTAGGCGCAATAATAAAGGAAACACCTGACGGCTTTATAGTTTTTGGCAAAACAAACCTTACAGGCGGAGCATCTGTCGAATGCCACCATGATCACAGGCTGGCAATGAGTCTTTATGTCGCAGGGCTTGTTTGTGAAACCCCAATTTCCATAAACAGCTTTGAATGGGTAAATATTTCATTTCCGGAATTTGAAGCACTATTTAATGAGCTTTCAGAATTTTAAAATAATACATATAATTGATTTTGAACTAATCAATATTGACATAAATAATTCAATTTTATAAAATTAATGTATGGATAATAATAACTATGTAAATAAGTTTGAGAAAAAAGTTTCTACTTTAGGAATGAAAGAGATTTTATCAGTTGTTGGATTATTTGTTCTTTGCATAATTTTTTATTTTACTTTTTTCCATGTAGACAAAACGCCATACGGATATGAAGAAATTTCAGAAGATTTAGCAGCTTATATGGCAAGTCAGGATAGTTATTATTATGATGATTATACAAGCGGTAAAATGCTTGTATTATACACAGCCCAAAGCGATCCCCTTTATAAATACCCGAAAAATTTTCAGGATTCTTTAGATGTCGCTATTAAAAATGAAGAACTTAATGAGCTTTATAATTTTTCAGAATTAACAATTGTAAGAAATAACCTTTTATTTGAAGGCGAAAAGGGCGAACGAATTATCAAAATGGAAAAAGAATTGAGAAAAGTTTGCAGAAGTTTTTGTGTAATTAATCCAAAGAAAAAAGCTTTATACTTTTACTTTCAGCCTAAAGAAAGAGATGCCCAATATCTTCAGGAAAACCTGGAGAAATTGGAATTCTGGGGTGCTAAGCTTGACTAGTTTGAATTTATAAAAATGAACACTAATATATCATTTGGCGCAAAGTTTATACAAAAAATGCCGATAAAAAAATATTCCTACATTGATAAAACTTATACACCAACATACGCAAATTTGGTAGAATTAAATCCTAGTAATATAAGAGATGTTAAAGCCCTTGATAAAATTGCAATGCATTTTGGCAGTGACAGCTACGTGAATAACATGGCTTTACATGCCAAAAGAGCTTATAAGCATTCTAAAAAAAACGAAGATGCACAGATATTTATTGTTTTAGACACAAGAGGATAATTTCAAAAAATTAGACGTTAAAGCAGTTACCTGCGCAGCTGAAATTCATAAAATCAGAAAAAAGGAAACTGAAATTATTTATTTACAAACAGACCCAAATCTTGTATATTCATATATTCCAAGAGCTTTCAAAAACATAGGGACATCAATTATTGAATACCTAAAACAAATAAATAATAGAATAACCCTTCGTGCAAACTCATCTTCAATGCGATTTTACAAAAAATACGGTTTCAGAATGGTTTCACAAGATTCTTACCAAATGGAATGGATAAAAAAAACTGAAAAATAATAAACACTATTAATAAAATCGAATTACTTCAGCAATGCAGCTTATATAGAATAAAAAAAGAAGGTATTAACCCTCTTTTTTATAAAACTGGGCGCAGTGGGATTCGAACCCACGACCAATTGATTAAGAGTCAACTGCGCTACCACTGCGCCACGCGCCCATATCTTGTTATTTAAATTTCAACTACTACTTAATTATATCCGAACATTCTTTTTTTACAAGTATTTATAATATTGCAATTAACATTTTTTTATGAGAGAATTAACAGTGTCAGTTTACAAGGGGTGTAATGGAAAAACAAGTTGTTACAAAAGCAATGATAATGTCAGCAGGTGTCGGATCAAGGCTTGAACCGCTTACGTTTACGGTTCCCAAACCCTTAATTCCGATAGCAAACAAACCGGTCATGGATATTTTGCTTGAAAAGCTTAGAAACATAGGGATTACAAATGTTATAGCAAATACATACTACCTTGCTGACAAAATCATCGACCGCTATAAAAACAACAATTTAGGTATTAACTTTAATTATATAAAAGAAGAAACGCTTTCAGGAACGGCCGGCGGACTAAAAAAATGCCAGAGTTTTTTTACTAAGGGAGATGTTTTTGTAGTTTTATCAGGTGACGGCTTAACTAATGCCGATATTCAAAAAGGGATCGAAAAACATCTTGCAAGTAATGCGGTCGCAACTATTGGAATTAAAAGAATTCCGCATGAAGAAGTTTCTCATTTTGGCGTTGTTGTAACTGATAAAAATGGCTTTATTAAAGAATTTCAGGAAAAACCCTCCGTCGAAAAAGCTAAAAGCAATTACATAAATACCGGAATTTATATTTTTAATTATGAAATTTTTGATTATATTCCTGAAAATACCTTCTACGATTTTGCCAAAAATGTATTTCCCGAATTGCTAAAGAAATGCGGTATAAACACATTTGAAATCAATGAATACTGGACAGATATAGGCACTATTTCTCAATATAAACAATCACATAAAGATTTATTTGAAGGGTTATGCGAATTTCAACATGCTCCAATACATGAACAAAACGGCGGAAAATATATCTCGCAATCAGAAATCCCCTCAGATACCGAATTTAGAGGGGTTTCAACAATCGGTTTTAACTGCAAACTCGGCAAAAACGTAGTTATTCAAAACTGCATAATATGGGATAACGTTGAAATTGCAGACAATACAGTTTTAAAAAACTGTATAATAGCTTCAAACAGCCGAATTTTATCCGATATAAATGAACAAACAATACCCGCAAATGAAATAATTGAAAAAGATTTTTTTTTAGACCTTAAAGAACCCGAAAAAATAAATGCTTGATTTTTGTTATATTTTCTGGTAACTTAGAGACATACGGAAATTGTACTTTACAGGTCAAACTTGAGAGCTGGGAAATGCATTTCGGTTAAATAATTTGGGACTGTGGCACTCTGCCGAACAAACGATTTAGTATCGTTTGTGAGAGGGAAGGTAGCGCAGCTACCGCTAAAAGTTCCAAATAAAAATTAAATATCTCTGGAACTGTGGCACTCTGCCGAACAAACGATTTAGTATCGTTTGTGAGAGGGAAGGTAGCGCAGCTACCGCTAAGGGTTCCAAATGAAAATTAAATATCTCTGGGACTGTGGCACTCTGCCGAACAAACGATTTAGTATCGTTTGTGAGAGGGAAGGTAGCGCAGCTACCGCTAAGGGTTCCAAATAAAAATTAAATATCTCTGGGACTGTGGCGCAGCGGTAGCGCAGGGGACTCATAATCCCTTGGTCGTGGGTTCGAATCCCTCCGGTCCCAGTTTTTTAATGAGAATTAGAGAATATAAAAAGCTAATCAATTTAATAAAATAAATCTAAAACCTATACGGAGAGGTGTCCGAGTGGCTTAAGGTGCGGATCTCGTGTACTTTAATTGTATTGAAGTGAGTGTTTTGCGTAGGGCAGATGGTGCGATTATTTCGGGCAATCAGCTTGTGTTGCGGATTTCGTGGGTCGGAAATAATCAAACCATGTGAACCGTAATTACTCTTTTTACTCTTTTTCTACTCGGGGCAGATGGTGTGATTATTTCGGGCAAAAGGATTGCAACACTTTTTCTGCTTGTGTTTTAGGGCGATTAAGGCTTGGTTCAAATGGTATGATTCCTCTGGGCAATGTGAGTCGTTTGAGGTTTTTGAAAATTCTGCCTGTTAAATTTTTTAATTGATACAAAACCGACACAATGCTCGGAAGTGGTGTTCCAATTCTTCATCTTCAGAGTTAAGGTGTGTGTACCATGAATGAATATATTAATATTAAAGAAATCGCACAGGCTAAGGGGTTGAAAAGCACTCGTTCAATCCGAATGGAAATAAACAAACCTGAAAGCAAATATATTTCAAGGGAAGTCAAAGTTAACGGCGGTATCTCATACGAAATATTGTTTTCAAGTTTAGAACCTGAATTACAACAAAAACTTCGGGAATGCGAAACAAAATCAACGGCAATTGTTCCGTTGAATTACAAACCGCCTGTTATTACAGATAAAGCAAGACAGACGGCAAATCACAGAATGAACATTGTTAAAGCCGCACTTGAACACAGAAATAAATATCCGAGTATAAAAGAAGCTGATGCTGAATTTTTAGACCTGTATAATTCAGGATTGTATTTACCAAAAGCATACGAATTTCTGGGCAGTATTTCAACCGGTACATTGAGAAGATACATACAAGCCTACAAGAAAACAGGCAACGCAGAATCCCTAATACCTCAATACAAAATAACAAAACAGGGTGAGTATAATAGCATTTTGGATGACAATATGAAAAAAGTTCTGCTTGCTCTTTTACTTCATCAGAATAAATTCGGGTACAATACAGCAATCAGGCTTGCAAAACAAGTGTTGATTAAAAAAGGATATGATGAAGATGCTCTGCCGAGTAATATAACTTTCAAACGGTTTGCGGAGCATTTCAGAAGAAACCATTATGCGGAGTGGGTGCTAAGACGTGAGGGTATGAAAGCCTACCACGATAAGGTTGAACCATATATTGAGAGGGATATAAGTAAAATAGAAGTTGGAGATATCTTGATAGCAGACGGACACGTTCTCAACTTCCAAGTAATAAATCCATTTACAGGAAAACCGACCAGAGCAACTTTGGTCGGTTTTTTAGACTGGAAATCAACAGCATTAGTCGGCTATGAAATTATGATGACTGAAAACACTCAGTGCATTGCAAGTGCTTTAAGGAACGCTATTTTAAATCTTGGAATAATCCCGAAAGTAGTTTATCAAGATAACGGCAAAGCATTTAAGGCAAAGTATTTTCAATCTTGTGATTTCGATGAGGAGGGCTTTAACGGAGTGTATGCCAATTTAGGTATCCGCTCCGTTTTTGCTAAACCATACAATGCACGTGCAAAAGTTATAGAGAGATTCTTCCTTGAATTTCAAGAAGAGTTCGAAAAAATGATGACAAGTTATATCGGAACAAGTATTGAAGATAAACCTGCATGGTTAAAACGTGGTGAGAAACTCCATAGAGATATGCACAAAAAATTAACTAAAAACTATATTCCGACAGTTCAGGAGGCTATTAAATTTATTGATTGCTGGCTTGAGTTTCACAATTCAAAACCCTGTCCGAATGATAGAAGTATGACGATTAAAGAGTGTTTAAATACCGTTCAAGCGGATTGCCGGCAGAGTGCGAAGCGGAGCGGAGACACGTTTAACGCCGGCAACCAAGCGAAACAAGACATAGATAAAAATATTCTCAATGAGCATCATCAACAGAAAACTTTAAGGTCGTAAGCGAGCAATTCGCAAGGAGTTTGCTAACACCCAACGGTTCGCCGATATGCTCAAGAATCTCCAATGGTGCATAGCTTAAAAGATTTTGTTTTGCGGTTTCCTGAATTTTCATTCTCAAAACGGTTTAAGAACTTTGCCGGATTTTTCTTCATAAGCGGCAATCCATTCTTTTGTAACAACATCGGGATCACGTTCGATAAAATTAGGTTCAGGCAGTTGTGTCATTAAATTTCCTCCTGTGGTACTCACTCACTGCGTTCGTTGCGTTCCTACGTCGGTATAGAACGGTTACGACCTCCAACGTCTTGCCAACGCAAGCCGTTTCGGTCTTCACACACTGCTCACGCTTACCTCCGCAACTCCGTTTGCGTTTGAATCTTTTAATGTCCATTCGACTTTTACGGTTAAAGTGGATTCTTCTATCTCGACCTCGATAGAATTTATTTTTATGCGGGTTTCCCACATAGTGATTGCATCTGTCGCCTCACGTACAATATTTGGAGTTGCTTCGTTTATGGGGTAATCAATGTATTTATATATGTCCGAACCAAAGGTTGGACGATGAGGTACAGAGCCTTTTTTAGTTAGAAGTATAATTGCGATGCACTGGTTAATATCATCAGCACCCTCGGCAACACCGCCGATTGCGTTGAGTTTTAATTGCCAGTCAACGTAGGTGATTTCATTTAAGTTTGTCATAATTTTTAGTAATTTATTGAGCTTTCGGGGATTTTTTGTTATAATTTTTTATGTACAATGTTGTCAATTTTAGAGGTAAATTCATGGATATATCTTTAAGCAGTGATTTCGATAAATTTATAAAGGAACAGATGGCTACAGGGTTATATAATTCTGTGAATGATATTGTCCAAGAGGCTATGAATCTTCTGAAATTAAGAAAGTCTGTTTCCCAAGAACGCATTGATGCATTTAATGCCGAACTTCAAAAGGGTGAGGATGATATAAAAGCAGGCAGAGTGATGGACGGAGAAACTGCTTTTAAAAAACTTTTGTCTAAGTATGAATAATTTAAATCTTATTATTACCGAACAGGCATATAATGATATGGATTTAATTTCCGATTTTATTGCCAGAGATAACGTTAAAGCGGCTGAAAAGCATTTGAATTTGCTGTTGAAAGCCTGTCGCAGATTGACTAAATTCCCTGAGTCCGGTATAAAAAGACCTGATTTTACTTATAAAGATTATAGGTTTTATATAGTAAAAAAGCGTTATGTTATCGCATATAGAGTAGAAAATAAGAATTTATATATTTCAAGAGTTCTTACTGCCTATCAGGATATTTTGCATTGTTATAATTTTCCCATTTTGTATCCTTTCTTACATTGTTTTATTAGGTGCAGAAGTTGCTTTTCCTTGGTTTCCTGTGTGCGTGTGTGAATTGTAAACATCTCTCATTGCTTGCATTGATGAGGTTTTGTCAGTAATATCAGCATTGGATTTTATTCCTGCGGTGTTTGTGAAAGTTCCCTCGTGTTCTATGTTTCCGATTAATTTAATTTTTGAAAAAACAACGGTGAGAGTCTGATTTTCTTTATCAGCATTTATATATGAGCCGTCTTCAAGGTTTACAGATAATTGTTTTTCGCTTTGCGTGGTTGACACATCTTCAGCCGAATAAATTGCTCCGAGAATTACTCCGTCTTCAGAATTTTCATCCATAAGGCAGGCAACTTGTTCTCCGATATCCGGCATTGCGTAAAACTTGTCTTTCAATGTTTTTGTTTGAAGAATCGGAAGCCAGTATGATGTTGACTCATCATCTTCAAAACTTACACGAGCCTGAACATTTATTGGATCAATTTGTGATACAATTCCAAACCTTAACACTTTTTCCTCCTGTGGTACTCGGCTTCGCCTGCGTTCCTACGTCGGTATAGAACGGTTACGACCTCCAACGCCTTGCCTACACAAGCCGTTTCGGTCTTCACACACTGCTCACGCACTTTCCACCTCGCAAAATGTTCTGTAACCGCTTGCCCTATCTATCACATGCCGGGCTTGCTTAATGTGGTATTTGCCTGAAAAATGTCCGACTCCTTTTAGTTCAATATTTGACCCTGCAATCAAATACGGATTTCCTGTAAATTCAAGAGAACCCTCGATTTTAGTATCAGCAGTTGAGAGTGCGGCCTGTGCTTTTGCAATAGCCTGCTTTCTGTCAGAACACCGGGCGGTAATCTTTAAAGTATCACCTTTTTTGACATTTTCATTTCGGGCTGTGGCTTTAACAACTTTTTTCTTTTTAGGATTGAAGTATGAAACCTGAACAGCTTTATATTTCTGAGAAGTTTTTTCTCTGAGATTTATATGCAGCAAATCGGATTTATAGAATATCTGAGTGGCGTTTGCTCCTTTGAGTTTTTTAACATCATAGAAAACGAGGTTATTTTCAGCAATTTTGAAGATGTAGCCGTATTCTTCCGCAAGTTTAGTCAGGAATGTCAAATCACGTTCTTTATTTTGAGTAATTCTATCAACACGAATATCTGCAACTTCTCCGACTAAAGTGTATCCGTGCTTATCTGCAATCTCTTTTGCTATTTGTTTGAGGGTTTTGTTTTCATAACCTTGAGAATTCTTTTGTCTTAAAGGCTTTTTAATGCCGGTAGCAAGACCTTTTACGGTTATAACATCAGGCGGAGTGTCGTATTCCAGTTCATCAATTTCAAAAACTCCGCAATTCAAAAGTTTTTCCGCCTCGTAACCGATATATGCACGTAACGCATCGCCTTTAGTAGGTATCCACGCTCCCTGCCAGAGTTTTTCAGAATCCTCGAATGTTATCTGAAGCTCGTCAGACTCTCCATGTTCAACATCTGTGTACTCAATAGAAGTAACATATGGGGAAACGTCTTTAGTTATATTTTTTTGTTCATAAAATAATTCAAAAATAGGTACTAACATTTTGCTCCTGTGAAATCAAAGATTTCTACGTCGCTGTCGTTAAGTTGCGTTGTCGAAAACTCAACGTTTCCGCCAACTCCACTCCGGCTGACGCTTATTTCTTCCAAGGGGGTAGTTCAAACTGTATGGTTTCGGATTCTTCAAGAACTGGGATTTTGAGTTTTATTCCTGCATCTAAGACAGGTTCAATCGGAACTTCGGGGTTTGATTTAATAATCTCTTCATACAAATTAGGGTTGCTGTAGTATTTATGCGAAATCATATCCCAACGGTCTCCGTCACGAGTGATATAGGTATAATATTCCGTCATTTCTTTTTGAAACCTTTATTTTCCTGTTTATCTTCAGGGATTTTTCCTGTGTATTCTCTTAGCCGGACATCGACCTGAACCGACATCAAATCGCCCTCCGGTGAGGCTTGTTCTGTGGTTTGTCCGATTTCATCAATAACGAAAACACCGACATATTCACCGTTTCCTTTGATAAATTTCAAAGGAGTTGCCGCATCTGCGACATCTTTTAAATTTTTTATCTCATCTTCCGGCACGCAGAAGTTACGGTGGAAGTTTAACTTTATATCTTCTTCCTGCAAATTTTTGCCTAAGAATTGCAGAATTGGTTTGTTTTCAATACGTTCGTGTTGAGCGTAATTGTAGGATACGGTTTCATTTAAACCGTTGAAATAAGTTATTAGTTCAAATTTTATGTCTCCGAGTTGAGCAAACAATTTCAAAACTCCTTAATAAGCAACACGTTCCTTACGTTCAAATTCTCTTTTAATGATGTTCACAACTTCATCTTTATGTTTTTTGAGCATCTTCAAAAATTCTTCTTTGGATTCAGAACCTGAAATTGTGATTGTCGGGTTATAGGTTACAACAATGGATGCCGGTGCAGATGAGCGACCTCTCACGTTGGCTTTTAGCGGATTGGCGGCAGAGGGCTGAAGCAGCTTGACTGCGTGCCCGTTTAACGCCGCCAACCAAGAGTCTGAAAATACTCCCAAGGTCTTAGTCATCGCATTTTGGAGAGGTAATGGTTTTAATGTTGATGCAATAGTTTCAACAATTTTAACCTTGTGCAAATCTTTAAGCGGCCCAGTCTTTGCAGGGGAATGAGGCAGGTGGTCTCTTATAACCTGTGCAACTTGAGAAATGCAGCCTTTTACTTTAGCAATACCGGACATAATCCCTGCGGCAAGCATACTCGTAATTTTACTTCCGAATTCAAATGCTTTTGTGACAAGTTCAACCAACTTCACGATTATATTAGCAATGGCTTTACCAACACGAACGCCCATTTTTTCAGCAGCACCGCCTGTATCTTCAACGGGTTTTATTAGTTTTTTGAACCAATCAACTAGGGCTTTGATAGGTGCAAGAATAGGAGAGATAGCCTTACCGATTCGTTGGAATAATGGCATTAACGGTTGTAAACCTTCTTTTAATCCTTGCCACATACCTTTAAAGAAAGCTGAAATTGGTTTCCAGTATTTGTAAATTACAAGAGCAACAACTCCGATTGCAAGAGCAATCCAACCGAGAGGAGATGTAAGCAGAGTAACAGAAAATGCTCTGAATGCGATTATCGCATTTTTAATCAGGTTTGGAATATTCAAAAAACCTGTTTTGAACGCCTTTAAGCCGTTTATAAAATTAGCCGGCATTGATTTTATTGATGTTACAGTCCAGTCTTTGAGAGCGGCAGATGACTTAGAAATATTTGCAGGCAGAGTTTTTATCCCGTTAATTAATCCGTTACGCAAATTTTTATCAAGCTGTGCAATATTTCCGATAAAACCGCCGCTTGTTGCAGAATTCAATCCTAAAAATTGCATAAGTTTTTGAGAGTTTTGTACTAAAACAGGAGTTAAATCTCTGGCGTACTTGAGAAATGTTCCGTACATTCCAACAAACTTTCCAATGATGATTGTTGCAGTGCCAAGCGTTGTAAGCAAAATTCCTAAGCCGATTGTGCCTATAATCGCCCCGAATAAACCTTTTTGTAGCAGAGGATTATTATTTATTTTTGTCAGGAGATTATTTATTAACTCTATCGGTTTATGAAGATGAGGGAATACAAGCTCTTTCATATTAATTTTTAAGAGCTTAAATTGTTCGTTTGTTGTTTCCATCATGTGTTCAAAGTCGGAATCAACAACACCCTCGGCACTTAATACAGATGCTTTTATTCGTTTATATTCATCAAGATTCTGCATCATAGGTTTTATGAAATTTAAAACCTGTTTATCCTGAAAGACTTCGGAAACCTTAAACACATCTCCGCCGGAGAGTTCCGTCATCATTTCAATTACTTCTAAGATTGGATCACGACCTTGAGCGGCCGCATCCAATAGAACCTGCTTGAGATTAACTCCGAAAACTTCCTCAAAGTTTTTAACGGCAAGAGGAGAAGTAACTTTTTGAATAAAGTTTTCTAAGTTATTTGCTGCCTCAGATGCCTCGCCGGCACCTTTCATTGCAACCTGTAGGGCTGCACCTAAAGATGCAACGGCAGGCGTCCCTTTCATTCCAAGCATAGCGGCACCAGCTGTTAAAGATGGGAACGCAGAAGCCATATCCTTTAATTCAAATCTTCCTTCTTTACCTGACATAGCAAGGATATCCATTGCTTTGCCGAGTTCGGAAATCGGAACTTTTAAGTTATCAGTAACGGAGAATGCTGTTCTAGAAATATCCTCAATCACAGCTTGTTCACCGGTTGCGGTTCTGCCGATTACATTCATATAATCAAGGGCTTTTGTCGGATCAATACCTGAAGCTACAAGAACATTCAAACCTTCTGCAATTTCAGGCCGCATCTGGTTTGTATATCTTGAAATAGATGCAAGACGTTTATCCATATCCTCTAATTGTTTTGCGGATAATTGACCGACATTGCCAAGTTCTCTTAAACGGTGTTCCATTTGGAATGCTTCAGGAATAGCCTCTGTAATTCCAAGTTTATACGCAAGTCCGCCCCCTGCAAGAGTCAATGCACCCCCGACTTTTGTCATATTCTGCCCGAGTTTGTCTAACATATCTGAGGTGTTTTTGATTTCTCGCTGAAGTTTATCAAACTCATCATTGGATTTATTTACAGCATCACGAATAACCCTCGACATTTTGTCGAAAGCGACTAAAGTTAATGAAACTTTCATCATTGTGTCAAGCATTTAATATAAAAATTCCTTTGTTATTTTCTATCAGTTTTTTCTTAAAGAATTTCTTAAAGAATTTTTAAATTTTTATCTGAGATCAAATTTTAAATTAAATTAAAAAGGAGATTACAGATGGAAATTTTTATTCAAAACCTCACAATTAACGTTGACGGAGTGACTTTTCTTACAACAATTTTAGTGTTTGTTTTACTTTTCAGGCAAAAACGTTAAATTGTCCTTCCAAGTCGTTATTATGGTTATTTGTGTATTTAATGGCTTGATTGCACCAGTAGGTTAGTGTCGGGATGGACATTTCACAAAGTTCGGAATACTGCCATCCCGTTATCTTGCATAAATGGATTATGCTTTGGCTGTCGGGGAGGTAAGAGCAGATGTCAGAGCGGTTACTATCTCTGTTTTTTCTTCCGTTTTCGCCGGAATCTCTTTCGCTTTCCCCACTGCTAACTTTCCCGAAATTTCACCTTGAAGAGATAATACGTCTTCCAAGTCCATTTCAAGAATGTCTTCATAAACAAGCTTTTGTCAGTCAATTTCAACAAGTTCAGCTATAAGAGCGTATGGGATTTCATCTGAAGTCTTTGCCTTGATTTGAGCCTGCAATAAATCTTTGCCTTTGCCCTTTTCAATAATTGCGACTTTTCCGGATGGTAGTGTTAATTCTTTTGGCATAATTTTTGTCTCCTAAATTTTTGGTATTTAAATTATCTTCTGACACCCCTTGCTCCTGTGGGTGTTTCGGCTCTGTTTCACTGGTCGTTCAACAGCCTCAACATCCTACGTCGCTATCGAACGGTTACGACCTCAAAAATCTTTTTTCAACAAAAAGATTTTTTTAGGTCTTCACACACGGCTCTCGCACTGTTCAAAAAGTGTTCAAAAAGCTCTGTATTGAATTTTTATGTTGGGGGTGGTATAAATTATCATCCAAAAAACTTTAGAGCCCTTTAAAAGGCTTCTGTGAGTTTTAGTGTTTCATATCTTTTTCTTGTTGTAATTTCTACCGGGCTATAAGGTACGCTACAAGCTATTAGAGCGAGTGCCAATGCCCAAAATCTGTCAGCGTGTCCGTTGACTTCGGCGGTATCTGCATCAAAGCGGATATTTCCTGCTTTTGTTGCAACTCTTCTTATTGAGTGTAAATCTTCACGAATATCGTGGTCTGTGGGAATAAACACCGACTTATCTTCAAAATTGGTTCGCAGGTTAAATGCCATCTCCTCTTTGGATTTATTCGTGAACATTACAGCTTCAACTCTGTATTTTCCGAAATCTCTTTGAGCGGTTTCCGCTAACTGCATTCCGATACCGGTTGAGTCAATACAGCATCTGCGGAGTTTCGGGTGTTTCAGAATTTCTGAAATGATTTCGTATTGGATATGGAACGGTGTTTTTTCCAAGGTTTTAACTTTTCTTGTGTATTTTGAATTTTCAAATCGTTCCAAGCACCAGATAACGGTTAAATCTTTTCTTCTCCCTATATCAATTCCGACATACAGGTCATGTTTTATCTCATCAAGCGATTTTAAAACATCCGGCATCTCGCAAGTCGAAATCAAATCGTAGGGAAGAAATGCACACGCTTCGTCAATCGCAACACAGCAGTATTCTTGTAACCACGTGTAATCGTCAAAGCAGTTTTTTCGCTCTTCATTCAGCCACTCTTCACGTTCCGCTTGTGTTGTCGGTCTGCCGAAGATTTTATCAATCAAACTTCATCTACTGCAAGCTGAATCGGAGTTTTGTGGTGCGACCAGTTTAATTTTCCTTTTTCAACTTGATCCAAGAATCTGTAATAAAGACAGCTTTGACCGTTATGAGTTGAAAGAATCCTTAAAGGATATCCCCAAGTAATACAAGGTCGTGCCGCTTTCCAAAGTTCAGCAGGATTGTTGTGAAATGCAAATTCATCAAGTACAACTTTTCCGCCTTTACTTCTGAATCCTTTAGGGTTTGAAGATAATGCGTGAATTTTTGTGCCGTTTGAAAAAGCAATAACGTAGGCTTTGACATCTTTTTCTTTATCCAAGACCTGTTCGCCAAGGTCTTTTGCAGCAACATTAAATAAATTCGCCCATATTTTACAATAGTCAATGTACTCACGAGCGGCTGATTCATCGGCTGATGAAAACCACACCGCAGGAACAGTGCGTTTGACACAATCTCTTACATCCTCATAGCTTTGAACGTAGGTCGCACCAATTCTTCGGGATTTCTCCCATATTTTTACTTTTGAATTATCGTTCAGCCATCTTAATTGATATGGCAGAAAAAACGGGGGTTTATTCTTGGTCGGCATCTGGTTGTTTTATTCCGAGAATTTCTTCTTCAATTTGAGAGATAAGTTCAGGGGTTAAACCTTTTGGCTTTGCAGGTTTATCCTTCTTAGAAATTATGTCCTCATAGTCTTTGACTTTAGTGAACATCGGGATAATTTTGTTAAAGGCATAAAGTCTGCCGGTATCAACTTTCTCACCTGATTCAAAATCTTCCTTGATACTTTTTAAAAGTTTTCGTGCAAATTCATACATTTCACAGTGGAAAGATTGTTTTGCTCTAAGAAAATCTTTTCGTTGTTTTTCCCAGTCGCCTTTTTCTTTCCAATCCATTATGGTTTTTCTGTTGACATTGAGTCGTCTTGAAAGTTCCTCGACTGTCATCAGTTCATTTATATAAAGGCGTTCTGCTTCGCTGTATAAATATTTTTTCTTATTCAAGTTCAGACTCCAATCTTTTAATTTTGTCAGCAAGAGTCTGCATTTCCTCTGACACATCTTTCAATCTTTTTACAGTCACAAGAACTTTATCCATATCAAGATTTTTAATATCTTCGTATGGATTTAAAAGAGCACGAATTAATATAACAAGTCCCGAAGCTTCCGTATCTAAAGTACGGAAGTTTTTTTTGCTTTCTGCGAGCATTCCTTTTAATTGCAATCTTTCAGGATTCATCTAGTGAACCTCCTTTTTTAAAATCGGACACCAGAGGTTGTTGTCGATTTTACTTTCAATTCTTGAAAGAAGTGCTGCGTGGTATTGATTCGTTTCCAACAGGTCTTTTAAGATTTCGAAGTTGTCCTGAATAATTGTTTCAAATGCTTTTACCTGCGATTGGTGATAAATATACCAGATGGCAAACACCAGTGCAGGAAAACCAATGTTTTCTATTAATGGGGAAATTTGAGTAATAAAATCCATAATACTCCTTGCGGATTTTGGCAAGTGCGCCGTGTCACTTTGTGACCCAGCACGTCCTTGTGAACAATACGGTTTGAACGAAAGATTTTGTAAAAAATCTGTAGTGAAATTTAGTATTGTGAACAGCCAATAATCCAAGATTAAATACTGTACGATGAAACGAAAGAAAAGGACTGGTGTCCTTTTTTAATTCATATATATTGCAGTCTAAACTTTATCCCCCAACGATTTCAAGGCAATATTTGCATTGAACTTTTTATTGAACTTCTGCATGTAAAAATCGCTGTCAAAACACCTTTGAAACCGCATAACGACAACGTTTATACTCCGAATATACAGATTTTTAAAAGGACATCTTTTTAGGTCAAAAAAGTTTAATTTGGAGATAAAAGCCCCAACTAAAAAATGGGGAAATCCTACAAAGATTTACAAAGAAGGTTAGAAAAAATGAAATTTTACGAAGTTTTTAAAGCCGGAACTTACCCCCAAGTAAAGTTTACAAAAAAGAAATCGCACAGATTGCAAAAAACTATGATCCGCAACATAGCCGGTGCTGCTAATCTTTATGCAAACGGCGGAGCCTTGAGCCTCCAAAACGGTGCAATCCAGAACACTAATCTAGGAAATCTTACACTGAATTCAGACCTTGATTTGAGATTGGACGGTAACTTTGCACAAAACCAGCTTGATACGATTTCCGCTAATAAATTCAACGCTAACGGAAATAATATCAACATCTCTAATATCCTGATATTAGAACCGACAACAGAAAAATCCTTCTCCATTTCACCTCTTGGAACAGGAATGGATGATTCCGTAAGATCGGCTCTTGCAGGAGCAATCCAATACACAGGCGGAGATATTGCATATTCTCCGATTTACAAATATTCTGCAAGTTATGACCCTGCAACCGCTATGATGAACTTCGGCTTGTACGGCGGAGGCGGAGGAGGAGGTTATGACAGCTTTAACCCTGAAGTCTTTGCAGCTCCTGTAGCAGCACAATTAGGCGGATATCTTGTTCAGTTGAACGCATACGACAATGCATTCCGTAATATGGATATGTATATGCTGATGACAAAAGAACAGCGTCAGGCTATGAAAATGCGTAACAGATATGCAACTACAAACAAAGATATCGTATTTGACCCGACTGTTACAATGTACGAAAACAAAGCTGGCTGGTTCAGACCTTACGCAACATTTGAAAACGTATCTTTAAATAACGGGCCAAAAGTATCAAACGTTGCTTACGGTTCATTCTTCGGTGCAGAATCAGAACTCTATGACCTTGGTCATGGATGGGACGGTATGTGGGGTGTTTACGGCGGATATAACGGCTCACATCAGGCTTATGACGGTGTAAGCATCTATCAAAACGGCGGAACATTCGGTGCTGTCGGTATGGCATACAAAGGAAACTTCTTCACAGGTTTAACCGCAAACGTAGGTGCCAGTGCAGGTGAAGCAAGTTCAATGTTCGGACATGAAGATTTTGCAATGTTGATGTCCGGTGTTGCTTCTAAAACAGGCTACAACTGGGAATTAGCAAACGGCAAATTCATAATTCAGCCTAGCTTATTGATGTCTTATTCATTCATTAACACTTTTGATTATAGAAACGCAGCAGGTGTAAGTATTGATTCTGACCCGCTGCACGCTATCCAGTTAGAACCGGGAATTAAATTCATCGGAAACCTTAAAAACGGATGGCAGCCATATTTGGGTGTAAGCGTTGTTTGGAATATTATGGACAGAACTCACTTCCAGGCAAACAATGTTGCACTTCCGAACCTTTCAATCGATCCGTTTGTTAAATACGGTGTTGGTGTAAGAAAATCCTGGGGTGAAAGATTTACAGGTTTCTTCCAGACATACATTACAAATGGTGGAAGAAACGGTGTAGGTTTGCAGGCAGGGTTCAGATGGACATTAGGTAAGTCAGAACAAAAACAGCAAAAAGCCAATCAAACACCGGAACTTCCTAAAGCGAAAATTACACTAAAAGGTAATAAATAATATAAGACAGGTTAAATGCAAAGGGTGTAAAAACCCTTTGCCTGTTATAAGGAGAAAAGTATGAAAAAACAAATTACAACATTGACAATCGCCATAGCAGCATTTGCAATTGGTATGGGATTCAACAACATCGCTATGTCTGATATCCCCGCAAATTACAAGGTCGCAGTAGTAGATGTAAACGCTGTTGTTTCAAAGTCCGCTCAGGTACGAGCGTTAAAAAAGGAACAGCAGACAAAATTACAGGAACTGCAAAAATGGCTGAACAATGCGAGAACCGATGTTGCAAAACAATCAACAGATGAAAATAAACAAAAATTAGCAAAAAAATATGATGCGGAATTTGCGAAAAAGCAGGAAGCAATAAAGAAAAATTATGCAACAAAACTGCAAGCAATAGATAAAAGCATAACCGCAACAATAGCACAAGAGGCAAAGGCTCAGAATTATAATTTAGTTTTATCTAAAGGTTCTGTCCTTTATGGAGGGGACGATATTACTGCTAGTATTGCAAAAGTTGTTAAGTAAACATAAATACAAACAGACTGATATGCCAAAGCTCCGATTTTATTCGGAGTTTTTATTGTATAATTAATCTATGAAAAAAACATTTATTGTTTTATTACTGATTGCTGGCAGTTTTGTTAATTCTTTTGCCGCAGAAATTCACAGGACTGATTATTCGGATGCTTCCAACTGGCTTTCAAAACCTGCAAAAAATTTATACTCAGCCGACGTTTTTTATATTTACCCTACAGTCTGTACAACGGAGGATAAAAGTAACCTCTGCTCTGTTGATAATCAGCAGATGAGAGAAGCTGCAAAGAGTGTTTTTAAGCTTCAGGCGGAGGCTTTTGATACCGTTGCTGATATTTATGCACCTTTATATACCCAGTATAATTTCAGAGCATTTGAATATTCAAATTATGAGAGAATTCAAAGAGATACATTGAATAATGTTCAGGGGCTTTCTGATATCTATGGAGCTCTGGACTATTATTTTGAAAACTTAAATCAAGACCGTCCGTTTATATTAGTCAGCCATTCTCAGGGTTCTGCTGTAATGCTTGTTGTCCTAAGCGATTATATGAAAAAGCACCCTGAATATTATAAAAATATGGCTGCAGCTTATGTTATAGGCTATCCGGTTACAAAAGAATATTTAAAAAGCAATCCGCATCTAAAATTTGCGAAAAAATCCGATGATACGGGCGTCATAATTTCTTATGATGTTCAAGCTCCGGACAAATCAGGAATAAATGTTTTACAGGCAAAAAATCAACTGGTTATAAATCCGCTAAACTGGAGGCACTCACAAAGATTGGTTAAAGCGGACAAAAACCTCGGAAGTTTGGATGAGCAAACGTTGCAAATAACAACTCCCGGTATTGCAGATGCAAAGGTTAATAAAAAACTCGGCGTTGTTATATGTTCGACAGCTGATACCGCAAAATATGAAATAAAACTTCCTAAACTATTCGGAAGCGGTTCTTTCCACGGGCAGGATTTTCAATTCTACTTTCTTAACCTTAGAGAGAATGCAAAAGTCAGAATTGATAAATTTTTAAGCAGGTAGTTTTACAAAGAAAGAAAAATAGCAGCAATTTTTCCCTGTCCTGAACAGGACAATTTTAAGAGAAAAATGACAGAGAATTTTGAGAAATTTCAAAGGTAAGGTGTACTGTGATAATCAAAGTGTCTGTTCTTTTACAGTGTGGACGTTTTCGGGTCGGAAAAATTAAGTTTGCTTATATCAATATAAAAATTTAATTATTTCATGTAAAATCAATTATTTCCCCATCTTTAGGGATTAACAGATTACCAATATTATTTTTAGTTTTAAATTCTTTTAAATCATCCCTTGTAACAGAAAGATGGCTGACTGTATCTAAATGACTTGCAATTACTTTTGCGCCAGGTGCGGCATCCAAAACATTTTTTACATCTTCAATATTCATAATTATGCGTTCTCCGTTTAAAAGAGTTGCCGCACAGGCATTTACTACTATAACTTCAGGCTTGTATTTGCCTAAGACATCTTTTACTTCCTCACACCAAATTGTATCGCCTGCAATA
>CASFTJ010000022.1 GCA_949297715.1 uncultured bacterium | reverse complement strand
TTGAACATAAAGAACAAAATATTCCGGACAAAACATTTGAAGACGAATTAAGAGAACTGCTGGCGACTAAAACAACTCTTAATTCTGAAAATATTACTCATGTTATTTATTTTATTTCGGGACTCGAAAAATTGCAAAAAATCGAAAATTTATAAGTGTTTTCCGACTTACATGTCAAACTTGCGATACTTTTTCTCAAAATCCCTGACACATTATACTTACACTAACAAAATAAAGAACCGAATAACATTTGTCATTCGGTTCTTTATGGTGGGAAGTAGGAGACAAAATCCTAACTAATTATGCCTATGACGTATACGAAATGTCTCCATATCTTATAGAGATGAAAAGTTGGCTGGTTGAATTAGACGAACAGAAGAAAGATAAAGAAAGACCTATTATTATCTAATGTATAGCCAAGACAAATAAGACATGAATAATAAGTTAAAAGTTAACAATAATGTAAAAACGTATAAATGCTAAGACTATAAAAGAGAGTCTAGCATGAAGCTGAGTGAATAAAAGAGATAAAAGAGCTGGCTGAGGAATGGCTGTATTGAGAAATACATAATGACTCTCAGCGAGTGGGCTTGTCCCCGAGCTGTGAGTCGAAGTGTATGTGAGAATGCGGATATGCGTGAGAAAGTTGTTATATGTGTTATAAGCGAAGCGAATTAAGGTTGTCTATTGTATAATAACTTTATATGAATAATATTCCTATTGCACTAGACTTAAAAAATGATTTAGACACTTTCCTACGGAACAGACTCAAACGAAGTAACTTGATGAAGTTGGGCATTGTTGTTTCTGATGAAGATAATAAAAGAATTGAAAACGAAGATACGGATACACTTATTACACTATATTCAAGATTACGTAACCGTCTTTTGTTAGGACGTAAAAGACAAGTTATTGTACATAAGTCATTGCTTAATAATGAGAAATATAAAGTGTACAAGAGCAAAATATTAAAACTCAAGAGAGCATTAGAGAACGGAAGTTCAATGAGACCTTATTTAAGTAATAAAGTCAATGAACTATACTCTGTAGATGGTCTCTTGTTAGATTGGGGAATACATCATCTGCACTTTACCTCTTGTTACTCTAAAGATAAAAGAGGTAATGATATTCTTTTTATAGTAGAGGAAGATGAAAAAATCCACTTTATTACCATCTTAACTCATGCAGACTTTTATAATACAGACCTTTTAAGATATATATATGAAAATTGTCCAGAAGTTATTAGCGGTTATAAATTAGTAGGAGTTTCACCTCCTGCTAAAACCCTGACAACATCAGAAATTAGAAATTTAAGGAAATACGATGTTGCATATTGTATTAATTTCGATGGTAATACATATACTCCAAGTTTAAATAAGAACTCAAATACTAGGTTAATCGAAGCTAAGTTACGGTTGTTTAACATATTACCTGCAATAGAAAAAAGGATTGTTGAACAGCAAAACTTCATATTCAAGCAGTTAGACGATAAGGGTGCTATAAATATTACAAACCTGTCGTTAGAATGGATTATTGATAATAAGTCTTTAGAATTACAGCTTTATGATAAAAAGCATAAAGTTATGTGTAATTTTGATTGTCAGGGTATTCCAAACCCTATCATAATTTTAAGAGCCTTAAATATTATATAGTTATTCTAACAGATAGCTTAACAATTAGACCGGAGTGCTTCTCTTTGCTATAATAAGAAATACAATGGGAGAGAGAAGAGAGAGTGGATACGAGGAAAGAGCAAGAACGTGCTGAATTGCACCGTTCTATATGGAATATAGCTAATGATTTAAGGGGAAGCGTTGACGGATGGGATTTCAAGCAATATGTGCTTGGAATGATGTTTTACAGATACGTTTCGGAAAACATCGCTAATTATATTGATAAAGTCCAACATGAAGCTGGAGACACCGGTTTTAATTATGCTGAGTTGCCAGATGAGGAAGCCGCAACTGCAAGAGATTTTCTAATAAATACAAAAGGATTCTTTATCAAGCCTAGCGAATTATTCTGCAATATATTAAAGACAGCCGATACAGATGAAAACTTAAATGTTACGTTGGATACTATTTTTAAGAATATTGAAAATTCTGCTATCGGTACAGCGAGTGAGCCTGACTTTAAAGGCTTATTTGATGATTTAGATGTTAATAGTAATAAACTCGGCGGTACGGTTGCAGAACGGAATAAAAGGCTTGTTAAATTACTCAACGGTATTGCTGAAATGAAGTTGAGTTATAAAGATAATACCATTGATGCATTTGGAGATGCTTACGAATACTTAATGGGTATGTATGCCAGTGGTGCAGGTAAATCTGGGGGAGAATTCTTTACTCCTCAAGAAGTTTCAGAACTGCTTACAAAAATAACCTTAGTAGGCAAAACCTCTGTAAATAAGGTTTATGACCCTGCATGTGGTTCAGGTTCATTACTGTTAAAGTTTGCTAAAATTTTAGGCAAGGAAAATGTCAGAAACGGTTTCTTTGGGCAGGAGATAAATATTTCAACTTATAACCTATGCAGAATTAATATGTTTTTGCACGACATTGAATTTGATAAATTTGACATTGCTCATGGGGATACGTTAACCTCTCCCAGTGTGCATCATAGAGACGATGTGGAACCTTTTGAAGCTATTGTTTCTAATCCGCCTTATTCTATCAAATGGGAAGGAGATGACAACCCTCTATTGATAAATGACCAGAGGTTTGCTCCTGCGGGTGTGTTGGCTCCAAAGTCCAAAGCTGATATGGCATTTATAATGCACTCTTTAAGCTGGCTTGCTGCTGACGGTACAGCTGCAATAGTATGTTTTCCGGGGATAATGTATAGAGGCGGAGCAGAGCAAAAAATTCGTAAATATTTGATTGATAATAACTTTGTTGATTGTGTGATTCAATTGCCTGACAATCTGTTTTACGGTACGTCAATTGCTACATGTATTATGGTTCTAAAGAAAAGTAAAGCAGACAACTCAACTCTGTTTATAGATGCAACGAAAGAATGTGTAAAAGTTACTAATAACAATAAACTTTCTGAAGAAAATATAGAAAACATTCTTAAACTATTTAAGGACAGAAAAGATGTCGAATATGTATCCAAGCTTGTTGCAAATTCGGACATTGAAGCACAGGATTACAATTTATCCGTAAGCACCTATGTGGAGCAGGAAGACACAAGAGAGGTTATTGATATTGTTGAACTCAACAAGAATATTGCAGAAATTGTTGCAAGAGAAAACATATTAAGAGCCGAAATAGATAAAATTATTTCAGAAATTGAGGTAGGTACATAATGGCAAAGAAGAATGAAATCACAATAAGAAGTTCAGCTGCTGAATACCTCACCTATGTTTCTGCTGTTGGTGATAACGCTAACAGTATTAAAATGCGATACGAAGATGAAAATATCTGGCTCACTCAAAAAATGATGTCCGTATTGTATGATGTTGATGTTAGAACGATTAATGACCACATTCAAAAGATATTTAAAGATAACGAGCTTGATGAAACTTCAACTATCCGGAATTTTCGGATAGTTCAAAACGAAGGCAGCAGAGAGGTTTCAAGAGAAGTTAAACATTATAACTTGCAGATGATAATTGCTGTCGGATTTAAAGTTAATAATGACAAGGCTGTTCAATTCAGAAAATGGGCAAATGCTATTGTTAAAGATTACACGATACAAGGCTGGGTAATGGATGAAGAGCGGCTTAAAAACGGTGGTTCAATCCTTACAAAAGACTATTTTGAAAAGCAGTTACAAAAGATACGTGAAATCAGAATGTCAGAAAGACGATTCTATCAGAAAGTTACTGACATTTATGCAACTGCAATAGACTATGACCCTAAAGCAACTACAACAAAAACATTTTTTGCCTCTGTACAAAACAAACTACATCACAGTGTACATGGACATACAGCTGCTGAACTTATTGTTGAAAGAGCTGATGCAAACAAAGAACACATGGGACTTACCAGTTGGGATGCATATCCTGACGGAAAGATACAGAAATATGATGTAACAGTTGCAAAGAATTACTTGCAGGAAAAAGAATTAAGACAGTTGGAAAGACTTGTTTCGTCTTACTTGGATTATGCAGAAATACAAGCGGAACGTAATATTCCTATGACAATGCAGGATTGGAGCGAAAAACTAAACAGTTTCCTGATATTTATGGATTACGACGTATTGCAAGATGCAGGAAAGGTTTCAGCAGAAATTGCAAAACTCCATGCAGAATCAGAGTTTGAAAAATACAGGATTATACAGGATAAACTCTATGTAAGTGATTTTGACAGGTTCTTGGAACTGGAACAAAAAAGTGCTGTAAGCGCAGAACAGGATAAGAATGAATAAAGAGGAATTAGAAAATATTCTTAGTTATAATAATCACGCAGTTACGATGTCTCAAATAGCAGTAAGCCTACTCTTGGGTGAAAATCCTCTTAATATGAAAGGTGTGAGAGAGCTACTTGCTGTATACTTGCTAATTCCTTATATTACGAATTCTCAATTGGATAAACCTGACGAACACTATAATATCCCTAAACTTTATACAAAAACACTGTTTACGAAGGTGATAAATAAAAATGGTACTTTGTCAGAAATGACGTTAGACGGGTTAAGAAACGCAATATGCCATTCCTTTGTAGCATTGACGGAAAAAGGTGATTTATTGCTTGATGATAGAGCTTCTTTTGTAAATAGAAAAGCTCATGATGCCTTGGATGATAAAGGTTTTTGTAACCGGTTGGAACTTGATAAAACCAGAAATAAGCTGTTGTTGTTACATAAACAAATCTTGCAACAGCAAGCCAACTATAACAACAACTTACTAAAGGAAATGGTGAACTATGGCTAAACTTGATGAACTGATAAGTAAAATATGTCCTGACGGGGTTGAGTATAAACAGTTGGGTGAGGTTTTAGGTTATAAACAACCTTCTAAATATATAGTACATACCACTAAATATGATGATGAGTTTGAGACACCTGTTTTAACGGCAGGACAGACTTTTATATTAGGTTATACGGACGAAAAGGATGGTATATATGAGGCTACCAAAGAAAATCCTGTAATAATCTTTGATGACTTCACAACGGCTAATAAATGGGTTGATTTTCGATTTAAAGTAAAATCGTCAGCGATGAAATTACTCACATCAAAAGATAATAACAGATACAATATTAGATACTTATTTCACGTATTGCAAACAATCAAGTACATGCCAGTTGACCATTCACGTCAATGGATAGAAAAATATTCAAAGTTCAGAATTCCTGTACCTCCTATTGAGGTACAGAGTGAAATTGTCCGGATACTGGACAATTTCACAGAGCTTACAGCAGAGCTTACAGCAGAGCTTACAGCAGAGCTTACAGCCCGCAAAAAACAGTATGAGTATTATAGAGATGAGTTATTAACCTTTGGAGATGAAGTTGAATGGAAAACTCTTGGAGAATTATCAATAAGTATGTATAGAGGCTCTGGCATTAAAAGAGATGAAATTACTGAAAATGGTATTGAGTGTGTCCGTTATGGAGAAATATACACGACTTATAACATATGGTTTAAAGATTGTGTTTCGCATACAAATGAGTCGTTACAAACGAATGGAAAATACTTTGAACATGGAGATATTCTCTTTGCTATCACGGGAGAAAGTGTTGATGAAATTGCTAAGTCTTGCGTTTATCTTGGGGATAAAAAATGCCTTGCTGGTGGAGATATTGTAGTAATGAAACACAATCAGAACCCTAGATATATGGCATACGTACTATCTACAACTAATGCACAGCAACAGAAAAGTAAAGGCAAGATAAAGAGTAAAGTTGTCCATTCGAGTGTTCCAGACATTGCTAAAATTAAAATTCCTGTTCCCACATTAGAAGTGCAAGAGAAAATCGCCAATATATTGGATAAATTTAATTCTCTTTGCAATGACATATCAGAGGGGCTTCCTGCTGAAATTGAAGTAAGAAAGAAGCAATATGAGTATTATCGTGATAAACTATTAACATTCAAGGAGAAAAAGAATTAGTGAGTACATATAACATAGTTGCCAGCACAAACCAAAGTACAGTTGTTTCCGAATATATTCCTGACGAAAAACGAGCTACAGCTTATCAAAGCGAAGCTGAATTGGAAAATGAATTTATCAGGCTATTAACAACACTTGGTTACGAATATATTAAGATAAACAATGAAGCTGAATTGATTAAAAATTTACGCTTACAATTAGAACGATTAAATAATTTCTCTTTTCTCGACAACGAATGGAACAGGTTCTACAAAGAAAGAATTGCAAGCTCTAACGACGGTATTGTTGAAAAGACTAAAAAAATTCAGGTTGACTATGTTCAAGAATTCAGATGCGATGACGGACAGCTCAAAAATATCTATTTATTGGATAAGAAGAATATCCACAACAACAAGCTTCAGGTAATTAACCAGTATGAAGAAAAAGACGGCAGGCATGAAACCAGATACGATGTAACTGTTTTAGTAAACGGCTTACCTCTTGTTCATATTGAACTTAAACGCAGAGGGGTAGAACTCAAGGAAGCTTTTAACCAGATTAACCGCTACCAGAGAGACAGTTTCTGGGCAGGTTCCGGATTGTATGAGTATGTTCAAATATTTGTAATCTCAAACGGCACTAACACAAAATATTACTCTAACACAACCAGAAACAGCCATATTAAAGAATTAAACAATCCTAAACGTAACAAGACAAAGCAGACAAGTAACAGTTTTGAATTCACTTCATACTGGGCGGACGGTAACAATAAGATTATTCCTGACCTTGTAGATTTTACAAAAACTTTCTTTGCAAAGCATACAATTCTGAACATTCTTGCAAAGTATTGCGTCTTTACATCAGAAAATATGCTGCTTGTTATGCGACCTTATCAGATTTCAGCGTGTGAGAGAATCCTGACAAGAATTGGCGTTGCGAATAATTACAAAAAATACGGCACAATAGAAGGCGGAGGGTATATCTGGCATACAACAGGCTCCGGTAAAACTCTGACATCCTTCAAGACCGCACAACTTGCCTGCAATCTTCCATATATTGATAAAGTTCTCTTTGTTGTTGATAGAAAAGACCTAGACTATCAGACAATGAAAGAGTATGACCGATTTGAAAAAGGGGCGGCAAACAGCAACACATCAACCGCTATATTAAAAAAGCAGTTGGAAGACCCTAACGCTAAAATTATTATTACAACTATTCAAAAGCTCGGCATATTTATTGACAAGAACAAAGGGCATGAAGTCTTTAACAAGCACGTTGTAATTATCTTTGACGAATGCCACCGTTCTCAGTTTGGAGATATGCACTCACAAATTGTTGGAGCATTCAAAAAATATCATCTGTTCGGCTTTACCGGTACTCCTATCTTTGCTGTTAATGCTTCATCGGGTAACAAAAAGGATAAGAGCGGTAAATTAATCCAGAAAACTACCCCGCAAGTCTTTGGCGGTGAGCCTGATAAAGACGGAAATAAAGTTCTTCCGCTTCATACTTATACAATCGTTGATGCCATAAATGACGGTAATGTCCTGCCATTCAGAATTGATTACGTTAATACAATGAAGATGAAAGAAAATGTTCAAGACAAAGATATTTCTGCAATTGACAGAGAAAGAGCGATGCTTGCTCCGGAGAGGATTAAGGAAGTTACAAAATACATTCTTGAACATTTTGACCAGAAAACCAGACGAGATGCCAGAGCCTATGAATTTAATAAACTTACAAACATTCAAGATGTTGCTTCTGACAAACTGCGCAATAAGGTCAAAGAAATTAAAAACCGTGTAAGATTAACGGGCTTCAACTCAATATTTGCAGTTGCTTCCGTTGATATGGCAAAAGCTTATTACGAAGAGTTCCAGAATCAGATGAAAGACGGCAAACAAATTAGAGTTGCAACAATTTACAGTTTTGGGGTAAATGAAGACACGGAAGACGGAATTCTTGCGGAAGAAAATCCGGAAGATACAAGCAATCTTGACGAGTCTTCAAGAGATTTTCTGGATAAGGCTATTGAAGATTACAATAAGATGTTCAGCACAAATTACGATACTTCATCGGAAAAGTTCCAGAACTACTATAAAGATGTCTCTTCAAGAATGAAAAACAGAGAAATTGACCTTTTAATCGTTGTCAATATGTTCTTAACCGGCTTTGATGCAACAACTTTAAACACACTCTGGGTTGATAAAAATTTGAAGTATCACGGACTTATTCAAGCCTTTTCAAGAACAAACAGAATTCTTAATTCAATCAAAACATACGGAAATATTGTCTGTTTTAGAGATTTGGAAGAACGAACAAAAGAAGCCATTGCACTGTTTGGGGATAAAAATGCCGGAAGTATAGTATTGTTAAGAACCTTTGGTGAATATTATAACGGTTATGATGATGAAAAAGGCAAACATCATAAAGGTTATGTCGAATTGATTGCGGAATTAAACGAAAAATTTCCTCTGGGAACTCCTATTGTTGGGGAACAGAATGAAAAAGATTTCATCAGCCTGTTTGGTGCAATTTTAAAGATGCGAAATATTCTGACATCGTTTGATGAATTTGAAGGTAAATCAATTATTTCCGATAGAGACCTGCAAGACCATCAGAGCAATTACCTTGATTTGTATAACAAATGGAGACGTGTTGGAACTGCCGAAAAAGAAAATATTAATGACGATATAGTATTTGAGCTTGAACTTGTAAAACAGGTTGAAGTTAATATTGATTATATACTTATTCTGGTTTCAAAATACCATGCCGGTAATTGTGAGGATAAAGAAATTCTTGTAGATATTAACAAAGCGATTAATGCAAGTACACAGCTAAGAAGCAAAAAAGAACTTATCGAAAGTTTTATTGAGACAATCAACACATCAACTAAAGTGGAAGATGATTGGAGTAAATTCGTCAATGAACAAAAGGAAGCTGATTTAACTGCAATTATGAATGAAGAAAATTTGAAACCTGCTGAAACAAGAAAGTTTATTGATAATTCATTCCGTGACGGAGAATTAAGAACCTCCGGCACCGCTATTGATAAAATACTTCCGCCAATGCCATTGTTTGGAGCTTCCGGCAATAATCGACAGACTAAGAAAAAAACTATTGTTGAGAAATTAAGCAAGTTCTTTGAGAAATATTTAGGACTTGTATAAAATACTGCGAGCCTTGGAGCAATCATTAACAACTTTTATACGGTTAAGAAAATTATTGAGATTCCCGACAGATGTATTAAACTGTCTAGCAATCATCGTCTTAGGAACTTTTAAAGATAATAACTTTAAAATATCTTCTCTGTGTTCATCCAGTTTGGATTTACCCTTACCCTTTGGTCTGCCGAGTTTTACCCCTGCTATTTTTCTGGCATGGAGAGCCTCTTTTGTTCTCATACTTATTAGTTCTCTTTCAATCTGAGCAACAAGAGCGAATATGGTACTTGTAACCGTTGCTGATATGGAGTCTTCATTGTTACAGAAGTTTTCCTTAAGTGAATAAAGTGTTATACCTTTGTCCTTGGTAACTTTAATTACTTCAAGTATCTGAGTTATGGAGCGTGCAATCCTTGATAATTCCGGCACAATCAGCACATCACCGGCTTGCATAGACTCTATTAATGCTCCGAGTTTACGCTCCTTATAGTTAATTTTTCCGGAGCATTGCTCCTCTGTGAATTCTACATTTCCGAGTTTTAAACGGTTAGCAAATTGCAATATATCAATCTTATTTTTTTCTGTGTCCTGTTCCAGTGTAGATACTCTTATAAATGCATGTGTTGTCATAACTATTCCTTATATTCAATAAAAACCTTAATAACGGATTTTCTTTGTATGTATCTAATCAATGAAACTCAGACTTTTTCATTGTATGAAACCGTACAAGTTATACGGTCGTTTTCATTGCTGATTATAGACACTCAAGAGAAACCTTGATGTTATAACTGTTTTCCTCAATAGTATCAATGAGGGCGAGTATGCCTGTAAATTTACGCTGATTATCCTTACTAAATCCCTCAAATTTCCAGAGAATGTCGTTTAATACAACTATAAGTCCATAGGTTGTTTCAGCAAGTTCCTGTATATCTTGTTTTTCCATTGTTCTATCCCTCATACTTTCTCTTATAATCTGCAATGGTTTTCGGTGTAAAGTTGAAATCGAGGTTAAGCTCTGGCAATTCTTTGAAGATATAATTAAGGTCTATATATCCAGCCTCTAAATATCCCATACCGAGACTTGTATAACCAAAATGTTGATTATTTCCGCTTTTGTTCAGCTCTGTTATGTAAATGTCAACATTACCATAGAAGTAGTGAAGAACAGGTTTAACTTTATCCCCTTTGCTGTCTGTCTCATAAATTGCAGGCGCATTCTCTATAATTCCAGCGATTTTATCAGCGATTCTCTTAAAATGTTCCTGTTCTACTCCATTGAGTCCTGATATAAAACACGTTGCTTGACTTTTTTGCATAAACTTTAGAACCGTATTGATATTATCCTTATTTTCCATTATCATAACCTCTTAAAGTGTGCAGGGTATAAACCCTACACAACCTCGAATTTCATGTAACTACTTACCTTTAACAATGCCTTGTATAATTCTGCATATTTGGTCTTTAAAGTCTTTGTATCCACGTTATTTCTTGTGATTTCTTTAAGCGTGAAAGTGAATGCTCCAGCCTGTAATTCCATAACATTAGCTTTATTCATGATTTCTTTAACCTCTGCTATTTTTTCGTCTCTGAGTTCCTTTAACTCAGCAATCTTGCTATCAAGAGACTTGATAACCTTTGCATTGTCTTCTAAATTGATGTTTGTAGTGATTACTTGTGCCATAATTTTTTCTCCTTTGTTTTTGCTTACATATACATAATACATGAAATCGTTTACTTTGTCAACAGTCTGGTAAATTATCTCGTTATATTTGTTTACAGTACTATTGATTATGTTCACTTTATAGTGTATTCTATAATTAGAGGTAAAATATGGATACAAATAACGAACTAGAACTGAAAGCAAAAGAACTTGATGAGCAGGCAACAGAAGCCCTGAAAAGGCAAGTTAAATCCATGATTGTAGCTAAAGGATACACCATGGAAAAACTGGCAGAGGAATTGAATGCAAAGTATTACACAAAGGAGAGCAAAGCAAACCTATCAAACAAACTGAAACGAGGCTCTTTAAGATTTATTGATATGCAGAGAATAGCGGATATATTAGGGTACAAAATAGATATTCACTAAACCTGCATAGAGGACATTGTTAAAAATCAGTTTGTGCATTGATAAAACAGGCTGAGAAAATTTCATGTATTTCCCAAATTTTTGCTAATATCAACAATCTAAATTTTATTATGTTTAGATTGCAAAGCACGCTAAACATAAAGCCTGCTCAAAATAGTTATAAGCTGTAAGCGTCATAATAAGAGGAATAAAACTGCTATAGTATCAAATTGCATTCTTGTCAACTATCTTTTTTAACATTCTTATGCTAAAAGAAATATATGAGAAAAATTCCTGACTATATATTAGCTGCAATTCTTTTCCTACTTCATACTAATGAAGATATTGGACACAGAAAAACTTTATGGCTAAAGTACGCTAATAAAGAAACTGCTGATTTTATTGAGGAGTTTTATAGCAGGATTGAGACCGGTGTAATCCCTAAATATAACCCAGATAGAAAAAACTCATCAGAGGAAGACAAAACAGAACATAGCTTAATTCAAGCTCTAGAAAAACAAAAAAGTTTGTTAACAGATGAATTTGTTGACAATGAGCAATTAAAGCAAGAGTCTATAAAGATTGATAATCAGATAAAGAATATTTCTGTCCATAAGAATTTTAGACAACCATTTGTAATAAGCAAAACAGACACAAGTGTGAGTATAAGCATACCAGAGACAAACACATCAGTACTAGAGGGGTTAAAGTCTTATCTTGAAGAACTGAGCAGGGATAACATAGAATATGAAACGAACACACTTAAATGGACTAAACAGGTTTCAGATTTTAAAGCAAGCATAAATAAATCATCTACCCTTACAAACTACAATATAGATAATACAGAATACATATCCGTAATCGCTTATGGGTTTGTAACAGGAAAGATAAAGATTAAAAATATCTCTTTTAATATTGCTGAAGATATGATAATGAACCATAATTACCCCCTCTGTTATTATAGTGACCACGATAATGAACTACAATTAAATGAAGAGTTTACCGGATACGAATTTTCCTGTTGCTTATATTTAACTAATTTCTTTGCTTCTCAAGGTGCAAAAGGAGGTACTGATAAGAAGCTATCTCAGAAAGACCGTATTAATCAAGCAATATGTAACTTAGTACAACAAGCAGGAAATAATCGACGTAAATCAGTTTCCTATGAGAGTTTAAAACAAATAATACGCAAAGAGAGAGCTGATGATGCAGACATTGATGATAAGCGCATTCAGTCTTATATTTCGGACGCTAATACATATATGAAAGAGAACTCTTACAAATACTGTTTGGGAAGAAAAGAAACTAATTGTTATCCTGTTACATACTGTATATCGCAAGAGGAAAAGGAAAAGTTACACTTAGAGTCGTTGGGAAAATAATTTACAAATTTTAATATTCTTCTGCCTAAAACGCTTGTATATAGTGGGTGTTACCTTTTAATGGGTCTATAAAATGTTTCCTCTGACTGTTTCATTTCTGAATTATAGAGGAAAAGGAATTCTATAAAATTCTATCGTCATTTGAAAGACGGTAGAAAGAAGGAGAATAAAAACATATAGCAATGCATTAGACGATATAGTCCCATACGATAATTCCAAAGAAACATTTGACTTCAATTTTCAACGAGAAGACAAAGATAGAATTATACCCGAGTTAGGTCTACATCTCACAGAACAACAAACTGACACAATAAGTTATGATTACTTGAAATTGAAATTCTCACTTATTTATGCAAACGAAGCGAATTTTAATGTAAATTCTAACTTGTTTTTTCGAAGCGGAACTCCTCATATACCGGCTCAACGTCATGAAACAATGGCTATGCTTTATAGAGAGAGTCATCCATATAGCAAAATGACACTTACCGAAGATGAGCAAAAGATATTAGACTTAGGTACTTACGAAGACCAGATATACAGACGTGCAAGATTGAGATTTCCTAATGCAAAACCGTTTTTTGATACCCATAATCATAGATTAGGACTTGGGCATTTTTACTTTAAAAATGGAGAGTTTATCGTTAATATATTTGGGAAAATTGCTTCAGGAAGAGGGGTATTAGGTCTAATTAATAATAACACAATTGACCAATCCCTTGACGTTCTAAAATCAACCGGACTTGTAACTTTTAACAATAATGTTTTTAAAAATAGAGCAGAGGTGCTATCTGTTCATATAACCAATGATTTAACGGATTCCAACGTAAACACTGCCGTAAAATCGTTTTCAAGTGTTCTTCCGATGCGGACGGATAAATATAATGTCTTGAAGTATGGCAACAACGGATATGAAATACTGGCACGTGGAAGACAAACCAAGCAAACTCCTAATTATGAGTTCTGTATCTATAATAAGGGTGCTGAGATTAAAGAAAGACACCATGAGAAATACAGAAAACATATAGGAGAATCAGGAATTGAACTTGCAGGCAATACCATAAGAATGGAACTCCGATTAAAGAATTTCCCTGCAATCAGAAAGTTTTTAGCTCCTGACCGTGAAAAAGGAACACTTACCCTTGCTGAATTACTGGCATGTAAGCAGACTCCTATTATCGAGATGTTGAAACTATTAGATATTACCTCTGAAAAACTTAAAGAGGCTAGGGGTAAGTATATTACTATGGTCGAAAACGAAGAATATCCGACCCAAGCAGAGTTTGAGAGAATGCACGGACTTATACGTTTGCTTGAATTGAATGACTATAGCCTTGATAAGGTGCGCAGTTACATCGAGGTTGAAATCAACCATAAAACGCATTCAACGTACTTCAAAGAAAAACGTGATATACTGCAACGTTATATCACATGCTATATGCCTCAAACAGTGGCTACACTTACTGCAATACTGGAAGCTATGAGTTATTAGGGGGTGTAGAGAATGTTGAACAATATACCTAATAACACCTCTTTTGAAACCTCTCAAAACACCCCCGAATTTAGTGAAGATTTATTGGAGTTGCTTGCCTTGCTAATAGAAGAAGAGTTGAGGCAGAAAAAGTTGAACAAATCACCGCCTGAGTAAGTGCAGACAAACTAAAATCATAAAACTTAGACAACATAAGGAGAAGATATCATGACTAAAAATAAAACGAATAAAATAGACGAAAACTGTGCAGATGGTTTTAACAAAACAAATTTTCTGTGTCAGAAATTTGAGACCATTAATAAGCAAATAGAATGTTATACGGAATATTATCTTTGTGGCAAGATGCCACTTAGTGTTTACAAAGAGATATTAGAACGGCTTAAGCAAGAAAAGAATGAAATAATAGCTAAGTTTGGATTATAACACCGTATTAGCGACAGAAAAATATTCTGTCGCTTTTTTGTTAGTATTAAAGAAAGGGGAAAAAGATGTATCAATCAGAAAAAGTAGAATTACAAGCAAAAATCGCTGTAATATTGGGTAGAGTGTCTTCTAAGCCACAAGAGGATGGATACTCTATTGACGGACAGATAAACAAAGGTAGAGACTATTGTGCAAGAAAAGGCTTAAAGGTTATCCAAGAGTATACGTTCCATGAAAGTTCTACTCGTGGCTGCCGTCCTAAGTTTTTTGAGATGATTAAGTTCATTGAAAAACAAAAAGAACCTGTTGCTCTTATTTGCGATAAAGTCGATAGACTTCAACGTAGTTTTAAAGAAGCTCCAATAATAGAGAGGCTACGAAAAAGCGGTAAACTTGAAATTCACCTAATGACAGAACAACAAATATTACATCAAAACTCAACTAGTCAAGAACTTATGCTGTACAACTTTTTTGTTATGATGGCACAAAATTACACGGATAACTTATCAGATAACATAAACCGTTCTCATACAGAAATGATAAGACAAGGACGTGTATTTACAAAGTTAAGAGTTGGATACAAACGAAGTGAAAGCAATAATAAAGATATTATAATTGATGACAGTTATGCATTTCTAATAAGAAAACTCTTTGTTGAATATTCAACAGGACTTTATTCAATAGACGAAATGTGTGAAAAAGCTAAAGATTGGGGGTTGATAAATCGTAAAACTGGTAAACCTTTTGACAGAAGCAATATAGCTAAAATTCTTGCTGATGAGTTTTATATTGGCATAGAGATTGTGAACAAGGGAAAAAAGAATGAAGTACGCTATAATCACATCTACCCTCACCTGATTTCAGATGAGTTATTTGAAAAATGTCGTAAAGTTAGAGAGGGTAAAGGACATAACCATTCAAACAAGAGCAAGGATATGAGTTACAATTTATTTAAAGGCATGATTAAATGCAAGAATTGTGGTTGTACTGTAACCCCAGAACCTCCGAAGAAAGGTAAGTATATCTATCTAAGACCGAAACCAAAGAATGGCTGCAACTGCAAGCAAATAAACGAAACTGTTGCAAATAAGCTTGTTGAGGATACTTTAAAGTCAATGACAATTCCGGAAGATGTGTTAGAAATGTATCTTGATAAGCTAAAACAACGCTTTGAAACTCAACAGCATAATGAAATTCTGCAACAAAAGCTGAAAAAGCAAGACTCTGACAATGCTAAAAAACGTCTTGAGAGACTGCTCGATTTGTATCTTGCAGAAGATATTGATATAGAAACATACAAAACCAAGAAAGCAGAAATAGATAAAGAAATTGACTTACTGGAAAATCAGATTGCGAACTTTGATAACAATATTGAAGAAGTGCATATTAGCCAAAAATACTTGCTTGAAGTATAAGGTTTATTTAGGCTTTTAAGATGTAATTAAACAGCCTGTGTTGCCGAACATATTTAAGTATCAGCCATTTTATAGAGATTGACTGAATTTACTCAAATAGGTCTTTTTCTACTCTTTTTGTCCCGCAAAAATTCAATCCGAATTTAAACAAGCCATCTGAAACTTAATCACTGATAGGATTATAGCGATTTTGAATAAAGGACAAAAAAGTCCCATTTGAAAAGTCCAAATTTAAGTCGGAACAAAGCCGGAAGCTTTTTCTATATTTAAATTTCAGTAAAATACACAAACAAACCACATTACAAAACAATAAAAATTTAATCCAAAATCTATTGATTACAGTCAAGTTTTATCTCTTTTTATTTTTCATAATATATGGTACAATACACAAAAGAGAAGAAATTATGAGAGAAAAACCGAGATATTCAAGAATTTCAGACATATTGGATCTGGCAATTTTTATGGAATCAAAAATACAGGGGGTTACGATATCAGAAATTGCCGAAAGATACCATGTTTCACGCAGAACGGCGGAAAGAATGCGAGACAGTCTGACGTGTATTTTCCCGCATATTGATGAAATTGAAGTTGAAGACAGTCAAAAACACTGGGGCTTTATTGATTATTCAATAAAAAATTTAATTTCTTTTTCTCCAGAAGAGATTGCAAATCTTGAACAGCTGCAAAATATAACAGTAAATCATCAATTATCAGAAGAACTCGGCAAAACTATTGAAAAAATAAAAGTATTAAACAGAAAAAATATAAATAATTTGCAGAACAAAATTGAGATGATTCTGCAAACGGAAGGTTTGGCTGTCCGCCAGCTCCCGCAATATAAAATAGAACCCATTGTATTTGAAAAAGTCAGGAAAGCTATTAATAATAATAAAATATTAAAAGGAACCTATCACAACAGGGAAAGATATATTGAACCTCTTGGGGTAATTTACGGAGAAAAAATCTATCTTGTTGCAAGAGAAAAAGCAAAGGGTGATGGGATTTACAACTATTTGCTGCACAAGTTTGGGAATCTGGAAATTACTAATCAAAACTACGAAAGGGAAAATTTTGATTTGCAGGAATATTCAAATAAATCTTTCGGAGTTTATCAGGGAGAAATTTATAATGTAAAACTTAAATTTTCACCTGAAGTTGCAGGCGACGCCGAACAATATAACTTTCACCCTACACAAAAAATAAAGAAGGATGAAAACGGAAATCTTTATGTCAATTTCAAAGCAAGCGGTGATAGAGAAATTATCTGGCATGTTTTTAAATGGGGGAAAAATTGTGAAATTTTAGCACCGAAAAAATTAAGAGAAGTTTATAAAAACTATCTTCATGAGAATTTAGAAAAATATTAAATATTTATACATCCGAATTTGTCATGGCTATAAAGTAATATTAAAAACAGGAAAATTGTATGACCGAAACAGTTTCAAAACCTATGATTAAACCAAACACAAAACAACAGGAAGCAATAGATACATTAAACGGTTCAATAATGCTTCTTGCAGGCCCGGGAACCGGAAAAACTTTCACAATCATTCACCGTATTGAAAATATGCTCTCTCACAGCATCAATCCTTCATCAATTTTGTGTATGACATTTTCCGATGCTGCCGCAAAAGAAATGAAACAGCGTTTAATCAACAAAATGGGGGTGCTCGCATCTTCCGTGAATATTTATACTTACCACTCTTTCTGCAATGATGTTATTCGTCAGTACCCGCAGCAGTTTTCACTAAATGCCGGTGTCAGATTGATTACGGACACCGAAAAAATAAAATTGATGAAAGAATGTATTGACGAAGTAAATCCTCAATATTTTGCCCCGAATCGTGCCGACAAATATTATTATGCAAAAGATTTCACAGGACATATTGAAAAACTTAAAAATACAAGAATTTCAAAAGAAGATTACTATAAAAAAATTGAAACAAATCCTGCACTTATACCAAGGATAAAAGAACTGGAAGCCGAAATTCACGAAAGAGAAGCAAGAGGCGAAACCCGCAATAAAGGACGCTTTGATGAAATAAACAGAATTCAAATAAACATTGAAAAAGCAAAAGAACTCTGGAGTTTATATGAACTGTATTCTCAAAAGATGCGCTCACTCAGTCTTATAGACTTTTCGGATATGATAAATTTTGTGCTGACGGCATTTGAGGAAGATTCAATATTTTTGCGGGAAGTTTCAAACCAATATAAATATTTTCTTGTGGACGAGTATCAGGATACAAATGTACTTCAAAACAGGATAATCTTTAATCTGCTTGACGCAAATGATGATAAAAATATTCTTGTTGTCGGAGATGACGATCAGATTATATTCGGATTTCAAGGTGCCGCATCAGATAATATTGAAAATTTCCTGAATAAATATCCGGAAACAAAGGTTATCTGCCTTAATGAAAATAACCGCTCAACGCAATCTATCTTAGACTTCAGCTACGAAGTTATTCAGCAGGATAAATCAAGACTCGAAAACAATGAAAAATTCAAATCAAAAAATATTTCAAAAAAATTAATTGCCAAATCCGAAGAAATACTGAAAAAAGATAAAAAAGTAAAACGGCTTCAATTCGGCAATAATGTACAGGAAATTAATTATATAGCAAGCGACATTGAAAATCTGGTCAAATCAGCGGATTGTCCTGCAGAATTATCTCAAATAGCGGTTATTTGCAGAAAACGACAGGAACTGCAAACCTTTGCCGAACTTTTAAAGGCAAAAAATATTCCGTTTCAGATTGATGAAGGCAAAAGTATTTTCACAATCAAATCCTCAATCGTAGTTTATTTTTATCTAAAAGCCTTGAACAATTATCTTCTGTCAAGCGATAAATTATTCGGATTGATTTTATCCGAACCTTTTAAGATTGATCCGGAGGATTATAATAAAATTCTGTATGAAAAAAGATTGCTAAAAAAAGATACCCCGAATGATTTTATTTCATTGATGAAAACGTTAAGCGGCTGGAAAAATCCGAAAAAAATAAATAATTTCTTAGACACATTTTTTTATCTTCAGGAATATTCAACAGCGAACGACCTGAGAAATACGGTCATAGAACTTTTGAACCGTACCGGAATTCTGGAATATTACTATAAAACAGAAAGCAACAGATGTGAAAATCTGCTCGGTATAAAAAAGATATTATCCGAGGCTACGGATTTTTCAAATATAAATAAGGCAACGGGTCTTGCTGATTTTGTAGAATATCTGGAAGAATGTCTGCAAAACGATATTGATATATGCCTTGAAAAAGATTCTTTTATACAAAATGCTGTACAACTCACAACTTATCACAGTTCAAAAGGAAGAGAATTTGAATATGTTTATCTGCCCAACTTAATTTCAAAGAAGTGGGAAAATTTTAGGAATCCAAACGAATATAAACTTATTACGGAACCGGTATATGATAAACTTGAGGAGCAGTTGAGAAAAGACTGTGAATTAATAAAGCTGCTGTTTGTCGGGATAACAAGAGCAAAACACGGACTTTGTCTTTCTTTTGCGGACATGTGCGACAACACCCCCCAGCAGATAACAAAATATCTGGCGGATTTCACTGACTATGACTTTGACGGAGAACAATTTTCTTATGACAATGACGACTTTACAAAAGAATTTGTGAGAAGCATTTCAAGAGAAGTATATGATAATCAAAAGGCTTTTAAAGCCGAAATTGAAGAACGAGTAAAAAATATTACACTTTCGCCGAGCCGATTGAATGATTACCTTGCCTGCCCGAGGAAATTTTTCTATCTGAAAGTGCTCGGAATAGATGTTGAAGAAGCCAACTGGGATTCTGCAAATTACGGCTCCATAATTCATAAACTGCTTGAAAATGCCGTAAGAATTGCAAAACAAACAGGCAAATATCCTGATATAGATCAAATAAATAAGGAATTTCAAGCAAGTCTGGACAATTCAAAATTTACATCACAGGCAATAAAAGAAAAATTTGAAAAGGCAGGCTTGAATGTAATAAAAAATTATTATCCTTATTTTTCATCCATTCCGCCGGAAAGAATTGCTGAAGTTGAATATACATTTGACGGTGTTAAATTGGATGATTATACTCTTACAGGCAAAATTGACAGAATAGAAAAAAATTCCGACGGAACTTATGAATTATATGATTATAAAACAGGCCAGCCTGTAAGCGAAAAACAAGTTGCAAAAGGCGGAACAAAGGAAGGTTATTACAATCAACTGTGTTTCTATAAATATGCCTTTGAGAAAGCAACAGGTCAAAAAGTTTCAAAAACGGGTTTGATTTATGTGGAAGAACACCGCAAAAACATTTATAAAGAACTGACAAAAGATGATATGGATTATATTGAAGAACTGATTAAATCAACTTATGAAAAGATTAATAATCTTGAATTCGACCCGGTAAAAGAGGACTCAAACGGAGCCTGCAAGGGCTGTCCGTACAAGCATTTATGCAGACTTGATTTGATATAGAAGTTAAAAATGGTAGAATCCGGTCGGAACGTAATTCCCATTTGCATTATAACCATATTGAATTCTGCTGCCCCCGACGGAGGTTGGGACATAGTTTCCCTGTGCGTTATAACCATATTGAATCCTGTCGCCTCCAATTGATGTCGGGACATAATCTCCGTTTGCATTGTAACCGTACTGCACTCGCTGCCCTCCGATTGACGTCGGAACATAATCTCCATGTGCATTGTAACCGTACTGTACTCGCTGCCCTCCAATTGACGTCGGGACATAATCTCCATTTGCATTATAACCGTATTGGACACGCTGACCATTTATTGATGTCGGCACGTAATCCCCGTTAGCATTATAGCCATACTGAATAGACCCAGCTAAAACAGGTAATGCAACCATCAAAGACATTAATATAAATAACGTTTTAAAAATATTCATAACACAGACTCCTTTTTAATTATAAATATAAAAGACACCTATGTCAAAAACGGTCATATACACCGTCAATGTCAAAATAATGATAAAAGTTAAAAATAATACGACCATATTTGTCATACACCTCTTTTATAATATAAAAGTTAAATTAAAGGATTTACACAATATAAGGAGATTTGGGATGATGAATCAAGATTTGGAGTCATTAATTGAGTCAACTAACGTTACATTCAATGATATCGGGGGTATGAATGATTTAAAAGAAGAAATTAAACTGAATATCATCTACCCTTTCAAAAATCCGGAACTGTTTATTCAATATGGCAGAAAAGCGGGAGGAGGGATTTTGTTATACGGGCCTCCGGGATGCGGAAAAACCTACATTGCAAAAGCAACCGCGAATGAATGCAACGCAACTTTTTTTAATATCTCAATTGCAGATATTCTTGATATGCATGTCGGAATTTCTGAGCAAAAATTACGTGAGGTATTCAGGACTGCAAGAAGAAAAGCTCCGTCCGTGATTTTTATTGATGAAATAGATGCACTCGGCAACGATAGAATGAAAACCGGTGAAAATGTTTATGCAAGAACTCTTGTAAACCAATTTTTGAATGAACTGGACGGACTCGGTTCTGATAACACATCTATAATGGTTTTAGGTGCAACAAATGTACCATGGTTTGTTGATACAGCACTCAAACGCCCCGGAAGATTTGACAAAACAATTTTTGTGCCGCCCCCGGAAGTTAATGCACGTGCAAAGATTTTTGAATTGTTATTAAGCGGAAAGCCTATAGAAAACATTGACTACAAATTGCTGGCAGCAAAAACAAATAGATATTCCGCTGCTGATATTAAAGCCGTTTGCAACGCTGCAATTGATATAAAAATCAGAGAAGCTATGAAAACAGGACAAAAAGGATTGATAAGTACACAAGATTTATTGCAGGCAATTCAAAAGATTAACCCCACAACTACAGAATGGCTTTATACTGCTGAAAACTATGTTAAATACAGCAACCAAAGCGGTATGTATGATGCTGTATTAGATTATTTGAATAAGAAAGAAAACAAATAAAATGTCAAATTTATATGAAATACTTAATAAAGCTCAAATAGCAATTTCTCTGGGGAAATATCAACTTGCAATAAAATTGTCGCAAGACGTACTTTCAATTGCTCCTAATAATGCTTTTGCATACTATAATTTAGCTTTATCTTATTTATTGCTTAAAAATTACGATAAAGCTGAGGAGTTTATTAAATTAGCCCTCTCTTTTGAACCGAATTTAGAAAACAGTCTGGTATTGTATTGTGTTATCCTGTTTAAAAAAGAACAGTATCAGGCTGCATCGGAAAAGGCAGATGAAGCATTAAAAATTAATCCCGATAACGAAACCGCAATATACTTTAAGGCTTGTATTTTTAATAAATTAAAAAAATACAAAGAAGCTGAGTGGTATATTAAGAAAGCTTTGGAGCTTTCACCGAATTCAAATTCTTATCATTTAAAGTTGGCTGAAATTTATTCTGACACAAATAGAAAAAATCTTGCAGAACAGGAATATTTGGCAGCTCTGAAACTGGAACCTAACGATTCGATTTCCTTAAATAACTATGGCATGCATATCTTAGCCAAAAACTGGAGAGATAAAAAAGGGTTAGAACTTCTTAGAGCATCATTAAGAAATAAGCCGGATGACAAAACTGTGATAGAGAACTATGAAGCATACTATACTTATCAGAACTTCATTTTCATTTGCATAAAAGCCTATAAAGAAATATGTGAAATACTATTAACAAAGAAAGATGTTTTTCCTGTAATTATAACTTCATTGTGTTTATATTTTTTGGACGCTCAAGTATGTATAAGAATTTATACAGTTATTTTACCATTTTTAGTATTATATATTATTGCTTTTATTTACACTAAAAAACATTTCTATCAAAGTTCCAAATAACAAAGAAGTTATTGGCTTTTGGGGATAATTTGCACACAAAATTACCAAAATGTAACAAATAATAGGTACAAAATATAAAATAAAGCAACAAGGACATGTCTTTACCAGAATATAATCAAGGTTTGTAAAATAACTGTTACAAATTATTTTTTATTTTATTTTTGTGCTAATATGTAAACCATGGGTTTACTTAATGATACCAATTTAAAATCGCTAATTGGAAAAGTTCCACATAATGCTTTAGTGACAACTAAGTGGCTTGAGGAACAGGGTTTTTCCAGGCAACTATTATCTAAATATACAAAAAATAATTGGCTTAAAAAACTAACAAATGGTGTCTTTGTTAAGATTGGTGATGAACCTAGTATAAATGGTGCTATATATGCTCTACAAAAACAATTGGACTTAAGCACTTCAACAATCTTTCTAAAACTCTTCGCTTTTTGATGAATTGCACTTATTACTTCTTTTGTCATATCGACTTCTGAAATCTCGTCTACAATTTGTTTTATATCCGAATATTCAAATCCTGTATATTGATAAATCTCTGAAATCCTATCAAATAAATGCGTATGCTTTTTTAACTTGTGTTTAGCTAAACTCATTCCTACCAGAACAATTGGAATTCCTGTTTCATCGTGTAAGTCTCTTAATGTTTCTATTGTCTTAAAGTCACTTAAAAGATAATCAACTTCATCTACTATAATCATTTGTGACTTATTTTTTTAGAACATTTACACATTGTCTAAAAATATCTGCTGTAAAAAATCTTGGGATTTCGTCGAGCTCTTTTGCAAGTTCTTCCAAAAACCATTTATAGTTATATTTATCAAATAATATCCCTCTAAATTCTCCGTTTTCTATGCGAGGATTTAAGATTGTCCCGTGACCTATTGAATAGTTCAAATTTTTATCTTCGCTAAATCCTATGCCTATCTGACTGTTGTAATTTTTTTTGATTTTTTGTCATTTTTTTGTATAATTAAAATATGTTTTTTATTTGTGCAACAATTATTCCTTCATATACATTCTACAAAATTTTAAAATTGAAAATTTTTTATAAAATGATTCTTAGTACTATGTTTTATATACTTCTTTTAATTTTTACTATTGTGCTTCATAACATTGTATTTAATGCATATTGTACATTAACAGACCACATTGGATATAATTCAATTACAAATTTTATAAGACTTTGTGTTCATATTAGTGATTGGACAATACTTATTATTATACAAACAATATTGACTTTCTTTTATATAAAAAACTATAAATAATTTTATTTTTTATTCATTTTTCGTAAAATATTCTTTGTGTACTGAGAATTTTTATCCCAATCAGTTAATAAGATTTGTAAAAGTTCTTCTTTTGAAATATTCGGATATTGTCTGGCATAATTTCTGCCTATCTCATTATTTAATTTATCTAACTCAGTATCATCTGAGCCGCTACCAGTCCTACCCAAACGTAAAATTTCATTTAAATCTCCTAACCATTTTGCCTTTTCTTCTCCTAAATTTCTTGCATATAATGCACTTACATATTGATGTCTTATATCATTTGAATATAACTCAGGAGAATTTGTATTTTCTCTAAGAAAATCGCCTACTTCATATTCTAATTTGTCATTTAAATTATCATAATAATTATAATTTTTTAAATTAGGAATTCCTGTATCATGACCTTTAATATAAATATTTAAAGGTCTATCAAATCCATCATCTACATGATTAACGCCTGCAGCGGCGCCGGTTATAGTTCCACTGATTTGGTAATTATTCCCCACAACCCCATCAGGCTTGGATCTGTAGTGTGCTCTTACTTCGGTGCCGTCATCTCTGGTGTATCCATGAACATATACAACATCAGGATTGCCGGCCAAATCAGACTCTCTTGGTATACCCAAATTGTTCAATTGATAATCTATGGCTTTTTCATTTGCCATAAATTCATTGCTTGTCATTTTCCCAATGTCTTCTGCCGTGTAAATTCTGTTGTCGTTTGCAATTGCATTAATAAAGTTTTTTAAATTTGCCATGTATATTCTCTCCTTAGGTTAGTGTATTATATTTATCAATATTTGTTGAATAATATATAACATACCATTGTTTTTCATATTTATCAACAGTGTTGATTTGTTATTTGAATTATGATACTATTCTTTTGAGGTAACTTATGGATAAACATACTCAACTAATCAAATTCGGTACTGTAATCAAACAAAGACGCATGGCTTTGAAACTAGTGATGCTTTAAAATTTAATAATGAATTGTTTGTGCTGGCGGATATTTTGTTTGAACATAAAGAACAAAATATTCCGGACAAAACATTTGAAGACGAATTAAGAGAACTGCTTGCGACTAAAACTACGCTTAATTCCGATAATATTACACAGGTTATTTATTTTGTGTCAGGACTGGAAAAATTGCAGAAAATCCAAAACTTATAATATCTTTCCGACTAAATATGTCAAACTCGCGATACTTTTTCTCAAAATCCCTAATACATAACATCTTGTTCATTGTCTGTTACAATAGTGTTCAAAGGCTGTTTTTATAGTTCAGGAGGCTCGGACTCCTGACCTGATATTAATTTGTCATTCATAATTTAACTCTATTTTACCAGCATATCAAGTGTTTTAAATAGCTTTTGTATCTTTTCAACACAATTATTATCCTAAATAAGTTTTTATTCTAATTTACCTTGAATTTTCCATATAAGAAATAATGAGATATAGAACATGCATATTCCACCTAATGTATATATCTCCCATAATATCGGAAAAAATAACAAACTTCCAAAATCCGGCTTTAAAAATAACGGGAAAGCAAAGTATAATGCAACAGCAGCATCATAGCATAATGCCAATAACAGTGAATATTTTCTACGAGTTGAGTTTGTTTTCAATTCCTCCGCAACTTTAATCAATTCCGAATTAGGGAAAAATTTTGCAACGTTAACAAATAATATATGCAAAAGAAAAATTTTGGTAATTATGTATAATACAATCAAGCAACATGGAGCTATCCAGTTTGGTGCAATATAACAAGCTATAAAAAAAATAAGAAACATTCCAAACATACATATACAAAGTAATATATTTAATAAATTTAAAGATACATAAAAATCATCTTTTTTCATATATTAAAATTCCCCTGATTTATTTTAGTCTATACCTACATTTTACTATTGTAAAGTATGGATTTAATTTCCCTGCTTCTTGGGCTTGACGCCCCATTTTGACAAGAAGGTTAGAATCATATTTATTAAAGTCATATGTATCAAGTAATGTCACATCTACAAAATTCCCACGAACTTTAGCAGACAATACATCTACACTACCAAATGCACTATGTAAATTAGTAAATCCATTAAACCTGAATGAGCCGGATACTTCTTTCCCTGACTTTAAATCTGGATAATTATTTCTTATAAAACTCTCAAGTTCTTCAGAATGAGCTATTACATTAGATACATTGCTATTTTCATGTAAAACGACACCGGGAACATTTACATCTCCAAATTGTGATTTTATTTTATTTTTTATTTTTGTTTTATATGGTGTATATTCACTGGTTAAAGAATCTACATCGTTATATAAAGTACCATTTTTTCTTATATAATCATTATTATAAATTCCTGTTGGATTTGAAGCCATATTCCATAACGCTACAGCATCGTATTGATTTAGTGGATACCCTAATGCATTAACTCCCAAATTTAGCATTAGTTCATTTAATGCGCCACTTGCACTATTAATATTATGTTCAAAATGTTCCCTAATTCCTGCATTTTTATTTATTGGATAATCATTATAAGTAATGCCACCTTCTAATACTGTCGGTTGCTCAATATTAGCGGATGCACCGGTTGAAGTTCCATTATGTTCATAATTATTACTTCCAACCCCATCGGGCTTAGAACGATAATGCGCTCTTACCTCTGTTCCGTCATTTCGAGTGTATCCATGAACATATACAACATCAGGATTGCCGGTAAGTTCACTTTCTCTTGGAATACCTAAATTTGCCATTTGATAATCTATGGCCTTTTCATTTGCCATAAATTCCTTGTTTGTCATACTGCCGATGTCTTCTGCCGTGTAAATTCTGTTGTCGTTTGTGATTGCGTTAATAAAATTTCTTAAACTTGCCATTTATATTTCTCCTTAGCGCGGGTGTTAAATTGTTTTATATTTGTCAATATATGTTGAATTATATTAAGTATAACATTGCTTTGTTGATTTGTCAACTGTGTTGATTTATTGTCTTATTTTTGTTATCATTCTTTTGAGGTGGATAATGGATAAACATACTCAACTAATCAAATTCGGTACTGTAATCAAACAAAGACGCATGGCTTTGAAACTAAGTTTAAGAGAGTTAGAAAAACTTTCAAGC
>CASFTJ010000021.1 GCA_949297715.1 uncultured bacterium | reverse complement strand
ATGCACTTCAGACAGAATACGACAGCATCAAGAGCGTAATCGAAAAGAACGTTGAAAGAAGCTTCAAGATTTTCTCATAAATGATATTTGATTATTCTTAATTAAACAGTTTTGCCCATTGAGTAAGCTTCTTTTAAAGCGTTACTTCCTTCAACGGCTCCGATACCTTCTACACCAAGAGCTTTTACAACACCTTTCAATTCTGATTTTTCAAAACAGTCAATCCAGCCTTGAAGCCCTTTTATTGCGCCGTCCATTGAATATTCGCCTGTATCAGCTGAGGATGCAAGAAGGTAAATATCTCTGAAACTATAGTCTGATGGGAAAAGAGGGTTTGATCTGTCAAGCAGAGTTTTCATTTGTCCGCACATTTCATAAAAATATATCGGAGTTGCAAATGCGATTACGTCGGAATTTTTCATTTTTTCGGCAATATCATTTGCATCATCATCTATTACGCAGTGCATTAATCTCTGGCAGGCAAGGCAGCCTTTGCAAAAATTGATTTTCTTATCATAAAGATATTCTACTTGAACTTCATTTCCTGAATCTTTTGCACCTTTTGCAAATTCCTGAGCTAATCTGTTAGAGTTACCGTCTTTGCGGAAACTTGTTCCGATTACTAAAACTTTTTTTGACATAATCTTTCTCTCTTTCTTTTTACTGTTTATTATCTTTGTTTTCAGCGGGTTTCTTTTCCCCGAAGATTAATTGATAAAGTTTTTTCTGCCCGATTCCAAGATAGGTTGTAATAACCATTGTTAATACAAAATACAAATATGTCGTTTGAACAGGGTTGTAAATCCAGTAGATATCGTGGTTTGCTCTTTCTTCTGGCGGGATTCCGTTAATATACATAAATATTGCCGTAATTATGTACATTACAAGAAGGTGATTAGCCATAATATGATAGGTAACTTTTCCCATATCCTGAATAAATTTTATATCTTTAACGTAAGGGTAGAGAATTTTTACGGTAAACAAAGATGCCCAAATCCCTGTTAAAGCCGTAATTATCGGAACAAAAAGCTGCTCGTCAAATCTTGCCCAAACAAGAACGTAACTTAAACCTATCCCGTGTTCAGGATCGTAATCTCTGTTAAACATCCATAAAATTGACTGTAAAACAAATACAGCCCCAAACCACTTAGGTGTAAAAATATTGTAATTGTTTTTTATATAATGAGTGTAAAAATATCCCAAATATACAAAAAACATTGAAAACATTGTTCTTATAACAATCAGCATCAAAGGTGTTACAGGAAAAATTTTAGCAAAAGGTATAGCTAAAATCCCGAGAATTGCAAAAAATCCTAAATGTATAAATTTATTATCAGATAAAGATTTTAACCCTCTAAACAAAAACAAAAATGTAATCATTGTCATAAATAATTGGGTTACAAACCACAAAGGACAAGATAAATCAAACTGATGTCCGTTTAAAAACGGAGTTATAAAAAAGTTTTTAAAGCTGACGGGCATTCCCCAGAATTTTCCGGTTAACTTGAAAATAAGACAGGTTACGCCAAGGTAAAACAAATTGTACCAAAAATAAGGCACCAGAAGGCTTTTAATCCTTCTTTCAACAAAAGTTGAAACTTCATTTAAGTATTTATCCTTAAACAAACATCCCGATATAAAGAAAAATAATGCCAACTGAAAAGAATAAGGCGGAAATATTCCGAGAAGTGAAAATTCCAAATGCCCCGAAACCACAAGCAATATAGCAAGCGCCTTGAGTACATTCATTTCGTTTGAAAAAATTTTGTCCATAGTTTAGATATTACCATAAAGATTTTTGTTTTTAGAATAATTCCATTGCATAAAATTTTTTATATTGCGATTTTAATTTTGGCTTTTTATAAAATCATCAATATTAACTTTCATAAGATAGGCTTTTTCAATATAAATTTTTTCATCTATTTTGAAGCCTAATTGTTCATATTTTTTTCTTAAATTGACGTCTTTTGCCATTGAAAAAAGATTTAATTCTTTAACTTTTTTAGACAAGGCAATGTTTTTAACGTCTTCGTAAACTTCGCTTAAAAAAAGCTTACTTTCCGGTTTTTTGCGGTTTCGGACTAAAGCATCAAGAAACATCGTTCTTTCGTCAAGATAATTTTTGCAAAATCTATAGGTGTAAGATGCTAAGATATCTCCTTTATCATCTTTGACAACCCGCATTTTACAATTATGAAAAATAGAATCAATGCAATTTAAAATTGCCTGAATACGAGGGAATTTTTCTTTTCTTTCCATAGAATACATTTCCATCATTCTATAAAGATTTAAAGGATTCCTTGTATTTTTAAAGGCGGTTTTATTAATTATAGGAGTGCAGTTTTTTAATGGAAGAATTTTCATATTTTTATAAAATCTAAACAAAAATATTTTTGTTAGCAGTTAAAACTTAATAAAAAGTTAAAAATTAGGAAAGTCAAGTAAAATGAGAGTTTTAAGTTTGTAGATAAGTTTTATGAAGGTTTTTAGGCTTGACAATCAAATGCCCAAATAAGATAATGGCTAAATACAAAAAGCTTGGAGGTTGTATGCTAAAAAAGATATTTGGAGTTATTGTTTGTTTATCAATAATATCCGTTTTTTCGCCGGTAAATGCACATGAAGGCGGCTTTACTTGGTTTGGTTTAAGAAGGGATAATACAGAAGTTGTATTCTCTACATCTTCTCACGAGCCGGAATGTCATCCTCCTGGCCATTGTCATAAGCCAAAACCAAAACCAAAACCGAAGCATAAGCATAAACCGAAACCAAAGCCAAAACCTAAGAAACATCATCATGATGAAGGTTGGGGAATAAAATTTCACAAATGGTGGGATAGACCGTAAAATTGTTTGAAAAAGCGAAAAGGGTGCGTTATTTAACGCACCTTGATTTGTTAATAATATAACGACTGCTAGGCAATAAAACCAACATGTGATAATGTAACATCTTTAAATCCTGTTAGTTCTTTAAGAGCTTTGTATTCAGAAAGCATTTTTGATTGTCCGAGTTCTTCAACGTAGACAGTATCAAACATTCTAAGCACAAAAGCTGTAGAAAAACCATTCTTTTTGAATATTTTCAACGTTTTGGCATAGATATTGTTAAGGGTCGTATCTGCTAATTTACAACTTTCGTCTAATTTTTTTACAAACTGTAAATGTTTTGCCAAAGTTTTAGCAATAGTATTATCCGATTGGGATAACAATTCTTTTGTCCCGATTTTAGTCAAAATAGCTCGTCTTGTTGTTAAATCTTCTATATAATCAAATTTTCTGTTTTTTCTTTCCATTCTATCAACACAAATCGCTAAACGACCTTTTTTATTAAATATTCTGCTTTCGTAATTAATACCCTTGGTTTCGTCCTTGAAAATTTTTGCAATATTTTTCCAACGAGCTTTGTTTTTTGTCATACCATCCACAACTAATCTTCCTTTAAAATTTACATTACAATCCATAATTCTTACCTTTCATTCTTTTTTATAAGTAAAACCTGTAAATATATAATTTGCTAACTAGAAGTATTATTTTTAACATAATTTATCTAAATTAAAAAAATATTTAATGAAAAAAGTAAGTAGGAAGTGTCATTAGATGTGCCCAAAAATCTTATGCAATGGAAATCCCACGATAAAATTTTAGCTAAAATTTGCAATAAAAAAGCGGGTTCAAACCCGCTTGTATTCTATATCTACCCTGGATGCGATTTGTCTTGGATTTTTTGTGTTAAACGAGCCTCCGGTTTTTGCCAGCAAGAATGAATATCTCTCTGCAAAAAATCCGCCGAACGCAAAAAGGCTTATCTCATCGCTATCACAAGCAAATAAAAAAGGACGAAATAAACTTCGTCCTTTTTTATCTACCTGAGATATGACAATTTTCGAACTTGGTTGGTTGAAAACATTGCTTAATCTATTGAAACTAAATTATAAATATGCTATAATTTAGAATAATCATTTAAACTAAAATATGGTAGGATTATAATGAAAGAATATAAGGCAGGAACATATATTTTACATAAAGGTTACAAGCCTTTTGTACCATCATTTATTAATGAAGATATTAATTGGAAGTTAGAAGAATTATCAAGTTTGCTTCAAGATGCAAGCCTGTGGTTAGGCAAACTAAATTCTTATGCTGATTTAATCCCTGATATAGATTTTTTTATTAAGATGTATGCAACAAAAGAAGCTACAAATTCAAATCGAATTGAAGGGACAAGAACAACTTTTGAAGATGCAATATCTCCTGTTGATCAAGTTAAACCCGAATTAAGAGATGATTGGCATGAAGTACAAAATTACATTCAAGCTATTAATTATTCAGTAGAAATGTTAAATGAGTTACCGCTTTCAATGAGGCTTTTAAAAGAAGCTCATAAAATATTATTGCAGGGTGTCAGGGGGGCACATAAAACTCCTGGCGAAATCCGTAAAACTCAGAATTGGATTGGTGGTTCATCTTTACAGGATGCATTTTTTATTCCCCCAGAACCTAATCTTTTACCTGATTTACTAAGTGATATTGAAAAATTTTTACATAATGAATACATACAAGTACCGGAACTTATCAGAGCTGGTATAGCTCATTATCAATTTGAAACAATTCACCCGTTTTTAGACGGAAACGGCAGGACTGGACGACTTTTGATAATTCTTTATTTGATTAGTACAGGCTTATTAAATAAGCCTGTTTTATACATTTCTGACTTTTTTGAAAGGAACAGAATGTCATACTATGATTCACTTTCAATGGTCAAACAAAATGATAACATTACACAATGGCTCAAATTCTTTTTAACAGGAGTAATTGAAACATCAAAAAACAGTATCAAAACTTTTGATGAAATTATTAAACTTAAAAAAGATGTTGAAAATAAATTAACAAAAATTGGGAAAAAAGCAACAAATGGTCAAAGATTATTAGAATTATTATATTCTAAGCCCAAAGTTAATTCCAAACTTGTAAGTGAAGGGCTTGAAATCACTCCTGCAACAGCAAATGGATTACTCAAAGCATTTGTAGAAGTAGGAATATTGCAAGAAAAAACTGGATTTAACAGAAATCGCTTTTATGTGTTTGAAGAGTATATTAAGATTTTTAGATAAAATCTATTTTAAATAAAAAAAGGACGAGATAAATCCCGTCCTTTTTTATTTACCCGAGATGCGATTTGTCTTGTATTTTTTGTGTTAAACGAGACTTCGGTTTTTGCCAGCAAGAACAAATATTCTTTTGGCAAAAATCCTCCGCTCTCTGCCTCTCTGCAAAAAATCCGCCGAACGCAAAAAGGCTTATCTCATCGCTATCACAAGCAAATAAAAAAGGACGAAATAAACTTCGTCCTTTTTTATCTACCCGAATGAGGTTGGTAGTATAACTTTTATAGATTAAATTGTTTTGTTTATCGGCAGAACATAAGGTCAATAACAGTAGTAAATGATTAAATTTACTGCTGTTATTGTTTTTTGGCAGTTTTGTATAAGAAAAGAATGAAATGCATTTTTGTCGAGTATAATCAATTGACAAAATTTAAAAATTAAATAACGGATTTTGCAAATGTAAGTTTTTGAAAAAGATCGAGTAAAATACATTGAACACCGAAAGGAGAAAATATGAAGGAAGAAGTATTAAAAATTTTTCAGAGTTACACAGAGCAATCAATAACAGAAGAGATTGCGAATCAAATAGAGGAAAATATTAAAACATTTTTTAAAATTATTATCAGTTGGAAAGAAGATACGGGATAAGAGTTGTTATAACATTATAAAAATTTCAGCAAAATTGCAGGATAAATAAATTAAATATAAAGGTAAAAAATATGATTTATAAAAATAAAAATAAAAAAAATACATAAAAATTTCTTTTTCGCTGAACGAAAAAGATGGCATTTATATGCCGCTTAGATGTGCGAATTATGCAACAAAAACAAGAGTAAATAACAAAGAAAGGAAGGTAATAAAAATGGCTTTATTAACACAATACATAAATGAACTGGATACAGTTCACTTTCATATCGACAAATGCTATTGCCAGTACGATAAAGGTATAGCTCCTGAAGGTCGTATTATAGGTGCATATTATAAAATTAAAGAAAACAACATTTTTTTTAATATCTCAAGTAAATTATTTGCAACTGCTACATGCTTAGGAGCAATTACAAAAAATAATTTTGAAGAAATTGCCAAAATTATAGAAAAATCTTTTGGCATTACGATAAATGCAGGTTATTTATGCGAAAAAGTGCCATTGGGAAGGGTAGATGTAAAAAAAGACAGGATAATGGATGACAACCCATGTTATTACATTTCAAATTTAAGAAATTTGTTTAAACGGGCTACATCAGAATTTGATGTGGGCAAATGCTACAAATTGACGTATGAAAACGGTTTTAACATTACACCAAAGGCACAGAAAAAATATCGTTATTCAATATACAACAAAGGCGAAGAGTTATTAAGAGCTGAAAATAAGCCATTTAGGTCTATGTTTAACTATGATTATTTAGAAACATTGGACTGTTGCTTAAGGGCAGAGGTTCAGTTTACCGGTTTTGAGATGATTAGAAATGCTTTTCATTTAGGTAAGAGAGAAGAAACAACATTTGCAAATATTTTAGCAAAGGATGTTGATGTATTAGGTGAACAGTTAAGTGAATTGTTTATATAAGGAGGATGAAATGAGTCTAAAACAATTAATGTTACGGGAAATCATGACCGCTATTTGTGAAGAATGTAATGATGATATCAGAGATATCAAAGAATATTTGAAAGCACGATATCATTTGCCAGTAGGCTATGATTTCTCACGAGATATGAAGAGTTTCAAAAAGATTATCACTGATAAGACAGAGCGTTTCGCTTGTTGTGATTATGTTGAAGAATTTATTAGAAAGTTTGAGGTGAAAGAAAATGACAATCAAGATATGGAATGATTTTAAAAATGGTGGTTTTGTATTGGCAAATTATACATTTTTGAGATCATTAGATGTAGTTTCTGCATTAGTTTTATGTCAGTTAATAGCAGAATATAATTATGCCAGCAATAACCATTTGAATTTAAGTCAGTATTTTTTAGCAAATTTGACACGTATTAAAGATTATCTCGGATTTCCGGATGAAGACTTGCAATGGGCTTTAAAAATTTTAGAAGGACAAGGTTTTATAACTGTCAATCCTGCTGGCATAGACGATACAATATTAATATATATACATGAAGAAAATATTATCGAGTTTAAGCAGCAAGTAGAAATGGATGCTCGGTTGCATGAATGGGACTGGGGGTTGGGAAATGTTCAAAACCCAAGAGGTCATTGGAACTTTGAAAGTTCTACGAATGCATTGATTGAATTGATTGAACAGCATTTAAAGAATCCCGAGCAGATACCTGCAATAGTTTATGTTTATTGTAACTGTTGTATAGAGGTCTATGAAGCGTCCGGAGAATGTTTTTTAGATATTAGCGATTTAGAGGATGAACTTATTGCCGTTTTAAATCGGCAGGATTTTCAACCAATGGATATAGCAATATTTGTAAATAGTATTTGTAATAAGAAAGGAGAAAATTTATGTGTAGAGTAGTAGAGGTAAAGATTGGAAGAAGAACAGTAAAATTTGTCAACAGACAAACCCAACTTTTTGAAGTTGATGAGAATATGCAAAGAGCATTGGATAATAAGTTTGCTAGTGATATGAAAAAAGCACTAGCAAAAGAGAAGAAAAGGATAAACTTTCAAGAAAGTTTAAAGTCAATGAATACACAATATCCAATTCCACCTAAATTAAAGTCTGATATTAAATTAGCCTATAATAAGGCTTTAGATGAACAAGATGAGAAAGCAAATAAATATTGCAATAGTCTGGAAAGTAAGAATAAACGTCATCCTGATAAAACGTAGTACTAAAATGCAAAATTGTTGCAGAAAGAAAAATGAACGGACTGGCATAGAAATATTTTTAAAACAACAGTAGAACAACAAATGATAAAATTAATTTTGTTCTGTCGCACCAATTTTTAATCCCTTTTGTGCTATCTGTAAAGCTTCAAGATAATATTTTCTTTCTGCATCATTTTTTGCAGAGTTCAATATATGCAAAGCTTTTGTATAATTTTTATCAGGTTGTTTAATATCTGTTGCAGATAAATCATCAATCTCATACACATCAAAATTAAGAACTAAAGCAAGCTTTTTAAGTATATGATAAGTCGGCATATGTTTGCCTTTTTCAATTCTGGAAAGATGTTTATTATCAATCCCGATTTTTTCTGCAAGTTGTTCTTGTGTAAGCCCTTGAGATTTTCTTAAAAGACGAATTTTTTCACCTAGATTATTCTGTAACATTAACACCTCTTTCTTTTAATTTTTGATAAAAGTAAGAGATTTATACACTGTAAATTGACGATAAATAATAGCTTAATAAATCGTAATACATGTAGAAAAATATTTTATTCGTGTTAATATAAACATGGAAGTTCAAAATAATAGGAGTGCATTATGTCTGATGAAACAATTAAGTGCCCGAAATGTGGGTTAGAAAACAGCGGAAAAGATAATTTTTGTCAATCTTGTGGGGCAAAATTAAAAGAGATTGTAAATGATAATATTAAAACTAAAGCATTACAACAAATACAAACGAAAAAAAATTTAATGTTTTCTTTTGTAACAGAAATTATAGCATTTTTTACAATTGTATTTTTTACATCTGTAGCTCCTGTATTTCATGTTGTAGATGTATTACAAACTAGGATTAGTAATACAGATAATGTTTTTGAGCAACTGTATGCTTCAATCACTTTTGTAGAACAATCAATCGTAATTGTTATAGGTTTATTATTTATTTTTGCACTATGGAGTGTATTCAAGTTCAATAGAATAGAGCAAAGAATTGTAGAAATGCAGAATTTAGCAGAACCAGAACCCTCACAAAGGTTATTGACTTGGTTCGGTTTTGCTGTTGGAATAATAATTTTTGTTATTCTATCTTTTTTAGGTGTTACAGTTTTTGTGAGGTAAAATATGATTTGTAAAAATTGCGGAAATGAAATAACTGATAGTCAAAAATTTTGTACAAATTGTGGAATGTCTAAATTCGATAACATATTTAAACATGAGAGTTTAGAGCTACAAGTGCTATTAAAGTGTGCTATTATTGCAATTGCAATAGGAATAATTTTTCTGCTACTTAATATCACGCAGTAAGGAATGACGATGCACTGTCCGAGGTGTGGAATAGAATTAAACGAAAATCAAAAGTTTTGTACCAACTGCGGAGCAAAGATTGGCAACAGTGATATGCTTGAAATTATTAACATCAAATGGGTTATAATATCAATTGTAGCTATAGCTCTTGTATTTGGCACATGTATTCTTGCAACGCAAAACAATAATCCACCGACAGATACAATAAATGATAAAGCAAATAATGAAGTTGTTGAAGATACAACTACTGGTGATGATACTACGGAATATTCAGTGGAAGAAGAACAAGAACCGCAAAGACCAATAACACCAAAACCAAAATGCATTTATGAAACTTCTGACGGAGTATGTTTTACAACACAAATATTTAAGGTTACACCAATGGACTATTATGATTGTACAGGCGGTTGGACAACATATGAAGTAGAAAGACCTGCGGGAGAAGAAGCTCGTTCTTATGGAATAACATTATGCAAGTATAAATATGATAATTGGGCTGGAGCTACAAAAATGTGCGGAGATTGGGGGTATAAACTGCCAAGTGAATATGATTTAACTTCATTAGCAAAAGATATATTTGGGATAAATATAAGTAATGTACCTAATGAGCGTTCTTATGTACCCAATCAGGCAGAAGTAAATACAGTACCTATAAAAGCATTAAATCTTTATGCGGCACCAAATGCACTATGGGAAGATACAGAGGAATCTTCAAGTTCTGCTTATATACGTGGACTTGGATTTTTAGATACTTTTAACAAAGGATATACAGAAAGATTTATAGGTAGCAGATATTATAATGTGACTACAGACCGTGCAATATGCGTATATGACCCGTATGGAGTTGCTAAAACCAAATATGTTCCGCCAAAACCGAAACCTGTACAACCTTCAACCCCAGAACCACCAGTACAACAAGCACCTGCAGCAGATGAAAAATACAATAAAGAGGCAGAAAATGCGTTATTCTAATTTGTTTATAACCTTATTACTTCTATTTGTTTGTTCAAATACCTGTTATGCAGAAAACTGGGAAGAAGCATTCAATGGCAATAAAGAAATTTATATTGATACAGACAGCGTAAATTATCATAATGATAGCTTGTATTACAGTATAAAATATTTTGATAACAACCTTAGAGCAGATGTAGTTGCAATAATTCAAAATAAAGAAGGCAATGCAGGAGTTGTATCTACATGCAAACTTTATGAGTATCAACAAAATTTTATTAATGCTTTAACTCCGAAAATTGCACCTGAATTAAAACCTCTAAATACAAATTCTCTGCTGTTTAATGCAAACGCAAGAGCAATAGAAATAAATAATAACAATCAACAAAAATCTCAAAGTATCAATAAAGCAGATAATGTGGATTTCAGACCATATATGCGAAGATTACAACGCAGAATAAAGAGGAATTGGGAACCACCCAAAGGAAGTGAGACAAAAAAAGTTGTTGTATTGTTCAAGATAGGAAAAGACGGGAGTTTACTCTCAAGTGAAATCTTCAAGGCCTCTGGGGATAAGGCAGCAGACAAAGCCGCATTAATGGCAATTGCCATCTCTGCTCCTTATGAACCACTTCCAAAAGCATACACAGAAGAAAGCATAGATATACAATTTGCATTTGATTATAATGTAATAGGTTCAAGTAGGTAATGAATATGAATTGTCCAAACTGTGGAAGTGAATTAAAAGAAAATCAAAAGTTTTGTACAAACTGCGGAAGCAAAATTAGCACCTCAAATATTAACTCTTCTTTACAAACATGGATAGTAATTTTGCTTGTGGTATGGGCATTAGCTTTAATAACTTATGCAATTTTAAAACCAAATAAAATTACAACTACGGTACCAGAAACAAAACAGGAACAAATAACCCAAACCCCTGCACAGATTTTACAGCAGATTGATGAATTACAAGCAAGATATTTTAATATTGTAAAAAGAAATGATGTATTGCTTCAAATATATGACAGTGAAGAGCATCAACAGGATATTAACGATTTAAATAAGCTTTTTAAGGAAGTTGAAGAAAAAATTGATAAAAATAATTATTATTTGCAAAAATATTATGGAATAGAGCAACAGTATGCTCAAAATCCCGGAACGACACAACGTGATATGGATGAATTTGCGTCAAAAGAATATGAAGCTGTTGACGGTTTATTAAACGAAACATATCAAGCAGTAAAAGCAAAAATTCCTCCGGAGGACTTTAAACATCTTATTACAAGTGAACTACAGTGGCTTAAAGAGGTTGAAGATTATTACAATGTATATACGCAACAGGGCTTTGGCACAATTGGACCTCTTATAAATTTTAACTATGAATGCAATATGAGAAAATTTAGAACATTATTGTTAATGCTTTATCTTTAATCTTCTAATGCTTGTTTAACCAGATTATCAATATTATTTATAAATACATCAAACTTCTCACATTGTTTTGAGTTTTTAACCTGTTCTTTTTTATTTCGCCAGTACTGTAAATCTCGGGTATAATGCTCTGTTTCTTTTACCTTTGTTTTTTCCAGTTGGTTGATTTTATTTTTATATCTGTCTTTTATCTGCTGAATTTTTCTGTTGATTTCTTCAATATCCATAGTTGTTTCCTTTATTTTAATAGAAAAAGTTGCAATAGGACTTAAAAACGAACGTTTTTATTTTACTGATTAGTAAACTGAAAAGGCGTGATTTTTTGTATATAAGGGTTGATAATAAAAATATAAAAGATAGGTTTTTAAGTAACGGCAGGCATTTTAGCTTAGAAAGGAGACAAAACATGGCAACATATGCTTATTTAAGAGTAAGTACAATAGAACAAAATACAGAGAAAAACAAACTTGATGTATTGAAATTCGCAAACGATAAAAAGTTAGGTAACGTTGAATTTGTGGAAGAACAAATCAGCGGAAAAGCAAATTTTAAAAACAGACAATTGGGTGCATTGTTAGAAAAAATGAAACAGGGGGATATTTTAATTGTTCCGGAGCTTTCAAGAATTGCAAGGTCAATAATACAGATATTTGAAGTAATAGACATAACTAAGCGTAAAGGCATAACCTTGTATTCAATAAAAGAAGATTTTTCAAACAATGATAAAACAATAACATCTACCGTAACAACAACAATATTTGCACTTGTGGCACAGATAGAACGGGATTTAATAAGTATGAGAACTATAGAAGCTTTGCACGCAAAGAAAGCAAGCGGAGTAAAACTCGGCAGACCCAAAGGGCGAGGCAAATCAAAACTTGACGAAAACAAAGAAGAAATATTAAAACTGATTGAATTAAAAGTGCCAAAAACAATAATAGCAAGACAATACAACACTTCTACTGCTAATCTGCATAGGTTTTTGAAATTCTGTAATGCATGAAACTTTAAAAAGTTGAGTATAATAACTGGGCGACAACCCCAGAAAGAAGGAAACTTATGTTAAAGCAAAAAATTAAAGCAGTAACTTATTGTCGTGTATCAAGTGTGGAACAGGAAAAAGGGTTTTCAATATCTGCACAAAAAGAACTGTTAAATCAGTTTGCAGAAAAACATAATATTGAAATAGTAAAAGAATTTTCAGAGGCTGAAACTGCAAAAAATGCAGGAAGACATAAATTTAATGAGATGTTGCAGTTTTTAAAAAAGAACAGTGAAGTTAATACAATTCTCGTAGAAAAAACAGATCGACTTTATCGTAATTTTAAAGATTATGTCGATTTAGATGTAGACAAAACAGGTTATAACGTGTATTTAGTTAAAGAAGGAGTAGTTCTGACTTCACAATCTTCATCACATGAAAAACTTATGCATGGTTTAAAGGTGTTAATTGCAAAAAATTTCATAGACAATTTGCGAGAAGAAACACAAAAAGGTAGAAAAAAGAAAGTGGAAGAAGGCTTTTTTATAGGTCAAGTTCCCTATGGATATAAAAAACTTGATAAATGTACAACTGTTTTACATGAGCAAAAATCCAAATTCGTTAAGCGTGCATTTGAATTATATGCACAAGGAAATATTTCATTAAAAAATCTAGTACAACAGTTATACAAAGAAGGTTATATTTACACATCAAGCCATGCAAAAATATCATCAGGTCAACTTGAAAAAATGTTGAAAAATGAAAGTTATATCGGATGTATAAGGTACAGAGGTAAATTATATAGCGGCAAACATCCTTCAATAGTATCAGAACAGTTGTTTATGAAAACACAAAAGGCATTTAAAAAAGACGGAAAACCTGATACAAAGTGCGGACATAATTTTTTGTATAAAGGAATGCTCAAATGTGCCGAATGCGGTTGTGCTATTACAAGTGAGATTAAAAAAGGTAAATGGATTTATTATCATTGTACAGGAAATTCAAAAGTTCCATGTGTACAGAAGAAAAATTACATAAAACAGGAAGAATTAGATTTACAAGTTGATGAAGCAATTAAGCGTGTTGTAATAGATGATAGCCTGGCAGATTACATTAATGTACTACTTGAAGACAGCTATAAAGAAATGCAGGTTAGTACAAAACAGAAGTATGATTATTTAACAACGGAGATTAAAAAGGCACAGACACGTAAGGATAAATTGCTTGAAATGTACATGGATAATGATATAGACAAAGATGTTTGGACAAAGAAAACATCTGATATAGATACACAATTAAATTTACTAACAAAACAGCTTGAAACGATGGATTTATCAGAAAAGCAGTTTATAGATGAGGGGAAAAATATTATTGAGGTTGCCAAACAGACATATAATTTGTATAAACAACAGACAATAGAAGAAAAACGCAGATTGTTAGATGTAATCTTTGAGAGCATAACTGTTAAAGATAGGCTTATACACTACACATACAAGAAACCCTTTTGTTACTTTGCACAATGTGATTTAGACGATGTTAGCGGAATTGTAGATTACATAAAGCAGAATATTTACAACTAGTCATCTTCATTGATTTTGTCCATTTGATGAGAGCAATAATCACATAACCCCTTATTTAAAGCATTATTTGATTCTTCTTCTGTTAGTGTATTCCCGCAACGAAGACAGTTAGTATTTTCAAACATTTCTTTATCTTCATTCGTATCAATAATTAATCTTGCACTATCCCCTATTTGGGGAGATTTAAAAGCTTTTAATTTTAAGGGATTAGCCAGAACAACAGAAAAGGCTTCCGCTAATGATGAAGGTTTTTCGTACTCATTAGAATGTAATATAGAAATTCTCTCTTGTACTTGGGTAATTATACCTTTACCTTTGGGCACAAATAAACATTCCAAAAGTTCTTTTGTTTCGGGGTCATATATTTCTTCTGTTTGTTGATATATTAAATACTCTTGCCCCTCTTCTATCTTATCAAAATTTCCTTTATTTAATACGACATTAAAGGAGTCAATTATTTTTGCTATTTTAGGTTCGTTGTTCATAATTAACCTCTGCGTTTATTGTATTTGTTAGTTGTTTAGATATCTGAGTAATATCATCAATATTTATATGTACAGGTTTGATCTTGCAATTTTGATTTTGCAGTAAATCAATATTTTGTAAAATCAAAATTGGTAACAATCCAATTTGCATTGTTTCACTTTTTTGATGAACTTTTGCAATACAAATATTTGTAAAAGTTCCAGTATCATTATATTCAATTAGCTTAATAGTATCGCCAATATTAAAAAAGTAATCGGAGGTGAACCAATAAATATTATTGTCCTGCTCAGTTTTTTTTATCTCGATAAATTTAAATGTTTTTTTATTATATTTGCTAGCAGTTTTAAAAAATGCATGGATAATTGAAAAAAATATAAAAATGCAGAATACAAACCAAGCTAATGACAATTTTATTATATATGAATTAATATTTGGTACAAATAATGCAATTATAAAACATATTATAGACATATATGTTAAGCTGCATTGAAACATACAACTAAAAAAAGTTTTAAAAATTTGTATTTTCATAAATAAATAATACCATAAGAATGAATATTATACATATTTGTCTTAAAAATTATATCATTTTAGTCGAACTATTGCAAATGCACTTATAGCGTACAATTTGCGATTTTTTATGTGAATTTAGCAAATATTGCAAATATTATTTAATCGAACTCTTAAAAAGCAATAATAAAGAGGGTTTGAACCGTATCAACCCTCTATTTTACGAAAAAATACCCTGGATGCGATTCGAACGCATGACCTACCGCTTAGAAGGCGGTTGCTCTATCCAGCTGAGCTACCAGGGCGTGGATCCAGAGGGTCTAGACAGACGTTTGGTTTCTTGGGGTATCTGTATATTCCCTCCGCAAGCTATCGTATCATAAAAATTTCTTTTTGCAAGGTTTATTATTTTTATTGTTGTTAATTTATGTAAATATAATAGCCTTTTTGTTAAAGATTCATATCTGTTCCGCAGAAGGATTTTTTGTAGTGTTTAAAGTTGAATAGGAGAATCTAAATGACAAACGAAGTTAGCAATGTTAATGGTGTGCAAAATTATCTTGAGGTTAGAAAGCAAGCCCAAGTTACTGTCTCAGAATCTGTCGAGGTTGGAATTGTATTTCCTAAAACGTCGCAGGAGGCAAAACCTGTAGATTTCAATTTGTACGGAAAAGATTTTGAGAATTTTGAAAAGTTTAAAGGAAACGACAAGCACGATGCTATGCGTATGACAAATTCTGCAGCAAATGATGTTAAAGTAGCTTATATGTAGCTTCTCCACGAATTTTCGGATGTATCTATTACGTTTGAACCTATGCCGGATCCTAAAAAATGCGGGAAAAAACGTGAAGGTTTTATTACTTATCAACAGCAACTTGAAGATTGGAAGGATCTTGCACTTATGCAGATTTCTAATGCCAGATAGAAAAGCACCACTACTCAGCTTAATAATGTTGCTGGCGCAATAATCTCAAATGATAATGCAAATGCCGGGCTTAACGCTAAATTGACTGTTGAAGCAGCCAAGGCAATTATTGAAAATGATAACAATAATACGGAAGCTATTAATAAAAATATTGATGCTGAAGGTGCTGCTACACGTCATATGGTTAATGAAAATGCTAAGAAAATTAATAAAAATGTCGATGAAGAAGCTGTTAAAACAAGAAATACAGTTCATGGTGAAAGTGCCTATACAAGAAATACTGTGCGACAAGAAACCGTTGAAACTCGTAATATTGTTAGAGAAGAATCCGCAGAAACTCGTAATGAAGTCCGAAATGAAGCTGTAGAAACTCGCAATGTAACCAAAGAAAAAGCTAAACAAACTCAAGAAATTCAAGCTTTATCTGATAAAATTTCTGATATCTTGACTTATCAGGTTCATACCGTTGAAACAATTAAAGAAGTCGGTGAATTGCGTGATCAAATTGTTTCCTCTAATGTACCTCATAATGTGAAAGTTCGTTTGTTAAACAAGCTTACTGCTTTTGCGGCACAATCAGTTATTTCTTCTAAAGATATTTTGAAAATGCACAGTTATATTGACGATACTTTGAAATTTGTACGAACGGAAGGTTCTGAATACAAACAAACAGAATTTCCGGATTATGAACCAACTCCAATAACGGAAACTCCTATTGTAGAATATGATTTTGAGCAAAATGAAGGTAAGATTGCTCAAAAATTACCACCGGAAAATTCTATTGATAATTCTGAGCCTAAAAAGGTCAATCCTAAGCGTAAAGAACCAAAAGAAAAAACATTAGAATAATTGAAATTTTATAATTTATAAATAAAAACAGGGACTTGATTATTAATCCCTGTTTTTTCTTTATTTAACTATTTCTTTGAAAGTAATCCAAGCTGATAAAACGTGCTGAACGTTATCTATTCTTATAACCTGTGATGATTTTGGTGCGTAAATTAATGTCCAGTATGCATTTGTCGGAATACCGCCTTTATTTGCTCCGCCTTTTACCTGATAACGTCCAAGAAATTCTGTTCCGAGTTTCAGTGAAAATAAAATTTGTTGTTTTAATATTTCATCGTCAACTACATAGTAAATTGCAACCAGACCTTCCATTATTGTTCCTATGCTGCAAAGTCGAAAGTTCTCAATAAATCCGCCTCGATATGTGTTATTTTCTTCTACTATCTGGTTATAAAGAACTAAATTTGCCATCTGAATTGCATGTTCTTGCAACAATTGTTTTTCTTCTTCCGTAAGCCCGTTATCAGGTGTTTCAAACAGTTTCTTTGTCGCAAGCATTGCCCAATGATCAAATTGAAGACCTTTTGGGGTTTCTTTTCTTAAATTCGCAAGATATAATAAAGTTTTTTTCGCTGATTCTACCCATTTTTTCTGCGGGTCAACCTCATTCAAATATAAAAGTCCAAGCGCAGCTTCTCCAGGATAATATAGTGATATAAATTCTTTATCTCTGCCTTTTTTATCCAAATAGTATTTTGAATGGAAACTTCCGTCAGAGTTTTGCATATACAATATAAATTCTCCTAATCCACGAATTTTTTCAAGTTCAATTTTTCCTTCCGGATAAAGATTGGAAAGACCGATAAGTGCTAAGCCGGTTCCGCCTAATTTGGCAACCGGTTCTGATACGTTTTCTTCTTCGGGTTTTGATACTACAGCATACATATTTGATTTAATCGGTTTTACATAATTTTCTATAAAATATTTTGAGGCAAGATATCTTTTTTCTTGCAGTGTGTAATTCTTTAAATATCTTTCACACAAGTACATTGAATATAATGTTCCGGCATGTCTTAGGGAATTATATTTGGTGTTATCATATTTTATTTCCGGATTAACATTCGAATTATAAACAAATCTTCCTGAATCAAGGGTATTATTTTTAAGATATTCAATAGAAAGTAAGATTTCTTTATCGGGTACAAAATCTGGAATTGTAGCTGCGTTGGCTCCTAAAGGCTTTTTTATTGCATAACATAATGTAATAATCATTATTATCCAAAATAAGTATATTGATATTTTCATACAAATCCTTTCTAGTCTACTATTCTATATTTTTAAGTATTATAGCATAATTTTTCATTCTTGTCTTAATCTTAAAATTGCGCTGTGTCGATTGGTTGTTGCGTTTTCTTTCCTGTAGGAGAAAAATAAATCATTATCGCAAACTGTGCAGTATGGACAAACATCAATTTTTAAAACTCCTTCTTCTTCCATTTGACGGCGGTTAATTTCTTTTAAATCAACATAAAATTCTCCGTTGCGTTCTTCAAAAGTTCCTTCAGAATTTCTAACGGTGGAAATCAGTTTTTTGAGAACATCTTCTCCAACATTATAACAGCATATTGAAATTGCAGGGCCTATTAAGGCTTTTAAATCCGATGGGTTGGAGTTAAATTCTCTAACAAGTTTTTGAATTGTGAGTGAAGAAATTTTACCTGCAGTTCCGCGCCAGCCGGCATGGGAAATGGCTCCGATATTTTGTTTTTCATCATAAATTATGATAGGAGTACAATCTGCAAAATTTAAGAAAATCCCTTGAGCTTTGTTCGTTAAGATAAGTCCGTCACAATCAGGATAGGAGGTTTTTGAGGGGGTTGCAATTTCTATGTTTGTGGAGTGAGTTTGTGAAGGATTTATAAAATTCTGAGGTTCTAAATTCAAAACTTCGCAGAACATTTTTTTATTTTCTGCTGCAAGATTTTCAAAATCTTTTTCCTTAGTTTTTATAATGCTTTCACGTGTTGTAAAAAAATGGTCAACATTTTTCAGCAAATCTGATTTCATAACGGTTTTGCTGTTTAATTTTTCAAAGTAAAACATAATTTTATCATTGTCCCCCTTCTATCTAAGTTATTTTATACCAAAAGTTCTAATCCTGCCATACAATAGCAAGATTTAAGAATTAGTGTTAATTTGGCAAAGTCTGAAGATATAATAAAGGAGAGAAAAATGAATTTAAGAAGTTATACAGTTGAATTTATCGGAACATTTTTTCTGGTATTTACCATAGGTTGTGTGTCATTGCTTGGAGGTGACGGGGTTATTAATGCTATTGCTATCGGGTTTGCTTTGATGGTAATGGTTTATGCAGGAGGGTCTGTGAGCGGAGGGCATTTTAATCCTGCTGTGTCACTTGCGGCAGTTATGAGAAAAGCTCTTCCTGTTTCAGAATTTATTCCTTATGTAATTTCTCAGCTTTTGGGTTCTGCGGCGGCTGTTTTAATCGTAAATTATTTTTCAGGGCATATAGAAAATTATGATGCTTGTGCATTTAATTATTTACCGATGGTTGTGGGGGAATTTTTGTTTACGTTTGCGCTTTGTTATGTTGTGTTAATGAGTGCGACAACAAATAAAAACAGCGGGAATTCTTATTTCGGACTTGCAATAGGTTCTACCGTAACTGTCGGAATTTTTGCAGTCGGAAGTGTTCTTTGTTACGGTGCATTCAATCCTGCAGTTGCTATGGCTTTGGGGATGATGCATACTGCCTGCTGGCAATGTGTTTTTGTAACTATGATTACAAATTTAGTAGCAGGAGCTGCGGCGGCTATTGTTTTTAATTTTACTAACCCCGATAAAATAGAAATTAATCTTTAAGACCGTAATCTGTTTCTATTTGTATGTTCCCTTTACCAAGCTTTATTGCTTGTTTTGCAACTTGTGTCGGATAGTTATACATTTCTTTTATTTTTTCATTTTTAATAATTTCACTTATAAATTTTAAGTGTTTGGGCAAGTTTTTATTAATTTCCGGGTGCCTTTTAGCCCAGAATTGCATTTGGTCACGCCCTTTTTCATTGTTGCAATCTTTACAAAATCCTATTTTATTGTAATACTCATCTGCACCTCCTAAAGCTAATGCATCCATATGGTCAACTGTTATTACCGACATTTTGAAGATATTTTGAAACATTGCTTTGGGTTTACTGCCGAGAATTTCTACTATATTATCCTTTGGATGGACAACAAAGTCTTGCATATAAAACTCTTTTAGTCTGTTTTTAGCAAGTTTAATTAATTTGCCTCTGTCCGGGTGGTGTAATTTCCCAATAGTATTTTCTAAGACTTTATTGTAGTCGTCATAGCGGAATTCTTTTTCATAAGGTACATTAATAAAATTCTCTTTTATTGTATAGATAAAATCATTTATGATCTCTTTTTCTATAAAGTTAAAATTGCTGTTTTTAACAAAATTTTCTATATTTGTGCAGTTTTTATCTATATGTTGGTTTAGATCATTTTTGCCTTCAATTTGAAGTTGTTTAATGATTTCTTCATCACTTATGTTTGGGTTTTCTTTTAATATTTTTTCAAATCGTTCAAATATTATTTTATATTTCGGGTTAAGGTGTGCTAAATTTAACTGTGCAATATTATATAATTCGTGCTTGTTTTCACAATTTTTAATTTGATTAAAAAGGTTAAGTTTTTCATCGTGTGTGAGTGTGATAGTTCCGCAGCTTGCACAGGGAATACCGCTGTATTGTTCAAACATATATCTCCTTTTCCTTTCGGAAAATATTTTGCTCTGAACTACACCTTCTATTATATTTCTGTTTATGTTTAGTTTCGGGGACTTAAATGAGTTAACTGCACCTATAAAATCATATAAATATTTATCATGTTCCTTGCCAAGATAATTATGGCTTATGGCATTTGCAATATCTTTTATGTATTGATTTACATGTTCTTCGGCATTTTGTGAATTTATAATATAATTGAATGTTTTATAACGTGAATGGCATTCTTTACATAACATTATATTATTGAATCTTAGATTATCGGGTTTGTTATTATAAAGTTTTGCGAGTTTATTCTGCGAATAGGAGAGCATTGTTTTTACAATATAAGCTCTTTCCGGTAAATCTTTATTTAACTCCGGTTTGTACGACAGTGCTTTACGACAATTATAAGCCGACATTATATGGTTATTTACTTTCGCAAAAATTTCTTTTTTCTTATCATTTTCAAGCTGACAAAGCGTCTTTTTGAGAATTTCGTTGTATTCATCTCTTTTCGGTAAAGACTCTCGTGAGGCAAGATAATCGGCTAGTAATTTGATTTTTTCTTTGTCAGATTTTGAAAATTCAGGGTCTTCATCAAATTTTTTCAGATAATTTGCCTGATCGTGCATTGTATTTAATATAAGTTTTGAACTTCCGGTTTTAAGTATTTTTATGGCGTCAGAAATTGTTTTTTCAGGGTAATTTTCGCTTAATCTTTTAAGAGATCTTATAAACGGATGGTATTTTGGGTGAAAGTATTCAATATTATCATTAAAAACTTTGCTGTATTGCTGAAGGTTTTGGGCTTTTTCAGCGGATTTGATAATTTCGGAAGCTTTTTTATCGCTTAACATTTCTTCTCCGCAGCATGGACAATGAATACCGTCTAACGAAAGCAAATGGTTTTGAAAATCAGTGTTAAGAGCATTGAAATTTATCGGATAATTCGTAATAAATTTGTTTGAAAAGTTTTTACCCGTTGTATTTTGCCCATCATTACGGCTTTTGTCTTTGATTTGTGGGGTTGTATAAAAATTAAAATTTATTAATGGCTGTATTTTCATTTTTCTATATTAAAGCTCATAAATTATAATTTTGTCACTATATAAACAAAACTTTACAACTGTTCATAACTTGTTTAAGGTGCTTTTTGTGCTAATATTTAAGGTATGAAAAAGATTTTAACGGGGATGTTTTTATTATTGTTATTGGCGCAGAATGTTTGTTTTGCATCAAGCCTAAGTTTTGTTTACATAAACGGCTCCAATAATAACAATGAAAAGATGAAAAATTGGTTTGAAAAAGGTGTTCATAAACTTCATCCTGAAATTAAAAATCAATTTGAGCAAAATGAACAAATAAAACAGCTTATGCTTAAAACCGAAATATTTGAAATCGCAGAAGATCCTGTAATTTTTTTCTGGGGTGACAGGAGTAAACGTGATTTGGATTTTGTGACCGAAAAGCTGGATATGTCAAAAGATTTTAGCCCCACTGTTGCTTTTCAGGTAAGAAGGCTTCTTACTCAATATTTGCATGATGCAATTTGGGTGCAGAAACCACAGCATATGAAACCTATTGTTTTAAATTTAAATGAAACAGTTAAAGAAGAATTTAAAAAAGGTAATGAAGTTGTATTATACGGATATTCAGCAGGAACTTTCATTACTTATGAATATTTATTGAATACTCTTCCTTATATAAATTTAGAAGAATTTTTTAATACGATTAAAACAACGGATGAATTTAAAAAAATTGTAGCGGAAAATCCGAGAAAAGACACTTGTATTGCAGCTTTAGCTGATGCGCAAATCAGAGCTGTGACATCAGGCGGAAAACTCGTTTTTAATACCAGCGAAGAATCTTTGGAGAAAAATTATCTTGATATAGATAAATCAACCGAAAAGGTTTGTTCGCCTAAAGGGGCTGTTAAGGGTGTTGTGAATTTTGCAAGTCCGCTTGTGCTTTTTTACTCTGATTTGGCGGATGAAGATTATGAAGTTACTTACTTCAACAAGTATATGCTAAAGTATTTGATGGAAAACGGGCTTTTCTTTTTGACCGTAAATTTTAGAGAAGATCCGCTGGCATTTCCATCTTCAAATAATCTTACTTATGAAGAAATGGAAAAGATTATAGGAATGGAATTTACGGATCCAAAAGGGTTTGTTTATGATAACAGCGGTGTTTGGAGCTGGCGGCCGTTCTTTCTTGCGCACACTTCATACTGGTCGGCACGCAAGCAATTTTCTAAAGCTGTTACGGAAAGTGTAATTAACGGCTACAGATATCAGTATGACAGTATTTACAGACAAAAATTGCTGGATGAAAATAAAGAATAGAAATTATTATAATTAATGTAAAAGGGGAAAAAAAATGACAGAAAAATTTGATTTTACGGAAGGTGTACAGTTTGATCCGGGATTTGTAATGCATTTGAATGCGTTTATTCCAAGTGTTGATTATATTTACCGAAATATTTACAGTTTTAAGAATTTTAACCAGAAAAAAATGCACTTTAAAATGCAATATAACAAAATCGTTCAGTTAATTGATTCTTATACAGGGTTTTATTTAGGTTGTATCCTTTGGGCTGCTTGCATAAAAGATTTGGATAAACCTGTTCTTAATAATCTCTGTTGCGGGTCGGATTATAACGAAAATGAAACTGTCAGCGAAGTTGAATTTATAAAAAATTATCTTGAACAATTCTCAAAAGATGTAAAATATTATCTCGGACAAGAGTATAAGCCAAGCGATTTGACTTTAAAAGTTCTTGATGAGTATGAAGAATTTTTGAAATTAAATAAAGGTTTCACTGAAGTTAGGAACGCAGCAGACATTAAGTTGAATGAACAAATAAACCCGCTTTCAGATAATGATAAAGAGTTAATTCTTGATAAAATTGCAGAAGTTGTTGAAGATGGCGATTTTAGCAAGCTTTATTCATTTAATGACAAACTTTTTGCACAAGTTGCAAGTGTGTAATTTATGGATATAAAAGATAAAGTATATTCAATGTTTATAATAGGTACCGATGGCGGAGGATATGAAAAAGCGCTTTCTTATCCTCTGGGCGGTATTATATTTTTTACGCACGATATTCAGACAAAAGAACAATTCCAAAAACTTGTTAGCGATATTAATGCAAAAGCCTCTTTCCCTTTGTTTCTTTCAATAGATCAGGAAGGCGGAAGAGTTGAGCGGACAGAAAATATTCACAACGGCAAAAAATATTTGTCTGCAAGATTTGCTTATGAAAAAGGCGAAGATTTTTTGCGCCGACAGACGAAGGAAATTACACTTGAATTGAAAAGCTTTGGGTTGAATCTCAACTTTGCCCCCTGTATTGATGTAAATACGAACCCAAAAAACCCGATAATCGGCGAACGCTCTTTTTCTGATAATCCGCAAGAAGTAATAGATGCTCAAACTATTGTTATAAAAGAATATCAGGCAAATGGAATTATCCCTTGTGTTAAGCATTACCCGGGGCATGGTGATGCGGATAAAGACAGTCATTTAAGCCTTCCTCAGATAGATTTGCCGCTTCAAGAAATGGAAAAAGTTCATATTGCACCTTTTAAAAAAGCTGTTGACGACGGTATTGAAATGATTATGGCTGCGCATCTTCACTGTACCTGTTTTGATTCGGAAATAATCCCTAGCTCATTAAGTAAAAATGCTCTTTCATATCTTAGAAATAATTTGAATTATAAAGGAATTATAATTTCTGATGATATGATTATGAAAGGAGTTTCGGCTTACGGAAGTCTTGAGGCTTGTGTAAAAGGGATTAAGGCCGGTCTGAATATGTTTATTTACAGGAATTTAACCCCTGAAACTATCTCTGTGATTGAAAAAATAGCTTCTTTAGCTATGGAAGATCAAGAACTTAGAAATTGTATCGAGCATTCTTATTCTTTGATTACGAATTTAAAAAACAGAGCTTTGCAATAATAATTTTGTAAATTTAAGGTGAAAAATCTTTACAATGTAAATTCTTAAATACACCCTGAAAACTATGATTATGAGAAAGTTTTGGGGAAATTGAGCTTAGATAAATTCTGCAACATTTTTTAAGATTTCGTAAAGATTTGACATTGTTTGGACATGTTTCTGGTAGTATTGAACTTGGGTTGGTGATTTGCCCTTTGTGAATACATAGCCGGATCAGAACCAGTAAGGAATTACCCGAAAGGAATTTATTTAATGAACAAATTTTTAATCGTACTTTTGACACTTTTATTTAACGTTCAACAAGCAAAAGCATTTAGTATAGATGCTTTTATGGACAAAAACATTGCACCTGTGTCAGATGCTATAGCGAAAGTTATTTTTCATCCTGTTCACATATTTGGTGCGGACGTTCCGATTATTATTTTTTGGATATTGATTGCGGGGGTATTTTTCACATTTTATTTAAGGGGCATAGCTGTTTGGGGATTTAAACATGCAATAGATTTACTTGTAAAGCCTAAAAAGTCAGGCGACGGTTCAGGTGAAGTTTCGTCATTTCAAGCTTTGATGACGGCTTTATCAGGAACAATCGGGCTTGGAAGTATTGCAGGTGTTGCAATAGCAATTTCAATGGGAGGCCCTGGAGCTGCATTTTGGATTATTGTGGGTTCAATCTTGGGTATGTCATTGAAGTTTGTAGAGGCAGGACTTGCGGTTAAATACAGAAGATTTAACCTTGACGGATCAATATCAGGCGGGCCGATGCATTATATGGCGCATGGGTTGACAAGAAAAAAACTTCGCTGGCTCGGTCAGCCGCTTTCGATAATCTTTGCGATACTTTGTATTTGCGGAGGTATTACAGGCGGTAATATGATTCAGATAAATCAGGCTGCAAATCAGTTTGCAAATGTTTGCGGCGGAGAAAACGGATTTATGCACAACCTTCATTGGATTGTGGGTTTGGGCATGGCTGTTGTTGTAGGGTTGATTGTTATTGGCGGAATTAAGAATATTGTTAAAGTCACCGAAAAAATCGTTCCGTTGAAAATATTTGTGTATTTATTTTCGGCGATGGTCGTAATCCTTGTAAACTTTAAACAAATTCCGCATGCTGCGTGGATAATTATTAAAGAGGCATTTTGCCCTGAATCAATCTATGGCGGTATGTTTGTTGCAATGATTATGGGTTTAAGACGTTCCGTTCAGTCAAATGAGGCCGGAACAGGTTCTGCGCCTATAGTTTATGCGACTGTCAGAACCGAAGAACCGCTTTCTCAAGGGTTTGTCGCATTATTGGATCCGTTTTTAACAGGTTTTATGTGCACATTGACTGCTTTTGCAATTGTAATTACAGGGGTATATAAAACTCACGCCGGACATACTTCGGGTATTGAGATGACTTCGGATGCGATTTCTTCCGTTATGCCGTTTTTCCCGACTTTGCTTGCAGGAATCGTTCTTCTATATGCACTTTCAACAATTATAAGCTGGGCTTATTACGGTCAAAAATCCTGGAACTTCCTTTTCGGAGAAGGGAAGAAGAGAACTTTAACATTCCAATTTTTGTACTGTATATTTATTGTAATCGGTTCTGTTTTGAATGTAACTTCCGTAATTAACATAACTGATGCAATGATGATTGCGATGTCAGTTCCGAATATTATTGCAATGTATATTCTTGCACCGGAAGTTAAAAAAGATTTGAAAGATTATTGCATAAGACACCAAATCGGCAAATGGGTTAATCGTGATTGGTTGAAGCCTGTGCCGGAAACAGTGTCAATAATTGCAGAGGAGGGCGAATGTCAGACCAACAAATAATAGTAACGGTTTCAGGTGTTGATAAAGTCGGAATTGTTGCAAAAGTTACGACGGTTATGGCACAGTTTGAAGTTAACATCGAAGATATAAAACAAACTCTTATGCAAGGACATTTCGTTATGTTTATGCTCGGTAATATCGAAAAATCTAAGTTTTCTTTTAAAGAGATAAAGGAAGCTCTTGTAAATGCAGGCAATGAACTCGGAATGGAAATTTGGGTTCAGAGAAAAGAAATTTTTGATAATATGCATAATGTTTAAAAATTTTATACCACACCTTTCTTTTATTAAAAACAAAAAGCACTGTTTCACGTAAATTTCGACAGTGCTTTTTGATATTTAGTGAAAATTTATAAGCAATTTCGATTAAATAAAATCCTGTTTTCAAAAAAAGATTTCAATGATATAATAATTTCAGTCGGAGTTAAGCCAAAGTATGATGAGTCAAAACAAAAAATTATCTATTGCATTTTACTGGCATATGCACCAGCCGGTCTACCAGCTTACTTTAGACGGGGATTATCTGATGCCGTGGGTGAGGCTCCATGCGGTTAAAGATTACCTTGAAATGGTTACGATTTTAGACAAGTTTAAGAAGATAAAACTTAATTTTAATATAGTTCCGGTTTTGTTGGATGCGTTGGTTGATTATGGTGAAAAGGGTTTTCACGATTTACATTCAAGAATTACGATAAAAGATGCCAAGGATTTAACCGACGATGATAAAGAATTTGTTATAAACAACTTTTTTGATGCAAATTATCAAACGATGATTTTCCCGTTTGAAGAATATAACAGGCTTTACCAGAAAAGAATTTCAAATTCGGAATATACGCTTGATTTGTTTAATGAGCAGGAATATTCGGATTTGCTTGCTCTTTTTAATCTTGCTTGGTTTGATGTTTCTTATAAAAATAAGTATCCTGAACTTCGCAAACTTTTTAAGAAGGGAAAAGGGTATACACTTGAAGATAGGATTAAAATAATTGAAATCCAAAGGGATATTATAAGAAAGATTATACCTGAGTACAAAAAATATTTAAAAAAAGACAGAATTGAGATTACGACAAGCCCCTATTATCATCCGATACTGCCGATATTGCTTGATATAAACGGAATTAAAAAATCATTTACGGAGGATTTGCCGATAGATTTGAAAGCGGGTTTGGATGCAAAACTGCAGACAGAGCTTGCGCTTGACAGGATCGAAGAAGTTTTTGGCAAACGCCCGAAAGGAATTTGGCCGTCAGAGCATTGTGTAAGCCCTAAAACTCTTGATATGCTGAAATCTATAGGGGTTGAGTGGTCAATTTCCGATGAGGGAATTCTTTCTAACAGTATAGGTTTTGAGTTTGTAAGGGATTTTAAGGGGTATTTGGAAGATCCTTATCATCTTTTGAAATCTTATGAGTATAAAAACGGGTTAAAAATGATTTTCAGGGACGGTGTAATCCCGAATTTGATAAGTTTTGAATATCCGAACCATGACGCTGAACTTGCGGCAAATGACCTTTATGACCGAATAAAAGTTATTCAAAGCAAGCTTTTGACGTCCCCTGATGAGGAGCATTTGCTTACAATTGCAATGGACGGGGAGAATTGCTGGGAAAATTATCCTCAAAACGGATTTGTATTTTTAAAAACGCTTTATAAATTAATTGAGGAGGATAAATCGCTTGAAACAGTTTTAATAAGTGATTATCTGCAAAAAGAAAAAAGCAGCAAACCTCTTAAAAAAATATATTCAGGTTCTTGGATTAATCGAAATTTCAAATTCTGGATTGACGAGCCGCTGAAAAATTTGGCTTGGACTTATTTAAAACAAACAAGAGATGATTTTTCAAAATATGTTAAAGCAAATCCTCTTGATAATAATATTAACAGTGCTTTAAAAGAACTTTTTATCTGTGAAGGAAGCGACTGGTTTTGGTGGTATGGAGAGCCAAACGATTCAGGACGGGATAATATATTTGATTATTTGTTTAGAGAACATTTGAAAAATATTTATACGGTTTTGGATTTAACCCCTCCGGAGTATCTTAATACCCCCCTAATTTCAGCTATTGCAAAGCCTTCAAGATATCCTAAAGGTGAAATTACGCCAGTCCTCACAGGAATTGCGGGGAATGATGATTCATGGCTTAATGCAGGATGTATTGATATTCCCGATGGGCCTTTGTTAAGTGAATCAAAGTTTTTTGACAAAATTTGTTTTGGGTATGATAAAGATAATTTGTATTTAAGATTTTATATTAATGATTATGTTCAAAACAATCCCGATTTGTCAGATAAAGCATATCAGATTTATGTTTATACCCGTAATGCCGACAGAAAACAATCACTTTCCCCTGTGAGGTTAATAAGTAAAACTGAGAGTGTGCTGCCGATTTCAAAAGAAAAATTTCATAATGAACTTCAGATTGCAGCATCAAGAGGTAAAATCCAATTTGTCCGACTTATAAAGTCAATTCCGAATAATCTGTGGGTTCTTCAATCTGCAAAGGAGATTAAATATTGCTACAAAAATATTATTGATATGAGTATTCCTTTTGATTCAATAGATATAGCGCCGAATGAATCGCTTGAATTTTGCTTTGTCAATGCAAATTACGGAATAAAAAACTTTTTTATTCCAAACGATATGCTCTTAACAATAAAAAGAGAATAATTAAAATTTGTAAAAATAATCGCTAAAAGTATTAAGTTTTTAATTTAAAAGCCGATAAAAGATAGGTAAATAAAGGATAAAAAATGGCAGATTTGTATTCGGATTATTCAAACAACAAAGGCACACCGGAATTGCCGGAGAATTACTGGAAAAACCAGTCAGGCAGAGGAGAGAAACAAGAAAATTACAACGTTTTTGACACAATAGTACAGGCAAATTTTGGCAAAGGGCTTGAAGATTTGTCAGTATTTAAGTCAAGCAAATAGGGTTAATTTTTGCCGGTAGAGCCAAAACCGCCTTCACCTCTTTGTGTTGCGGTTAAAGCTATTGCAACTTTAATTTCGGCACGCTCAACTTTTGCGATAACCATTTGTGCAATTCTTTCTTCAGGCATAATGGTATAAGGTTCATTTGAAAGATTTACGACAGGAACACAAACTTCACCTCTATAATCCTCGTCAATTGTCCCGACACAATTGATAAGAGTAATCCCGTGCTTAATTGAAAGCCCCGAGCGCGGTCTTATTTGTGCTTCAAATCCGTGCTCAAGTTCAATCTTAATCCCTGTAGGAATTAATGTTCTTTCAAGCGGGTTAAGAGTCAGCGGTTCTTCAATCGCCGCTGCAAGATCCATTCCGGCAGCCCCTTCGGTTTTATATTCAGGCAGGGTTTTGTTATTTGGAAGCTGTTCTATTTTTAATACTGTCATTTTTATCTCCTTATATTCCTATTATAGCTTGAATTTGCCTAAAGATTGTAAAGTTATGTAACAAAACGCCTTTAAAAAAGCAATTATTTATTTTAGAAATACTTTATATATACATCAGATGCAAGAGAAAGAGGTAAAAATTATGAACGAGTTTTTGAACAAAAAAATTACAATTGTTGGGGTAATTGAATTTTTAGAACGTTGCTTTAAGCACACAGCAGTAAAAGGTGAATGCCGTAATAATGTTATTGATAATGGCTTAGCTAATTTCCAATTTGTTGATATAAATATGGATATGCCTGAAATTAATATGGATTTCCAAGATATTACATTAGATTTTGTATCAGTAAATCTTGATTTGATGGCAGCTTAAGGTTTAGATTTAAAAAAGTAAAAAAGGCGGGATTGAAAAATCCCGCCTTTTTTTATGCTTCTATTTTTGTATTAGTCAACTCATTTTCAATTTTTGATAGGATTTCATCAAGTTTTGTCGGGTCTTTAACGCCGCCTTGTGCAAAATTCGGTCTGCCGCCGCCGTTTGCGCCTGTTGCTTTTGCAATTTCACCGACAATTTTTCCGGCATTAATGCCTTTTTTAACAAAACCGTCTGAAACTTTTGCAAGAACAGTTTTGGAGTTTGCAAGGACGATAACGCTTTCACCGAATTTGTTTGATAAAAATTCAAGCCCGATTTTAGCGCCAAGCGGTGTAACATCTTCGATTTTTGATATAAACAGCTTGCCGCCTTCGATGTCTTGAGCTTTTGAGGCAAATGTAGCGAATTTCGCTCTTGCATTTTCTTCTTCCAATTTTTCGATTTTCTTTGAAAGTTCTTTGTTGTCTTCCGCTAATTTTTCAACACGTTCAACTACTTCGTCATAGTGTGCTTTGAACATAAGTGAAAGTCTGTCCATTTCTTTGACTTTTGCATTCATAAATGCAAATGCCGATTTAGAAACAACAAGTTCGATACGGCGAGTTCCTGCTGAAATTGCGCCTTCAGTTACGATTTTGACAAGTCGTAAGTCGCGAATGTTTCTGGCATGAGTTCCTGCGCAGAATTCTTTTGATATACAGGTTTTACCGTCAGTAATTGAAACAACTCTTACTATATCATCATATTTTTCGCCAAAGAGTGCTGTTGCTCCGGTAAGTTTGGCTTTTTCAATGTCCATAACTTCAGTTTCAACGTTGTAACCTTTTGCAATCCAGTTATTCATTATTTCTTCGACCTTGAAGATTTCTTCAGGAGTCATTGCGCGGTTGAAGGTGAAGTCGAAACGCATTCTGTTTTCTTCGACCTGAGAACCTGCCTGATGAACTTCATCGCCTAAGACTTTTATCAAAGCTGCCTGCAAAAGATGGGCTGATGTATGATGAAGTCTTATTTCTTCTCGGCGGGGAACGTCAATTGAAGCTTTAACTTGTTCACCAATTGTAATTTCACCGTTAATTAGTTTTGAACGGTGTACAAAGAGCTTGTTGACTTTAAATGTTGTCAAAACTTCGGCTTTCATATTGTCATTTTCTATAATACCGCTGTCGCCTGTCTGTCCGCCGCATTCTGCGTAAAAGGGAGTTTTGTCTAAGACAATATCAACATATCCGTCACCTTCTACTGTTGCAAGAATTTTAGCGTCTGCCTCATTTTCGCTGTAGCCCAAAAATTCAGTTGAGCCGACTTCATCTTCGATTTTGGCATATTTCATATCGCCTGTTACCGAAAGTTTTGCGGTTGCGGCTTTTGCACGTTCTTTTTGCTCCTGCATGGAAGCTTTGTAGCCTGCTTCATCTACTTTTAAACCGTTTTCTGCGGCAATTTCTTTTGTAAGTTCAAGCGGGAAGCCGAAAGTATCGTAAAGTCTGAATGCATTTTCTCCGTCAATATCTTTTTTATTAGCGATAAATTCTTCAAGAAGTTTGTAGCCTCTGTCAAGAGTTTTGTTAAAGCGTTCTTCTTCTCTTTTAATCGTGTCAATAATTTTGGCTCTGTTTTTGATTAAGTCAGGATAAGCTTCTCCGTAATTTTCGATTACTGTATCGACAAGTTTGTATAAGAACGGCAAATCCATTCCCAAAATTTTGCCATGTCTTAGGGCACGTCTTAAAATCATTCTTAATACATAGCTTCTGCCTTCATTTCCGGGGATTACGCCGTCAGAAATAAGGAAAGTTACGCATCTTGCGTGGTCTGTGATTATGCGTAAAGAAATATCCGTTTTTTCAGATTTTTTATACGGTACTCCTGACATTTCACAAACTTTATTTAAAATTGGTCTTAAAAGGTCTGTTTCAAAAGTTGAAGCAACCCCCTGACAAACCATTGTAATTCTTTCCAATCCCATACCTGTATCGACGTTTTTGCTTTCAAGCGGTGACTGGTTGCCTTCTTCGTCCTGATAAAGCTCGGTGAATACTAAATTCCATATTTCAACCCAGCGGTCGCATTCACAAGTGTCAATTCCGCAGCCTCTAGGGTCGTTGCATTTGTATTGTTCCCCAAGGTCGTAGTGAATTTCAGAGCAAGGGCCGCAAGAACCTGAGGCTCCAGGAGGGCCCCAGAAGTTGTCTTTTTTACCTTTGCGTTTGATTCTTTCTGCCGGAACTCCGACATTTCTCCAGATTTCGTAAGCCTCGTCATCTGTTTCAAATATCGTAATCCATAAGCGGTTTTTATCCAATTTCAAAACTTCGGTTACAAATTCCCAAGCCCAGGGGATAATTTCTTTTTTGTAATAATCGCCGAAAGAGAAATTCCCTAACATTTCAAAGAATGTATGATGTCTTGGAGTACGTCCGACATTTTCGATATCACTGTCTTTTCCGCCTGCTCTTGCACATTTTTGGCAAGAGGTTGCTCTGGCTGGATCATAAGGTGATTTTACTATCCCTAAAAATATCGGTAAAAACTGCAGCATTCCAGCTGTTGTCAAAAGCACCGTCGGGTTGTCAGGTACAAGGCTTGAACTCTCTACAACCGTGTGCTGGTGTTTATCTTTAAAATAATTCAAATATAATTTGCGAATTTCATTTCCGGTTAGCATAATTAATCCCTCTATAATTGTTTACATTATAAGAAAATTATACAACAAAAAAAATATTGATTAGTTTAGTTTATTGTTTATGTGAATTTAGTTTTGTTTTAATAATGTAACTAAGTGTAACGATTTATGAAGTCGGTTTAAAATAGGCTGAAATTCAATTATACTCTGTGGTGTGGTGTGGTGTGGTGTGGTGTGGTGTGGTGTGGTGTGGTGTGGTGTGGTGTGGTGTGGTGTGGTGTGGTGTGGTGTGGTGTGGTGTGGTGTGGTGTGGTGTGGTGTGGTGTGGTGTGGTGTGGTGTGGTGTGGTGTGGTGTGGTGTGGTGTGGTGTGGTGTGCGCAATTTTTTGTTATCAAAATACTTTATATACATATATATACAGATTAAAGGAGGATATATGTCAATAACTGTCGGAGATATTTACGGGCAATTTCCGGGATTTAATCCAAAAGATATGATTGCTTTGATGAACGGCAGAACCGATTTTGACGGGAGTGATACGGTTTCGCTTTCGAATATCGCATCTTATAACGGTAGTTTTGCAAGTGAATTATCTGTTTTTGTAGCTGAAAAAGAAGGCAAAAGTTTTACTAATATGCTGCCTAAAAACCAGAGAATTACAGTAAATGCTGCAGCAGGAATTAGTGAAACTGATAATTCAAAAGACAAAAAGACTGACAAAGCGGTTTCAACCCCAGAAATTCCAATGGATACAAGTATTTTTGATATTGCAGGTAATGAAACAAGAAAAATGGTATAATAAAACAAATAGAGAGGAAGTATAAACTATGACGGAAATTAATTCGCTAAATGGCACTCATTCTCAAACCAGTTCTGCCCGCCAGACAACAAATTCTGAATTAAAAAAGACAAATGAAAGTCTTTTTATGAAGCTTGACAAAGATAAGAACGGAAAAATTTCGTATGAGGAATTACTTGCGGCAGGGTATAGCGGAGATGATTTGAATGCAATGAGCGAGGCTATTTTTAAAGCCGAACGTAATGTAAATAAATGGATGCGAATTGATGCTGATCGTAACGGGGTTAGAAATAATATTGAAGAAGCCATCTGGAAAAATCATAATGATAACGGAGGACATTTGGATGGTGATTTAACACCTGAACAATTCGCAAAGAAATATAATTTAAAAGAAATTCCTGATTATAAGAGCGATAATTTTGAAGATTGGTGTAAACGCTGGATTGAAAATGAAGATCCGATGATCGGAATTAAGGCGGGAATTAAAAAACAATTTGGAAAAGAACTTAGTGATGAAGAAACACAGCTTCTTTATGAGGTGATGAAAGTTCAGGCAAACAGGTGGTTATTTAAGGATAATTCCTTATATGAAAGATTAAATCTTGATGCTTATACCCGTCTGGTGACTCCGGAGCAGGCAGATTCCTGCTGCGGCGGGGATATTTCAAAACCGCCTATGGCCCCTAAAAATGCATGTGCTCTTATATTTAAATCCTTAATTCAAGAAGGTGATGAAAATAGTGCTTATGAAGTCAAAAACAGGCTTGCTTGGGCTGCGTTTAAGGCGTTTCCAAAAGACGTAACAAATGCCATGTCTTTGGAAGATTATGCGAAATATCAGGCTGAGTGGCAAGCTGTTCGTGATATGAAAGCTTCGGATTTTAGAGAATTGTTAAAACCTGAAAATTCCGCCAAAAAAGAACAATTCGAAAAAACGGCTAATATGACTGTACAGCAGATTGTGGATTATATTGATATTATTGAAAAAGCAACCGGCAAGAATTTTGATAGTGAGGACTGGTCAATTGATGTTACAACTTTCCACGATAAAATTATGGATGAAATAAACGGGGTTGAGGGTGATGAAACAATTCTGGATGGTAAAACCCGTGCTGATGTCCCGCCTGAAAAACAAGCTTGGCTTAAATATCTTGAAGAACATAATATGCTTTTAGATCAGTTTAAAGAATAAAAATTAAAGATTTAAGCTTGTAACAATACGGTTTCTGCCATCTTGTTTTGCCTTGTATAATGCTTTATCTGCGTTTGAAAACAAATCTGAAGATACATAAATTTCAGGGTTTAAAGTTTCTATGCCGATACTTACGGTAACTTTAAAACCGTTATTGTCGTAAAAGAACGGATAAGTTTCAACAGCTTTTCTAAAACGTTCAAGCGGAATAATTGCTTTATCAAGCGGAGTTTCGGTTAAGATAACGACAAATTCTTCTCCGCCGTATCTGAAAATGATGTCGGTTTTTCTGAAGGTTTCAAGCGCAATATATGCAATTTCTTTTAATACGTAATCCCCGCAAAGATGTCCGTAAGTATCGTTTATTTTTTTAAAATAATCAATATCAAAAACTGCAAGGCTTAAATCATTTGAATATCTTTTGGCTCTCAAAAATTCTCTGTCAAGTGTTGTTTCAAAATGTCTGCGGTTAAAAATTCCTGTCAAGGCATCAGTCACTGACATATATCTGGTTTGAGAGTACATAAAATTGATTTTTTTAAGGATATCTTTTTTATTGCTTTCCGAAATCGGAAAACTTTTTATAATTTCTTCTATATTTCCCTGAATTTGATCCAGAAGTTCCGGTGATAAATCAAAACCCTGTCCCTGAAAATTGTCCATAAAAAATTCCTTCTCTTGAAATATTATACCATAAAATTTGAACGGTTGCCATGTTTTTGATAAAATTCAGATATGAGGTTATCAGCGGAAGAATTACTGGAAAAGTTTTCAAATAGTACAGCTCATCCTTTTGAGGTCAGAAAGATTGCAATGATGATTTTTGATGAAACATCAAGCAAGATTTATGAAATGTCATCTTCAGAAAGGAAACTTCTTGAGGCGGCAGCACTTTTGCATGATATCGGTTATTATGTTGACTGCAAAAATCATAACAAACATAGTCAAAAGCTTGTTTTAGAATACGGCTTGGATGGGTTCACAAAAAGAGAAACGGAACTTGCGGCATGTATTTGCAGATATCATAGGGGAAGTTTGCCTGACAAAGAAAAGCATGAAATTTATTCTGATTTTGATAAAAAAGAACGTAAAATCGTTAAGCGTCTTGGCGGAATTTTAAGGCTTGCCGACGGATTAGACAGAGCGCATTTGTCGCTTATTAAAAAAGTTAAAATTAACTATGATGAAAAATATAACATTGCTGAATTTTTGATTACTCCAAATACTCCGGATTATTACCCCGATTTAACCTCAGCAATTCGTAAACGTGATTTATTTGAGATAGGATTTAAAACCCAGTCTGTATTAAAGTTTGATGATTACACGCAAATTTAATCAAAATCTTTTTCAAGCCAATTGAAACAAAGGTTCAAAAATCTTTCGGGTTCGTTCAGGAATAAATCTTCTGCATGAATTCCGTTTTCAAAAATTTCAAGTTTTTTAGGGCAGGTAGCTTTTTCGTAAAGTTTTTTAGTATGCCACGGGCAAACGGTTACGTCTTCGTTTCCGGCAACAAAAAGTGTCGGTGCTTTAATTTTATCCGCAATATCAAGAGGTTTAATTTTTTTTCTTATTACAGGAGAAGGTCTTACGGAAACCCATCTTTTAGGTTCAAATTTTTTAAATGTCGGAATCCAAGCGTTCGGATGCCACATTTTGTTTTCAATTTTGTAGAAATCACTTGGCGCAGATACTGCGATAATCCTGTTAATATCAAAATTTTGCGCCCCGTAAATTAATACAACAGCTCCTCCAAGTGAAAATCCTGCAAGGTTTATTTTCTCGTAATTTTTTCTTGCAAATTCTACAACGGTATCAAGATCCAAAAGCTCTTTAGAGGTAAATGTATATAGCCCTCCGCTTTTCCCATGTCCTCTGAAATCCATTGCGATAACATCGTATTTTTCGGATAAATCTTCGGCAAGTTTTGAAAAAGCCTTGCTGTCTTTGGTCATAAACCATCCAGGACAAATTATTACAACACTTTTATGCCCTGTGTTATATAAATTAAATGCAATTTTGACATTATCTGCTGTTTTGGCAAAAAGCTGCTGCATAAAGAAATTATTTCACTAAAATGATAAATTGTAAATTATATGAAATTTATTGTATTTTATAGATTTGATTGTTTGACAATATATTCACTCTAATATAGAATTTGTAGTGATAATAATATCCAGAGGTGAGGAATGCCAAAAGTTAGTGTAATAGTTCCGGTTTATAAAGTCGAGAAATTTTTACCGCGGTGTTTGGACAGCTTAATTAATCAGACATTAAAAGATATTGAAATAATCTGTATAAATGACGGTTCTCCTGATAACAGCCTTCAAATTTTGGAGGAATATGCTCAAAAAGATTCAAGAATAAAAGTAATAAATCAAGAAAATTCAGGCCCGTCAATTTCCAGAAATAGGGGTATAGAGCTTGCACAAGGTGAATATATCGGATTTATAGATTCAGATGATTGGATAGATTTAAATTTTTACGAAAAATTATACGAAACAGCAAAAAAATATGATGCGGATATTGCGGTAGGTGACGTAAAAATTATTCGCAAGTATGGCAGACAGAGTTATAAGTATCAATACAAATCCGAAGAATTAGCGGAGGAGACATATAAAAAGTATTATTTATGTAATATTCCTAATGTTGGTGATGTATGGAATAAGATATACAGAACTTCCGGGATAAGAAAATTAAATTTAACATTTGAACCGGGTGTATATTACGAAGATATTTGTTTTATGGTTGAAGCTTTGTATTATCTTAAAAAAATGGTAACAGTTCCTAATGTAAAATACTATTATCAAAGGGATAATGCAGGTTCAATATTAAGAATGAAATCGCAAAAGTTAAAAAATGATTACGTTCACGTAAGAGAAAGGATGTTGGAATTTTTTAAATCCAAAAATCTTGCATTACCAAACTATTATAGACCTGTAAAGAAGTATAAATTTTTAGGATTAACGCTGGTAAAAATCAGATATCACAGTACAAAAAGAGAATGCAGCTTATTAAATATAATAAAATTCAACTTACCGCCGATAAAGAATTGTGAAGAAAAGTAACAAAATTCCCCAAATTGTAACATTTCTTTATGAAAAATACTTTATATATATAAGGGAAAAAAGAAAGGACTGCGAAAGTTCGGATTAAATCCTATAAGGATATTCGAAAAATCGTAAACTTAGGTGGAAAAATGAGTTTCGATGCAAACGTACTGAGCGTCAAGCCTGTAATCAGAGAAGCCGCCAATATGAACAATGACGGCGGAGGCGGTAATCTCGGTTATATGCAGCGCGAAAGACAGGAAGAAGAAAAAGAAAAGAAATTTTTACTTGATGAAAGTATTTTTGACAAAAAACAGGAAACGGATATGTTTGTAAGCCGTAAAGAAATAGAGATTCCTGAAGAATATCGTTTTACTTTCAAAAAGTTTTTGCTGAAATTAATAGCAAAGATTAAACGAGCAATAGCACATTAGGCTTTTATTATTTTTGTGCTAAAATTTTCTTATGGAAAAGAAGAAAATTAAAATCGGGTTAATCGGATTAGGCACAGTCGGGACAGGTGTTTACAAGACTTTGATGCCTTATGAAGATATAGAAATTACAAAAATTGGGGTAAAAAATATTAATAAACCCCGCAATATTGAGAATTTAGATAAATCAATTTTGACAGAAGACAGTTACGAAGTTGCGACGGATTCTGAGATTGATATTGTCTGTGAACTTATAGGCGGAGTTCAGCCGGCATTTGATTTGATAAAGACGGCGATAAAGAATGGTAAACATATAGTTACTGCAAACAAAGAGCTTCTGGCAAAACACGGTGAGGAACTTTTTAATTACGCAGAAAAATATAATAAAGTAGTTCTATACGAAGCCGCAATTGCAGGCGGGATTCCTTTAATAATGCCTATTAAGACAATTATGGCAGGCAATAAGATTAATAAGATTGAAGCAATTTTAAACGGCACAACCAATTACATTCTGACAAAAATGGATGTTCAGGGCGCATCTTATGAGGATGTATTAAAAGAAGCTCAAGGATTGGGTTACGCTGAAACGGATCCTACGGGTGACGTTGAAGGGTTTGATGCGGCATATAAAGTCACAACCCTTGCAACAATTGCATTCAGAAAACGGATTAAGTTAGACAATGTCTATCGTGAAGGGATTACTAAAATTCGTGCGCAGGATATGCATGCTGCAAACGATTTAGGGTATAAAATAAAGCTAATAGCTTCAGCCACAATGAATGATGACGGGAAAGCCGATGTAAGAGTTCATCCGATGTTGATTTCGAAAAAATCTACATTGGCGCATATTGATTATGTAACAAATGCCGTAAGCCTCTCAGGGCATCCGATAGGCGACATTACCCTGTCAGGCCCCGGAGCCGGAGAATTTCCGACAGCAAGCTCTGTTGTGGGTGATATTTTGGCAATAGTTGCAGAACTTGGTAAAACGGATTATCTTTTACCGATGATGAGATGCAGGCATGAAGAAACTGCAAAGTGTATCAATATTAAAGATACAATGAATAAATATTACCTTTCGATAAATGCCAAAAACAATAAAGGTGTAATCGGTACAATCGGCAGAATTTGCGCAGATAATGACATAAGCCTTCAAAGTATTGTGCAAAGAGGTGTTGATGAAGATAATACGGCAAATATTACCGTAATTACCGAATTGGCTTTGGAAAAAAATATGCGAAGAGCAGTTGACGCTTTTGAAAAAGACAAGTTTATCAATAAAGTTAACAGCCTGATAAGAGTTCAGGTATAAGAGGATATTAAGATATGATGACTGAAAAAAAATACTATCAAGGATTAATAAATACATTCAGAGAATATTTGCCCGTAAGCGACAAAACCCCTGTAGTTACGTTGAATGAGGGAAACACTCCTTTAATCAAGGCAGAAAATTTGGCAAAAAAAATCAGACTTGACGCTGAAATTTATTTAAAATTTGAAGGCTGCAACCCTACAGGAAGCTTTAAAGACCGCGGTATGACAATGGCAGTTTCAAAAGCAAAAGAGGATGGCGCAGGTGCAATAATTTGCGCATCAACAGGAAACACCTCAGCTTCCGCTGCTGCATACGGTGCAAAGGCCGGCATGAGAACTTTTGTTTTAATTCCGGACGGTTACATTGCACTTGGCAAATTATCTCAAGCGATGATGTACGGGGCAGAAATTATTGCAATTCAGGGTAATTTTGATGAAGCGCTTGAATTAGTCAGAAAAATTGCCGATGAATACCCGATAACTCTCGTAAATTCGGTTAACCCGTACAGAATTGAAGGTCAAAAAACAGGTGCATTTGAGATTATAAATTCACTGGGGCAAGCGCCTGATTATCACTTTATACCTGTTGGAAATGCAGGAAATATAACCGCCTACTGGAAGGGTTATAAAGAATGGTACAATTTGGGTAAAATCCAAGCTCTACCGAAAATGATGGGATTTGAAGCAGAGGGTGCCGCTGCAATAGTCAAAGGTGAAAGAATTTTGAAACCCGAAACTTTAGCGACTGCAATCAGAATCGGAAATCCTGCAAGCTGGAAATTTGCAGAAGCTGCCCGTGATGAAAGCGGTGGTATGATTAACTTTGTAACAGATGAGGAAATCGTAAAAGCTTACAAACTTATTGCCTCAACTGAGGGAGTTTTGGCAGAACCGGCAAGTGCGGCTTCAGTTGCAGGACTAATCAAGGTTAAAGATCAGATTAAAGAAGGTTCTAAAATCGTTTGTATTTTGACAGGAAACGGTTTGAAGGATCCTGATAATGCCATTAAATATTCAAATGCGGATGTTAAAAAGACAACGTCGGATATGACGGATATTTTAAGAGCTATGAATATATAGTTAAAGTTGTAAATACTAAAATTGAGAATAAGAAAGCTGTTTAAAAATGGCTTTCTTATTTTTTAGATTATATATTAAGAATATTAACAATAATTTAAATTTTGTTTTTTAGCTATTTGATTGAGGATTTTAAATTTTTTATCAAAAAAATACTATAATTTATAATGACTTGTATATTTTGAGTTTACAAGTTAAAATAATAATAATATAAATTAAAAGGATGTTTATTAGAGGGAATTATGAAACAAATTGCATTTACAATGGCTGAAGTATTAATAACCATTGGAATTATAGGTGTAGTTGCCGCTATGACTTTGCCTTCATTAATAAGTCGTCATCAAAAAGCTGAATTAGAAACGGCATTGAAAAAAAATTACTCAGTAATGCAACAGGCACTTTTGAAGCTTCAAGCTGAAAATGCAGGAGTTCCGCCTTCACCTAAGCTTTATGCGGCTCAGGAATTTAAAGATATTTATATGAAACAATTTAAAGTATTGATAGATTGTGGCTATGGTTCAACAGATGTTACGGATAAAGAAAATGCAGCGGAATTTTGTTTAACAGAGCAATTGAATGATTCTAATCAACGTTATACAGATCATTACAAAACATTTAATAAAAAGTTTCAAATTGATAACACCTATTTGAACAATGGACAATTTGTTCTTATGGATGGTTCAATAATATTTATTGAAAATTGGGATCCGGGTATATTGTATATATCTGTAGATGTAAATGGGATAAAAAAAGCTCCAAATATATGGGGGCATGATCTTTTTACATTTCAATTGATGGATGATGGGAGATTGGCTCCAATGGGTATGCAAGGGACACATTATAGTGAGGATGCATATTGTTCAAAAACATCAAATAACAGATATAATGGAATAGCTTGTACAAATAAAGCATTAAATGATAAAAAGTATTGGGATATTCTTCAACGATAGTTATTGAGGAGTGTTGTTTGACGCACCAAAAAATAAATTAATCAAGCCTCCGGCGTGTCTTGCGCAGATGGTGATTGCTTTCATATATTTAATAAAGTCCTCCGGACGGGGCACTTTTTATGGAAAAAGTGCCTCAAAACCATCGACACGCTTACGTTCGCTAATAATTTGCAAAGCTCAAGATTGAAGCCG
>CASFTJ010000020.1 GCA_949297715.1 uncultured bacterium | reverse complement strand
CAGGGGTGAGATGAGAAACACCCCCGGTGGTTCTAGCGGGAGCGAGCTGAGGCTGGAGAATTTTGTAAGATATGAAATATCGCAACAAAATTCGGAATTCCCGTTATACGCGAGCGACCAAGACAATCAACCCCTGCCCACCATTTTAAAAGATTTCCGAATTGGAAGTCTTTTTTTGTTGCGAAGATTAAATAATTGTTATTTCATATTAAGATAAATTTTGCGCTTTTCTTCAGAAAATCTTTCTATTGCATACCTTAAAGTGGTTCTTGGTAAATGAGAAATATTCTGCAGCAAAAATTCTTCAAGTTTGTTTTGGTCTTTTTTGCCCGCTTCTCGAAGCATCCAACCTGAAGCCTTTTGAATTAAATCGTGTTTATGCAGAATAAAATGCTTACTTAAATCAAAAGTCAAATCCAATTCACCCTGCTTTATAAAATACAAAGTTGAAACAATACTAATTCTTTCCTGCCACAAATTGCCGGAACGAGCAAGAGATAACAAATCTTCTTTTCTGTTGAAGTTAAAAGCGTAATCACCCGCAATATAGGGAGCCGAATTGTCGACTAAATCCCAATTATTTATCTTCTCCGCATTTTTAATATAAAGATTATAAATATCAGTTTTTTCTTTTTCGCTCCCGTTTTTATATTTCAAAACAGCAGCCAAAAGAGCTCCAGCCCTAATTTCATGGTATTTATTATTCAAAAAATCTTCAATATCTTCAAGGCACAATTCTTTATAATATTTTTTCACAATCGAACGAATTTGCGGGTAAGTAAGCCCTAAAAAAATATCTCCCTCAGCGTATTGCCCTTTGCCTGTTTTATAAAACCGCATATTATTTTTGGCTTTTAATTCGTCTTTTTGATTAAAAATTTCGTTTAAAAAAAATTTTTTCATAGTATTATTATAATAGAAAATGGAATTAGTTTAAATTTTAAAGAGAAGATTATGAAAATTGTCCCCCAAGATAAAAGATACATGCAATCACCCGAATTTTGGAATACGCCTCACAACAAAAAAAAATGGAAGAAATTACAACGAGGCTTATCCATCAAAGAGATATTATAAAAAATTTTGCAAAACAGCATACAAAAAATTATATTCAGACAACTCACGGAGAACTGGAACAGATTCCGAAGAAAGGCTTTTTTAAATTTTTAAAAGAACCTTCAATATATGATAACCAATTTGCAAAATATTTAAATAGCGAATACAAGGATATTCGGTTTGAACTTAGCTATACAGCTAACCAAATTCGAAAAATGCTTAATAAATAATTTTTTACAAAAATTGTAGTTAATTAATACTACAAACCGCCTTGCAAACGTGATAAGGGTTCTTTCCATTCCGGCGGAAGAAACATCAAATTTGGATTTCCCCACATTCTCAGAGGAGAATTGCCGGAAAAAGTATTTTCTTCACGCATATGAATAACGTTTTTATAAAAAGGTTTAGATTCATTTTTGGAGATAAGTTTAATATTACCGAAGCATTCAGCTTCGTCACTACGTCTTTGAGCTATCTGCAAAAGTCTTGTGCCGATATCCTTATAATAAACAAGTTTGCTGTTATGGTAAGGAGTTCCGGGTGTTGAATAATTTCTCAAATTATCAACAAACACGTGACTAGGGTTGGTTTTATGTTCGAAAGTGTCATAATTAACAATTTTTTTAATCTTAATCTGAGCTTCCCCAATCAAGTTACTGAAATCGTCCATAATTTTATATTCTTCACAATCGCAGCCTTTACCTTTAAAAACATTTAAAAAAGCTTCGCCACCTTCGGCAAGTCTTACTCTGATTTTGCCGATGTAACCGTCAGCACACATGCCGATATTAGTGTGAGTAAGAGTTTGGATTCCGCAAAAACTCGGATTTTGTTTTTTCGATTTGACATTTTGAATATTAAAATTATTTTTTACATAAGGGGTAAAAGTCAGATTATTTATCATAATTAAGAGTCCTTCCTGAATGTTTAAAGAGCAGAAATTTGAAATATTGCCATCTGAATAGAAAAAATTAACATTCCTTAAAAAAGTTGTTGAACAGCGTTCAATTTAAGTGTATTATGAAAGAGTAAAGGATTATTAATAGGAGAAGAGTATGAAAAATATAATGCGTTTAATGTTATCATCTCTTGCTGTAATTATATCAGCAGGGTGTGCATTTGCATTTCCTGACGTAAGCTCAGACCATTGGGCAGCAAAACAGATTACAGAACTAAGCGAACGCGGAATTATCGTCGGCTACCCAAGCGGAGTATTTATGCCGGACGAAAACGTAACAAGAGCTGAATTTGCAAGTATGGCAATAAAGGCTTTAGGACAAGAAGATATAAGTGTCGCACAACCTGTCAAATTTACTGATATAACTCCTGATTACTGGGGTTACGGCGCAATACAAAAAGCACTTTATTTTGACTTAATAAAATATGACGCAGCTTCCCAAACTTTCAGACCTGATGACAGCGTATCAAGAGCAGAATCTATAACAATGGCAGTTAACGCTCTAACAACTCAAAATATTTCAGATGTTAAAGCCCTTGAGGTTTTAAAAGATTATAGTGATTTAAACCAGATCCCGACAAGCTTCATAATTCCTGCAGGGAAAGCTGAAATTTTAAATATGCTTGTCACAATTCCTTCAGAAAATTCAAAAAAAATTGAAGCGACACGCCCTGCAACAAGAGCAGAAGCCGCTGCAATTTTATACAGAATGATAGAAGAAGCAAGACTTAATCCGAACGCAAAACTTGCCCAGGCAATGAGTAAAAAGAAAGGTGAAGGTTACATAATAGATGGAGCTACTGTTCAAGGTTCAATCGGAACCATTCCTGCAGGAGCAGTATTCCCTGTAAACCTTAAACAAGCTGCAAGTTCACAGAAAAACAATTCCGGAGATCTTTATGAAGCAATTATACCCGTGAATTTGGTAACAAAAGAAAACTACATTCTTCTATACAAAGATTCAAATTTGAAAGGTCAGCTTCTTGATGTCAGAAAAGGTAAGTGGTTTGTAAGAAACGGTGTTCTTATTTTAGATAACAGCATTATTGTAACTCCAAGTGACCAAACTGCCGATTTAAAAGGCGCTGTAGAAGTTAGAAAAAACAGAAATTGGTTTATGAAATTTGTAAGAGCAGTATTTAAAGGAGAAAAGCTTGAAGCTTATCCATATCTGCCGGTCGAAATGAAACTTTTAAAACCAATCAGAATTGACCTGACTAACGGTTGGATTATTGAATAAAAATCTTTAAATCTTAACTTTAAAAGCCTCCTGATATCAGGAGGCTTTTTAGTTTTGTTTTTCCTTAATAAATCCTGTTTGTATAATATTTTTGCCAAATCGGCTTTCTAATTTATCAATACTTTTTGCAAGCCTTTCGGATTTTTCAATACTTTGATTATCCGCAAACAAAAACATCTGCTCACCGTCCGATGACATAAAATCATCTAAAATAATCCCTGAACTTCTGTAAACTATATTCGGATTGTAAATTTTTTCAAGAAGTTGAAATGCAATATCCGAAATTTCCCACTCATAACAAGTCGAATGAGGAATCGTAATCTTTTCATAATAAACTTTAAACTCAACCTTAGTTCGAAGCATTACAGCAATTCCGGAGCACTTCAGGTTAAGTTTTCTCAAACGTTTGCAAGCTGTATGAATATGATAATTAAGCTGATTTTTAATAAAATTTAAGTCAGAAGTAAAAATTCCAAACGCACTTGTATTCTGAATTGACTTAGGAGGCTTGAAAGTATCATCAACCCTTGAAACTGTCTGGCCTAAAAGCTCATGTTTCATCTCCAAACCTCTTATTCCGATTTGTTTGTCAAGCCAAGCATCACTTTTTTGAACGAGTTCATATGCTGTCAAAACTCCGTTTTGCCTGAATAACCTAGAAAGATTTCTGCCAATTCCCCAAATCTCATCAATCGAAGTATTTCTTAAAAGAGTTTCAATTTTAGCCGAACCCACTACAAAAATTCCGCCTTCAATATTTTTTGCTTTATCTGAAGCTAGTTTTGCAAGGGATTTTGAAGTGCTGACACCGATTGAAACAGGAATGTCAACCTTATCCAAAATTTCCTGCCTAATCATCTTTGCTATTTCAAAATAATTACGCTTATAAAGCCTCTGAAGCCCCGTCAGTTCGACAAAAGCTTCATCAATTGAATACTCCTCAACTTTCGGGCTGAAAGATTTTAACACATTCATAACTTCATCCGAAACCTCCCCGTACAACCCGTGAGATGCAGTAATTAAAACAGATTTTTCCTTCATATCCTTAGTCATTTTGAAAGTCGGAATCCCCATCGGAATACCAAGTTTTTTAGCTTCTCTAGAGCGTGAAATAACACACTCACCATGTCCTGATAAAACACATACAGCTTTCCCTTTAAGTTCAGGATTAACCTTCTGCTCACAAGACACAAAAAACGAATCACAGTCAACTAATGCAATAACTGATTTTTTCATATCAATATCATCATCTGCATTTTTAAAAATTTCAAACTCGTTTTCCATAAAAATATTATACGATAAGATTTTAAAAGACCGAAGTTAAGCCAAAACAAATATTACTAAAGTCGTAATATATATTAATACAATATTTGCTTTTAAAAATTTTTGGTTGTAAACTGTTTCTTAATGGAACAGGCCGGGTCGGAATGAAAAAACTTACCGGCTGGTAGAACGGAGAAATCAGTCTGAGAAATTTAACCCCGTTTTCTCGGATTAAAAATCAGACTGGACGAACCTGAACAAATAAAAATTAAGGAGAATTTGAAATGACACCAAAGAACTTTTTATTTACTTCTGAATCAGTAACAGAAGGACACCCCGACAAAGTATGCGATCAGATTTCTGACGCAATTCTGGATGAATTTTTAACAAAATATCCTCAATCACGTGTAGCCGCAGAAACAACCGTAACGACAGGTATGGCGCTTGTTTGCGGTGAGATTACGGCAGACTGCTACGTTGATATTCCATCAGTTGTAAGAAATACAATAAAGAATATCGGTTATATCGGCAGAGAAGGCGGCGGATTTGATTACAAAACCTGTGCGGTATTAACAAGTATTGATGAACAATCTTGCGACATCGCAGGAGGCGTAAACAAAGCGCTTGAATCTCGTTCAAACAATGCCGCAACTTCAATTTCAGAGACCGAAGACATTGGCGCAGGGGATCAAGGTATAATGTTTGGGTATGCTTGCAACGAAACGCCTGAATTAATGCCTTTACCAATCAGTTTAGCGCATAAATTATCTTACAGATTAGCGCAAGTGAGAAAACAGGGAATTTTAAATTATCTTAGACCTGACGGCAAATCACAGGTTACTGTTGAATACGTAGACGGCAAACCTTCAAGAATACATACCGTATTAATTTCAACGCAACACGATCCTGAAATTAACGGAATTTCGGATAATGAAAAAGTTCAGGAAATTATAAAAAGAGATATTACATCATTTGTAATTGACGAAGTTTTCGCACACGAAGAAATCAAACTTGACAGCGAAACAAAGATTCTTGTAAACCCGTCAGGAAGATTTGTAGTTGGCGGCCCGCAGGGAGATGCGGGTTTAACCGGACGTAAAATTATCGTTGACACCTACGGCGGATATTCTCGTCACGGCGGCGGCGCATTTTCAGGAAAAGATCCTACAAAAGTTGACAGATCTGCAGCTTATGCGGCAAGATACGTTGCGAAAAATGTTGTCGCATCCGGACTTGCTGAAAAATGCGAAATCGAACTTGCTTACGCAATCGGTGTTGCAGAACCTGTATCAATTATGGTTGATACTTTCGGAACAGGCAAAATTTCAGATGATGAAATATCTAAACTTGTTTCAAAACACTTTGATTTAAGACCGGCAGCAATCATTAAAAAATTCGATTTACGCGGACTTCCTGCTAAAAACGGCGGTAAATTCTACCAGTTGTTAGCTGCTTACGGTCATATGGGAAGAACAGACTTCTTTGTTCCGTGGGAGCAAACCGACAAGGCCGACGATTTAAAATCGGAGGTTTGCGCGTGCGGATGCGCGCTTAAATAAATATCAATAAAATTTAAAATAAAAGGAGAATTAAATTAAAATTCTCCTTTTTTTATTTCTTAATTTAAAATTAAATTAAAAAATCAGCAAAAAAATTATTTACAAGTTTTACAATAATCAAAAGGAGAAAATTTATGATTAATAAAATCGGCCCTTCATTCGGTTCAAAAGTTTATCTTTCAGACGATGATTACTGTGGAACTTACAGTTACAATATGGCATCAAACGACAATAATTTTGATAAAAAAATTCTGAAACAAGCAATCAAAAAACTTGAAACCAACGGAAATGATGATATAGTAACAATCAAAACACTTACAAAAGAACCTGATGAACAAGATGATTTGTTTTTAATTCAGGTAAAAGAAATGAGAGGTAATTCGGCATACGTTGGGTTTGAAACATCTCAAAATTATTCAACAAAAGCAATCCTTGACACTTATAAAAAAGCAAAAGAAGACATGGTAGAAGTCGCAACAGGCGAACTTGCCGATTATGTTATTTAATTAATTGTTCAGATAACAACATTAAAAAAGCTCCCTTATATTGGGGAGCTTTTTAAGTTCAAAAACAGATTATAATTTTATGATTTATGAGCTGTACTTTTCAAATGGAGTTCTCTTAACTGTTGCAGAGAAGCTTCACCGGGAGCATCGCTCATCAAATCTTTAGCACCTGAGTTTTTCGGGAATGCGATAACATCACGAATACTTTCGGTTCTGCACAACAACGCAACCAATCTGTCAAGCCCGATTGCAAGACCTGCATGTGGAGGAGTTCCGTACTGAAGCGCATTAACCATAAATCCGAATTTTTCAACAGCTTCTTCTTCTGTAAGTCCAAGAGCTTTAAAGATTTTCTTTTGAACTTCGGATGAGTGGATTCTGACAGATCCGCCGCCAAGCTCTGTACCGTTGTAAACGATATCGTAAGCGACAGATTTTACATTACCCAAATCTCCGCTGTCTAATTTATCCAAATCTTCAAGGCAAGGAGAAGTGAACGGATGGTGCATTGCCATAAATCTGCCTTCTTCATCACTCCATTCAAACATCGGAAAATCTACAACCCAAAGAAGATTATGTTTTGCCTCATCTATCAAATCAAGACGTTTACCGAAATACAATCTCAATCTTCCCATAATATCGTAAACAAGTTTTGGCTTGTCTGCTACAAAGAAGATTATGTCGCCAGCTTCTGCCTGCGCTCTTTCTTGAATTTGTTTTGCCTGTTCTTCAGTTACAAACTTTAATACAGGAGATTTAGCAGTTCCGTCTTCGTTATAAATTATGTTAGCCAAAGCCTTAGCGCCAAATGAAACCGCAAGTTTTGTAATATCATCAATATCTTTTCTTGAGAATTTAGCACCGCCCGGAATTCTAATACCTCTTACAATTCCGCCGTTTTGAAGAGTATTTTTAACTATTTCAAAATTAGATTCAAGAATTATATCGCCGATATCAAAAAGTTCCAATCCGAAACGAGTATCAGGCTTATCAGAACCGTATCTATCCATTGCTTCCTGCCAAGGCATTTGGATGAACGGAGGTTTAACTTCAACGCCTGCAGCCTTAAAGGTTTCAACAATCAAGCCTTCTACGCATTTGATAACATCCTGCTGTTCTACAAATGACATTTCAAGGTCAATTTGCGTAAATTCAGGCTGTCTGTCAGCACGTAAATCTTCATCTCTGAAACATTTTGCAATCTGGTAATATCTTTCGATACCGCCAACCATTAATAACTGTTTAAAAATCTGTGGTGATTGTGGTAGTGCGTAGAATTTACCTTCCTGAACACGTGACGGCACAAGATAATCTCTGGCACCTTCGGGAGTTGTTTTAATCAAAATCGGAGTTTCAACTTCCAAAAAATCTTCGCTGTTCAGGTAACTTCTTGCAGCCTGACAAATTTTATGACGCAAAGTCAAATTATGCAACATACTTTCGCGTCTGATATCTAAATATCTGTATTTTAATCTTACGTCCTCTGATACGTTTTCATCATCAAGAACAAAAGGTAATGTCTTAGCTTCAGAAAGAATTTCAACGCTTTCAGGATACATTTCAACCTGTCCTGTTGCATATTTTTCGTTGTAAGTTTCTTCCGGTCTTCTGGTAACTTTGCCTTTTACACAGATTACGTATTCTGATCTCAATTTTTCAAATACTTTGTGAACATGAGGGTTAATTTGAGGGTTTGCAACAAGCTGGAAAAAACCTGTTCTGTCTCTCAATTCCACAAATAAAATTCCGCCCAAATCGCGGATAGTTGATGCCCAGCCTGAGAGAGTAACTTCTTCGTTCAAGTTGTTTAAATTAAGCTCTCCGCAGTTGTGGTTTTTAAGTTTTGTTGTTATCATCTTAATTTCCTTACTTTGTTTAAACGTCTATTAATATCATAGCAAAAACATAAAAAAATGAACGAAAATTTTGAATTTTTATAACATTTTTTGAGCAAAAAAGCAAAAAATATTATTTATGTGATTTAATTTTCATATGCGAATTACACCCATAAAATTTTACACACCGCAATTCAAAGCTCATTCATATAAAATTGAGCCTAAAACCTGCAAATTTGAGATTCAAACAGATAATAATCCTTATCTTGGTGAAAAGCCGTATTTAATTTACGATGATTATGGCGAGAATCGTGAAGTTGAAATGGAGAAAAAAAATGGGTTGTATTCAGCCAAAGCACAAGCTCAACCCTGGCAAAAAGATTTTAAATATCATATAAAATATCAGGATACCGGTAAGTTTGATTTAAAAGACGGGAAAGAATATTCTGTTGATTTTGATAAAATAAGAAAAGATGCATTTGAAAAAACAAGAAAGCAATATAGACAACCCCTTATATATACTTTTAAATCAGGTTCAACTGTCGGCAAACTTACGTACTGTCAGGAAGCGACTACAGAATACATAGAAAATAAAATAAAAGAGCCAACCATTTTGATTTGCGAAAGCCTGCATTCATTTGGAATAAAAAACCCGAATCTTGTCGGATTAATTTTAAGCTCGGGAACTCCTCCAAGTTTATCACATTCAGGAACAATGCTAAGAAACAGCGCCAAAGTGGCAGGTGCTGTTTATGACAATAAAGTAATTTCTCAATTAAAAAAACTTGAGGGGAAAAATATTGAACTTGAATTAAATGACAATCACATAAGATTTAAAAAATCAAGCACCCCCCCAACTCCTATGATTTATCCGAAAATAAAAGTCCCAAAACTTAAATATTCAGATAAAATTTTAACATCCGGTGAATATACCTCTGATTTAGTCGGGGCAAAAGCAGTAAATTTAAGACGTCTTGAAAACCTTGTAAATGAAGGTAAAATTGACGTAAAAATTCCCAAATCCATAACCCTTACGCATGGATATATTCAAAAAATGTTTGACGAAAACGATGAACAAAGAATCTGGTATGAAGAATGTAAAGATTTTTATCCTTGTAAAGAGGCAGCCTATGCACCTTACCTTGAGGCTCAAAGTGGAGCTAGAATGTTAGATTTGATGGATACTTTGAGAAAAAATGGTATAGATAGCAAGCGGTTAATGGTACGTTCTGCCTTTAACGGAGAGGATTTACCAAATTACTCTGCTGCAGGAATTTATGATAGTTATCCAACTCAAAATGAACCGGAAGATTTATATGAAAATATTATGTATGTTGCCTGCTCTAAATGGGGACCGAGTGCAATTTCTTCACGTCAAAAACATGGAATACCTGAAGATGCAATTAAACCATCTGTAATAATACAAGAACTAATCAGTCCTGATTATAAATTTACGCTATACACAGATTATAAAGATAACAAAATGCGAATCGAATTGTATTCTGATAAGATGTGGATTTGGGGTGAAGTTCAACAGCCAAATGTATTCACCTATGATAAGAATACAGGTGAATTAACTTATGATTCAATTCAGTTAGGAGAAACTACTCTTACGTATGATGAGAATTTTAATCTAAAAGACTTACCGCCATTGAAATATGATCTTTCGAATAAGCCTGAAATCTTTGAATTAGTCCAAAAACTTGTCAATAACGCTCTTGTAATTGAAAAAGAATTCGGCGCATCGCAAGATATTGAGGGCGGTTTTGCGGATAATGAAATTTATCTGTGGCAGACAAGAAATATTCCAAGGAATTATGACTTAGAAAATATTGAAACAAAATTTCTAGACTCTCATCTTTCTCCTGAAATGTTAGCCGCAAAACAAAATTTCTAGACTCTCATCTTTCTCCTGAAATGTTAGCCGCAAAACAAAATTACTTAAAAAATCCTAATCCGAAAACTTATAAAGAATTTACAACTGCAACGTTTCAACATATGCTTGGTCTGAAATTAAGAATGTTACCGCATGAAATGAGTAACCATGTTTATGCTCTTAATTTTTCGCCGGAGAGCAAATATAATAAAATTAAGGAGCGATTGCATCTTTTTGATAAATTTTTAGAATACAATCCTGAAGATAAAGTATCAAACTCAAACCCAATTGATATGACAGCGGTATTCAAAACTTTTTTGGATGAAAATAATTGTAAAAATATAAAAATGAACGGGCTTGAACTTTTAGAAAATGTTATTATGGGTGACTATGCTTTTGATGTTTATTACGGTCTTAATGATTTGCTAAAATTTGCCCAAAAACAAACCGATAACAAAAATATAACTCTCTCATTTGATAGAGATGGAGCTTTGTATGCTGTTGTAACCTATAAAGGGAAAGAACCTGAGGAAAAAGATTTTTATAAAGCTGTTCCAAGCGCAAGAAGTTACGACGACCTTGAGCCTATAACAACAAATTCTGATGGTGAGTATTCTTCAATAAAATTGCGATTAAAAACTCTTGATAGTTTTATGGTAATATAATCCTATGATTACATTTGACAGTTTGACCTTAAAAGCTTGGATTGAAGAAAATCGAGAATTTCTGACAGGCGCAAGAATTCAAAAAATTCAACAGCCGACAAGAAAAGATTTTGTATTTACAATTCGCCAAAAAGGCGAGAGCAGAAAACTTTATATAAATATTAATCCGCAATTTCATCACGTATGTTTTATGAGCAAAGAAAACGAAGAAAAAAGGCTTATTGAAATTCCGCAAAAGCCTCCGATGTTTTGTATGCTTCTTAGAAAATATCTTGAAAATGCCGTGATTGCCCAAGTTAACCAACCGCCTTACGAAAGAATCTTGGAATTTTACATCGAAACTTTTAACGAGCTTTCCGAAAAAATTTACCTGTGCCTTGCTATCGAACTGATGGGAAAACACTCAAACGTAATTTTATATAACCACGACACAAATATAATTCTGGGCTGCGCTCATAATGTCGGAGCTGAAAAAAGCAGAGAACGTGAAATGGCAGGAACTCTTCCTTATATTTATCCGCCAAAACAATTCAAAAATGATATCTTAACCTACAATGGCGAATTTGATTATAAAACCATTTCAAAAGATTTTTACTGGTTCTCAAAGGCTTTCGCTTCACAAGTAAAAAATTGCACTCTTTTTGAATTAAGAGATTTTGTACAGCTTAAAAACTTGTCACCCGCAATCGGAAAAGATTACAGAGAATATTCGCTTTTCTCAAAACTTCTTCCTGAATCATTCCCGCAAAAATCTGTGAACGAAATGTTGGATAATTATTACTCATCCTATCAGTCAGAAGATAAGTTTAAAAACTTAAAATCGCACCTTTTGTCACTTGCAACGGCAAAGCTTAAAAAACACCAAAACTCAATCGAAAAAATGCAAGCCCAGCTTTCAGAAATAGAAAACTCAAATCAATATAGGCTTTATGGGGATTTGATTATGGCAAATCTATACAACCTTAAAGATTTTGTCCGCTCCGCAGAAGTTTTTGACTATGAAAATAATAAAAATATAACTATTGAACTTGACGACACAAAAACATTAAAAGATAATGCCAATAATTTCTATAAGCTTTACAACAAGTCAAAGACCAAGAAATCCAAGCTTTCAGAACTTATTGAAGAAGCCGGAAACAACATAAAATATTTAAACGAAGTGATTTACACAATTGAAAGCTCCGAAGAAATTGACAATTTAATTGAAATAAAAGAGGAGCTTGAGCCTGAAAACACAGTAAAAGAAAAACACAAAAAAGCCATTTTACCGGAAGAAATTGAGCTTGAAGGGTTTAAAGTTTATATCGGCAAAAACAACCGCCAAAACGATTATATCGTTTCAAAGCTTGCAAAAGATGAAGATTACTGGTTTCACACAAAAGACTGCGCAGGCTCTCACGTGCTTTTAAAATGCCTGTCACCGACAGATAAACTCTTACTTGAATGCGCAAAAATTGCTAAAAAATATTCTTCTGCCTCCGCCTCATCAAAAGTCGGAATCATTTACACCAAACGCAAAAATTTAAGGAAACCACCTGCCGCAAACTTGGGCTACGTAACTTACAAATCGGAAAAAGAAATAATTATAGATTAATCACAGTGATAAGAAACACTAATTTCTAAAAAATTTTCACAGACTTTCACAACCGCCCATCTTAAAGGTACAATACCCCTTGAGAGCAGGATATTTTCAATTTCGCTGTTATCTGTAGTAAATGGAATTTTTATAATATCTGATTTAATCATAATTTTATAAATCTTTTGATAATGTTCTACTAACCTATTTTCTGTAAATAATCTTTACATATTTTTACTTTAGAAAACTAATTACGTTTTATTAAACATATTATAATAACATGAAAAACTTGCTTTATTATTAATTTTATGTAAGTATTAATCTATTAAAGTAAGATAATTCCAAAATAAAAGTCTTATAGCCGGAAGCTACCAACGGGAGTACTCCCTGAGATCATCCATTCCTACACTTACGCATAGTATCTATAAGACTTGCTTATATTATAACATTTTTTTATAAAAAAGTCAATAAAGAAAAATTTATGAATGAAAAAGTTTTAAATGAATTTGCTACATATTATAAAAGAATTATTCGTGTAGAACGTATTCTAAAAGACTTGATAATTAAAAAATATACAGAAACCTATAGTACAAATGCTTATAACATAATATATAAAATTTATTTTTCAAGAATTAAGAGAACTTCTGGACAAAATAGTTTTATTGATATTAGCTTATTAAAAAATAAAACTCCATATGAAAAACTATTATCTTCTGTTGATGCTATGTATATATCAGAAGTTTTATCTTTCTTTAGTCATAAAATTTTTCTAAAAGATATTACACGAAAAACATTTTTTAATAATCCGGTAAAAACTAATACTAATAATTTTCGTCAAATAGCAAAATTGTTAAAACAGTTTAGGAATTGTGTTTGCCACTTTAATATTAAAGATTTCAAATTACAGAAACAAAATTACACTAAAGCTTTGATGTATTTTGAAAAACTTCTTGAATGCAGATATAAATATACTTCAGGTGCTATTGACTCAATTGAGCATAAATTAAGCATAAAATCTATTCTTGAATTAATTTATAAACACAATCCAGAATATTTTAATGATGATCGAATATTAGTTAATATTTTTGATGACATTGCTTTGCTATCTGGATATAGAGTTGATAATTTGCCACAATATAAATCAATAATAAGAGCAAAATTTAAAATAGAAGAATCTAATCGATAAAAAAATAAACTAACAATGACTACAACCAAACATACCTTAATACCTTATTCTAAGTATTTAATCAATAAGAAGTTCCAATCGGCAACTAGCCGATAAAGGGACTTTGCTTAGCCGTTGGTGAGGATTGGATATCCGAACCATACGGATAAGTATGCCTTGGCTAACCCTGTTTTTGCGAACATCATGAGCAAAAACTGGTTCAAGTTCCAATCGGCAACTAGCCGATAAAGGGACTTGAACCCTTGACCTACTCATTACGAATGAGTTGCTCTACCAACTGAGCTATATCGGCTTGCCTATTAAATTTTCAAATCTCATAAAATCAGCCGCAAAAGCGACATGACATATTTATTCTACTCCACAGTAACCGATTTTGCAAGGTTTCTTGGCTGATCGACATCTTTGCCTAAAAATTCCGCTATATAATAAGCCAAAAGCTGCAGCGGAACAATTGCCACAAGCGGAGAAAATACTTCTTCCACATCCGGAACTCTTATTATATTTTCAAACAAATCGTCAAGCTTTTCGTCCTTAGAATTTGTAAGCGCAATCATTCTTGCATTACGTGCTTTTGCTTCTTCACTGTTAGAAAGAAGTTTTTCAAAAACACAGCCCTTCATCAATATTGATAACACCGGCATGGTTTCATCCAACATCGCAATCGGCCCGTGCTTAAGTTCTCCTGCTGGATACCCAGTTGCATTAATATAGCTGATTTCTTTAAGCTTCAGTGCACCTTCAAGTGCCGTCGGATAATTTATGCCTCGTGCAACAAAAATAAAATCTTTAGTTGAAGAATAAACTTTTGCACATTTTTGAATGCTATCAGTATTTGCCAAAATCTGTTCAATTTTCTGCGGAAGAAACATCAGTTCCGTTTTTAAAGTAGTTAATTCGGCTTTAGAAGTGCTTTCCTTAACTTCTGCCATATAAAGCGCTAAAAGATAAAACGCCATTAATTGAGCAGTGTAAGATTTAGTAGCCGCAACAGAAACTTCAATTCCGGCATTCACAGGCACAAGACTGTCTGCTTCTCTTGCCATTGCACTATCAGGACGGTTCGTAATTATCAGAATATGAGAACCCTTAGCTTTTGCCTGCTTAATCGCCGTTAAAGTATCTGCGGTTTCGCCTGACTGGGAAACCCCGATTACAAGAGTATGTTCATCCGTTACGTTACGGCGGTAAATGTATTCACTTGAAGCCTCTACATCAACCGCAATTCCGCAGTAATTCTCTATCACGTATTTACCAATCATCGCGGCATGAAGTGAAGTTCCGCAAGCAATAATCTGAATTCTGTTTAATTTTTTCAAAGTTTCTTTTGTAAGCTTAACTTCATTCAAAATGATATCTTCATCAGGCGCATGAAGCTTTCCGACAAGAATATTTCTTATAACATCGGGTTGCTCATGGATTTCTTTGAGCATATAGTGCTTATAACCCATTTTGCTTAATGCAACGGGCTCCCAGGGAAGAAGCTCTATTTTAGGTTTAATTTCATGCCCGTCAATGTCAGTTAATACCATCTTTTCAGGCGTCAAAACAGCCACCTGATTGTCGCTTAAATACATCGCTTTTTTAGTATGTTTAATAATTGCAGGCACATCGGAGGCCGCAAAAAATTCCCCATCACCGATTCCGACAAGCAAAGGAGCATTACGCTTTGTAAGTACAAGTGTATTTTTGCAATCATTATGCATTACGCAAAGAGCATAAGCCCCGTCAATTTCTTTTGTAGCTTCTCTGACCGCTTTTGCCAAATCTTTTGTCTGTGCGTATTTTTGTGCAACAAGGTGTGCTACAACTTCCGTATCGGTTTGCGAGCGAAATACACAGCCTTTTTTAGCCAAATCTTCTCTTAACTCTTTATAATTTTCTATAATCCCGTTATGAACAATAACAAGGTTTCCGCAATTACAAGTGTGAGGATGAGCATTAATAACAGTCGGCGCCCCGTGAGTTGCCCAGCGGATATGACCTATTCCCATTGTTGATTTTTCAAATTCGCCTCTATGGTGCTGAAGTTCTTCTCTTAAATTATTCAATTTACCAATTGCTTTATATACATTGATTTTCTCATCGCACATAACCGCAACGCCTGATGAATCATATCCTCTGTACTCAAGCTGTTCCAAACCGTCAACAAGAATATCCATTACGGACTTATATCCTACATATCCTACTATTCCGCACATATTTGTTCTCTCCAAAAAATATCGTCTGTATTATTAATTATAACATCAAAATTATGTTTTTAAATTACGTTTATAAAAGTTTTACATGAATTTGGAACAACTATAATACTAACGTTCCTGCAAAAAATAGTCGACCGGTAATTTATAATATTCACAAAATTTTAATGCATTAACAAAAGAAATATTATGCTTTCCACTCTCAATATTTGAAACATAAACAGTACTAAAATTTAGCGCTTCTGCAATTTCTTCCTGTGATTTTTTTAATTTCATGCGCTCTATTTTTAGATTAAAGCCAAATGTTTTTAACAAAGTTTTATCATCCATAGTTTAAATTTATATTCTTGACTTTATATATTCTATAAATTACAATTTATAAATATAAACTATAATTAAAGAGGAGGGGTGTTATGAAAATCACGCATCTAAATAAAGCATTTACAATGGCAGAAGTTTTGATAACCATAGGAATAATTGGCGTAGTAGCAGCAATGACTTTGCCTACGGTAATGAACAAAACAAAACATAGAGAGTTACAAACTGCTTTTAAAAAGACTTATTCTGAATTAAATCAAGCTTCACAGTTGTTTATGGTTAAAGAAGGTATGTCATTTTCTGAATATTCAGTTCTTAATCGAAGTCTAACACACCCTGAATTAATGAAAAAATTTATGGGATATTTTAAAGGGGTAAGCAACTATAACAAAGGTTTGTGGAATAATCAAGATGATGACACGATAGTCAGACCATATAAAATAAAATCACTCAACGGAAAAAAAACAACGGAGGGAATATGTGACGTTACAGGACGTTATGCAGACATTGCAGGAAGAGTATATTCTCTTAATGATGCTCCTCTTACTACAGGAGTCAACGGACCTATTATATGCGTTGATACAAACGGACAAAAAGGCCCTAACCGATACGGATATGATTATTTTCTTTTTGTGTTTACCACAGACGGATATGTTATTCCTATGGGACAAAATCACAAAAACAATACATCTTCAATAGGAGAAGACAGTAATGGCAGTTCACTTGCTAAAAATGGTTTTGTTACAGGAGAAGAATATTGCAATTATACAGAGTCTACTCTTAAAGGCGGATATTCCTGCGCCTATTATGCAATGCAAGACAAAAGACCTGACGAAAAGGGAGATTATTGGAATGACTTTTTAGATTAATCCTATATTTTTGCTCTAGTGCATGGATTGAGAAATCTTATCAAAAAATACTCTTGAAGCATCAAGCGCAACATTTATAGATTCTTGCGCAATTTGAGGCCATTTAGCTTTATTATTTTTTGTCGGAAATTCTGTATTTTTTACGTAATCAACTACACTCATAAAAATATCATCAAAACTATCCGTTTTAAATTCTATTTGTGTTTTTTTAGCATTCTTGATAAAGGTATCCTGATTTTCACATAAATAATATTCAAATTGTTCATGCATTTTCTTATCACGCCACTTTTGCAGAATATTTCCTCTCTGCACATGAAGCCCTACGCTCATGTCATCCAGAAAATGCTTCGCACGACCGGCTTCATCCATCATTTCACTGTAACGGCAGTATTTCTTTGCCTCCGTAAAATTATTCATATGCTCGTTAAACTTCGACCTTGCATTATGCAACCCATCAAAATCAAAAAAACTTTCTCTTACCTTTAACAAGGTTCTATCCGGATAGTAAAAATGCGTATTACAATGAAACCCGCACTCCTCAAAATCCGGTTTCTCAACCGCATATTTTAAAATCGGAATATATTTTTGAAGATTGGGGTATTCTTCTCTTATAAGCTTTTCGGCTATTTTTCTATGGGTTTCCGCTTTCAATCCGAAATTTACACCGTTTTGAATTTTTGTTGTTCTCATACAACAATGTTACATCTGTTTTTAATATTCCACAAATTGTTAATAAAATAACTTTACATACCCGCAAAAAGCCCTCAATTAAGAGGGCATTTTCATTAAGTTAAGAATTTTCTGGAGGTATTCTATCAAATTTTATCTCGTCATTTTCAACATCAATTTTTACTTTATCTCCGCTTAGGAAATTCTGTGATAGAATCATTTTCGATAACGGATTTTCTACCATCTGGCGAATTACACGTTTCAGCGGTCGTGCGCCGTATACAGGGTTGTAACCTCTTGTTGCAAGAAATTCCTTCGCTTCATCAGTAACCTCAAGCTCCAGTTCCTGATCTTTCAAAAGTCTTCTTAAATAATCCATTTGAATATCGACAATTTTTGACAAATCCTGCAATGTCAAAGCTTTAAAGAAAATCGTTTCATCAATTCTGTTTAAAAACTCAGGTTTAAAACGACTTCTTAATACATTCATGACTTTTTCTTTTGTTTCGTCAAATTCAGATGGCGACATCATGTTATTTAAGGTATTTTCAAGGATTATATCGCTTCCTATGTTTGAGGTCATAATTATCAAAGTATTCTTAAAGTCGACCGTTCTGCCTTTTGAATCCGTCAAACGACCGTCATCAAAAATTTGAAGCATTATATTGAATACATCTGGATGAGCCTTTTCAATTTCATCAAAAAGCACGACTGAATAAGGTTTTCTTCTGACAGCTTCCGTTAATTGTCCTCCTTCTTCATATCCGACATACCCAGGAGGCGCTCCAACTAATCTTGCTACATTATGTTTTTCCATATACTCAGACATATCAATTCTTATCAAAGCGTCTTCGTCATTAAACATAAATTCGGCTAAAGACTTGGCAAGTTCAGTTTTACCGACACCCGTCGGCCCTAAGAAAAGGAAAGTACCTATCGGACGTTTTGGATCTTTTAAGCCTGATCTTGCCCTGCGGATTGCATCTGAAACTGTTTCGACCGCTTCATCCTGTCCTATTAAACGCTTATGCAGGATATCTTCCATATTTACTAACTTTTGCTTTTCGCTTTCGACAAGTTTATTTACCGGAATTCCTGTCCATTTGCTTACGACATTTGCAATATCTTCATCGTCTATTTCTTCTTTTAGTAATTTATTATCAGTTTTTTCTTTTGACTGGCATGCTTTTAATTGTTTTTCTAGTTCAAGTAATTTGCCGTACTTCAATTCTGCCGCAGTCTGCAAGTCTGTGTTTCTTTCGGCTTCTTCTATTTTTTTCTTAACCTGATCTATTTCATCTTTTATCGCGGCCTCTCCTGTAATTGAAGCCTTTTCTTTTTCCCATTGAACTTTAAGGGTATTGATTTTCCCCTCTAAATTTTCAATCTGTTTTGAAATATCATTAACTTTTGCTTTCGCTTCATCGGAAGTTTCTTTTTTCAAGGCTTCTCTTTCAATTTCAAGCTGAATTTTCTGACGCATCATCACATCAATTTCTTCGGGCATGGAATCTATTTCTATACGTAAAGATGATGCCGCTTCATCAATTAAGTCAATCGCTTTATCCGGTAAAAATCTATCTGTTATATATCTGTCAGATAATTTTGCAGCCTGAATCAGGGCACTATCCAGAATACGGATTCCATGGTGAACTTCGTATTTTTCTTTCAAACCTCTTAATATACTAATCGTATCTTCTACTGAAGGCTCATCAACAAGTACGGGCTGAAATCTTCTTTCTAAGGCCGGATCTTTTTCAATATATTTTCTGTATTCGTTAATCGTTGTAGCGCCGATTGTTCTTAAAACTCCTCTTGCAAGCATCGGTTTTAAAAGGTTTCCGGCATCCATTGAACCTTCTGTGGCTCCTGCACCGACAACTGTGTGTAATTCATCAATAAACATTACAATCTCGCCGTTTGAGTCTTCAACCTCTTTTAATACAGCTTTCAAACGTTCTTCAAATTCACCTCTGAATTTTGCACCTGCTACAAGCGCCCCCATATCAAGCGACACAAGTTTTACATCCTTCAAACTTTCAGGAACGTCCCCTCTTACAATTCTTTGTGCCAAACCTTCCACTATCGCAGTTTTACCAACACCGGGTTCACCAATAAGTACAGGGTTGTTTTTGGTTCTCCTGTTCAATACCTGAATAATCCGTCTTACTTCTTCATCTCGACCGATTACTGGATCTAATTTTCCTTTTCTTGCAAGCGCTGTCAAATCCGTTGAATATTTTTCCAACGCTTTCATATTTTCTTCTGCATTTTTATTGTCCACTTTTTTATTTCCTCTTATTTTCTTCATCGCACCCAAAACTTTGTTTGAGTCAACTCCAAAGCTTTTCAAAATATTTTGAATATTGCTGTTATCAAGTTTTGTCATCGCAAGCAGAATTGATTCGATACTTACAAATTCATCCTTCATTTCAGCCGATTGCTGTTCTGCTATATCTAAAAGCCTGTAAGTCTGGTTTGAAAGAAACATCTGCTGAGCGTTAACGGGCCCTGAAATTTTCGGAAATGAATTTACAGCCCCGACAATTTTGTCGATAAAAGTTTGATTTAACAGCTTTAACTCTGTCAGGTAATCCTTTATAATCCCGTTATCCTTAATCATTGCAAGCATTATATGCTCGGGCTGAAGCTCCGAATTGCTGTGAGAATTCATAATCGCACTTGCAGAAGATAAAATTTCCTGAGAATAATTGGTAAATTTATTAATATCTGCCATAAAATCAACTCCTTTTTACGAAAAATTCTATAGGGATTAGCCTATATTTTTATTTTAACGTTGATTTTTAAAAAGTCATTGAAATTAATCTTTAATTAATGATTGAAACAAAAACTTTTGAAAATTCCCCATCGATCACTATAAATATTACAATGACTGCAGTATTATAACTCTTTTAATATTATCATACTTGCATTTAGATAATTTGACACCACTTATCAAAAGTATTATACTAAGGGCTGCAACGGTTTGCATATTTTAAATCTGATTTTATACTAAAAACTTTTTGGAATTATCTCTTATGAATAGCATAAATATAAAGAATAGTTTTATAAAATTTGTTAAAATACATCATCGTGTAATGCTCAAATTACTTAATTTGAGATTGTCATTCTGCCTGCCATCAAAACCAAAAACAAACTACTATATTGGACTGGGTACAAATTGTTATGCCAGATATATTCCTGTCAGAATTGGTATTAAATCCAAAAAGAAAGCCGGAGAACTCAGTTACCCTTTTGATTTATGCGTAACAAGCGTAAACAATATTGCACAAATTCTTGAAAACAATTTTGAAGATTATGTTGAAAATATAATAGAATCACCTTTAATGGACAATGATAACAGACCTTACATTTACCGTAATAAAAAATATGATATAAATTACATTCACGACAATGATATAGACTCATTGGAAAAAATAAAAAAACGTTATGAAAAACGTATTGAAAATTTTATTACTATTTCAGAAAATCAAGAAGAAGTAGTTTATTTGATGTTTGTTTTTCTTAACGAATTTACGCCAATAGATTTGAACAGTATCTATAGTTCACTAGAAAAATACAGAAATTCTAAACCATTTAAGTTTGCCGTTTTTTCTTTTACTGATACCTTTACAAACATAAAAGAAAAACTTAATCCCAATATTATTTATAATGAATATATTCCTCATTGCGGAGCCGCAACATATAAAAGCAATTGGCATTCTTATAACAGTTTTTTTGAGGAACCTATTATTAAAGATGTTTGTAAGGATATTTGTAATTTATGAAAAATTACTTTTGTCTTGTATTAATATTGTAAATAAATCTTGAAAAATACATTTATAACTTAATTATTTACGTTTTTGAATTATCAAATCATAGCCCAAAATATCACAAATATTTTTCAAATCCCTAAAAGTTAAATATTCTCGTTTCAATTTTGCAGAAAAATTACCGGGCTTTGTGGTTTTACCGCTTCGCTCATTCAACTTGTCCGATAAGTCTTTTTGAAGCATGTATTCTTTATTTAACAAAAATTTAACCAGCTGAAAATCAGTCATATCATTAATTATCATAACTCGCATTATAAATTATCTTGACAAGGATAATCAAATTTGACATAATATTCTATATATAAGTAGTTTAATCTATTTATAAGTAATACAATATATAAATGAGGACATTATGCGAACAAAAGCATTCACAATGGCAGAGGTTTTGATTACAGTTGGGATTATCGGAGTAGTTGCAGCGATGACTCTGCCAGGAGTCATTGAAGGTTATAAAAAAGTCCAGACAGTCAATCAACTCAAGAAAGTTTACTCAACTATGCAACAAGCGCTACAAAAAGCTGAAGTTGATCATGAACATATCGAATTCTGGGATTTTTCACTTCAGTCAAACAAATTCTTTGAAATATATATAAGACCTTATTACAAAATACTACATGAATTCAATAACAATGATTTTCCTTTTACTGAATATGAATTAGCTTGCAACAGAAGCGGCAATTGCAATGGTTATGGAACATTCAACAGTGCTAACAAAATCATACTTAATGACGGAACACTTCTAGCTTTTTCTCCTTATAGAAACACGGAAGGGGAAAGAGCAGGTTTTATTATTATAGTAGATTTAAACGGATTAAAACTACCCAACAGATATGGCAGAGATGTTTTTATGTTTTCGGCTCAACCAAAATTCGGAATACAGCCTTATGGCATTGGCTCAGTTGTAAATGTAGAAAACAATTTGAATTATGATAGAGAATATTTACTTAATGGAGAAAATAGAAGTTGCAAGTATGACGGTATATATTGTGCTGCTCTTATTATGACCGACAACTGGGAAATTAAAAAAGATTATCCTTGGTAATTGTAAAAAATTTGCCAATATCCAAGATTAATGCTAAAAGTAGATTATGAAAAAGACGGTTATTGCATATTTACACACACACTGGGACAGAGAATGGTACAGAGAATTTGAGGTTTTTCGCCTCAGGCTTTTGAGGATTTTCGATAATGTGCTTGATATGCTTGAAAATAATAAAATCCCGTCATTTTATTTTGACGGACAAGTCGTTGCACTTTTAGATTACCTTGAAATCCGTCCTGAAAAAGAAAAACTGGTTCGGGAATTAATCAAAGAAAAGAAGCTTTTTATCGGGCCGTTTTACTGCCTTATTGACGAGTATTTAACAGACCGCACTGTCTTTGAAAAAAATATTGAAATAGGACTAAAAATTGCAAAAGATTTCGGCTGTGAAGATTTTATCGGATATTTTGCGGACACTTTCGGGCACAGCAAGAATATCCCGCCGATTATTAAAGAATTTGGTATTGATAAAATTATGGTCTGGCGCGGTGTTCCGGATTTACCATCTGAATTTATCTTCAATGGCGTAAATACCGTAAACCTTGTAAGAGGCTACTTTATGGATATTTTTTCAAGCTCCAAAACTATTGAAGAAAAAGCAGAATTTTTAAAAGACAATTTAGATAAAATTGCCCAAAAATCAGGAGATTACTTGCTTTTACCGATTGGTGCAGATCATCTTGGTGTAGAACCTGATATAACTGGACAAATTTCTGCCGTAAACAATTTGCTTGAAGATTACGAAATAAAATTATCCAATCCTTTTGAATACTTTGATTTGGTATTTTCGGACTTATACAAAAACGAAGAAGGTAAAACCGTTCGTGCGCTTGATGGAGTTGAAATTCCAGAATGGAATGACGAATTAAGAGATAATTCAAAAACCTTCATTCTTCCCGGCTGCTATTCTGCAAGAACAAGACTAAAACAATATCGCGCTGAAGCTTCTTATAGACTACATCAAGCTGACAAATTGCAGAAATACTTAAACGCAAATTACAACTCAATAATTGAATACGCATACAAGCTTCTAATTCAAAATCAAGCACACGACAGTATTTGCGGATGCTCTACGGATGATGTTCATAATGAAAACATTACAAGATATGAAAAAATTATCCAAATTGCAAATACAATCATTGAAGAATTACGATTGAATTGTCCGCAAGCTGAGGAGTTGATTAAAAACAGCGGTTTTGGTTTCCGCTCAACAGAACCAGAAAGCGGATTTGATGTAATTTCAGTTTCTAAAGGTTTTGACAGCAAAATTCTTTATGACACGCAAAAAATCCCTGTCACCGAAGACTTACGAGATATATACACACTTAGAAAACACCCCTCAACAGTGCCGGAAGCAGAAATTAACGTTTCTCAGGACACTATAAACATAAACGGAATTCAAATAAGCTTTCACAGATGCCGTGACTTTGGAGATACTTACAATTTCGGCCCCCTAAGAGATGACAGCGGAGAAACTGCACAGTTTTTTGAAATAAGCAGAATAGAAGAACACGACGCTTTTCTGATCAAATCTAACTTTTTTAATATAATTCTCACAAGAACAGCAAGCCTTATAAACTTTAGAATAGAATGGGTAAACCAACTTACCAATATGCTTTGGCAGGCAAAGATTAAGCTTCCGAAACCCGTTACAAAAACCTACTCTGAAGATATGGATTCAATAATAGAAAGAACTTTTGATCCTTATTATGATATCCGCCAGCATTTTCCAACTACAAAAGGAATCGAAACCAAAACCAACTTCGCACCAATGCAAAGATACGTAGGCGCACAAGGAGTCGGAATTATTACAAAAGGTTTGACTGAATATGAAGTAAAAGATAACTCAATATTAATAACGCTTTTAAGAAGTGTCGGAATAATTTCAACCCCTAAGAACACAACCCGCTCAACCCCTGCAGGCCCGCCGATAGAAGTTCTCGGAGCACAACAACTTGGACTTAATATAGTAGAATTTGCAATTGGCACCTTTGAACCTGATGAATATTTGGACAAAGTGCACGAACTTTATCCGCAGATAGTTAAAGAATAACAAAAGTGATTTTTTATTCAGATACAAGCCTTCGACTGTCTGCGCCAAATCCGATGGAGATTTCTAATAACCAATACAATGGTGCGTCAGAACAACGCACCTTCTTAAGGCAGTATGTTTATTTCTTTGAATATATATTTTCTATCATTTCTTTAGCAGTTACACCACCTTTTTCGGTCACAAAACAACCTACCTCTCCTGATAATTTCAGTGTTTTAAAATTATTAGACATTATTCGAAAAGCAAACAAATCATACCCCCATTTATTAGGACTTTTTTTACCGTTTATGTCTACTACATATATCGGAATACCTGGTGAATATGGCATAAATATTATTCCATTTTTGAATACATATACAGTTCTATCATTAAGTATTGCATTTTTTCTTAAATTTGGACATGTTGCACTTTCCGCATAAACTTCATCATCTGTCATATCAGGATCATTTACTTGTTTTACAGTATCAAACCCTTTATATTCAGGAATACATCCCTTTTCATATGCTTTACCTTCGCATTTGGAGATTATTTCCACATTCGATAGTATATTATCAAGCAATACTTTACATTCAGACATATTACCATTAAAATTTGACGGCATAGGACTGCCATCAGCTAATGTTTGTTTTTTACAAACACCTTTTTCATCATATTCCGCACAAATTACCGGTCCGTAAGGATTTACATCCCAATAATAACACTCAACTTTTCCGCCTAAATCAACCTCTGATTTTAGCAATAATTGAGAAAGCATTGAATAGGCGACTTTAAACTGTTCCTGCAAAACTTTCTTTTGATAATATCCAATTATCGACGGAAAAGTCAGTGCCGCAACAATACCAATAACTCCTAAAGTTATCAAAACTTCCGCCATTGTAAATCCGGCCTTTTTGCCTCTTAAGGAGCTATTCTCGGGTGCCCCCCCCCCCCTGTAATTCAATCATATCAAGCATTTCCAGCTCCTTATACTTTTCTATGCTACT
>CASFTJ010000019.1 GCA_949297715.1 uncultured bacterium | reverse complement strand
TTGCTCTCTTCGTAAAGGGCGGTTATTCAAATAAAATTCTTTAAAATAAAAATTTGCGACGATAGCGGAGTGAGCAATAATTGCAAGCGAAAAAACAACCGCCGTCTGCACAAGACACGCCGGAGGCTTGATTAATTTATTTTTTGGTGCGTCAAACGACGCACCCTACTTCTTAATTAATTTTAGAGCTTATAAATCTAAATTAATCGCACCTTGGCGAAAGATTTTTATTTCATCATCAAAAACACCTGCAACAGTTGATTCTAAACCCTTTGCAAAATATCCGTAATCAGGGATTACCAAATCTGCTAAATCCTTCATATTTTCTAATGCCTGCTCATAAGTTTTGGCACTTGGCTGATGCGATAAATTTGCGCTTGTTGTTGCAAGAACATGACCTGTCGCAATTTCGCAAATTTTCTTAAAAACTTCATTATCAGGAACCCTTATCCCGACTGTATTCATACCCGACGTTACAAAATCAGGTGTCTTAGAGCTTTTTTCCACAACAAGGGTTAAGGCTCCAGGAAAATATTTTTTTATCAACCTTGAGGCTGTTTTTGAAAGCGGTTGGCGCACGTATTCAAGCAGATTATAAGCCTCATTTGACATCAAAATCAGTGGCTTTTGTGCTTCTCTGTGTTTGATTTCATAAATCTTTTTAACACCCTTTTCGTTCTCAGGAAGACACCCCAACCCCCATACTGTATCCGTTACATAAGCAATAACGCCGCCGTTATCTAAAACTTTTTTTATTTCTTCTCTATTTTCCAGCATTTAATTTCCCTTTTTTATTTTCTCAAAATCGTGTTTGTCATACTGAATTTATTTCAGTATCTCATTAGGATTCTGAAACAAGTTCAGAATGACACGAACCAAACACGATTTTGTCTATATTATACTATCATATAAATCTGTAAAATCAGGATTTTTTTCTTTTATTTTATTTATTTTCCATTCTCTATGCCAATTTTTTATTTGTTTTTCTCTTTTTATTGCATTTTCTATGTCGTTAAAAACTTCAAAATACACAAGTTTATTCAAGTTATACCTCTTTGAAAAACCTTCTATAACTTTATTCTTATGTTCCCAAATTCTTTTTGACAAACAAGAAGTTACACCTGTATAAAAAACCGTATTTAATTTATTAGTTATTATATAGATATAAAACTGAGTTTCATCCATATCACAACTTTAATTTTCCTCTCAACCTCTGCGCAAGCTCTGATGCGTAATCCATTTTCATAAGCAAATTCAAAGGCACATACACCACCATACAAAGTACAAATATAAATCCGATTTTTACCAACTCAAAAACATACTTCGGCAATTCTAAATGCTTATCATATAAAAATGCTCCAGCCATACAAATTCCAAAAGTAATTCCGCCCGCAACAAGCATTTTAAAAAGGTTTTTGAATAATGATTTATAATCCATCTTCATTTTTTTATTAATCAAAATTCCTAAAACACAAGCATTGAAAAGGGTTACTAAAGAAGTTGATAAAGTAATTCCTCCAATTCCCATCTGCCATTTTGTAATAAATAAAATATTCAGGAAAAATTTCAGCACAATTGACGAAAATGCAACGACAAAAGGCGTTGCACTATCATTAAACGAATAATAAACTCTTGTTATTGAATCTCTAAACACATAAGGAAGGATTGACGCAGACAAAAACCAAAGCGCTTCCGCCACCATAAATGTAGCATCCGCATCAAACACCCCGCGCTCAAACACAAGTCTTATACTGTCCAAGCCGACAACAAGAATTCCTATAATAATCGGGATTGCGGCAAAGAAAAGCACCCCGACACCCTTATTAAAATACTTTCTAATCCCGTCATAATCTTTATCAGCCACAAGCCTTGCAAAAATCGGGAAAAGCGGAACCAAAAATGCCGTAACCAAAATTCCGACAGGGAACTGGAAAACCCTATTCGCATAACCGATTGCAGTCCAGGCACCTTCTGAAATTGAAGACGTAAAAAACATATCGACGTAAATATGAATTTGTCCGACGGTTGAACTTAAAACCGCAGGAAAAAGAAGTTCACAAATCTCTTTAAAATGCGGATTGTTTGTAAATTCTAAATTCGGGCGCAATTTATACCCTAATTTTCTTATATTCGGATACTGGATTACAAGCTGCAAAATCGCACCGATTGTAGTCGCCCAAGCAAGAGCATAACCTTTTTTATCATCAGGAGCCGCTGCAACTGACATCGCGATTATCGCAACACTCATAATTATCGGCGACAAATTCGGAAGCATAAATTGCTTGTAAATAATCAAAATCCCGTAATAAATCCCGACAATTCCGCCAACAACAAGCAGCGGCGTCATTATTCTTAAATGCTCAGCCGCAAGACCTATCATTTCAGACGATCCGTTTGAAATGATTAATCCCATAATTTCTTTCGGAAATATAAATATCAAAACCGACAGCACCAAAAAAAACAAAATCGTCGCTGTCATAAAGGTTGAATATAATTTATTAACCTTCTCTGATGGCTTTTCCGATAAAGACGGAATAAGTTTTGAAAAAATCGCAACGGTTGCGCTGTGAAAAGGCCCGCCGACTCCGCCTAACAAAATTAAAGACAATGACGGAATTTGATAAGCATAATAATAAGCATCCGACACCAATGTCGCCCCGTAATAATTCGCTATCACAACATCTCTTACAAACCCTATCAATTTGCTTACTATCGTAACCACTGCAATAAGCCAGGCAGCTTTCAGTACGCTCGTTGTTTTCGAATCCTTATTTAATTCCGCTTTATTTTCCATACTTTTGTAATTTTATCTCTTTTTAATTTCATTAATGCTCTAAAACTTTCCAATCAGAGCATTATACACAATTCCCTACCAATCGTAAACCGCATCATCACGTTTTACAAGTTCAATAAACAATCTTACCGCTTTTTTGTTTCCTTCCGCTATCGGATAAGAAAATGTTATCGTATTAATCCCTTTTTTCAAGTATTTTGAAATATCAATTCTGCAAATCCTGCTTGACGGCAAAAAACCCTGACAAAGCGGAAATGAATATTCTTTTCCATTAATTTCAGCCGAAAGCGTCGATACTAGATATTTGTTATCAACAACAATTTCTGCGTGTTTTTCAGGCGCATAAAAATTCTGTGTAATTGTCCGCTGGGTTTCATCAGCAGAAAGAATTATCGGCTTTGTTCCAAGCGTAATCCCGCTATAATAATGCTGAAGAATTTTATAAAACGGAAATTTTAATTCACTTCCCATAAACCCTGCTCCGAACTGGCTCATCCCGACTCCATGCCCGTAGCCTCCGCCGTATGCTTTGATTGTTGTCAATTTCCCCTTATCATCAAATTGAGGTTCAAACACCACATTTGCACTCGGAAGCGCCTTGCCGTCTTTGGTAAATAATCTTCTTATAACAAGTTCTTTATATATTTTATATGTTCCGCTTGAAGTAACAATATTAACTTCTACAATTTTTCCGGATTTCCCGCGCTTTTTAACGTCAATCGCCAAAATTTCGCCTAATTTGTCGCCTTTTTTAAATACAGGTTTTACAAACCCCGTCGCTGACTGTGCAACAAGAGTCCCCTCAAGAGCTGACCTTAATTCTTCTGACTTCCACTCCCTTGTCCAACGATAATACGGTGATCTTATATCGTAAGAATCCGGTGTTGATTTATAAAATGCTGCAGCGGCGTCTTCCGAATCAAGCGGAGTTTGGCTTACCATATCAGGTTTTGCAATCAAATACGGCTTTTCTTCCGACGGAAATTCTTTCGTCTTAGGATCCGAAAAAGCATAAGAATAACTTTCCGTATATCCGCCGGCTGTTGATGAATACTGCGCCAAAATTAAATCCCAGCCATAAAGCGCCACAATCCCCGTTGTTTCACTGACCGCTTTGTCTGACAAGTCCGTTTCGGTATTTGCGCCGTAGTAAACCTGACTTGCAACGGAATCCACAACATCATAATTCGGTGAAGCCTTTGTTCTTGGGGTTAAAACATAATTTCTCGCCGCAACACTTTGAGCTTTCAATGCCTCTAACCCAAATCTTACAGGCATTTCGTTCGGAACAACCCCTTTTAAATATTCCTCTACTTCTACTACGTTTACAAGATTAAACTTGCTGTTATCTTTTTTGACAAGCTGCAAAGCCCCGTGATAAAGTGCCTGCTTGCCTGCTCTTTTTAATCCCGTAACCCCTAAAAGTCCGCCGTCACAAGTAAACGTAACAGGCCCCGTCATTTCAGATGCAACATTTCCGTCTTCATCATAAATCGTAAACAACCCGTTTTCATATTTAACCTTTATATCACTGTTTTCCGGGAAAATAGCCGTCGACATCCCGTCGTTGTATACCTGAATCCCGTCTGTCCCGTAAATAGAAACCGTGTTGTAATCATAAGTTCCAAAACCCGTCGTCGCAATCCCGACTCTGACAACTTCCGATTTCGGCTTTAATTGAGATGCCCTGATTTCTGCTTCATGTGCTATTTTCATAGTTTCTGCCGGAATAAACGGCTGAAACGAGGCCGCTGACACAGAAAGTGCGCTTCCCGCAAGAACTAACGAACATAAAAATATTTTCAAGCTCTTCATAAAAACATTATATGACAAAAATCATTCATCACCTACAAAAAAATTTTCAGGAAGTTCTTTTTCAAGTTCTTTCATAAACTCCGAAATAGAAAGACCGAATGCATCCGACAATTTAAACAAAGTTGTAAGTTGAGGATCTTTAACTGCCCTTTCCAAATCACTCAACACGGATGACGGAATATCATATTCTGCTCCCAACATAAACTGACTTTTATTTCCGCGCAAACGTTTCACTGTTTTTGCAATTGCGTTGAATATAATTTTCTTTTTAACATCTTGCATATTTTTAATTTTGAATATAAGAAGACACACACACTATCGTGAACGCGAAAGATTATTCTTAATTTTTTTTTATTATTAAAAATATGGACGGTTATAAATATAAAAAAGCTTTTACGATGGCAGAAGTGCTTATTACTATAGGAATTATCGGGATTATCGCGGCCATCACAATTCCGAATCTTATGGGAGCTTACAGAAAAAAAGTCGTGGAAACCGAACTGCAAAGAGCTTTTTCGATAATTTCTCAAACAATCAAAATGTCTGAAGTCAACAACGAAAGTGCAGCCTACTGGGGATTTTCCAGTTTTTCAGATGCTCACGAACGACACGAATACTATAAAAAATTCAATGAGATTTATATTAAACCATATTTGAAATATTTATCAACAGGAACAAAAATTTTTAATGTTTATTACAATGATGGAAGTTCCTCTTATTTAACCACAAGTTTAGACAAATCGCCCCATTATAAACTAGCAGATGGATTATTTTTAGAATTCACCCCCACAGGATTTGGAACTGATATAGAAAACAACAGAAATGGTTATATAATGATTGTATATGTAGGAACAACAAACAGAAATAAAAAAGAAGAATTCGTTGAAGGTAAAAATTTATTTGCTTTTACCGTCAATATAGATGATTCCTCAAGCAAAGTCGGACTTGCTCCTCAATGGTACCTTGATTGGTCATGCCAAAAATTGGCAAATAACCGCACAACTTTTATTAACAATTGCAGCAAAAACCCACGTGAAACAAGCGGAGTGGCATCCTCAATTTATTGTACTTATATGATTTATTGCAACAACTGGACTGTTCCTAAAGATTACCCGATTAAATTTTAAAATAATCGTTTTATAAGTTATCCAAGTTAAATTTTGTAGAATATCCTTAGAAAGTTTTTACTTTAACTCCCACGTTGTAACTTCTTTGGAATCTTTTAAAATTATACCTTCTTCATCAAAAGCTACACGAATTTTATCAGCAACCGCCCAGTTCTTTTCTTCTCTGGCTTTTTTGCGGTATGCCAAAATTTCTTCCATTGTCCCGAACTTTTCATCTAACTTACCCGAAATTCTTTCAACTACAGCTTTTAATTCGTCATCAGAAAGTTTCGCTTTTTCAAAAGTAAAGCCTAATGCCGTTGCAAGCTTATACAATATAGTATAAGCCCCCGCTTCATCTTTGTTCGCCCTGTTTGCAAGGTCAAACAATACCGCAAGCGCTTTTGATGTGTTTAAATCATCGTCCATTGCTTCCGTAAACTCTTTATACGCTTCGGTTTTTGTTATATCCAAACTCTCATCAACAGGAGTTCTTTTGGCATTAAGCATTCTTTTTACACCCGCTCCTGCCGACGTTAAAGCTTCATCACTAAATTCAACAGGCATTCTGTAATGGTTTGTCAAAATAAAAAATCTTATCGTATTTGCATCATATTTTTTAAGCAAATCGTCTATCGTTAAGAAATTGCCTAAAGACTTCGACATTTTTTCTTTATTTATGGTCACAAACCCGTTATGAAGCCAATAATCAACAAATTTACATCCGTTTGCACATTCGGATTGCGCAATTTCATTCTCGTGATGAGGGAAAATTAAATCCGCTCCGCCTGCGTGAATATCAATGGTTTTTCCAAGATATTTTCTGCTCATTGCGGAGCACTCTATATGCCACCCAGGACGTCCTACACCCCAGGGGCTTTTGTAACCGAATTTTTCATCCTTTTTCCACAATGCAAAATCAAGCGGATCTTCTTTCTTTTCGCCAACCTCAATTCTTGCACCGCTTTCAAGCTTATCTATCGGCTGCTTTGAAAGGTATCCGTAGCGAGGAAACTCTTTTACCCTAAAATAAACATCTCCGTCTGCTTCATAGGCAAAACCTTTGTTTATTAATTCTTTAACCATTCCTATCATCTCACCTAATGTCTTTGTCGCAAACGGTTCAATGTCAGGTTTTAAGGTATTCAAAGCTTTCATTGAATTTTCAAACTGCTTATACCAATATTGTGAAACTTCTTCCGGAGTTTTGTTTTCTTTTTCCGCTTTTTTAAGTATCTTGTCGTCTACATCCGTGACATTACGGCAATATGTAACATCATACCCCTTAAATTTTAAATACCGATACAAAACATCCCAAGTTATATAACATCTTGCATGCCCCAAATGTGCATAATCATACACCGTCGGCCCGCATACGTACATCTTAACTTTGTTTTCTTCTATCGGCTTAAATTCCTCAATCTGATTGCTGTAAGAGTTGTGTAACTTCATCTGTAATCCCTCGCTTACTTATTAATTAAATTCTACAACAAACAAAGTTTTAATGTTAATTATTGTAAACTTTTTTTGATATAAAGCAATTTATCAAGGGTAAAATTATTTATAAGATATATATGGAATATATAATAAGATGTGAAGTTAAGAAAGGCGGTCTAACATGGTAGACAAAATACAAGGACAAAACAATTCCAATTACGGTAAAATTACGCTTACAAACACGAAAACCAATGAGAAAAAGACATTTCTGGTTCCAATGAACAGACAATTAGAAATCGGAGATAAAAAATACGACTTTAGTAATGCCAAAAACGGTGAAATTGAAATCAGCGGAGATCCCACAAAAGATGAAAGATTTAAACTGACAGGCTTAGCGCTTGAACACTTTGACGCAAACAAAGACGGTAAAATTGATGCTGAAGATAATGATCCTGAAATTGCTGATAAATTAAATAAAAATGAACTTAAAAACTCCGAATATTATGTCAAAAATAACGATGTTTACAGCGATGCCGGAGTTGCTAACGGCGAAGGCGGAGTTGTATTCAGCAAGGAAAATCAAGGTCAAGTATTTCAGGTATATGTCAGCGACAAAGATGAATAATTTTAAATCAATATAGATTTAACTTGAGAGAAAATCGTTAAAAAGCCGGTTTTCTCTCATTTTTTAGTTTAAATATTAACTTATGTAAAATTAAAATTTTTCAAAAAAGCAATTTTTCTCCCCCTAAATACTTTTTAGGAATATGGGGTTTACAAAACACAAAGAACGAGGTACGGAAAAATGGGATTAGGAATTAATAGGATTCAAGAAACACAAAAAAAAGAAAAGGAATATACTCCTGTAAAAATCAAAGACAAGGATTCCAGGAAATCATTTGTTATTAATTTTATTGATGCAGAAATTTATAGCAATGATAAAAAATGGAAAATTAAAGATGGTTATGTATATGACCAAAACGACAAAAAGCTTAAAACGAATGAAATAAAAGTTTCAAATGCAGAAGCAGCCTTAATTAAAGCAGCAGCCAAAGGTGACGGTAACGGGAAATATCTTGATGATGATGATTTGGTAGGAGCAGTTTTTGGAATACTTGCCACTAAAGAACTTAAAGAAAATAATTCAAAATATAAATTGGTAAAAGATGAAACTAACAATAATAAAATGCCTTTCGGAGATGCTGATGCTATGAAAAACGGTCAAATATACGCAAACATTGAAAATAATAAAGGCGAAAAACAACATTTTGAAATCAGACTTTCTGACTATTTTATCTCAAAAAGTGTTTATGACATGTTAGATGGTCTTCTTTTCTAATAACTTATTATGTAAGCAAATCAAATATTTTATGAACGGGTGAAACCAAATCCACAACAGGACAGGTTTCATCCAGTTCCAGTGTAATCGTCGGAATTTTCTTTTCTATTCCTGCGTAAGTTCCAAAGCTTCCGGGAGTAGGATAGCCGATGTTTTCTTCAACTGGATAATTTATTATTTTTGATATTTTTTCGGAAATCTCTCTTGCATTTCCGTCAAAATTCACAACTTTAAACGGCGCATGAAGAGTTAGAATTAATTTAGGCTTATATTCTTCCAAAATTTCCATCACAAATTTTGTTTCGATTTCGCTTGCAGGACTTTCTCCGCCAAAAAATTCATCTTTTGCACTATACTCCCAATTATCGGTCGGGAAATTTCTGTTCAAATCCACCCCCAAAGCATTTGTACGTTTCTTAACCGCCATTCCGTCAGGGTTAAGGCAGGGAATAAAATAAAGCGAACTTTCGGGATTACTTTCAAGATATTTTTCTATCAAAAATTTCCCTTGAGGTTCATCCCCGTGAAAAACACCAATTATAAGGCATTTACATTTCCCGCCGTTTCCATACAGCGCAATCTCTCTTCCTTGAACAGTTTTTTGAAATTTAAGCTTTTCCATAACAAAATCTCCGCAAAAATTATTGCGCAAACAATGCATCTATAAATTCAGCACTGTCAAAATTCTTCAAATCTTCCATCTTTTCACCGACACCAATCAACTTTACAGGAAGTTTAAATTCTTTTGCAACTGCAAGAACTATTGCACCTTTTGCTGACCCGTCAAGCTTTGTCAGGGCAACAGATGTCAAATTTACAGAGTCTAAAAATACTTTCGCCTGCTGCAAGCCGTTTTGCCCTGTATTTGCATCCAGCACAAGCATTGTTTCACGAAGATTTTCAGGCGCATTTTTGTCGATTACGGATTTAATTTTAGCCAATTCTTCCATCAGGTTAAATTTATTCTGAAGCCTGCCTGCTGTATCAACTAAAATTACGTCATAATTTTCATCTTTAGCCTTTTGGATTGCCTCATAAACAACTGATGCAGGATCCGCTTTATCCCGTCTTACGATATCTGCCCCTGCTCGTTTTGACCAAATATCAAGCTGTTCTTCCGCAGCTGCTCTAAATGTATCTCCTGCTGCAATCAGAACTTTCTTGCCTTCCTGCTTAAACTTATATGCAAGCTTGCCAATTAATGTCGTTTTGCCGGCTCCGTTTACACCCGTTATAAAATAAATATTCAATTCGCCGTCCTTATATGATAAGGCGGTACTTCCCGCTTCCTGCAAGGTTTTCAAAAATTCATTCTTCAAATATTCTCTAACCTCTGACGGCTTAATTTTGTCCTGATTACGAAGCTTATCAACAAGTTCGGATGCGTAATTCACACCCAAATCAGCACTTATCAGTAAATCCTCCATATCATCAAGCACAAATTCGGAAAATTCTTCTTCATCCCCTATTGTCTGAACAATATTCCCGACAAGCGCTTGAGCCGTATTTGAAACCGTCTGTTTCAGATTATTAAATTTATCCGAAAAAAATTTGAACATCTATTTAAGTCCGTTTTCAACAATTACTTTTGCAAGAATTCCGTTAATAAATGATGCACTGTCATCTGTTGAATACTTCTTAGCAAGTTCCAAAGCCTCATCCACGACAACCTTCATCGGCGCATCTTTTATGTAGAGAAGTTCTACAATCGCGATTCTCAAAATATCTTTGTCCATTTTCACAAGACGCTGAAGATCCCAATTTTTAGCGTGCTTTTGAATTATATCATCAACTTCTTTGTGATTTTTTTGGAAATATTCGGCAATCTGGATTGCGTAATCCTTAACTTCATTTTGAGAATCCAAAGTTGTAAATTCTGCAATCTCTAATGCTAATAAAGCTTTATCGGCAATATCAATCATCTCATTAACTCTTGCAGACATATCCGCTGTCATAATCATCGGCACCGAAACATTTGCAACCCCTAAAGGTCTGTTAAGGTTAGTTTCGTGTTCAGCCTCATAATTTTCTATCTGATCTCTAAATGCTACAAGCGAACCGACTGCTATTTTAAGTTCATCTGTCGCACTGCTTGTCAAAATCCTTACTGATTTAAGGATTATATCTTCCATTTCTTCTTTTGAATATTTGGTAAACTTTTTATCAAACTGTGAAAATAATATAAATGCCAATTCTCTGGCTGCTCTTCGAGCTTGCATACATACCTCTTTTAATTTTTATTTCTATACGAGGAAATGCTATCATGAAAAAAAATTCACTACAAGCAAATAATTAAACTTCTGATATTAATTTTCAGACAAGCTCCGCCGCACGATATGAACTTCTGACAAGCGGGCCGATTTGACGATGAGTAAATCCGACATTTAGAGCAAGTTTGTCAAGCTCAGCAAATTCTTCAGGAGTATAAAACTTCGCAACTTCAAGATGTTTTTTAGAAGGCTGAATATACTGCCCGATTGTCAAAATGTCCACCCCGACGGATTTCAAATCAAAAAGAGTTTCTTCAATTTCTTGAACACTTTCGCCAAGTCCGACCATAAGCCCTGATTTTGTAATTATTGAACTGTTTTCTTTTACGTATTTCAAAACCTCAAGTGACACATCGTAATTTCCTTGAGGACGGGCAGACTTAAAAAGTGCCTTAACCGTTTCAATATTATGATTAAACACAGCAGGATCAGCTTTGATAATTTTGTCCAAAGATTTTTTATCACCCTTAAAATCAGGTGTCAAAATCTCAACCTTAACCTCTGGCGACAATTTTCTAATCTCATAAATACAATTAGCAAAATGTTCCGCCCCGCCATCTTCTAAATCATCACGAGTAACGGAAGTAATAACAGCATATTTTAACCCTAAATCTTTAACGGCTTTTGCGATATGTAACGGTTCGTTAAGATTTAATTTTTCGGGTTTTTGACAGGCGATATTACAATACCTGCAATTTCGAGTACAGACATTTCCCATAATTAAAAAAGTGGCTGTATTACAAGTATAGCACTCATTTTTATTCGGGCATCTCGCATTTTCACAAACCGTATTTAAGCAATTTTCTTTCAAAATTCGTCTTACATTTTTAGTTTTTTCGGTATCAATAATCGGTCTTTTTAAGTAGTCCGGCAATCTTTTTTGCATGAAACACTTACCTTTTTTTAATTTATATTATATAATAAAAATACTAAGGAGGTAAAAATGAAAAAGGTAATTTTAATATTATGCTTGCTTGCTTTTACCGGAACTGCGTACGCTGCAGCAGATTATACAAGAGATACAAGCCCGCTTTCAGTAGGTCAGACAGATAAGTATTTCAGAGATTTAAATTCCTGGGATTCTACAAACCTTTATGTCCCCGGCCAGCCATACAGTTATGAACCTCAGGTAAACGGACACTCCGGTCCCTACAAAAACACGCAACCGCAAGGTCATTATGTTTATACTGAAACAACAACCGGCGGCGGAACTGCCGCAACTGTTGACCCAAAACAATATTACAATCAAGGTATAAATATCAATTCACCTGAATATCAAAAAGCAAAAGAAAGCGGCAAAGAAGTTGCACCGACAGCAAATACTGCAGCAGTTCAAGAGCAGGCACCCAAAAGACGCTGGAATAAAAACGCAAGCGAAAACTATTATAACTTTGGCGGAACCGGCTTTAAAAGCAACGGTTATAAACAAGGTTATTAATTTTTAAATTTCTATACATTCTAAACAAAAGGCGATGCAGTGAAATTTGCATCGTTTTTTGTTTGTCCGATTTTAAATATTTTCTATAAATTCAATAAGCTTTCAAAAATTCCTTCCGAATATGTTGGGTGAGAAAAACAAACTTCCTTCAATTTTTCAATCGGAATTTCGTTTTGAATTGCAATTGCAAGTTGTTGAATAAGTGCTGAAGCTTCTTTTGACACAATATGAGCGCCGAGAATTTTTCCCTCACGGCTCAAAATTTTCACAAAACCCTCTATACAATTATCACAATGAGATTTTCCAAGCGCCGAGATTGGATACAAAGCTTTTTGAAAACTTCCCTCCTCCAAATCCTGCTCTCTTAAGCCAACCCAAGCAATCTCAGGACACCCGTAAATTACTGACGGAATTAAATTTCTGTTATAAGAAATTTGTGCCGTTTCTCTAAGCGCCTGTCGTATGGCAAAATGAGCAAGCTGAATTTCTCCTGCTTCATCTCCGATATAACTTACCCCGTCAATTTTTTCGGAATTTACAGGCCTTCTTCCCGCCGCTAACAATATAAAATCAGCATTTATTTTTTCACCGTTTGATAAGTATGCATCAATCGAAGAATTTTCGACAATTTCTACTTTCTCTACAGAAGTCGAAGTATAAAACTTAATTTTTTTCGATTTAAAAATTCTCTCTAGCCTTTTTGAAACCTCAAAATCGGCATTCGGCAAAAGACAAGATGCCAATTCTACAACCGCAACTTCAACCCCGAATGAGGAGAAAATTCTTGCCCACTCTGTTCCGATTGCCCCCGAACCGATTATAACAATTTTTTGAGGCAAAGTCTTTAATTTTAAAATATCATCGGAACTTAAAACAAATTTCCCGACAAACTTTATTGAAGGCAAATCTAACGGGACAGATCCAGTTGCAGAAATTATTTTTTCACATTCATAAATTTGCCCGCCTGCGCTTATTTTATGCGCATCAAGAATTTCAGCAAATTCTTTAACTAAAACCGTCCCTGAATTTTTGAGAGCAAGCCCGAGATTTCTGCGAAGTTTCTCTACAACTTCATCCTTATGTGCCATTACCTTTGCAAAATCCAAACTCAAATTTTCCGCCTCAATTCCAAATGAAGAGGCCTTTTTCATTTCCTCAAAAATTTCTGCCGAATGCAAAATTGTTTTGGTCGGAATACAGCCTTTATTTAAGCAAACCCCGCCGATTTCATCTTTTTCAAACAGCACGACAGATTTTCCCTGCTTACATGCCTGAAAAGCCGCTGTATATCCGGCAGGCCCGCCTCCGACAATTCCTAAATCGAATTTTTCCATGATCCCCTCACCTGTTTTACGGCAATACTTATCTTGTATAAACTCTCGGCAACCTTACTTTCAAACGGCAGGTAAGCTCATAATTAATTGTCCCGAGAATTTTTGCCCAATCATCAATAGAATTGTTCTTATCAAGAAGAGTTATAACATCCCCCAACTGCGCATCAATTCCTGTTATATCAAACATCATCTGATCCATTGTAATATTCCCGATTTGCGGAACTTTTTTGCCGTTTAATACTCCGAAAATCTTATTTGAAAGCCCTCTTGGAATTCCGTCAGCATACCCCAGAGGAACCGTCGCAATTTTTCTTGTTCCGTGTGCAATATAAGTATGTCCGTAACTTACGCCCTCATGGTCTTTTGCCTCGTGAATATGTACAATTCTTCCCTTTAATGAAAGAATTTGCTTCAATTGAGGAATATGCTTTTCACCGTCAGGCGGAAAATCAGGATACAACCCGTAAAGTGCAATTCCTGCTCTTTGCATATTTGAATTCGGAACCCTATAGCACATTTGACCTGCTGTATTTAGAATATGTAAAAGCAAACCATTTGTATCAATTTTAGAGATTACACTATTCCATTTTTCAATTTGAAGATTAGTTTTTTCTCTAATTTCGGCATTTGCAAGATGAGTAAATACACCTTTAAAATCAATAAAATCAGAATTGCGGACTTCGTTTATAAAATCCACAGCCTCCTCAACCGCAACACCGATACGATTCATGCCTGTGTCGAGTTTCACGTGAACTTTCGGCTTTTTACCTGTTCTTTCAAAAGCCTGACGGCAGGCAAGAATATGTTCTTTTGAAAAAATTGAAATAGCAAGATCTAATTTTACGGCACTTTCGACGGCCCAAACCGGAACAGCGCCTAAAACAAGAATATCAGCAGTAATTTTGGCATTTCTAAGGTCAGCACCCTCATCAATAGATGCAACACCTAACATATCAGCCCCGCTTGCAAGAAGCGTCGGCGCCAACATAACTGCACCATGCCCGTAAGCATCCGCTTTAACAACCGCCAAAAGCTTCGTATTTTCAGGCGATATTGCGCGAATATTTTTTGTGTTTTGTGCCAGATAATCAAGGTTAATCTCAACCCAGCTGTCACGATGAATATTTACATTTGATTGTTTTACGTTTTTCATAACTCTCATTATATGCCGAAATTTTTGAAGTGCAATTTATTAAAAATTTTATCTCAAATCGTCTTTAATTATTGTAAATTTGTTGTATTAAGCGCATGTTTTATTTATAATTTTTTTAGAAGGATAGTGAGGTGATTAGGGTATGAATATAGAACATATTAGAAAAACAGACCCGCTTGTGGCGGAACAGATTGAAAAAGAACTTGAAAGACAACAAAATACAATTGAGCTTATTGCAAGCGAAAACTGCACATCATTAGCGGTTATGGAAGCCTCAGGAAGCGTTCTTACAAACAAATACGCAGAAGGCAAACCTCACAAAAGATTTTACAACGGCTGTGACCATATTGATGTTATCGAAGAAATCGCTCAAAAACGTGCCTGCGAACTTTTCGGAATGGATCATGCAAACGTTCAACCTCACAGCGGCGCTCAGGCTAATATGGCAGTATTTATGTATGCCCTGAAACCCGGTGATCATGTTTTAGGCATGGACTTGTCAAACGGCGGACACCTCTCACACGGCTCGCCTGTAAACTTTTCAGGACTTTATTTTAACGTAAAAAGCTACGGAGTCGATGAAAACGGAAATATAGATTATGACAATGTTCGCAAAATGGCTCTTGAACATAAACCAAAACTCATAATTTGCGGAGCTTCAAACTATTCAAAAATTATAGATTTCAAAAAGTTCAGAGAAATAGCTGACGAAGTCGGTGCTTATGTTTTAGCGGATATTGCGCATATTGCGGGGCTTGTTGTTGCAGGACTTCACCCATCCCCTGCACCTTACGCAGATTTTGTGACAACCACAACCCATAAGTCGCTTAGAGGCCCAAGAGGCGGAATTACAATGTGCAAAGCAGAACACGCCGCAGGAATCGACAAAGCTATTTTCCCCGGAATGCAGGGAGGGCCTTTGGAACATATTATTGCCGCAAAAGCAGTTGCGCTTCTTGAGGCTTCAAAACCCGAATTTAAAGAATATGCGGCACAAATTATTAAAAACGCAAAAGCTCTTGCTCAAGGGCTTATGGATGAAGGTATGGATATCGTCGGCGGTATGACTGAAAACCACCTTATGACTTTGGATTTAAGAAGAACAGGTAAAACAGGTAAAGACATGGCAAACATTCTTGAAAGAGTCGGAATTACGGCCAACAAAAATACCGTTCCGAATGATCCTCAAAGTCCTTTCGTTACAAGCGGCATTAGACTCGGTACACCGGCCGTTACTACAAGAGGATTTAAAGAAGACGATATGGTTGAAGTCGCAAAAATAATTGCATCTGCTATATTTTCATCAGATAATGAAATCGGATTAAACAATTTGAGAGAACGGTCGCTTAAATTGTGCAAAAAATATCCTCTCTATAACGAATAAACAAAATGAGGTCTAAATAACAGAAAAAAATGATTATAAAACTCACAAATGCACATATCATCGGAACAGTAATAGCCTATATTTTCGGGGTATTTTTGGTTCCTTTGGTTATAAGCTTTTCAAAAAAAGAAGGGCTTGTCGATTTACCAAATGAACGGAAAATCCATAAAATTCCGGTTTCCCGCCTCGGTGGTGTTGCAATTTGGACAAGCACAATGCTTACATTTCTTTCACTTGTGTTTTTGAGTTACTACCCTTATGGAAGCTTGCTATCCGGGATTTTGCTCGGAAGTTCCTTGATGTTTCTTCTCGGGCTTGTCGACGATGTTTATAACTTGGATGCAAAATTTAAGCTTTTCATACAACTTTCAATCGCAACAGTAGTCTATCTTTTGGGAGTAAAAATCCATTCAATACCGTTTTTGGGCGGGGTTGATTTAGGATTTTGGTCTTACCCGATAACGTTGCTGTGGATTGTCGGAATTTCCAATGCCGTAAACTTTATCGACGGGGTTGACGGGCTTGCGGGTTCGGTTATTACAGTTAATTCAATCACTCTTGCAATTATTGCAATCTGTATGACGCCATCAAACCCTATCGTTGCATTGATCGGGTTTATCCTTGCAGGAGCTATGCTTGCGTTTCTGACTTACAACTTCAACCCTGCAAAAATATTTATGGGGGACAGCGGAGCGCTATTCTCAGGATTTTTGCTTGCAACAATTTCAATAGTCGGAGTTATGAAGGCTGCAACTTTAACTCTGCTTTTACCGTTTGTCGTTCTTGCTGTACCGATTATGGATATCGTTTTCAGCAGTACTAGACGAATTTGCAAAGGAAAATCCCCGTTTGTTGCGGATGCTGAACATATTCACCATAAACTCCTCCATGCCGGATTTTCTCAGAAAAAAACCGTTCTTATTTTGACTTCCGTCGCAATTATAGCCGGTGCAATTGCATCTTTAATTATGGGCGAAAATACCATAAAGCATTACGCTGTCTGCATTTTAATCGTTATCTTCATAATGTTGTTACTTAATTTCATAAAAGTCTTGACAAAAAAATAATTATGTGTTAACATCACCAATGGATTTAATTACTCAGTTTTGGTCGAATGTTTTTAGTGGCATTTGCTTGAAATATTTAAGTGTAAATCTGCAATATGTTTTATAGCTTGGAATGAAAAACTTCCGGCAGTAGGATATAGTAATTACGTGGTGTTAGTTAAGTAAGGGTTTATTAACTATGGATGTAAGTGCAGTAAAGAGTTATGAAAAAAGAAATCCGTTGCAAACAGTGATTAATTCAACCTTGATAGGTGCAGCGGTCGGTTATGGCGCAAAGTACGCAATTCCGCTTCAAAATCGCGAAAAAAAAGCTATTAATTACAGAGCAATTGTTAATGCAAGCAGAAAAGATGTTAACCAACAGAAAGTTGATTCTTTTAAGCTGCTTAAAACAAGATCTTTGGCTCAAGATGCTTTTGTAAAAATGGTTGACACAAGAGATGAATTTAAGTATCCGACTTTAAATGAGTTAGCAGAAAGATTGGGCGGAAAAGAAAATCCGATTGGGAAACAAGTATTGGAAATAATTAATGGTGCAAGCATTAATGACGCTAACCTTGAAAATCTTGCAACAAGACTTGGCGGAAAAGAAGATCCGTTGTACAAGCAAATATTAACTGTCGTCAACGACAACAACAGTAAAAAGATGAGTTTTGAAGAACTTGCCAAACGTCTTGGCGATGAGTCTGCAGATGTAAAACTTTTCAAACAACTTGCAGGAGATAGAGAAGCTTTCAAAACTCTAACCATCGACAATATTGTTGAAAAACTCGGCGGTGAAACAACCGATATCGCTAAAAAAGTAATTGCAATATTTAAAACTAATGACAATAAAGCTCTTGATTTTGACAGCGTCGCAAGCACTTTGGGTAAAAATTCCGATGAAGTTAAACAATTGAGGCGTGTCGCAAGATTTAATAACTGCTTTGTGTCAGAAAATATTGACCGTATTGTCAGACAACTTGGCGGAAATGATTCTGCAGCAGGAAAAGAATTCATACAAATTATTAAAGATGTGGACAAACAAGCTTCAAAAACTTCCAGAGCATTTTTAAAAGGTGTTCACAAACATTTAAAAGAAATCCGCTATACGGTTCCGCTGCTTATAACAGGTGCAGCAGCAGGTTTTGCAGCAGGATTCTTACACAATTATTTATCGCACAAAACCGAAGCATAATATAAATAGCAAGTAAATTAATAGTCAGAATAAAGCAGGACGCCCCACCAAACGTCCTGTTTTGGCTATTATTTAAAAAAATTCTAAAGAAGTAATTCTCAAGAGTGTAGAAAAGAATTTTTGAATAAGTTATAATATAACAATAAAATTTAGGGGTAATATATAGTTTTAAAAAAGGAGAAGGATTACATGAAAACTGCAACTAAAAAGGATGTGAGATCAGGGAAGGTCAGATCAAAATTTAATGATGAGTTTGAAAAGTATCTTAAGGCTCAGTGCTTAAAAACTACGTTCAACGGAATTGAACTAGAGACATTCTCCTGGTACAAAAAAGTTTTAGGTCTTGTATAGTGTTTATTTAATAGAACAAAGAGTCCGGCAAAAAATTTAACCGGACTCTTTGTTTTGCATATTTTTTTTAAATAATAAATTTTCCGTTTTCATAAATTAAAGCTTCATCTGCATAGATTTTACCGCCGTTTTTCATCCCTTTAATCAAATCCCAATGAAGTCCTGAGATATTTTTTCCGCCTGTTTCAGGGTATGAAGCGCCTGCTGCCATATGGATTGCGCCGCCGATTTTTTCATCAAATAAAATATTGCCTGTTATATCCTGAATGCAATCATTTGTACCGATTGCAATTTCGCCGACTCCGCGAGAACCTTCGTCCATATCAAGCATTGCGTTCAAAAAATCTTCTCCTTTATCGGCTTTTGCTTTGATAATTTTACCACCCTCAATCCATAGGTGAACCCCCTGAGCTTCGTTACCGCGATAAAGCTGGGGAAAATCAAAATAAATTTCGCCGTTAATTCCGTCTTCTACAGGAGATGTAAAAACTTCCCCATCAGGATAATTGTTTAAGCCTGAACAGCTTATCCATTTTCTGCCTTCAACATTAAATGTTATATCTGTCCTGTCACCTGTTATTCTCACTTTTTTTACATTATTCAAATAATTTGCCCAGGCGGTTTGTTTTTCGTCCATTTCTTTTAACTTTGCAACCGGATCGTCAAGGTCAAGATAGCAGGCTTTAAAAAGAAAGTCCGAATAATCTTCTAATGACATTTTGGCTTCCTGTGCTAAAGCATAAGTCGGAACATCCGCTATAACCCAGCTTGCCTCCCCATTTGCAGTACGTTTAAGAAGTTTTTCAGATAAAGGCTTTGATGCGGCTGACCTTCTTGCAAGCTTTTTTATATCAGCTTTTACCATATTTTTTGTATTCAACGGCCCGCCGATTGAAATAAACTTATCTACCGTTTCATATTCCAACTTTGTTATCGGATCAATATAATCTAACTGTTCATCTGATGCGTATTTTATAAAAGTATTGGACAAATCCTCAATTGAAGTTCTTACAATCGGATGCCCGCCACGCTCCAGAACTCGTCTATAAACAGCTTTTACAAGGTCTTTTGTGTAAACACTTGCTCCTCTTATTTGAACCAAATCACCCTTTTGAACATTTGTCGAATAATCAACAAGAACTTTTGCATATTTTTCCCAAATCGGATTTTCCATAATTTTTCTCCTTTTTGGTTTTATTCTAGCAAAAAACAAACTTGTTTTAAATGGTTAATTTACCAAGGATAATTGTTAGAAATCTTCCAGCCATCATATTGGATTAATGCTCCGCAATAATCCCCATTAGCATTTTTATTACATCCTCTTATACTATCATTTATTAAAGTTTCTCTTTTAACAGAACTTCCAGTAAGCCCCCAAAAATTTGTTTTTGATACATTATCAGATGTCAAATAATAAGAAAAAACATCTTTACCTACAATATTTGGTCCCTTATTACCGTTAACATCTACATAAATTATTAGATTTTCAAATTTACCATAACCATTATCAACAGAAAGAAAAATAATCGAGCCATCTTTTAAAAATATTGTATAAAATAAATGATATTCAAATTGATTTATTAATTCATTATTTAACCATTTATAATTATTATTTTTAACTTTTTGACAACTTGTTCCGCAATCTATAAGAACATCCAAATAAGGTAAAAAATAAGTTTGAGCAATTTGGGGCAAAACCGTTTGAAAAGCCCCTGATTGAACAACTCCAAAATTTGAAAAATCCCAATATTCCATACTGCCATTATCTTTTTGTGCCATTAAAAACATCTGCGCAATTGTTGTATAACTCCGTTTTAATCTATTTACAGTAACACTTTTCTGGTATTTTCCTATTACTGAAGGTAAGGTCATTGCAATAACAACTCCAAGAATACCCAATGTTATAAGTATCTCTGCCATTGTAAATGCAAATTGATTTTTGGGATTTTTTCCATTACAAACTTTTAATTTAATCTTTCTTTTAAACATTAGCTAAAATTCCTTTAAAAATTTATTATTAATATTAATATAATATATTATATTGAATAATAAATCAAGTAAAATTTAGCTATTAGGTTATTATATTTAATTATAAATAAGTTACGATAAACTAAAGGATGTAACTTATGGGAAATATTAAATATCAACTTGGAAAAAGAATAAAAGAGCTTAGACAAAGACAAAAATTTACTCAAGAAAAACTTGCAGAACTTGCCGGAATAGAAATCCCAAGCCTCAGCAATATTGAAAACGGCAAAAATTATCCAAATAATGAAACTCTTGAAAAACTTGCAAATGCCTTAAATGTTAAGCCTTTTGAACTTTACCTTTTTGATTATTACAAAAACCCGCAAGATATGCTGAACGAAATGATTAATTCTTTGCAAAACAACGAAGAACTCACACAAAAAGTGTATAAGTTCTTCTTATGTATAAAATAAAATTTCTATCTGCATGTTTTAGATATTATTCATCTTGCAGACATTCATGTCCTGATTTGTGTGATTTTAATAAAACTCCGCGTTTTGATGTCTTTATAAATTCAATCATCTTTTCAATATAAGGATTCATCGGAATTTCCGCTTTTATTTTTTCAATCGCCTGAGTTGTGTTGTATTCTTCAGAAATCAAAAGTTTGAAAGCTTCATTTGTTGCAGTTCTGACTTCTTGAGAGACACCTCTGCGCTTCATAGCAATTACATTCAACCCACGCGGAACAGGTGGTCTGCCTTCACCCTTTGAATACGGCAAGATATCCTGACGTGATGCCGAAAATCCGCTTATTATCGCCATATCGCCTATTCTTATATTCTGATGGAATACGCTCATTCCGCCAACAAATGCCCCAAAACCAACGTGAACATGCCCGCCTAAAGTTACAAGGTTTGCAAGAATTACTTCATCTGCCAAAACACAGTTATGTGCAACGTGCGAACCTACCATAAGCAAGCATTTTTTCCCGATTCTTGTCGTAAAATCCCCGCAAGCAGCTCCTCTATGTACAGTTACGTTTTCTTTGATTATTGTACCGTCGCCTATTACAACCTTTGTCGGCTCGCCTTTGTATCCCAAATCCTGAGGCTCTGAGCCAATCGTCGCAAATGGTGAAATAGTACAATTTGCACCTATTTCCGCAAATTCTATATGTGCATTTGAAATTACTCTTGTTCCGCTTCCGATTTTTACGTTCTCGCCTATTACAACGTAAGGCCCGATAATCGCATCTTCCGCTATTTCTGCAGTCGGATGTATAATCGCTGTTTTGTCTATCATTTGTTACCTCTCTTTGCTTATTATGTGTCAATTATAGTACAAAGTAAGGCTTTCAACAATATTTTTATATTATTTTAATATGAAGTTGTGAAATGATAATGAAAATTCAAACCCCTCATCCAAAGTTTTATTTATCAGCTCTATAAGCTCCTGCTGGCGAGTTTGTGAGGCAAATTGCGCTACATGCACAAAATCATATCTGGCTTCATCTGTTGTTTGTGATTTATATGCAACCCTACCATCCGAAGGAATATTCTTTTGTGCCACGTAAGTCGCATAATCAAATAACTGTTTAAATTCTTTCGGTTTATGTTTTAAATCCATATTTTTAAGTCGACCGATTATGTTTAGCAATGCTATCTGATAAGTGTCTGCCAAAACATCATTCAAGCCTTCTATATTTGTATATTTTAATGACAATTGCTGACTAAAATCATCTACAGAACTTTTTCTTAAATAAGGATTAAAAACAGTATCAACATTCACTGCCCCCTCAGGCAAACACGCTTTCTTTTCTATAAATCGTGCTATTTGCGAAGGAACTGTTTTTACCGTAAAATATGCCTCATTTTCTTCTTTGACTTTCTTCCAGGCATATTCCATATTTTTTGAAAAAGATTTTCTTGCCCATTCGTTTGCACCCCAAAATTGTTTCATTGCTTTTGACTGCTCTTTTGTCATATCTACAGGATTGTTTTCCGGTTTAAACGAATTAAATCCTTTCCTCTTCATAAATTTTGAAAGCTCAGATTTTATTCTGTCTGCACCAAATATATTCCAAGCTTTATTCAATACTCGTGTAATTTCTTCTGATTTTTCAGGATTCTGACGATAAAATTCTTTCATTCTTTCTGACATATCGTAAATTCTTTCCGAATTTTCCTGATAATATCTTTTTAACCCTTCTGAAATGTGTTCTCTGTGTTCTTTTGAAAGCGGACCGCGTGGAATGTATATCGGCTCTCCTGCTTCTTTTGCTTTTTTGTCCAGAGTAAGCCGGCGTTTGTATGTCATTTCTGCGGTTAATCTTGAATTATAATCGGGGTCGGAGAACTTCAGAATATGACCGTAATGTCTGTTTAAAAAAGGAATATTTAATTTTTCCATAGTATGATAGATATTTTTACCGTCTGTATATTTTTTCAAATCATTCAAAGAAAATCCTTCGCCATAATACAATTTCAACAATTGTAATGCCAAATCTTCATCTTTATCAAAGTATTCAAGCTTGCCGCTTTTTACATCATCACCAAATGAATTTTTGCTGAACACAACATCTGCATCTGATATTACATCTGCAAATTCAGGAAATCTTTGTTTGACAGCTTCCAATGAATTACAACTCTTTATTGATTCATAATACTTTTTATGAATATCAATAAGAGTGTGTTTTGCTTTATTGCCAGTTTCTAAAATCATACTCGCCCATTCACGAACATTTTTTGGATAAATTTGAATATTTCCTTTTTCCGCAAGTTTATCTAAATTGGCAATCGTTTCCGCAAGGTTAAGGCTATAACCTCCCGTAAAACTTAAATACTCTCTTGTCGACGGCAATTTGCCATTGTTTGCTGACTTTACGGAAGAAGTTATGTTTTGCGGTATTCTATTTTTGTTTTCTGTTGAATATGTACTGCGCTTTGCAAAAATCGCAGGGGTAATGTAATGTATTTGCATTTTGGGGTTCTCCTTGTCAAAAAATATAAAACAAGTAAATTATTTTTTTTGCGCATTTTTTTAATTTGTTAAACTTTTATAAGTAATCCAAGCTGACATTGCATGCTGAACATAGTCAATTCTTATTTCTTTATCAATATTTTTTGCTTCAGGCTTATCCCAATCAGGGCTTGCGGGAACACCACCTTCATATTTACCTGTTTTAACCTGTCTTTTTGCTAAAAATTCCACTCCCGCTTTTAGTGAATATGCAAGTTTTTGCTTTAATACCTTATTATCCAAACATTGATAAGCCGCAATTAAACCTTCCATATTTGTAGCATTTCCGCATAGAGATCGGTTTATCGTAAAAGATCCAAATTTTTCATCCCTTGTATTAAGATTTTGTTTTGCGATTATTGATTTAACGTTTCTTTCAACAAAAGCTTGCATTAATGCACGCTGAGGTGAATTCATTGCATTATCAGGTGTCGCAAAAAGCTTTTGTGTCGCCAGCATTCCCCAATGATCAAAAGTCAAATTTGCACTGCCTTTTTCTCCAGCTCTTTCAGCTAACCTGAACAAACCTTTTTTAGCTGTATCAAGCCACTGCCTTTGCTTATCAAATTCGTACAAATATAAAAGTCCCAAACAGGCTTCTCCTGGATAAAAACGAGCTGCATTAAAATTTGATTTTTCTTTTTTGTTTACTAAATAACTTGGCCAAAAATCTCCTTTTGGAGTTTGCATAAAAATTAGAAAATTTGCAAGTTTTTCAAGAATATGCTTTGGTACTTTATCTTCCGGAAGCAGATTTGATAATGCACATAACGCAAGACCTGCACCACCTGATGTCGCATAAATCACCCCTTCATCTTTCGCCGTTTGAGAAACAAGCCCATACATATCTTTACCTACTTTTTTTATGTATGTCTTCAATAAATATTCCGAGCCCAAAAGTCGCTTGTTATACAATACATTTTTGCCCAAAAGCCTTTCGCAAAGATACATCGCATATAAAGTTCCTGCATGACGTAATGTACCATATGAATTACCGGAATATTTTTTATTTGGATTTAAATTATTCTGATAAACAAATTTCCCTTCTGAATCCATATTTTTAGAAATATAAACCAGCGCAAGAATTATAGCATTTTCTAGCTCATCAGAAGCTTCGGATGTAATTTCTATGCTATCCTTCTTTTTATCAAAAAATTTAGAAAGTATGGGAAACGGATTTCTCATACTTTCTATTATACGCAGAACTGTTTAAATTGTCTATTACTTTAATGCAAATGTCATATCGGCTTCAACACAAATTTTGCCGTCAACTTTACCAATACCATGGGCTTTGCATACAGGGCCTTTTACTTTTGTTAATTCAACTTCCATTTCAAATTTATCTCCGGGACGAACTATATTTTTAAATCTTACACCGTCTACTCCGGCATATAAAGTTAATTTTCCTTCAAATTCCGGCATTGTCATCAATATAGGAGCTGAACACTGTGCCATTGCTTCTAATTGCAAAACGCCCGGCATTATAGGATTACCGGGGAAATGCCCTTGAAAAAACGGCTCATTCATCGTTAGGTTTTTGTATCCTTTCGCATATTTACCGGGCACACATTCCGTAACTCTATCTACTAGCAAAAACGGATATCTGTGAGGTATCATCTCCATTATTTGCATTGTATCAAATGTCAAAACCTTTTCTTCTGCTGTTTCTGTCATTTTATCTCTCCTGTTTTATTTACATTCAATTAACTTATCCTTTAGCATTTTTGCCGTTTTTACGTGAACCGCATGACCTGCTTCTTTTACTAATATCTGGCATTTCATATTTAATGGATTAACTCCTGTTAAATAAAAATCTCCGATTAAATCTAAAATTTTATGTTTGACCGGCTCTAAATCACTTTTTAATGGCGAAGTGTAGCCTTCATCTTCTAAACCTAATGTGTTATCTATGTTTACACCTCTTGCAAATCCCAACATCTGAAATTTCTTCAAATCTTTGTAAAACCCGAATGTCCTTGCCTCTATTATTTCTTCCTTTTGCTTGGGGTTATAAGAAACCCAGCGGCGATTTAAATCCGAATGTTCGTAATTTACTGCGTATGAAATATAAAGCTCATCTGACGGTAACACCACAAGACTTGTTTTCCCGTTTATATAATATACAGGTTCCTTTACCGTATATGTTTTTTTCTTTTCTAAAAAATGCTTTTCAATTCCGGCTTTTTCAAAAAGTTCAACCCATTGTTTTGAGCTTCCGTCTAATGCCGGAACTTCTTCTTCTGTCATATAAATATCTATACTGTCTATTCCGCAAAATGCCAACGCTGCTGTTAAATGCTCGGTTAACATCGCTTTGTGTTTTTTATTGCCCAAAACTACGCAATGGTCAGTTGATAAAACATTATCAACAAATGCTTCAAACGGCTCTATTTTACCGTCTTTGCATAACTTCTCCAAATCATCACGGCTTATATCAGCACTGCCCTCTTTATTTATAAAATATCTGATTTTCCCGCTTGTCGACGGAAAAAATTTTACGGAACACGGCTTGTTTTTCATCAAACCGTGTCCTGCAATCGTTATTTCTTTAAGAATTGTGGTCATTATTTACGTTTTCCTCAAATTCTTTTAAAAGCGGTTCATATTTTCTGAACTTTGCAAAAATTTCCTGTGCATCTTTCATTGTCTTAAGCTGCTTAATAAAGTCTTTTCTCGGCATTGCAGGGATTCCGACAATTATTGATTTTTCGGGGAAGGATTTCGTTACACCCGCTTTAGCCGTTACAATTGAATCCGAACCGATTTCAATGTGATCCGCCAAACCTGCCTGACCAGCAATTACCACTCTATCTCCAATTACGCAGCTTCCGGCAATACCGACTTGAGAAACTATTAAACAACCCTGACCAATTTTACAGTTGTGACCTATCATAACAAGGTCATCTATTTTTGTATTATCGCCTATTGTGGTGTTTTCTATTGTTCCTCTGTCTATCGCCGTATTCGCTCCGATTTCTACGTTGTTTCCAATTTTTACGGCTCCAATTGACGGTATTTTAAAGATTACATGTTTTTGATTAGATTCCTTAATTTCGCCGTCTTTTCTTGCCTGTTCTATATTATCAGGATTTTCGGTTACAAAACTGAAACCGTCAGCCCCTAATGAAACCCCGTGATGAAGAATTACGTCATTTCCGACTTCAACCCTGTCACCTATATTTACTCCGGGATGGAAGAAACAATTTTTACCGATTTTTACGCCGCCGCCAATATAAGAATTTGCTAAAATTTTTGTGCCGTCACCAATTACTGCATCATGAGATATTACTACATTCGGACCTATCTGCACGTTTTCACCCAACTTCGCACTTTCATGAACCACTGCTGTCGGATGGATTCCTTTATTTACTTCTGGGGCTGTATAAAATACATTAAGAAGTTTCATCATCGCAAGACGCGGACGCTCTACTTCAATTGTTGTTAATCCGTCTATCTGAACTCCCAGCGGGACAAGTGCTGATTTAGCTTTTGATTTTGCAAGATTTGCAATTTCTTCTTCACCTAAAGCCAGTGCCAAAGTATTTTCGTCTGACAACAGAGGCGGCGCAATCTGCGAAATTTTTACGTCAGCAACTTTTGTAAGCATTCCGCCCACAATTTGTGAAATTTCTTCAACAGTAAAAGTTTTCATAAGCTTTTCTCCTTTATACATTATTCTTTTTTAATTCTTTTTATTTATGCCCTATTCATATCCCTGAAGTTCGGCATCTTTATTCTATGAAGCTCCGTCACTTTTTGAAGCTTGTGATATTTTATCTATTGTACTTGTTGTCGATTTACCTTCTACAAAATCTATAAACTCAACCCTTGTTCCGTTTTTCTTCATAATATCAGCTTCCGGAAGGGTTTCAAGTGTGTAATCTGCGCCTTTTGTATATACATCAGGTTTTATTTCATCCAAAAGATTGCGAGGGCTGTCCTCGTCAAATAAAACCACGTAATCTACACACCTCAATGCACAAAGAATTTCGGCCCTGTCGTTTTCGTTATTTATAGGGCGCCCCTCACCTTTTATAGAGCGTACTGACTTGTCTGAATTTAACAGGACTATCATATAATCCGCAAAACTCTTCGTTTTCTCCAAATACCTAACGTGACCTACGTGCAATATATCAAAGCAGCCGTTGGTTACAACCACTGTCTTTCCGCTTTTATGAAGGTTTGATACAAATTCTGCTACCTTTTCTCTTCTCAAAACCTGTCCCATATTACTCCTTATTTATTTATTTTACCAAAAACAAGGAATAAAAAACTTATATTATTAACAAAAAGTAATAATATTTCTAAATTATTTTATTCAAAACTTCGCCCAACTTGTCGCCTAATTTGTAATATTCAATATTTCCAATTTGCTCGGTAATTTTTTTATATTCCTTAACGCCGGCTTTCTCCATCAATATTTCTTTTGTTATGTCATCAAATCTTGTCGGAATTTTTTCACTAAAATTTTTAAACGATTTTGCTAATACCTTATTCATAAACACAGCCTTCCTTTTAATTTTAATTAAGGAAGACCGTGTTTAAAAATTGCATATTTTCTCAACTTTTTTAATTTATATTAAGCAATTTGCAAAGTTTGTTCAAGCATTTCTACCGTTGTACGAGGAAAATTAAACTTTTGAGATTCTTTGTTTTCCTGATTTTTAATTTCTTGTTCTTTATCTTTAATTTGAGTTTCCATTTTTTCTCCTTAGTCCGGTTATTATAAAAATCGTAAAATTATTTTTTGCTATAATTTTGGGCAATTATTATTGAATCTTTAGCTCTTTCAAAGTTAAATGAGTCCTGCATCATAGCTGCCACTTTTTTATCTTTATTCGAAATTAACGGCATTTCAACAGGCAATCCGCTCTTACCTGATACGGTATATTTTAAATTCTTTAAATCTTTAACATTTGCAAAAGAATTTCGCCATGGTGCTTTTGTTAAAGTAAATGTATTAAATTTTACCATTTTTTAATCTCCTCTAAATCCTTTATCTAAAACAAATCCATTTCTATAACTTTTTGACAAATTCTAACTGTATTTAATGCTGCGCCAATTCTCAAATTATCTGCTACACACCATAATGTAATACCGTTTTTAAATGCCAAATTCTTTCTGATTCTTCCCACAAACACAGGATCTACTCCTGCAGCATCTCTTGTCGTCGGATATTCAAAATTGTCAGGATTGTCTATAACTTCTACCCCGAATGATTTTTTGAGGATTTCTCTGACTTCATCCGGTGTAATTTCATTTTCAAATTCAATATCTACAGCTTCGCTGTGTCCTACGTAAACAGGCACTCGAACCGCCGTACAGGATATCGGTAAATCTGAAGGTAAATGCAGAATTTTTTTGGTTTCGTTTGCAACTTTCATCTCCTCTTTTGTGTAACCGTTTTCGCAAAATACATCTATCTGAGGAATTACGTTAAATGATATCGGTTTTTTGAAATTTTTGTTTTCAAATTTTTCGCCGGCAAGATTTGCTTTAGTGTCTGCCGTAAGCTCATTCATTGCGGCTAGTCCGGCACCTGAAACCGCTTGATATGTCGCTACGATAAGCCTTTTTATCGTAGCTTTTTCGTGTAATGGTTTTAAAACAAGCATTAATTGGGATGTAGAACAATTCGGATTTGAAATTATACCTTTGTGTTTTCTCAAATCTTCATCATTAACATTTGCAATTACCAGCGGCACATCTTTTTCCATTCTGAATGCTGAAGAATTATCAATCAAAACTCCGCCTCTTTTTACAATTTCAGGAGCAAATTTTTGAGAAGTTGAGCCGCCTGCGGATGCTAATACAATGTTTATATCCTCAAAACTTTCAGGTTTGGCTTCCTCTACAATGTATTTTTTCCCTTGAAATTCAATTTCGGTTCCCGCACTTTTGGCACTTGATAAAAATTTTATCTCATTATAAGGAATTTTCATCTCATCAACTATTTTGGTAATTTCTCTTCCGACAACTCCTGTTGCACCTAAAATCGCAATGTTTGGTTTTCTCATTTGATTTTCTCCCCTCATTCGGTTTCGTTTAAGCTTAATTATAATAACAAAGGCATAAAAAAAAATCTCTATTTGTTAATTTTTATTTATTTTATTAAATTTTGGTGAGTAAAAATATTAGTAGGGTGCGTCGGAACGACGCACCCTACGGCTAAAAGATTTAAATAGCCCCCAACACTAAAAAACAAAATTTTGCGACAATAGCGAAGTGAGCAATAATTGCAAGCGAAAGAGTAACAAAGCCGTCTTTGTTTGAGCAAAGCGAGTTTGACGGCTTCTAGCTCGAGCTTTGCTTATCCATAAAAAGTGCCCCGTCCGGAGGACTTTAAAAAAAACTTTATTTTTTTCGTGCGAAAAAACGACCGCCCTTCTTGCGTAAGACCTGCCGGAGGCTTAATCAATTTGTTTTTCGGTGCATCATTTGATGCACCTTAGTTTTATACACAAATCAATTTTCTTAATGCAATTTTGTGAAATAATCTTTTTCATTTATAGCTTTTATTGTACATCCAGCTCCGTTATTTGTACTTGTTGATGTTTTAGAGCAATATAAATTATTTGCACTGTAATAATCTGTACCTTTTGCTCCCATTGGAAGCAAGTTACCTTTGTTATCAATTTGAAATAATCTGTTCGGATTTTTTAAATACCCGTTTACATCTACAGAAATATAAAGTCTACCACCTGCGGAAACATTTTCTAATAAAATAAGACTGCCATCATTTAATACAAATTGACCATCATCCAATAAAGCTAAAGGAATAGTATTAGTGCCATTAAAATTTTTATAGACATTTGAACTTTTTGTACTATCGGAACTATAGGGAATACAAGCTGAATCTTCATCCGAATGTCCAAAACCACAATCATGCAATACATTCATGTATTTCGTTAATACAGGTTTAAGTTTATGAAAACCAATATATTCAGGAGTAAGTCGTTCGCCGTTTTGAGCGTAATACATATTTAAAGCCTGACTTATTGCCGAATAATTCTTCTTGAATGCCGTTTCGAGTGCTTTATTTCTGTTATTGTTGATTAACGCAGGCAATGTCATTGCCGCAACTACACCAATAATTCCAATCGTTATTAAAACTTCTGCTAATGTAAAACCGGTTTCTTTCCCTCTTAAGGAGCTATTCTCGGGTGCCCCCCCCCCCCGTAATTCAATCATATCAAGCATTTCCAGCTCCTTATCTTTTCTATGCTACTCTTTTATTATAGCAATCCTTTTTACTTTTGACAAGTATTTAGATTTTATGCGCCTGTTCAGCGCGGCAAATTATTTTTTGCATCGAAACTATCATTCGGTGCGTCGGAACGACGCACTAAATTT
>CASFTJ010000018.1 GCA_949297715.1 uncultured bacterium | reverse complement strand
AAAACACAGCACAAACTATAACAGCAACCGCAAGTCCGTCAAGTTTTTCAAACTTGTCCGGTGTAGATAATGAAGTAAAAGTTAACTTCAAGAAAGAAGATATCGGTGGTGGAGATTTAAAAGACGTAAGTATAACAATGTACTGGACAGATGATTCAGGAAAATTCAGTAATATAGTAATGGGTACACATTGTGGTTCTAATGCATCAGGAACATACCATAATCCTGACGGAACAAGTGGTAATTTTACTGATAATCCGTCGAATGGTCAGAAAGCAACGGTAAAAGCTGGAGCTACATTACATTTAAATCAGTCTACAAGTGATTGTGATGTAAGACCTACCGGAGTTGATAGCTCCTTGTGTAAACCTACTGGTATAACAATTGAGGGGAACCCTGTCAGTGGTCCATACACAGTTTCAGGAAATACTTCTGTAACAAGTCTGACAGGTTACTATCATTGGGATTGCTCTCAATCAGGCGGTGGTGAGACACCAGAGTCGCAACCACAAAAAATGGTTGTGACTGTAACAAGAAATTCAGAAACGGTTCAAAATGGCAATTTTGGTCAATATTATAATTTTACTGTTACGACGGACAATGGTCTTGTAAGTCCTGTTACATTTGAAGTTTCTGGTAATTACTACAATGCTCCAAGTGCAGAGGGTGGTAGTAGTGCTTCTTGTGGAACTAGCCAAAAATTGAATACATCTGGTTCAAATTTGAGATTTTTGTATCAAAAACGTAGCGCATGTACAATAAATCAAACATATCCGGGTGGCCCATTTGATTTTAATTTGGAAGATTTCTATTGTAGATTGAAAATAGGCTCATCTGTATTCTATTGTAACCACAGTGGAACTGAAACCATAGATGGTGTTACCGTTGAAATTAAAAATAGTGGTAATGCAAGCGATATAGGCGATAGATCCAATATATGGGGCAATTAACAAGCAATCAAGGTGCGGCGGAAACGCCGCACCTTTTGCTTATAAATTTTTGATAAAAAGCGACGTCTATATTAGGCGTCTTTTTTTTAACTTTATTCCTCTTGCTTTACTTTAATTTTTCAGCGGATATAATGTTTTTGAAGTTGTGTTTGCCCGAAAGGCACTGGAAAGTTAATCATAAAGGCAGGATATGAGTAAATATTTATTGGAAATCGGAACAGAAGAGTTACCTTACAGGTTTATACCATCAGCTATTAATCAGCTTAAAAAACTTTTTGAAGATTTTTTGAATGATAATAAAGTCGGCTTTAGCGACATTAAGGTTTATGCTACTCCAAGACGTTTGGCTGTTATCGTTGACGGGTTGGAAAAGTCAAGTCCTGATGAAGTTAAAGTTGTGAAAGGGCCTGTTAAAAAAGTTGCTTATGATGAAAATGGTAATCTTACAAAAGCAGCTCTCGGTTTTGCCAATAAAAATGGTGTTTTGCCTGAAGATTTGTATGTAGAAGATGATTACATTCACGCTAAAGTCCTTATTAAAGGCAAATCCGTTGTCGAACTTTTGCAGCAGAATGTTCCGTCGCTTGTACTGAAGCTTCAAGGCTCACACTTTATGCGCTGGGCTGATAATGAACAGAAATTTTCACGTCCTATCAGATGGATTGTTTCCATGCTTGATAAAGACGAAGTTAAAATCAAAATTATTGATAAAGAAAGCTCAAATGTTTCACGCGGTCACAGGTTTGCACAGCAATCAGTAATTGTCGGAAGTCCTGATGATTACGTTGAATTGATGCGCAACTGCTGCGTAATCGTTGATCAGGACGAAAGACGCCAAAGAATTATCGACAAAGCGCATGAAGAAGCTCAAAAGTTTGGTGCTGAACCTTATTATACAGATGATTTGCTTGATGAAGTTACGTTTATTACGGAATATCCTGTTCCTGCGGTTTGCGATTTTTCAGAAGAATATCTTAAACTGCCCGAAGAACTTGTCGTGACTGTAATGGCGGTTCATCAAAGATACTTTGCGCTCTATAAAGACGGCAAACTTATTAATAAATTCATCACTATGACAAATTACCTTGGCGATGATTTTGAAAATATTAAAGCGGGTAACGTCAGAGTAATCAAGGCAAGACTTGACGATGCGGTATTTTTCTTTAACGAAGATACCAAAAAGCCGCTTGAAAGTTATGTTGAAGATTTGAAAGGCATTACTTTCCAAAAAGGCATGGGCTCAATGTATGATAAGGCTTTAAGATTATCTTCACTTTCCCGCACAATTTGCAATCAAATCGGGGTTAAAGATTCGAGAACTGTTGAAAGAACAGCACTTCTTTGCAAAGCTGATCTTGCGACAAACCTTGTATTTGAGTTTACTGAACTTCAAGGATATATCGGTGCTGATTACGCAAGGGTATCAGGAGAGTCGGATTCTGTTGCGGAAGGTATCAAAGAGCATTACTTCCCTCTCAACGCAGAAGGTGAAACCGCAAAAACAATCGAAGGTCAGGTTGTCGGAATTGCAGATAAAATTGATACTATCGCAGCGGTTTTTGCAGAAGGTAAAAAACCGACAGGTTCTTCCGATCCTCTTGGTGTAAGACGTGCAGCATTAGGAATTATTAGAACAATCCTTGCAAATAATTTGAAAATAGATTTGCCGAAGTTAATTGACGAAACTCTTTTAAATCTTCCGGTTCAATTTGAGGGCGGAAATATTGTTGACAAATTTAAAAAAGCAGCCGGCGATTGTGTCGGCAGAGTTTCGGGCAAGGTGACAGATGAAATTAATGAATTTATTGTTCAAAGATTGATTATTTATTTGAGTGATAAATATTCTAAGAATGTACTTGAGGCGTGTGCTTCAAACAAAAATCCGTTGAGTGATTTGGCAGATTACATTCAAAGAGTCAAGGTTATGGCAGAATTTAATTCAACGGAAGTTTTGGAGAGCGCAAACAGAGTTGCAAGACTTTTGAAGGAGCCTGTAAATGCTCAAGTGAAGAAGGAGTTGTTTAATCTTCCAGCAGAAGCGATGCTCTTAGAACAAATTGAAACTGTTAATGCTTCGGATTACGGTGATTATTTAAAACAGCTTGTAGATATTAATCCTTCGGTCGAAAAATTCTTTAACGATGTTCTTGTAATGGATAAGGATGAAAAAGTTAAACAAAACAGGCTTGCTTTATTGAATAAATTGAAGCAAAAGTATGATTATATTTGCGATTTCAGTAAAATATAAAGAATTGTAAATAAACGTATAAAAAAGGTAAATTATTTTTTTCAGGGCATTTTATTATAGTACAATAAGGTAAAGGAAAGAATAAAACGTAGAGGTAGCGTCATGCTCAATAAGTTTGGAAATCTTAAAATAGTAAGAAAGTTAAAGAACGAACTGTCACCAAAACTAAGATGGCTGATGTTTGCCGATGCAAATAAAGACAAAGCGTCTTCCGAATATATAAAGATGATAACCGGAGTCGGAGGCGAATTGGAATCAAAGTCTGACGAAATGAGGCTGGAAGCAATGGTCAGAGAACAACTCAAAGAAGAGTTTCCAAATATAGAAAACATGAAATCTTATGAGTTACTAGTCGATGCAGTGATGCATAATTTAAAGAAAAAACAGCTTCAAGCCACCGATAACATTGATTTTTCTTAAATAGAAAATTATAAATATAATGTTATCACTCGGCCTTTTTGTTGCCGAAAATTAATCAATAATACCCCCTTATCGGGGTATTATTTAATTTAAAGAGGGTTTTATTATTAAAGAAAAGGAGTTTTAAAGTTATGACAATGACGATTATTGGTATCAAATTGGAAAACAGACTGGAATCTGCAATAGAATTTCAAAAAATAATAACGAAATTCGGCTGCGAAATAAGAACGAGAATAGGTTTGCATTCTTCAGAAAAAGAAGTTTGCTCAAATAACGGCGTAATTCTTCTTGAAATAGCGGGAGACGGAAAAGAGCTTATAGATGAGCTGAAAAAGCATTGGGAAGTCCAAGTAATGAAATTTTAGAAATTACGTTTTAAGATTTGTAAAATTCGGATACAAAACTGTCAAAAAAAAATATTCAGGAGTTTTCTATTTGCTGGGACTGGAAAAATGATAACGCCCATAAACTCGACAAGTACAAACTTAATACAACGAAGGCTCCTTACTAAGCCGCCTGAGAAAAGGGAAACACAAAAGCAGCCCGTAAGGACAAGCATTTTTTACATAAACGATTTTCATGGTAAATCAATAAATATAGAGAGGACGATGACAGCATCCAATGCTTTTGATAATTTTAAACCGTCCGCCCCGACTGATAAATTAAAGTTTTCATCAGGCGATATTTTGTTGGGAGAGATAGAGAAGGTAAATAAAGCTGCAGTAGCAGGAGAAAATGCGCTTGGCATAATGGCATCAGCTGTCGGAAACCACGAATATGACATGCCAAAAAGTATCGGTAAATTAATTCCTGATATGAAATACAATCTGTTAGCCTGCAATATAGATATAAGACCGGAGTATCCGTTGTCAAAGAAGGTTCAAAAATCTTATATACAAGAAATTAACGGAAACAGGTACGGTGTAATCGGCACATCACCGACGGATTTAATTTCACGTCTTAAATATAGTGTTCTATTTAACGAGCATGAAATTCATGAGATAAATGAAACAATAAAAGATATTCAAAAAGAAGCTGACAAATTAAAAGCTCAAGGAGTTGATAAAATTATATTGCTTTCTCATCTCGGCTACGGTTACGATAGAAAAGTTGCTCAAGAAACAGACGGAATAGATGTAATTTTGGGCGGACATTCTCATAATCTGGTGTTAGGTGCACAAGAGGGTGAAAATCTTCTTTATAACAAATCAGGAGAGCCTGTAATCATTACGCAGGCAGGACGTGATGGAAAATACTTTGGGGTTTTAAACCTTGAATTTGACGAAAACGGTGTTATAACAAAAGTTCAAAATAACGTAACTCCGACAAGAGGATTTAAGCGTAATGCACCTCTGAGGTATGTATTTGAAAAGATTTTAGGAAAACCTGAAATTGTAGGTTTTGTAAAATCAGCAGCACCGCCGATAACAAACGATTTAACCGAACCGAATCCTCATGCTCAATTTATTGTAGATTGCATGAGAGAAGAACTTGGCGGAGATATAGCTTTGTTGAGTGCTGCAAATGTAAGAGGTTATTTTGAAAGCGGTAATCTTGATACAAGGGTGTTAGAAGATATGTCGCCGTTTAAAAATAACCTTACAATAATTCCTTATACCGAAAAAGAAATTGTTGGAGCTTTAAAAGCAACCGCAAAATCGGTTACAAACCTTAATAACAAGCCCGGAATACTTCATACATCAGGTTTAAGGTACAATATAGACAGCAACGGCGATATTTCGGATCTTTATTACATCGATAAGAGCGGAAAAGAAACCAAAATAGATATAAATAATCCAAGAGAAGACAAAATTTACAGAACGGTAGTGAACGATTATTATGCTATGGGCAAGGATAATCTTTCAATGCTGGATAAAATAGATTGGGCAGAAAAGATTTATGATTTTGACTTTACAAGGTGTGTAAAAGAACATTTCAGAAAAGACAAAACACCTGTTGTAATCAAAGATGACGGAAGAATAAAAATAATAAACTCAAATCCCAAAAATAAAACGGCCTCTTAATTAAAGAAGCCGTTTAAAAATTTATAAAATATTTTTGTTAAACATTTTGCGTATCATTTTGTTTTTCAATTTTATTGTAGTAAATATGTCCAACGCCATAATAATATCCAAGACTTAAAATAATTGATATATAAATATACAGAGTACAAAAAGATGTTAAATACACAGGATTATTAGCAATTTCGTTAGTTTGCAAAATTCCGCAGAGTGCAATAAGGAATGTAGCAATGCCGATTACGATGGTGCCTACAATTCCGAACAAGATAGAAAGCCCTAAAAATTTTAAATCAAGTATTGTAATTGGTAAAAAAGCCTTGCCAAGGTATTTGAATGCAAGTAAAGGATTAACATTTCCCTTGATAGTAAAATTTTTAACAAAACCGCAAAGAATTAAAGGCATCGCTAGTGCGAATACAATAATGAATGCCAAAAGTAACGGTATACCAATAAAATATCCGTACTGGATAAAGCAAATGATAGCTATACCGATTGTTATTGCAATAATAATTAAGCACCATATAATCCAAAATAATACAAGATTACCGAATTTATAAAAAAGATTAGCGTCAATTTCCGGCATAATTTGCAGCGCATTAATTTTTTCTTTATCATTTTGTTGGTCTTTCCAGTAGCAAAACTTAAGGGTATTCCGAAGAAAATGCACCATATAGATTGCGAGCATAACACTTGCGACAAAAGATATAATTCCAAGCAAAGGATACTGCAAATACATATATTTGTAAGCTTCTTTTTCTTCGCCATTTGTATTGATGGTAGCAAGAACGCTTGGAATGGAAACTAACAAAGAAATAATAATCAGGAAAATATGCTTTGTTATAACATTATTACCCGTATAGCATTTCTTAATTCCTTCAATAATTCCGCCTGACATAAAACCTCCTTTCAGGCATTAGTAAACCAAATAACCTCAACAATTCTATCAATTTTATATATAATTTTCATACTCTGTTTAAAGTAGGTTTTTTGTGTTATTATGCGTGATATGGAAACGGAATTAAAGCAGATAATTACAATATTGAAACCCCGATATGAAAAGATAAAGGAGTGTCTTTGACCCGAGTGGTTTAACTAAAGAGCTGTCAGAATTAGAGGCGGATATGCAGAGCCCTGATATTTGGTCTGATAAGGCTCAGGTTTCAAAATTAGGGGCAAGAATAAGAGAAATAAAAGAAAATTTAGAGCGGCTTTCTTCTTGGCAAGGTGCAATAGAAGATGCGGAAATATCGCTTGAGGTTGGGGATGCAGAACTTATTGGAGAAAGTTTTGAAAGTCTAAAAAAGACAGAAAAAGAAATTGATAGTTTTGAAATTCAGTTAATGCTTAGTGGAGAGTATGATGAGGCGGATGCGATATTAACGATAAACGCAGGAGCCGGAGGAACTGATGCTCAAGATTGGGCGAGTATGCTTTTGAGGATGTATATTCGCTGGGCGGAAAATCGAGGCTGGAGAGTAGAACTTTTGGACAAACTAGACGGCGAAGAAGCAGGGATAAAATCAGCTACAATAAAGATTTCAGGAAAATATTCTTTCGGTTATGCAAAAGCAGAAAAAGGTGTCCACCGCTTGGTTAGAATTTCGCCATTCAACGCAAACGGAAAGCGTCAGACAAGTTTTGCATCGTTAGAAGTTTCTCCGATAATAGAAGATTTTGAAAAAACGATAAATATTCCGCCGGAAGAACTGGAAATAGATACGATGCGCTCAGGCGGTGCCGGCGGGCAGAATGTTAATAAGGTAGAAACAGCGGTAAGGATTTTGCACAAACCCACAGGAATAGTCGTAAAATGCCAGCAGGAACGCTCTCAGTTGCAAAACAAAGAGAATGCAATGCAGATTTTGGCATCAAAACTTTTAGCAATAAGACAGGCAGAACATGAGAAAAAGCTTGCGGAATTAAAGGGTGAAAATGTTGATATAAATTTTGGCTCCCAAATTCGTTCGTATGTTTTTCATCCTTATAAGATGGTCAAAGATCATAGAACAGGCTGCGAAGTTGGAAATGTAGAAACCGTAATGGATGGCGATATAGATATTTTTATAGACAGTTACCTGAAAAGTCAGGCAGTAAAGTGATTCTAATCGAAATCAAAAAGTTCCTTAGGATGAACTTTTAATGTATCGGCGATAATTTTAACTTTAGATACCGTAAGATCAGTTTTAGCAATTTCAATAAGGCTTATCATCGAACGTGAAATTTGTTCGGATACCGCAAGGTCATCTTGTGTCATGCCTTTTTCTTTTCTAATACGTTTTAAGTTTTTTGCAAATTTTTGTAAATAAACCTTGTCCATTTAAAAATTGTTAGCTATACTAGCAATTAATACAACTAGTACCACTAGCAAAAAAGGGAGGAATTTATGAAAAACAAGGCATTTACAATGGCTGAAGTATTAATAACGCTTGGGATATTAGGGGTTGTTATTTCATTGACATTACCGGCTGTACTTGGGAAATATCAAAAACAAGAGGCCCTTGCGCGTTTGAAAAGAACATACACTCTACTTAATCAAGCACTTATGCTTGCTGAAAATAAATATGGAGAAGCTAAAGATTGGACGGATTGGAATTCTTCAGAAAAAATAATAAACGATTATTTAGCTCCGGAATTTAAGGTTAATAAAATATATGAATCGAATGATACACTTTATGAAGGTATGTGTTATTCAGGAGAAAAATTTTTTCATACAAGGGGGCAGTATAATTGGTTAAACGGGGTTGTAATATCATCTCCCATGATAACCGGGACTACATCTTTTATGACTATTGATGGGATATGTATAGGACTTTCTTCTACCTCAGCGACAAATGCAAATTTTTTTGTAGATGTGAACGGGCCTGTAAAAGGACCTAACGTAGCCGGGAAAGATTTATTTTTCTTTGTACTAGAAGGAAATACAATAAGACCTTACGGGTATGACTGGAAAATAGAAGACATTACTGCAAATAAACCAAGAGCTTGCAATATAAATGCACCAAGTGGTGCAGGATATACTTGTACGGCGAAGATAATGAATGATGGTTGGGAGATGCGAAAAGATTATCCCTGGTAAAAGGTAAAATTATTCTAAAAATTTTTCGTGGCAGTCAGTTCCGCCTGTTTTAATAAGATTATATTTTTCTGCAGCTTTTTTGAAGGCTTCTTCATTGTGGAATTTCAAAATTCCTCGAAGTCTTGGGTAAGGGTAATAAATTTCGATACCGTCAAGCCCAAGATTTACAAGTTTTTTAATAAATCTTTCAGGCTTGAGGCACCAGCAGCATGCAGGATGAGCAAGAACGGCAATTCCTCCAGCCTGATGAATACTGTCGATTAGTTTTTTAAGATTTCTTTTAGAAAAAAGTCTTGCGATATCGGATTCTTTTTTTGACTCAGGGGAGAAAAACTTCTTAAATTCAGGGTGATTACGGTCGGCCCCGTATGATAAAAGATGCATGAACACGTACCCGCACCAGACATCAAATTCTGCTCCTGGGATTAAAATCGGTGAAGAAGCTTTTTGAGATTTGTCGTAGCCGAGCATTGTATTATGGTCGGTTATTGAAATATATTTAAACCCAAGTTTTTCAGCTTCTTCAACAAGGCTTGAAAAATCACCTTTTCCGTCTGAAAAAGTTGAGTGAATATGGAGGTTTACACGATTTTCTTTAAAATCTTTTTCGGTTAAATTTTCAATTAAATCTTTGAAATTTCTCATTGTTTTTGTAAATATATTTGTAATAAGATTATTATACAACAAAGGAGTGTGTATGGCGAAAAACAAGTTGAGTGACAGTATCTGGGGAGTTTTAGGCGAAGGGATTAAACTGTATTGCATGCATTTTAAAAAGTATTCGCAATACATGTTGTTTCCGGTTTTGGGACAATTTGCAGGATTGTTTTGGGTATTTGGCACGAGCTGGCTTTTCAGTCAGAATTTGGATTATTTGACAAGAGAAATTCCTGCACTTGATAGTTTTGGAACTGTAATGGTATGTTTAATGCTTATCACGCTTCCGGGTTTAATCTTGTGGATGAAAGCATTTTGGGATTATCTTGTAGCTTATGGGGCTTTAAACTCAATGACAGAGGCCGCGATGTCGACCGGAAAAATCTATGATTTTCCTGCATATAACGCAGTTGTGACAAGACGAGCGGCAAGTTTTATCGGGGTATGGCTTTTGTTCAGCTTGTTTTCGCTTGTTTCCGTAATCCCGTTTTTCTGGGTAATCGGTTTGATATTTTTTGTTTATTTTGTTTTAATATTTCAAGTTTTTACGTTTGAAGAAGATGTTTCGCCATCGGGTTGTTTTAAAAGAAGTTTAATGCTTATAAAAGGAAATTTTGCAAGAACTCTTGCGATAATGGTCGTTTTGTTCGCCGTAACTTATTATTTTTTAGAAATTGGAGTTTCGGTAATATTTGATGCTTTAAAAATTTCTGATTTCTTTTATGGAATTTTAGAGGGGTGGACTTCTACAATACCTTTAGACAGTATCAATTCAATATTAGCAATGGTTGGTTTGGTGCAAATTACACCGCTTGATATTTCAAAATCGGTTGTTCAGCAGATAATTTTCTTTTTGGTTGTCGGGTTTACTTTGCCTTTGAGGAGTATTGTCTGGACATTGTGGTATAAAGTTTTGGGAGAAAAAGACGGAGTACCTTCAAAAGTTTCTCACAAAACTTCAAAGAAATTGGATCCCGAAATAATAAAACGTGCTAAAGAAAAAGACGAATAAAAAGGTTAAAAATTAATGTTTATTTGTAAAAACTGTAAATCAATTGATAAATTTGAATTGATGTTTTCACCGGATTACAAAGGTGAAAGACGGTTTGCGCAAAAGTACAATGAAAAGGGTGAAATAGAAATATCGGTAGACGGATACACATTTATACCTGATTTAAGATTTATGAATGAGCATGCCGTATGCCGTTATTGCGGTCAGATATATATGTGGGATTATGAGTGAGGATAAAAAATGAGAACAAACAGAAAAAATAACGAATTAAGAGAAATTAAATTTACGAAAAATTACACAAAGCATGCGATGGGGAGTGTATTAACGGAATTTGGGGATACAAAAGTTATAGTAACCGCATCCGTAGAGCAGGGCAAGCCAAAATGGATGGATAAAGAGGATCCAAGAGGGTGGCTGACTGCTGAATACTCTTTACTTCCTGCCTCAACCAATACAAGATGCCAGAGAGAAAGAATGAAAATCTCAGGTAGAACTCAGGAAATTCAAAGATTAATTGGCAGAAGCTTAAGAGCATGTATTGACTTAGAAAAGATACCGGATTTAACGATAACGATAGATGCGGACGTAATTCAGGCAGACGGCGGCACAAGAACGGCAAGTATTTGCGGAGGATATTTAGCACTTAAAGATGCAGTAGAAAAACTTTTAAAAGAAGAGGTAATTAAAGAAAATCCGATAATTGAACCTGTTGCAGCAATTTCAGCAGGAATTGTAAAAGGAGAATTGTTGCTGGATTTGGAGTATGAAGAAGATTCGCATGCTCAAGTAGATGCAAATGTAGTTCTTACAAAAAGCGGAAAAATAATAGAATTTCAGACAACAGCAGAAGGTGATCCTTATCCTGAATATATGTTGATGAATATATTTAGTATTGCAAAGTCAGGAATAGAAAAAATTATTGCTAAATATGATTCAATTTAGTATAATATTGGAACAGTTAAAGGAGGGATATGTTAATGAAAAAACTTTTAATCCTATCAATGGTATTGGTTATGAGTGCAGGAACCGGGGTTTTTGCTGATGAAAATGATACATATATGGATCAGCTTTTAGAGCAGCATACAAAAAGAATAACCGAAACAGAACAAAAACTAAATCAAGAAATGGATGAAGCTCAGACAGAGATAGAAACCCAGCTGCAAGAAAGAAACGAAGCTGTAGGAAAAAAACTTGATGAACTTCAGCAGCAAAAAGAAGAACAAAAAGAAGAAATTAAGCAAAAAGTAGAAGATGCCCAAAAATCAATAGAAGAAAAGCGTCAAGAACAAAATACAGTTATTGAAAATAAGCTAAATCAAATAGAACAACAACGCGAAAATGCTGCAGAGGGGATCAAACAAAAAATAGAAGATAACCAAAAAGTTATAGAAGAAAAACGTCAGGAGCAAAATCAAGCAATTGAAAAAAAACTTGAAGAGCTACAGATGAAAAAAGAACAGCAAGATGCAGAAAGAGCAAAGCAGATAGAGGCGTTTCAACAGCAGCAGGAGGCTCAAAAACAAGAGTTTAATAAAAAGTTAAATGAAATAGATAAAGCCATAGAAAATGCAAAACAAAAAGGCCAAGAAGCATCAAAAAGCAGACAGCAAAAAATAGAAAATAAGAAACAATTGTTTAATCAGTTAATTTCCGAGTAGGAAAGAAAGGAAGGAAAAATGAAAAAAGGAATTGTAGCATTATTAGCTTTAATTATGTTAAGTTCAACAGCGGTATATGCCTCAGACACCCCGATTTCGGATTGGATTAACAGCAAGACTTCTAAAATAACAGAAAAGGAAAAGTCAGCTTCTCAAAAAGCAGCAGAAAAAGAAAAAAAACGTCAGGAGAAAATCCAAAAACAAAAACAGAAACAAGCGGAAGCCAAAAAGAAAGCAGAACAAAAGCAGGCAGAACGCAAAAAGAAAGTGGAAACAAAGAAAAAGCAATGGAAAGATCTCTTCACTTTCGATTAAATTGCTTTGATTAAAAGAAGAAGAGAATCAGTAAAAACTGGTTCTCTTCTTCTTTAGTAGAAAATAAATTAAAAGTGTGCTATAATCGTCGTAGGAAAATAAAGAAATGCAAAAAACAGAAAATAAAATTTTAACCGCATCACAAATTTTGATTAAGATTTTTGAAAAACTTGGTATTCGAGATGTTTTTGGTTACCCCGGAGGTACAGTTGTAGATTTATATGATGAAATCCAACAGTCATCAATAAAACATTATCTAATGCAGTGTGAGCAAAGTGTAGTCCATGCAGCAGAAGGATATTCCAGAGTCAGCGAAAGATGCGGAGTGGGTGTTGTAACAGCGGGACCCGGTGCTTTGAATACTGTTACAGGGCTTGCAAATGCTTACCTTGACGGTTTTCCTATGCTTTTGATAGCAGGAGATATAAATTCTTCACATGAAGGTAAAGATGCTTTTCAGGAGGTTAATTTTCCAGAAATTGTAAAATCTTGTGTAAAATATGTGTTTAAGATATCAGATGTAGAAGAATTGGAAAGTACGGTTTTGCAGGCTTATCTGATAGCGATGAGCGGTAAAAAAGGTCCTGTTGTAATTGATATTCCTTCAGATATTTTTAAACAAAAAACTGAGTATAAAGATTTAGGTTTGCCTTCTGATAAGGTTGAAACTGTTTCAGATATAGATGTTACAAGAGCGATAGAAATACTTAAAAATGCAAAGTCGCCTTTAATTGTTTGCGGAGGCGGTGTTTTTCATTCAAAAGCATCAAGAGAATTGGAAAAATTGGCGGAATACTTAAATATACCGGTAGTTACAACAATGATGGGTGTAAGTTCTTTTTCATCCGAAAATTCTTTATGTGCCGGCATGATAGGTGTTTTTGGACATAAAACAGCAAATAAATTATTGAAAAATGCGGATACTCTTTTAGTTCTCGGGGCCAGATTTAATGACAGGGTTGTATTGCCTTCGGAACTTGAAAATTTAAACAGTAAAACAATAATACAGGTAGATATAAATTCAAAAGAACTTATAAGAAATTTATCATCGGATTTGGCGGTGAATGCTGATATAAAAATGTTTTTAAATTTGTTGCTGGCGAAAATTCGATTAGAATCTATAAGTGATTTTGTTTATGAATATAAGGATAATTTAAAATTTATAGAAGATGATGAGAGCGGTAAAATCACCTCTAAAACTATAGCAAGTACAGTCGGGAATTTGCTGAAGGGGTGTTTGATAGCAACAGATGTAGGCCAGCATCAAATTTCCGTAATAAAAAATTGCAAATTTAATTTCCCTGGTCAATTACTAACCTCAGGCGGGTTAGGAACTATGGGATTTGGTTTTGGTGCGGCAATCGGAGCTTCTATTGCGACTGGCGGAAAGCCAGTTGCACTTTTTACAGGAGACGGCTCTTTTCAGATGAGTTTGGCAGAGCTTGCCGTATGTAAGCGTTACGGGATTCCTATTAAAATTTTCGTTATTAATAACGGTGAATTAGGGCTTGTCCGTCAGCTTCAAGATAAATTATTTGACGGAAGACATCCTGAAATTTCGCTTTGTAATCCTGATTTTGCGTTGCTTGCCGGAAGTTATGGTATTAATGCTGAAAGAGTTGAGAATTATTCAGAAATATCAGCTTCGGTACAGCGTGCATTTAGCGAAAATAAGCCTTACTTGATTGATTTTATTATTTCGGAAAGTGAAATAGTTTAATCCATTTGATCATAGACACGGCGAATTTCTTGAATATCCTGCCACATTTGCCATTTGGGGCTGCCTTTTTCGCGTGAATCGTTTCTTAAAAGGTAAGACGGATGATAAATCGGCATCATTTTAGAGAAATTGGGGCCTTCATACCATTTGCCGCGAATTTTGGTAATACCTTGTGTTGTTCCGAGCATTGCGTGTGCTGCAATTCTTCCGCAAAGCAGAATTATTTTTGGCTTTAAGATTTCAATTTGTGCGTTTAAGTATTCTCTGCAAGCGGTTTCTTCTTCAGGCAGAGGATCTCTGTTTTCTGGAGGACGGCATTTTAGGGTGTTACAGATATAAAGATGTTCTTTCCTTGAAAACCCGACTGAAGCCAGAATTTTATCAAGAAGTTGTCCTGCTTTCCCGACAAAAGGTTCTCCCTTTTGATCTTCATAAAACCCAGGAGCTTCACCTATCAGCATCATTTTGTGATTCGGAACCCCGCCTGAAAAAACAACATTAGTACGGCTTTTTGAAAGCGGACATTTTGTGCAGTGTAAACATTTGTCTTTTGTTTTTTCAAGTTCAGCTTGTTCATTTTCCGATAATAATGTCATCTTTGTCCTTTTGTATTTTGAATGGCTATTTTTCGGGGATTAAAACCGAAATAACGCAATTGTTTATATCAAGATACTTTTTAATTGTTTCGTTTAAATCATCAACCGTCACGCTGTCAAGGTCTGCAAGATATTGTTCTACAAGTTTTAAATCTTCGCAAACGGTCATATAATAACCGATTGTTTCTCCGATTTCGGAAACTGTTTCGGCAGAATATGCAAAACGTGTTTTTATCCTTTTTTTAGCTTTTTCAAGCTCTTTTTCCGTAATTCTTTTTTCTGTAAGCTTTTTAAGTTCTTCTTTGATTAAGTCAAGAGCAAGTTCTTTCCCTTCAGGCTTAAAGTTTGCCTGAATAAAGAAATTGTCGCCGTCTTTAAATTGATAGTGTTCGGAACTTATCATATTAAATAAAGCATCCGTTCTTTTTTCGATTAAATTTTGATACATTCTGGAACTTGTGCTATCACCAAGTATTATGCTGATTAAATCAAGTTCAATTGAAGCTTTAATGTCGCATGCTTTAGGGCCTAACCATCCAAAAATTGCGTAAGAAGTGTTGACTTGCCCGGTTTCTTCAAAATATTTTGTTTTTTGAGTTGGCGTATCAATAGTATTTTCTTTTTTGGGTGCGTTAGATCTGTCTTTGAAGTCAAATTCTTCTTCAACTTTTTTCAAAATTTCTGCATTGTCAAAATCTCCGACTACAATGGTTGTGATGTTTTCGGGAGAATAGAAAGTTTGATAGTAGTTCATAATATCATCTCTTGTAACTTGAGAAATAATTTCGGGAGTTCCGATTACATCACGCTTGTAAGGATGAGTTGTGTACATATTGAAGTTACAAGTGTTGTAAGCTTTTGTCCAGGGTTGATCTTTGCGCATTCTAATTTCTTCAATTACAACGTGGCGTTCTCTTTTTTCTTTAACCTCGTTTGTATTAATATCAAAAGCCGGTCCGATTTCGTCTTCAGGTAAAATCGGATCAAGCATCATATCTGCATGAAGTTCAATTGCAAGATTAAGGTTTTCGTTATTATCGCCTTTGGGGAGAGTTACGTAATAAAAAGTATAATCTTTCCAGGTGGCAGCATTTACGATTGCCCCTTTAGCTTCTAAAATTTTGTCAAATTCTCCTGCTTTATGTTTGTGAGTTCCTTTAAACATTAAATGTTCAAGGAAGTGAGAAATTCCGTTAATTCTGTCATCTTCGTTTATAGAGCCTGTCTTAACCCAGGAACTTACATTAACAAGTTCACCTTCTTTGTGAGCAAGGACAATTTTGTGTCCGTTTTCTCTTTCATAAATTTCTACTTCTTGTGTCAGATACGGATAATTAACGGTTGATTTCTTCATAAAACTTTCTCCTGGTTTGATTATGAGAATAATTTAAATTTCAAATTAATTATACAATAAAAAATTATTTTTGTAGTATCATGACAATATGATTAATCGTTTGAAGAATAAGGTTGTGGTTTCAGTTCAGGCAATGCCTTCAGAGCCTTTGTATTTGGAAAAGTGCATGGTTGCAATGATGAAGTCTGTTGTAAAAGGCGGCGCAGGCGGTTTGAGGGTTGCGGGTGTAAGGGATGTAAAAAACGCCAAAAATCTATTTGATATACCGATTATCGGGATTACGAAGCCTGAAGTTATTCCGCCGAATTGGCAGGAAATAGTTTATATTACGCCAGAATTGAAAGATGTAATTTCTCTTGTTGAAGCGGGAGCGGACATTATCGCATTTGACGGAACCCAAAGAAAGCGTCCGAACGGAGCGACGTTAGACGAAATTATAAAGTATATAAAAATCAACAAAAGAGTTTCAATGGCGGATATTTCGACCGTTGAAGAAGGGATAAAAGCGGCAGAAGCGGGAGCTGACATTTTATCAACTACGCTTTCGGGGTACACGCTTGAATCGCCTTTAAAAAACGACGGGCCTGATTTTGAGTTATTAGAAGAACTTGTTAAAAAAGTTGATATACCTGTTGTATTAGAAGGTCGGATTTGGGAGCCGGAAGAAGTAGACAGGGCTTTTAAACTCGGGGCGCATTGTGTCGTAATCGGTTCTGCTATTACCAGACCGCAGTTGATAACAAAGCGTTTTGTATGTAGAAATAAATAAGGGATATATGTTATGAAAATTAGAATTATGTCAAATTATGATATTGCAAAGAATTTGGTTCATATAATTAATGAGTATACGGAGCTTTCTAAAAAGCAATCGGTATCTAAAGGTCTTTCAGGTGAAGCATTGAAAATTGGTAAAGAAGTATCAGATGCTTTTGTTAAAAGTTCAGAAAAGGCCGGTAAGTAGATGAAAAAAGCTTTAGCAATAGATGTTGGCGGGACGAAGATTTATAATACTATCGTTGATGAATCTGGAAATATTGTTGCAGACGTTGAAAAGAGAGCAACGCCGAAGACATTTGAGGAAATTCGTACGGTATTAAAAGAAATTGTGCAAAAATATGAAAATGAAGTCGATGTAATTGCTTTTGCAACAGCGGGTGCGGTTAATAACGAAAACACAGGGGTATTAGGTTCGACAGGAAATATTGCCTCAGGGTATCCGAATATGGATTTTGTAAATTTAAGTGCAAAAAGAGTTTTTGTAGAGAATGACGCAAATGCGGCTGCTTGGGCAGAGCATGTTTTGGGTGCTTCAAAGGGTTGTGCGCACAGTGTTATGCTTACTTTAGGAACAGGTGTTGGCGGCGGGATTATTGTTGATAACAAGCTTTTGAAGGGTAAAAGCGGAGCTGCAGGCGAAATGCACTTTAAATTGTATCGTGATAAAAGACGTAAATGTACTTGCGGAGCTTACGATTGTTTTGAAGCTTATGCCTCAGGTACGGGCTTAAGGCTTACGGCGGCTGAAATTACTAATGTACCAAATGTTACGACTTATGATGTTATTGCCGAAGTTAACGCTGTTTTAGAGCAGACAAAAGCTTTAGAAGATACGCATACGAAAACGGAAAGATTACAAAAAGGAATTTTGTCAAAGTATGTTGAAGCTTTTTTAAGATGGCAGGATGATATTTTAATCGGTTGTATCGGGCTTGCAGACCTTTTCGATTCTGATGTAATTGTTTTGTCGGGTTCAATGGCAGAGTTTGTCGATGTTGATTATATAGAGAAAGAACTTAATAAAGAGATTGTCACGACTTATACAAAAGTAAGGCAGGCAAGTGCAGGAAATTATTCCGGAATGATAGGTGCGGCACTTTTGGCGCTTGGTGTTGGAAATTAAAGCAAAAGGGACACCGATGGGGAAAGCTAAAAAAAGAAGTTTACATTTAGGAATACACGATCGTTTTAGTAAGCTTAGCAGGGAAGAAGCTATAGAACATATTGTTGTGATGCTTAAAAAAAGCGACAGTGATGTTTACGGGCTTGTGACTTTGTTCGGAGTTACGGCGGAAGAACTTCTTGAGGCTGGCGCAAGTTATGAGGCAGTAAAAGGGCTTGGAGGTTTGCTCAGTTGATTAATCTGCGTGGAATTTTGACTGTTATAAAAAATTCACGCTGGTATTCTGCCGATATGACAGTGTTTTCCTGTTTGGCGTGTTTTCTTTATGCCTTGGGGGCTGATGGAAATGTTCTTAACGGGATTGTTGCTTTTGTCGGAATTTTATTTGCGCATATGGCGACTAATTTGTATGATGATTATTCCGATTTTAAAGTTTTATTTAAAAACCCAAGAGCTATCGAATTTGTTCCTGATGTTAAGTGTGATTATTTAAGAAAAAACATTAGCAGTACAAAAGATTTGATGGGGGTAATCGTTTTGTATTGCTTAATCGCGATTTTAACCGGTATAGTTCTATTTTTCAGAGCAGGTGAATTTGTTTTTTTCTTTGCTCTGGCGGGCGGGGGGATAGTTTTAAGTTACCCTCTGTTTTCTCGGGTTGGTTTAAGTGAAATAGCAGTCGGGCTTGCGTTTGGCCCTCTTTTGTTTGAGGGAATGTATTATGTTATGACGGGTGGTTTTTCTTGGGGCGTGTTGCTTCTGAGTCTTTCGGTTGTTATGTTTACGGTTGGGGTTATGTATGTGCATACTCTGCTTGATTATGAAAGCGACAAGATTTCGGATAAAAAAACTTTGGCACTAAGGTTTAATAATAAAGATTTTGCTCTGAAATTCTTTTGGATTGTGTATGGGTTGGGGTATTTGTTTTTGTTGGTTTTTGCAATAGTTGAAAAAAAATATTTTTGTTTAGCTGCGTTTTTAACATTACCTTTTGTTTTTACTCTTTATAAGTCGGTTTGCGCTTATTCTTCGCCTGAAAATTATATGAGAGATAAATCTTATCTTGCTGTTTTAAAGGGGGCTGCTAAAGTTATGGCTCTTTTTACATTTCTGATTTCTGTCGGGTTGTTTGTTTATTTTGTTATTTAAAATTTAATCGGGTAATCTTTAGGAATTTTGTAATTGTTGCATTCAATCATTGCAGTACAAGTTATTGCTTTTGTATATCCTTCACCTCCTCCTGCTGTATTACTGCTTCCATTTTCGCATAACTCTATCATTTGTGTTCTTGATTTCATTCCACTGCAAAATGTTTTATTTGGGCTATAATCCATTGTTCCTGTTACAATATATTTTTTAAAATCATTAACTATAAGATTTACCGTAAATACGTTTTTCCCTAATATATATCTGCTTGCACCGGTTTCAAGATAAATATAAAATACCCCCCGACGCTGGGTTGTGCCAATAGTACTTCCGCTATCAAATGAAAAGGCAATGCCGTTTTTTAATATATATTTTTTGTTACGTTGATTTCCATCATTTTTTATCTTTGTTCCTTTGCTATTATATAAGGTATTGTTACAAATGTCTTTTGGATTATCAATTAGTTGGAGTTCGCATTCGTGCTCAACTTCAAGATATGGCGCTATGTACATTTTAAAAGTGTCCTGTGCTCCGTTTTCTATAGCCCAATTTTCCGGCGAGTCATTTTTGACGGAAGACAATAAAATCGCCTGATTAAGCATGCTGATGGCTTTTCTTAGTTCTGTTTCAGTAACAGATTTCCTGTAACCTTGTATCAAAAAAGGAAATGTCATTGCTGCTATTATTCCTATTATCCCGATTGTTATTAAAACTTCTGACATTGTAAACCCGCTTTTCATGTTAATCCTCCTTAATTCCTTAGTAGGTCAATATTTGACTAATTTTATGTGATTAATTAGTCACAGAATAATTAGAATTATAAACATATAATCAAATTTATGCAATATCAAAAAAACTATGATTTAAAAATTCGTAATAGAATAAGAAAGTTTCGAAAACAAAGAGGCTTGTCACAGGAAAAACTGGCAGAATTAGTTGACAGCAGCAGAGAGCATATAAATCGGATGGAAAGCGGTAAGGATAATATAAGTTTGTCTTATTTTATAAAGTTAGCGGAAGCTTTTGAAGTGTCTTTGGATGAACTTGCAGGATTCAAAAAGGAATAATTTTTTTATTTAAAAAACATTTTCTCTATGTTAAACTCATTTTATAAAGATTAGACATAGAGGTTAGTATATGAATGAGAGTACAAATCAATTTTTAAAACCGATTACAACAAAAAGGAATGAGTCAGGAAATCTTGAAATAGGTGGATGTGATCTTGTAGAGCTTGCCGAAAAATACGGAACTCCTTTATATGTAATTGATGAGGAAAGTTTAAGAAGTATTTGCAGGGATTATAAGCAGGCTTTTTCAAAGTATGAGAAAGTTAATATGATGTTTGCATCAAAAGCTTTATGCACAATGGCGACTTCAAAAATCATTTCTCAGGAAGGGTTTGGATTTGATGTTGTGTCCGCAGGCGAAATTTATACGGTTTATAAAGCTGGAGTTGATATGTCTAAAGTTTTGTTTAACGGTAATAACAAGTCCTTTGATGAACTTGATTTGGCTCTTGAGCTTGAGGTTGGCAGAATTTCAGTTGATAATTTTTTAGAGCTTGATTTACTAAATGAAATTGCTAAATCAAAAAATAAAAATGTTGATATTTTGCTAAGAATTACCCCCGGAATAGAATGCCATACTCATGAATACATTCAGACAGGGCATTTGGATTCTAAATTCGGTTTCGATTTAACACAGATTGATGATGCGGTTGAACTTATTCTGACTAGTTATAAGCATCTTAATTTACGCGGACTTCACGCGCATATAGGTTCGCAGATTTTTGAAACTCAAGTTTATTCTGATGAAATTGAAATTTTGATAAGAGAAATTGCCAGATTAGATGAGAAATTCGGAATTAAACTTACCGAAATTAATGCCGGCGGCGGGTTGGGAGTAAAATATACCGAGGAAGATGTTCCGCCTTCTACTTACAAAATCGCTGATGTGATAACGGAAAGTTTAAATAAAAATATTGAGAAATATAAAATTGATCCGCCAGTATTATACATAGAACCGGGCAGAAGCGTAATTTCCACATCAGGCGTAACCTTATACACTGTCGGAAGTTCAAAACAGGTTCCGAAAGGTAAAAAATACGTAGCAGTCGACGGCGGAATGGCTGATAACCCTAGACCTTCAATGTATCAGGCAAAATATCTTGCCGAGGCTGCTAATTTTAAAGAAGATCTTCCTTTACAAACCGTTACAATTGCAGGCAGATTTTGTGAGAGCGGCGATATTTTGATTAAGGATATTTTGCTTCCCGAACTCTTTGAGGGGGATGTTTTATGCATATTTAACACCGGTGCATATAACTATTCAATGGCTTCAAATTACAATAGAGTACAAAAATCTCAAATGGTTATTGTAAATAATTCAAAATCTGATATTATAGTAAATAGAGAGACGTTAGAAGATTTGATTTCTCATGATGTTATTCCCGATAGGTTAAAGTAAATGCTAGATGAACTTTTAAAATATCTGCAAATGCAAATAGGAATGCTTGATTTGTCTTTCAGCGGCACTAATTTCGTTGAAATATTTATTATTGCAGTTGTTTTGTTCGTTTTTTATAAAAAGTTTATCAAAAATACGCAGTCTGAAAAGTTTGTAAAAGGTGCATTTGTTCTTGTTTTCCTGTGGGTTTTTTCTGAAATTTTAATCAGATTTGATCTTAAAATTTTAGGGGTATTTTTAAAATCAATCGTAACTCTTGTTTCGTTGAGTTTAATCGTTATATTCCAGCCGGAACTCAGAAGGTTTTTGGGGTATCTCGGTCAAGCTGATTTTATTTCAAAAGTTTTCGGGGGCGGAAACAAGCATAAAGATGAGAAAATTGATGTAATTAAAGAACTTATTGAAGCAGTTAAATTGCTTTCAAAAACCCATACTGGTGCTTTAATTGTTTTTCAAAGCGATTTAAGTAATACATATTATGATGTCGGAACAAAATTAAATGCGGATGTTTCTACGGAACTTCTGCTTACTATTTTTCATCCGAATACTCCGCTTCATGACGGTGCTATTGTTATTAACGGAAGTAAAATAATTTCAGCAGGGGTTTTGCTGCCGCTGACAGAAGATCCGAAATTAAGCTGGAAATACGGAACTCGTCACAGAGCTGCTATTGGAATGACAGAAACAAGTAATGCTGCTTGTCTTGTTGTTTCTGAAGAAACAGGTGATGTGTCAGTGGCACTTGACGGAACTTTGAAAAAATATGAGGATTTGGTTTCTTTAAAACAAGACCTTGAAAAGATTTTGGGATATAAAAATTCGGAAGAAACTGATGATAAAAGAACAATATTCAAGATTAACAATCTTCTTGCTATAAGAAAGACTGATACAAAAAATTAATAAAAGAAAGTTGTAAGATTTATGCCCGAAAGAAAAATAACTACAAAAGAAAGAGTTGCACTTTTTATAAACAGAATGTTTTTTCTGACATTAGGAGCTTTCATTGCGGCTTTTGCTTTAGAATGTTTTTTGGTTCCAAATAACATAATTGACGGCGGAGTTGTTGGTATTTCAATGATTACAAGCTATTTGACAAAACTTAACCTTGGTCTTCTGGTTGTTATATTGAATATACCGTTTTTGTGTTTTGCTTTTACAAAGATGGGCAAATATTTTGTGTTTCAGACGCTTTATGCTGTAACGATGCTTGCTATTGGGGTTAACCTTTTTCAGCCTTATCATATAACAGATGATCTTTTGCTTGCAACTGTGTTCGGGGGGATAATTCTCGGAACTGGAGTCGGTATTGTTTTGAAAAGTGAAGGCTCTCTGGATGGTACCGAGATTATGTCGTTGGTTTTGTCTAAGAAGTTCGGGTTGTCTGTCGGCGAAATTATTATGGCATTTAATGTGTTTATATATTTCGGCGCAGGCCTTGTTTTCGGCTGGAATAAGGCTATGTATTCGGTTTTGACTTATTTTATTGCGTATAGAGTTATTGATATTGTGTTGGAAGGATTAAATTCTTCAAAATCAGTCAGAATTATAAGTGATAAAGCTTATGAAATAGGGCAGGAACTTATTGATAAGTTTGAAATAAGTGTTACATACCTGAAAGGTATTGGCGGATATTCAAAACAGGAAAAAGTTTTAATATATTGTGTTGTATCAAGGCTTGAGCTTACTAAAGTGAAAGAAGTTGTTAAAGAGTTTGATACAAAAGCATTTATGTCAATCGGCGATATCCATGAAACCTATGGTTCAAGAATGGGTAAATACATTGACAAAATTTAACATATAGACATAAAAGGTTAAATATAATATAATACAGAGAGTTGAATGACAGAAGAACTTGATAAAAGTTCGGAAGGATTAGAGAAGATGGCAAAAAATTTAGATATGGTTCCAATAGAAGTCAGCATTTTGACGGCAGATCATGATATTAAAGGCGTTGTGTATGTTTCTAAATATACCAATACAAACAGAGAATTGACTGATTTGCTTAATGATAAAGAAAGACGCTTTCTTGCAGTAACAAACGCTGAAATTTACCCTCGTAATGCTGGCCAGTCACCAAGAAAATATAACTTTTTAGAAATCCATATGGATTATGTTTTGATGGTTCATCCGTCTACTCAGGCTGTGTTTAAGGATTCCGGCAAAACGCAGGAAGATATAGCTCGTTTTAGAGATTTGAGAATAAAATTGAATCAGACAAAACCGTTTTAAATAGTTTTAAAGGCGGTGCGGGGGCACCGTTTTTAACAGTTATTATGTTAAGGAGTAAGGGTTATGAAAGTTCTTGTATTAGACAATGTTAACGAGGTGGCAGAGAGAAATCTTAAAAGTGCGGGTTTAGAAGTTGAGGTTAAGAAATCTCAGTCAGAAGATGAGCTTTGTCAAATCATAAATGATTATGATGCTGTTATATTAAGAAATACAACCAAAATTACCCCTAAAGTTATTGAAACAGCGGATAAATTGAAGGTTATTGCTCGAGCAGGTGTAGGAGTTGATAATATTGATGTTGAAGATGCAACCAAAAAAGGAATTTGGGTTGTAAATTCTCCTAACGGTAATACTGAGGCTACGGCGGAGCATACTATTGCAATGATGCTTGCTGTTGCAAGAAATATTCCTCAAGGTTACGATAACATAAGAGAGGGAAAATTTGACCGTTCCAAGTTTGTAGGTGTGGAACTCTGGGGCAAAACTTTAGGTATTGCAGGATTTGGCAAAATCGGTTCTCGAGTAGCTGAAATTGCTAAAGTGTTAGGAATGGATATAGTCGTTTATGATCCTTATTCTACAGCAGAAAAAGTTCAAAAAGCGGGCGGAAAAAAAGTCGAAAATATTGAGGAACTCTTCCCTCTTTGTGATTTTATAACTGTTCACGTGCCTAAAAATAAGGATACTGTTGATTTAATCAATTCCGATAATATTTATAAAATTAAAAAAGGCGCTCGCCTGATAAATTGCGCAAGAGGCGGAATTATTAACGAAAAAGCCATTATTAAAGCTCTTAATGACGGTCATATCGCAGGTGCTGCGTTGGATGTTTTTGAGGCCGAACCGGATATTCAAAATTCTGTTCTATATAATTGCTGCCCGAATTTGATTATAGTTCCGCATCTTGGTGCAAGCACTGTTGAAGCACAGATTAAGGTTGCTGATGATGTCAGTTTACAGGTAGCAGATGTTTTAGCAGGTAAACTGCCAAAAACTCCTGTAAATAAAATATAAGTTTTATTTAATATTAAGTAATGTTTGCCGGTGAATTTATTGAGCCGGCTTTTTTTGTTTGTGCTGGTAAACCTGTTGTAAAAAATTTATAATCAGATAAATGCAAAATTGAATTTATGCTTGCTTTTCGTTTTGAGCATTTATTATAGCTTTATTCAGCAGATTTCCCATTGATTGTTTGGGTGGGTGTTGTTTTTTGTTTGCTGCACTTATTATTGCCTGGTTCAAAAGATTTCCTACGGGTTGTTTAGTTTTTTGTTTTTGCTGTTTTTGATTTTCAGCTTTTTCGCCTGCAGAAATCGTTGTGTCATAAGTGTTCTTGGTATCTTTATGAATTTTTACAGGTTTATCGTTTCTGCACATCCATTCTTTTGTTTTATCTGCAAGCGGGGTTGCAATGAATGGGGTAAGAATTCTTTTTCCGATTGTTGTTGCGGCTATTAATGCCGTTAAAGAACCAAATGCTGCAATTGAGGCATCCTTGTAGCTTTCAAAGGCTCTGTGAAAGTCCTGATTGCCTTTAACTTTGCCTTTTAGATGATCTTTTTGTTCCATAATTGCTTGAATGCTCTTTGAGGTTTGCCTGTTGAACATTTTGCCGAACAGTTTGTTGAACATTTTTTCTTGGAATGCTTTTTTAGAAATTGTATAGGTCATAAGAATTTGAAGCAATATCATCAACCCGCCGTTTGCAAGGTCAAGTGCTGCTACGAATTTTCTTTTGTCTTCAGGTATTTTTTTGTTGTTCAAACTTTGTGTTACGTATAGGTAACAGCCAAAACCGTCTTTTAATATTACTGAAAATACTCCTAATCCTGCAATCCAAGCGGCATTGGTTTTTGGATCTTGGAATTTTTGGCAGGCTTTGTCAAGAATTTGTGTTCTTGAAAGCATCAAGTCAGGTTTTTTTAAACAGTAATCATAGCAGGTTCTGAGTCCTGAGCTTATTCTGTTTGTTATAGGTGAAATAAAACTCATGATTTCACCTCCTGCTTGTTGTTGGCTTTATTTACAAGATCTTTAATTTCTTTAGGATGTTTTTTGCTTGACAGGTTCGGGAATACTGCGTCCATAAACCTCGGGTAACACCAGTTCAGAAGTGAGCAGGATATCGGAAGCATTAGGAATGATACAATTAAACCGGTTATCTGCTTGTGCGCTTTAAGATTGTTCTTTACGATATCTCCCATCTTTTTAGCTACGTCTTTTGATAATTTGAATTTGAATAATCGGTGTTCTTCTTTGCCGTTTATTGCTTTTGCAAGATAAGCTTCTATTTGTCCGACTGTTTTGTTTTCGGAAATCATTTTTTTCATTTCTTTTAATGCTTTTAAAGATTCGTTTAGCGGATTTATGCGTGATTTCGTCTCAAACTCAATTACACCTTGTTTCAACTCTTCTGCTGATTTGAATTTTGTATGAAATTCAATATCTCTTAGGACATCTTCCAATTTTGCCTGTATTGCAACTTTAAGCTCAGAATCTTTATTGCCTCGTCTTTGTAAAATTTCATCTAAAATTGTAAGTAATTCTTTATCCCCGTTTTTGTGTTGTTTAATCAGTTGTTTAACTTGTTTTCTTATAACATTTGGGTCATTTGTTTTTTGAAGTTTATTGTTGAGATCGGTAAATATTCTTGTAGCTTCATCGGCGTGTGTTCGGTAATATTCACCGCGTTTGATTTTCTTTGGAATTGTGACATTGTTACATTTGTCAAGTTCTCCCTGTTCAAAATCTATTTTTTTCTGCAGAACTGTTTCAACAAGTTCTTTGTATTTGGCTTGCGCAAGCGGTACGTGGGTGCCGTCGGATTTGCTCATTACGACATTATTTTCTTGAATCATTTTGATAAGATTTTGTTTTTGTTCAGCCATTTTTTCTTGTGTCATTTGCTCAATCTGTTTTTTGGTAGCATAAGGATAGAGCTTTTTCAAGCGTTTTGCAATAAATTTCTCATCCTGAAAAAGTGTTTTATTGTATTTTTCATCATAAAATCCGATGTTAGCCCTGTGTTCAATCATTTTGTTAAACGGAATTGTGACACCAACTTGAGTTACAACGGCTAATACCGCTGATACCGGCTGTCTCCAAGCGGAATAAGTTCTGGTGTCTTCATCAGTTTTGGAAAGCGGATTCCATTTTATAAAGATAGGTGCGACTAACCCTGTTCCTAGCGCATTAATGATAATATTCTGGACTTCGCCCATGTTGTCGCTTAATTTTTTCATTCCTTTGACTGCGGAAGGCATGAATTCTTTGATTTCATCCGCCATATTTAAATCTGCTGATGCTTTGGACATTATATTAGAAGCCCCTGATGTAAAGCTTGGTTTTGCAGATTTTTGCAATCCTATGGCAGACTTATTTTGTATATTATATTTTATCGGATCTACTTTCATGCCACTTCACCAACTATGAAACCTTCCATATATATATAGTTTCAAAAATAATAAAAATTGCTATTTTTTAAGCATTTGTAAAGATTTATTAAGCTTATTAAAACAAGTCTGTATTGCTTGCTGCAATTGTATTTCAGACACTCAATTAAAAGGGCGGGAAACGTTTTATAAAAAATCAAAGCATAAAGGGGCTTTTTATATCCCGTCTCAATATCACCGTTTTATACTGCAATTTCTATTAAAATTGTCATTTTTATGCTTTAATTATATAATAAAAATATTTTTAAGCAGATATCCTTTTATACAGCTTGCAAAAATTTTATAAACAATGCAAAATAGATTGAATTTATTTAGATGAGGTTTTAAAGCAAATGCAAAATAACGGTTTTTTGGAAAAAGTAAAAGAATTTTTTATGGCATCTGTAACTTTGAAAGTTTTAGCTTTTCTCGGGTTTACCATTTTGATGACAGCTATTATTGCTTCTCAAAATTACTTTTTTCAAAGTATTATAGAAAACGGGATAAGTAAAAAGGATATTATAGCCCAGAAAACTTTTACCGTAATTGATGTAAAGAGAACGGAGCAGCATAAAAAGGAAGTAGCGCAAAAAGTTGATTATGTTTTAACACCTGCGGAGGATGATTTTATTCGCACCAACCTTGAAACTTTAGAAAATTCTATTCTCCAAATCAGAAAAAAAGAGGTTGATGAAAGCGTAAAAAAAGATGAGTTATCAATTCTTTTGGATATTTCTAATAAAGAAAGAAAAGATTTTGTAATAGATTTTCTTTTAAAATCAGATGATATGGCTTTAAGAGAAGTTTATGATAAAGCCAACCTTACTCTTGCAAATATTTTAAGAGTCGGGATTACGGAAAAGGATTATGAGCGCAATAATATTGATCAAATTGTTACAGATAACATGATTTCTAATGTTTCAAAGCGCCAAATTTCCGTAATAAAAGGGATTTTAGAGCAGGTTATAGTTCCGAACCTTGTTGTGGATGAGTTTGCAACGGAGATCGCCCGCAAAAATGCCGAAAATTCCGTAAAGCCTTATGAAATTACTATTCATAAGGGCGATAAAATTGTGTTTGAAGGGGAGCCTGTTACACGTCTGAAGCGTGATGCTTTAAGGCAGGCGGGATATAACGTTTATGAGCTTAACTGGCAAGGGCTTTTGGCTATTTATGTGCTTGTATTTATCGGTACATTGATTTTCTTAAGTTATATGAAATTCTTTGAAAAAGCTTTTCTGGAGCCAAGATATATGGCGATATCTTCCGTTTTATCGCTTATGCTTGCCTTGACGGCTGTGGTTTTGCCGACAGGTTTTTCACCGTATGTTCTGCCGATTCCTGCTTACATTCTGCTGCTTGCTATATTTACAAATTCCAGAATCGCTTTTGTGGCTTCAACTGTTTTACTTACGGTGTTGACAGTAGGTGTACAGTATGATACGCAATTTTTGATTACATTCTTGCTATTAGGGCTTATTTCTATGATTACGATTTCAAGAATCCGTTATTCCAGAAGGTTTGATCTTATTAAAGCAGGGTTTGTAATTTCTTTAAGCGGTTTAATCATTGTTTTAAGTATTTATATGCTTGAGAAGTGTTTGATTGATGTAAGCAATATGCTTATTGTTAAAAACAGTGCATTTATACTTTTAAACGGCATAATAAGCTCGATGATAGTGTTAGGAACATTGCCTTTGTTTGAAAGTGTTTTCCAAATAATTACGCCTTACGGGCTTGCGGAGCTTGCCGATCACAACCAGCCTTTATTAAAACGTTTGCAAATAGAAGCTCCCGGAACTTATCATCACAGTCTTATGGTATCAAACTTGTGTGAGGCGGCTGCTGAAGCTATCGGGGCTAATCCGATTTTAGCAAGAGTTGGGGCTTTTTATCACGATATTGGCAAACTTAAACGTCCATTGTTCTTCGTTGAAAATCAGTCTTATTTCGGTATTGAAAACCCGCATTCAAAATTGAACCCGAGGTTAAGTAAGATGGTTATTACCGCACACCCGAAAGACGGGGTTGAACTTGCTAAAGAATATCATCTGCCTTCAATTATAAATAATTTTATTTTGCAGCATCATGGTGAAGGGCTTGCAAAATACTTCTACAACCAAGCTGTTCAGGAAGAAGGTATTGAAAATGTTAAGGAAGATCAGTTCCGCTACACCGGTCCAAAGCCCAATATGAAAGAAACTGCAATTCTGATGATTGCGGATGCTGTTGAGTCTGCAGTTAGATCTCTTAAAAATCCGACTCCTGAGGAAATTGATAATATTATAGATAAAATTATTGTTGAAAGACTTAATGATACACAACTTGCTGATAGTCCTTTAACATTACATGATATAAAAGTTATTGCGGCTACTTTCAGCCGAATTTTAAGAGGCATGCAGCATAACAGGATTAAGTATCAGGAAAATATTGTCGAAGAGTTAAGTAAAAACAAAATTAAAATGCCTGCTAAAACTTTGGATGAAGCTTTGGAAAATAAAATTGCAAAATTAGAAGAACAGCATTCTGAAGATGATAAAAAGGATGAAAATGGCAACTAAGTTTCATATTTTTAGTGAGAATATTTATCCTGATTGGGAACTTAATGAGAAAAAATTCGTTCAGTTTACAAAAAAAATTCTGAAATTTTATTTATCCAAGCAGGAGGTTTATGAAAAATCTACTTTGTTTGGGCAGGATTACAGCACAATTTCGTTTGATATTTTGTATTGTGACAGCGTTAAGACTCATGAAATAAACAGAGAATATCGCCATAAGGATTATCCTGCAGATATAATAACTTTTGCGATTTTTGCGGACAGTGAGGAAAAATTTGTTTTTGACGGTGAAATTAATCTCGGTGAAATTATGATTGCTTTAGACAAAATTAAAGAAGAAGCCGTTAAAAAAGGTGTGAAGGATGAAGATGAACTTGCGTTTTTAATCAGTCATGGAATTTTGCATCTTTTGGGATTTGACCATCAGACAGAAGAGGATTATAATTTTGTTGTCGCATTGCAGATTGAAGCTTTGCAAAATATAGGGATAAAGTATGAGCAGATTTAAAGCGCAGGGGGTAAGCAATACCTTTAAAAATGCGGGAAAAGGCATAAGAATAGTTTTAAAAAGTGAAAATAACATTAGAGTACACTTTTTCGTTGCTATTTTCGTAATTGTTCTAGGAATCGTATTGGATTTGAGTGTTGCAAAACTTTGTATTCTTCTTCTTGCAATCGGACTTGTGGTTGTGGCTGAAATGCTTAATTCTGCGATTGAATTTACGCTTGATGCTATGTTTCATAACAAATATTCAAGGCTTGTCGGAATGGCTAAGGATATTTCGGCTGGTGCTGTTATGTTTGCGACATTCATTGCTGTTGCAATCGGGCTTATTATGTTCGGTTCGGAACTGTATGCACTTTTTTAAATTTTAAAATTGTAGGGTGCGTCGTTCCGACGCACCGAAATTTTATAAAGCCTCTGGCAGGTCTTGTGCAGACGGCGGTTGTTTTTTCGCAAAAAGAGTAATATATTAAAAAAGTCCTCCGGACGG
>CASFTJ010000017.1 GCA_949297715.1 uncultured bacterium | reverse complement strand
TGCAGGATGTTTTACACTATTTATTATTACATCCCAGTGTGCAGGAGATAATTGGGATAATTTTCCGATCGGGGTATGATTTTTAGATAATATCTGAACTAGTTCGGTAAGTTTTTCAGGATTTGCATCCCAGTATTTTAAACTTTCAGGATCACTTATTTCGTGTAATTTACGGCTTACATAAGTGTACATTGACCCCTTAGTCTTTAATATCCCCGTAACAATCGGAATAAGCTGTGAAATACCTTCTGAGGTTAAATCAACCTGCCCTGTAATAACCCAGTCTGCAAGCAAACTCATTGTTGCATCCGCACCGATTTTGGCGGAAAGTGCTATTAATCTCGGACAATTCGCCATTACAAGTTCACTGTACGCAAGAGAGGACATTTTGCCAATTCCAGCTCCTGCCGTTAATAAAGCTGTTGAAACTACAAGTTCTTTTGTTATAGCCTGCTTATCTTCGTCAGTAATTCCGCCGGCTTTGCTTAAATCTTCGGTTAATTGAACAGCACTGCCGCCAAACGTTGCAGTACCAAGTCCGCTTAAGACCATAGCTGATGCTGCCTGACCTCCAACAGGGATAAGCTGACCTGCGATTAATAAAAGCATTCCGACACCCTGCACACCTGTTTTAATATATTGAACACCTTTCATTTGGCTTTCTACAAATGCCTGTGCAAGCCTGCTGCCATGTTCTGCTCCATAAGCGTGATTATATGTTTGTTTGCAGTCAAGTTCGTATTCTTCAAGAGTTTTTCCGTCAAGAAGTTTATTGTAATTACTGTCTAATGTTTCCTGTAGTTTGTTGGAAATATTTACAAGGGTATAACTTTTTACTGCAAAAGTATCATATTCTAATCTGCCGTCTTTAAAAATTGTTCCTGTATCTTCTAAAAATCTGTTAATCAAATCCTCATCGTTACCGTAAAGTCTGTATAATGCAGCATTAACACATCTTTCAAGATTGTTTATACAAATTTCAGCCGCCCCGCCAAAAGGTGCTCCATACTTGTTATTTCCGTCTACTGTTACTGTCGGATTGTGCAAAAGTTCTTTTATTTGATTATTTCTGTTCCTTACTGCAAGAACAAGTGTCATCCGAGCTTCTTTTTCCGCATAATCTGTTATTGCATCGGGATTGAATTTGACACCTCGTTCAAGTTCGTATGCTTTTTCAAACTCCATAATTTTATAAGCATCCTGACTTTCAAGCATACCTTTTACAGTTGCGGGATCAGTAAATTTGATAACCTCAAAATCTTTAAATTGAGTAGGAATATTGTCTTGTATGGCATTTGTTATTAAATTCTTTTTTATTTCGGGAGCTTTTTGATCATATTCGCTATCTTCCAGTGCTGCAAGAGATGAAATAAACTGGTTAAGTTCTGTTGGTCTGAGTTTGCTTAATTCCTGTTTAATAAGTCTGACTTCTTCCGCATTTTCTGCTTCCGGCAGAAGTTTTACTGCAAGATTCAGCTTTGTTTCAAGATACTGTTTTACGGAAAGTGCATCCCCAGTTGCCATTGCAAGCATACTGTTACCGAGCTGTTCGACAGCTAAAATTCTTTCGACATTGCTTGATGCAAATTCTGTATTAAACAATTCTTTTCCGCTGTTAAAAAATTTACTTACTACACCTTCACTGTTTTTTTGAGTTTTTACTAGAGCTTGAGCTTTTTGTAAATCGGAATTCAAATAATCTACTGCAAGAAGTTCTATATCCTCGCCGGAAGGCTCAATCGGAGCAACATACACAGGCTTTTTCTCAGGTTTTTCTGTTTTCTTAGCATATCCGAGTTTGCTTATGAGATTATTAAAAACGGTTGAATCGGGAATCTGTTCACACTCTTTAATTCCCGAAACGAGATTATTAGAGCCGAATGCCGATGGATTAGAAGACTGCACTGCCCAGGAATTACAGGTTTGCAGCTTGCCGAAATCCGGCAGAACAGAGTTTAGAATATCTATTGCCTCCTCCGCAGATATATTCTTATTGTTGGTTTTAAATTCCGCCAACAGTTTTATTTCCTGAATACTCAGGTTTTTGTCCATAGCTCATTAAGCTCCTCGATAATTATCCGTATTCTTTAACGGAGCTTCAAAGCCAATTCTTTAAATATTTTCTTTATTATTAATTATTTTTTACAAAGTAATGAAAAACATCACCATATATTAGCACTGTCTGCTTTATAAAAATGTAAGTTTATTTTGTCACAGTTAAACGCATCTTTGGCTAATTTACTTTTTTTATCAATAGTTTCACCACTTTCGGGGTGAATGCTTATATATATTTCCTGTATATTTGGATTGTCATTTATGGCATCAAATATATGTTGGTCTTTCTCATTTAAGGAATGACCATGTATAAACAAAACACCACTTGTTTCTGAAAGTTTCTCGTAGCAATATTGCAGGTAATTGTTTTGCTCAATCCAAAATTTTTTATCCTTGCTATTACCTTCTGTGATGACTAATGGTGATATGTCATTATTAATATAGGCTTTTATTTGATCAAGTAAACATATTTTATTTTCATTATCATATATTATTTTAAAGGTATCTCTTTCATTATGAAATAAGTGTAGTCCGCCATGTAAATAAAAAACATTTGGGATAACCTTTAATTTCCATATACAGTCTTTGGGGCTATTCCAGCTAAAACCATCATTCATATCTCCCCAAAATTTATTATTATCTTTTATATTAAATATTACTAACCAATAAAGAAGTAAATCGTAGTTAACAGTAAAGATATTTGTAAATAATGACAAAAAATTTAACGTTGCTACTTTTCTTTCAGGTTCAATTTCATATTGAGAATTTGGATGTTTGTTTGTAATTGTACGTACCAAGTCTCTTTTGATTAACTCCTCAATACAACGTAATTCATTTACAATATTTCCTTTATTATTAAAAATTTGTTCTAAAGTTTCTAAATTCTTTATTACCCTTTCATAATCCTCTGTTTTAAAAATCTCAAATAAAAACTTTAGTTTTTGAGGCAATTTGGAATCTTCAAGTAGATGCTTGTAGTTAAATGCAGCATCATCATATTCCCTGCTAAACGCATTTCCAAGTAAGACATTTCTTGGATAATCGTTTGTTTCAGAAATAGCATCTTCAAATTCAGGGATGTCTTCCATTATGCCTCCTATAACCTGAAAATAAGGATAGCATAATATTACAAAAATTATATACTTTAATTTGATGAAAATTTGCAAAAGATAAAATGACAAAAATTTAAGAAAATTCAAACTTCAAGTTGCCGAAAATAATCAAACCATCTGTACAATATAATCAAACCATGTGTTCTTTTACAGTTGATTTGTACGTGTATTTTTATGTCCAGTTTGTTTTCCCAATAATAAACTGTTGCTTGGGCATACTTGCCCAACAACATGTAATTTAACGGGACATTTTATCTGCACGCATAAAAAGATTATTCGGCAAAGTTGGCTTTGTGTTTAAGTTTTAGCGGTCGGAAGTAATCGTTTTACATGTTACAAAACGGTCTTTTCTTGGTCATCATCGTCCGATTACTGTCCAAGAATTGTCTTAATTTCCGAATTTAAATTTTCTTTTTTGCTTTGGTAACAATATCTCTTGTTTGCCAGAAATATACTTTGCCATCACCTACGCTATATAGGAATCACACAAGATGAAATGGATGATGTGTATTTGGGTTTAGATTTGTAAACCTATGACCAAAATTGACATAGGTCAATGCAATAATTACAACGAAGGAGAACAAAATGATAGACAAAGAAATTTTAGAAAAAACATTTAAACAAATTACAGAAGAAAAAACTGATATGCTGATCACTGGTTTTAGAGACTTAGACGCTGTATTATCAGGGGTGGAAAAAGGTGATTTAATTACTATAGGCGGACGACCTGCCATGGGCAAAACGGCATTTATGACATCTATTTTATATAATTTTTTAAAACAGGATAAAAAATGTCTGTTATTTTCTTTAGAAATAAGTACAAGTCAGTATTTAAAAAGGCTAATAGCTCAAATTGGTGAAATAGAATTATTCAGTTTAAATAACTGTAAAGTTTTAGATGATAAAAATAAAGAAGAAATAAAAACAGCACTGGATATTATATCAAGTTGCAACCTTTCAATATTTGATGACACGTACAAAATTGAAGAAATTCTTAGCAGAATTGAAACAGAAAAACCTGAATATGTTTTTGTTGATTATTTACAGTTGTTTGATACACCTCGTAAAAAACAACGCAGTGAAGCTATTACAAATATAATGCTTGATTTAAAGAAAATTGCAAAAGAAAATAATTGTATTATTTTTATACTTTCACAACTTTCACGAGCATTAGAAAGCAGATGTGACAAACGTCCAATGCTTTCTGATTTAAGAGAAAGCGGTGATATTGAGAATATCTCAGATGTAGTTATTTTTATTTATAGAGATGAATATTATAAATGTTATGCAGATGAAGAAGATTATAACTTTAAAAAAGGTAAAGCTGAAATAATTGTTGCAAAAAATAAAATGGGAGCGTTAGCTACAATAAGTTTGCTGTTTAGAAGTTCTATTGCAAAATTTTTGGAGCCAATTCATTATGATGTATTCTAATAAAGTATTCATAAGCTCAGGATTTTACTATACAGTTTTCAGAATAAAAAACCGTATAATTTTGGCTCCTTGTGAAGAATTAAAAAAGGCTCAAAGATATTTTCTTAATGCTATTAAATGGGTGTATAAGTTAAAAACAGATACATATAACGCAGCACAAATTCATACAGCAAAAAAATGGATTTTAAAAATGGATATAAAAGATTTTTATAATTCCGTACCTTATTCTGATATAGAAAGATTTATACAAAAAGTATGTGCAAAGATTAAAAATGCCGATGTAAATTATTGTATGAGCTTGGTTACAGTTGATAAAAAATTGCCGACAGGAGCTCCGACTTCAGCTCATATTGCAAATGCTTGCTTTAAAAAAACAGAAGATGAAATACGAAGGCTCTGTAATATTTATGGTGTGGATTTTTCAAGGTTTATGGATGATTTAACATTTTCATCCAATAATAAAAAACTCTTGCAAATCATCGAAAAGAGAGTAAAAAATGTTTTATTCTTTTACGGCTATAAAGTTAATTCTAAAAAGACAAAATACATAAGCCAAAATAAACAGCAAAAAGTGTTGGGACTTATTGTCAACAATAAAACGGTTTGTATTTCAAATGAAGAAAAAAGAAGAATCAGAGCTTCATTGCATAATTATGTCATAAGTATGGCATATTCTACAACAAAAGATTTGAAACACCATATATAGACTGAAAAAGAAGTATCAAAACTTACGGGGAAAATCGCATATATTAAACATGTTGATTACGGTTTTTACATCAGATTAAAATCATATAATGAAAAACTTTTGGAAAAATACAAAATCTCTTTTCCGTCTTTTCAAAAAATCAAGAAACCGGCTCTATTAAAATAAAGCCGGACTTGGATTTTTGTGTTCACGACCGCAGGGAGTGAACGGAGTTATCACTATTTGTTATTCGTGGCATAAAGCGAAACGCTTGCCTGTTTATATTTTATTTAAGTTTTGATTTATAAAATCACTGCAATTTGAAATTCCTTATGCGTTGGGTCTGTAGTTCTTTTTGTTTTTGCACTTCTGCAAATATTTCTTTTCGAAGAATTTGTCTAAAAATCATTTCCCAAGTGTTTTTATCTTCTTTTTGAATCATTTTTCTGTTAAAAAATTTTGGTATTACATGTTTTATTTCATCAATTATTACTGTTTGAAAATCAGATGAGATTTTGAAATCTTTTGATAAGATAAGTTCACATCTGGCCTTTTCAAGTGAGCCTATAATTTTATTTGTGCTAATCTTTGTTAATTCAGGTATAATTACAAAAACTTCTAATTTTTCTATAGAAAAATCAATATTGAATTCAGCTTTATGTTCTGTTGAAAATTTATTTAGCTTATGTTGTCCATTTTCATCAAATACTTCGTATAAGTCATCTTTTTTAATCTTATCAGACATATTTACCTCTTTTAATCTTATTATTGCAGGTACCTATGTCAAAAAGGGTCATACCATAAGCTCCTTAAATAATGAAAGCTGGGTTGGAGTTATTATACTTTCGATGTCAGCTTTTAGAGCTTTATTTTGTTTTTTCCAAAAAAAATAAACCTACCCCCAGCGGGAGATTTTTTTTGAGGATTCCCTTTTAGAGGCTGAAAAAGCTATTTTACGGGCTTTTAAGAGTAATTTACGTCCTTCAATATTTCGGGTGTAAACGATTTTGCATGGGCCTATGTATTTATTCCAGAACTGTTTAAAGAGTTCGACATTGTCTTTATGGGATGAGATTATTGATGGAATTGCAAAATAGTCTGTCTGTGTTATAAAATTGGCAATTTTGTTTTGCCGTACCAAAATATAACGAGGATTTTCTATAGGATCTAAAAATTCTTTCATTGCACTTATTAAAAGATTATTTTCATCTGCAGGAAGATTTTTACAGCTTACAAAGATACTATCAAGTGATTTGTCGATGGTAATTCCTGTATTTTTAATGGATGTTTTAATAAAATCAAGACAGCTCAGTGTTTCAAGGTGAACTATTGCAATTTGTTTCATGACTTGCTCAATTGTTCCTGTTCGAAGATATTTTATTAACAGATACAAAAAACTTATAACAAATGCGATAAGCCAAAGTTCAAATACTGTTTTTAAAGGGCATTCATGGAGTATTGTAAACAGTATCAACACAAATTGGAATATAATGCTGTAGAATATTTGTTCGTAACCTTTAAAACAGAGAGTTTTTGCGGTAAGTTTAGGAGCGTCAATACCTGTTTGCATACGCATCTCGCCTTTGTTGTACCCTAAACTCAGCCCATTTTGCCACCAACTTTTTGTTTGCTGGCGGTTTTTAGCAAGCGCCATTGTGTTCTTGTTTAAATCAATAAAAAGTTGCTCTCCGTATAAATTCATCAGCATATAGTTGTTATTTGCAAATACTCTTGACAGTCCGTTTACTATTTCGTGATTACCAAAGTACGAGGGGGCTTCAAAACCTTCAAATCGTCTCTGAAGTTGTTGTATGTCGTAAAGTCCTGAGTTTAGTTCGTCAAAGATATTGGAATCCGTGCAGCTTTGGAATATCTTATTATTTATAAAATCTTCTTTTTGTGGAAGTTTGACTGAAGCTAAATGCCATATATTTGAAATTTTGTCAGGATTATTTTTATCAATTCTAATAGCTCTGCCGCGCATTTGATTTGAGAGCATATATGAACTTACCGTACTTGAAAGGATTAATGAATTTATACACGGCGCGTCCCACCCTTCGCCTAACAATGCTTGGGTGCCTGTAAGTATGTTTATTGCTCCTCGGTTAAACAGTTCCGTAATAATAGATACAATGCAATGTTTTACGGATTCTTTCGGAATAATTTTTATAAAATTATTATCTTCGTTATGCGGGGTTATAGAAACACAATCAGGGGCAATATTATTTTCTTCAAGTAATTTGTAAAAAGATTCTTTAGCTGATATTGGCAGGATAATAAGTGAGCCGCAAAGGACACCGATTTTGAGTGTATTAAATTTATTTTTAACTGTGCGCCAGATAGGGACAACTCCAAGATTCAGATTGTCTGTGTCATTTGCTTTTATGTAATCAGCTAAAATAACCATACGCAAAGAATTTCTAAGGTTATTTTTTTCTAATTCCACAATTTGAATGATAGAATCGAGTTTCCCGAGAGAACCTGAAATTTGCTTTTGTATTTTTCTGCTGTCCGCAAGAACAATACGTTTGTTTTGAATAAGCCCTAATCGTTTAGCTGTATTTGTGTATTTGATAATTTTTTCTTCTAACCCTTTAAAATCCTCGGTATTTTGGTATAGAAAGCCGTTAAGAAAAATTTTTGCGTATTTATAATTAAACTTTGGTATCTCAAACTCTTTTGCATCAAACAATTTCAGAAATTCTTTTGAAATTCCGCAGCCTGTAGCATGCAAAAGAGAAACAATAGAAATATAGAATTCGGGGTTATCAAAGATTTTTTCTATATCGGCGTCTGTCGGGTTTAAAAAAGGCATTTTATGTAAATAGCTTAAAAGTTCGTTATCTTCAAACAACATTTCCAGAAATGTTTCGACATTAGAATTATATTTTTTAACAAATTCTTTTTCGTTTTTGCGCAGAAGTGAAAAATGAATAAAATCCTGATGCGGGCAAAGGTCGCCGTTTTTTACCAATTCGGGAATAGATATAACTTCGTCAATTTCTCCGCAAAGTTCTTCATAACGCTGCCATTCTCCGTAATTTACATCATAAGGAGGGGTTGCAGTTAAAGCTATTGTCTGTTTTGGGTTGAGGTTCTCAACAAGGTAGGTTAATGCCTTCCACCATTCTTTTCGCAAGTGGTGTGCTTCATCAAAGCAAAGCAATGAAATTTTTGTGTTGTTTAAAATTTTTATAATATCGTCCGCTTTTTCCGGCTTAAATCTTTTGGAGGTTATAATAGAATTACTTTCAGTATCTTCCTCATCTTCCTCCTTAATATCGTCATTTCCCTGAGAATCTTCCTCATCCTCCGGGGTACCGCAAAATGCTGCAAGAAGTGCCTGATAAGTCGTAATTGTTATAAATTTCGGCTCATTGATGCGGGTTGAGACAATACTGTATTCTTCAGGTTCTAAAAATGAGTCGCAAATCCTCTCATACCACTGGTTTTTAATAGTGTTTGTCGGGCATAATATAAGTGTTGGTTTGTTTATGCGCAAAATTACTTCAATTCCGAGCGTTGTCTTTCCTGCTCCGGGAGCTGCTATAACGTGAAGCTTTTTATCTGAAAGATGAAAATTTAAAGCATCTAATATTCTTTTTTGATAGCTTCTCCAGCTTCCTTTAAACTTTAACATATAACATAAATTCTTCTATTGCTCATTGCATTTTAATAATAGCATAAATAAAATAACTTTTATTTATTTTTATTGTTAGTCATTTTTTTAGAAAGAATCTCTTTTTATTATTTTTTTCAGATTTCCGTTTTGGTCGTAATAAAATTTTTCTGAGGTTTCTATAACATTTTCTTCCCGAGAATCGGTTTTATAAGTTATAATTTCATGGAATTTGTTGTTTTTATATCTGTATTCTTTATTATCGACAATTTCTATGTCTATTTTGTTTGGCTTATTTCTGATAAAACCTTCTTTAATATTAAAATTATCGTCAATTAAAGAAATAAAAAGTTTTATCAGCATCAAGACGTCTTATTTTGGCAGGAAACGCTAATTTACCAAGTCCGCTTATTTTTTTATATAGAGAGTTTGCTTTTTTTATGGTTAAATTGTACCACTCTAAAAAACTGTCAGGATTCCCGTTTTGCAAGGCTGTTTCACCGGGAGCGGTTATGTTTTTGTCGTTTTCACCAGCCAAGGCTATAGCTTTTTGCAGATTAGATGACCATTTTTTTTGTTTTTCAATATCCCAGCTGTAAAAGTCTGTTACAAACTTTTTGATTTTTTCTCCTGCTGTTTTGTTTGCTTTAACAGATAAGTTCTAAGATTATCCGCATGGCTTGCTGTGCATACTAAAATTTCCATATAAGGCTGATTTTCATGGTAATAATCAGTTAAAGGCATTGTTAAAACGTCAGAATTCTTTTTTCTTGACGTTATTCTGTTTAATTCGTTTTCAAATCGGCTTACCGATTTTGCTGAACCCTTAATTATATAGGCTCCGTTAAAATTGACTTTGTTATTATGAGCTATTTTCATATTAATTATTGATATTTGCTAAATACACATTCTTAACAACACTATTATAATATTACTGAATATAAATGTTTGTATTATAAAGTTTTAGTTTTAACATATTGTAACAGGAATTATAATTGTAACTTAAATAATTTTAAACTGTTTTTTGTATATTTACACAAGCGATTTTTGTTGTATGCTTTATTTGATGGTGGCTTAATAAAGTTGTAAAACAAAAGTATTGGAATTAAATGTTTTTGAGGTGATTTATGAAAGAATATAAAGGAAAAATTACAACGAAACTATTTTGGACTGTTTGTGGTGTATGTGCAGGAGTTTTTTTGTATAATCTTTTGGGAAGATTTACGCATAGTGTTTTAATATCTATAGTTGCAGCTTTTGCTGCTATTGCTTGGATGCTTTATAAAATATATTATACTGATAATATTTCTATTGTTTTTACAGATGATAATCAATTGCTTATTAAAAGGTTTGGTAAAAAGGTTAAAGAATTTCCTGTAGATCAATATTATTGGTCAGAATATTCAAAAAATACAAATACCAAAAATGCGGATGATCAGGATATTTATTATGTAAGTAAGGAAACAGGAAAAGAAGATTATATAGATGCAACTAACTTTAGCGGTGAAGATTATGAGGAAATGCTTAATAAGTTAGGTGCTAAAAATACCAATGAACCACCAATAAAAGTAGTAACGGTTAAAAAGTAAGGAGGAAATAAATGTCACAGTATATTTTAATTGTCGGCGGAATTATTATTTTAAGTTTAATCTATCAAGGTGTTGGGGTTTATATTCATTCAATGTCAAAGAAAAAGTTTGAAAGTGAAAATCCGGATGCTTCAATAGTGGTAATCAAAGATCGTCCTTGGCATCCTTTAGGTTTTATAAACACATTGACTTGTTTATCAATTAACGGAGAGGCAAAAGAACAAATAATGACCGGTTTTGGTCAAAGAGGTCATTACTTAATGCCGGGTACAAATGTGTTGGAATTGCAATATGAAACCCAAAGACCGGGAATACTACATAAATGGGTTAGGACGACTTATGATCCTCAAAAAATTGAAGTAAATGTTGAAGCAAAGAAAAAATACGCTATTTCTTATGATAAAAAACAGGAAAAATTTGTTTTTGAAGAAATTGCAGAAAAAGTTAGTGCTTAATTTACTTTACATTATCAAATTTATTGAAAGGGAAAATTGTGAATTATACAAAAACATTGCCTTATGAATTAGATTTGACCTCCAGAGTATTGCATGAGGTAATGGTTTCATTTTTCAAAAAAAATAATTTCCCTATTACACTAGAAGAATTTATTATATTGGATTGTCTTTCAATAAATCCTGAAATAATTCAAATGCAATTAGCAAAAATAACTTTAAAAGGGAGAGGTCATACCGGAAAATTTTTGAAATCTTTAGAAGATAAAAATTTAATTTCAAGACTGCCTGTAAAAAAAGGTTCAAAAGTCGTTGTAAAAATAGAAATAACCTCAAAAGGAAAAGCTTTGTATGAAGAAATGAGTTCTATTATTCAACAATTTGTCGATTCTATAAACCCTGAAATAGAGGCGAAAATTAATGCAATAATAAAAGAACTCAGGTTTATTCGTGAAGATGCCATAAAAAAATTTAATATCAGGTTTGAATAAAATGTAGCAATTTTAAAAACCTTGTGATTAAATCTACATGTAGAAATTTCTACATGTAGATTTTGGAGGTATTATGGCAATAAATATGACTGCGGCAAATTGGAAATTTAAGGTAAATCCCTGGATTACAATGATTCCGATTATGTTGGTTATTGTCATGTTTGCATTGGATGAAACTATTTCTAATGTAGCGTTGCCTTATATGGCCGGCTCCTTTTCAATTAGTCATAATGAATCTACTTGGATAATTACAAGTTATTTGGTTGCAAGCGGAATAATGATTCCTGCAGTTGATTTTTTTTCAAAATTGTTCGGAAGAAAACAATATTTCCTTTTTTCTATAGTGCTATTTACAATTGCATCTATTCTTTGCGGATTATCAAATTCAATGGGAATGATGCTTTTTTCAAGAGCCTTGCAGGGTATAGGAGGCGGGGGGATAATGCCCATAGGACAAGCGGTTATCTTTGAAATTTTTCCGAAAGAAAAATTAACTCAGGCAACCGCTGTTTTAGGGCTTGGAGTAATTATGGCACCGATTATGGGGCCTGCTTTAGGTGGTTGGATAACAGAAAATTGGTCGTGGCCTTTTATTTATTTTATTAATCTTCCTATCGGTATAATAGCTTTTATTTTATCTAACAAATATATTGAAGAACCTCCTTATTCAAAAAAACAAAAAAACGTTTCAATGGATTATTCTGGTTTTTTCTTTTTGGCAAGTTGGCTTTTAACTTTACAAATTGTTTTGGATAAAGGGAATGATGCGGATTGGTTTGGTTCAGCTTGGATTTGTAAGTTAAGTGCGATTTCAGTTTTATCTTTTATAAGTTTTGTTATTATACAAGTAAAAAAAGGGAAAAATAAAACCAGTTTAATTGATTTAAGCGTATTAAAAAACAGAAATTTTTTAATAAGTACATTTGTGATGGTTATTCTAATGGGAATAATGATGGCATCAAGTTCATTTTTGCCTTCAATGCTCCAATCTTTATTAGGTTATACTGCATTTTAAAGCGGAATTTCAATGATGCCGAGAGGTTTAGGATGTCTTTTAGCAACAGTTACCTGCGGGTTATTATCACCTAAAATAGGTTTGAAAAACAGTATTGTTATTGGGTTGGTTGTTTTAACTTGCGGTGGATTAGCTTTTGGGGAAATAAATTTATCTATTTCCTTAATTGATATTGGGATTCCAAATTTATTATTAGGGTTTGGGATGATTATGGCTGTAACGCCTCTTACTAATATTTCCTGTGCAACTTTAGAAAAAGAGCAGCAAACAAATGCTTCCGGTATTCAAAATTTGTTAAAAAATGTTGGCGCTGCTATCGGCACATCAATTGCTACAACTATGATTTCCAGATTTTCTCAAGTACATCAAATGATGATGGTAAAATCATTAACTGAAACAAACAATATTTACGTGCAAAAATTAAATGCCTTTATTTCATCTTTTGCGCCGTATACTGATTTATCAACTGCAACACAGATGGCTCAGACTCAGATTTACGGGTTATTAAAACAACAGGCTACTCTTTGGGGGTATATTGAAACCTTTAGATATTACGCTATCGCATCTTTGGTCGTAATTCCGTTTATATATTTGCTTCATGAGTACAGAAAAAAGGCATAAATTCGTTTTATAGAGATAAAGAATTTAGGAATTTTTCAAACGCGTTTTGACCTTTATCATCACGCTTAAATACTCCGCAGCATTCAAGTATTTTGGCAAAAACTTTTCCGGTTTCTATCTCAAGAACAGATTGTATATTTTCGCTGGTGATTTGATAATCAGGCAAGAATTTTTCAACCCATTCGGCGTGTTTTGCGATTGTTTCGTTGCTTCTTATATCTTTCCCGTTCAAAATATAATCTGACAGAGCTTCAAATTCGGTTTTTAATCTTGACGGCAAAACAGCTAACCCCATAACTTCAATAAGTCCGATATTTTCTTTTTTGATATGGTGATATTCACTGTGCGGATGATAAACTCCGAGCGGATGTTCGTCAGTTGTTATGTTGTTTCGCAGAACCAAATCCAATTCAAATAATTCGCCTGATTTTCTAGCAATAGGTGTGATAGTGTTATGTGGAATACCATCGGTGAAAGCATAAATAAAAGCATCTTTATCAGAATATTCCCGCCATTTGCCGAGAATAAAATCCGCAAGCTCTATTAAACGCTCATAATCAAAATGCCTGATTCTAATTACACTCATCGGCCATTTTACAATACCGCATTCAACGTCACTGAAATTTTTTATAGAAAAACGTTTTTCAATAGGTGCTTTTGCCATAGCAAATTCATAATTTCCCCCCTGAAAATGATCGTGCGATAGAATTGAGCCACCGACAATCGGCAAATCGGCATTTGAACCTATAAAATAGTGAGGGAATTTTTCTATAAATTCAAAAAGCTTTTTGAATGTTGATTTGTTAATTTTCATCGGGATATGCTGACTGTTTAGTACAATACAATGTTCATTGTAATAAACATAAGGTGAATACTGCAAAAACCACTTTTCATTATCCAATTCAAGCGGAATTATACGGTGATTTTGTCTTGCGGGGTGGTTTAATCTTCCCGAATATCCTTCATTTTCCGCACAAAGCGCACATTTAGGATATCCTGATTGTTTAGCGGACTTTGCAGCGGCAATTGCTTTCGGGTCTTTTTCAGGCTTTGAAAGGTTTATTGAAATATCCAATTCACCATATTCAGTCCCAGCTTTCCATCTCAAATCTTTTTTAATCCTGTATCGTCTTATATAATCCGTATCTTGAGATAATTTGTAATACCATTCGGTTGCAAGTTCAGGTGAACTTTTATAAAGCATTTCAAACTTCTCAATAACATCGTGTGGGGGAGGTACAAGACAGCCCATAACTTTTGTGTCAAATAAATCTCTGGCAACGATATTATCTTCTATCAAACCTTTTTCACAAGCATAGTCAAGAATTTCTTTCAAAATTTGCTCTAAATCGGTTTCGGATGTTGATATTTCAGGTTCTTCAAACTCGTCAAGCTGCAAAACCTCAAGAATACGATTTGTCGCATAAATTTTATCAGCCTCTTGTATAAGGTCGTTTTGTATGCCGTATTGAACAAGTTTTGAAATACTTTCCGAAATCATAAAGCCCTTTCTTACTTTTTAGCAAACCCAAACGGATGGTTTTTGTGCCAATTCCAAGCGGAAGCAATAATTTTTTCCAAATCATAATGCTCAGGTTTCCAGCCGAGTATTTGTTTAGCTTTTTCGCTTGAGGCTACAAGCTGCGCAGGATCTCCTGCTCTGCGGGGCGAGATTACTGCAGGGATAGGATGCCCCGTAACTTTTCTTGCCTTATCAATTACTTCTTTTACGCTGAAGCCGACACCGTTGCCAAGGTTAAAAATATCAGATTCTCCGCCGTTTTGAAGATATTTAACCGCTAAAATGTGTGCTTGGGCTAAATCTGTTACGTGAATATAATCTCTTATACAGGTTCCGTCTGGAGTATCGTAATCGTCACCAAAAATATTTATCTGTTCCCGTCTGCCGTTTGGTACTTGTAAAATCAGCGGAATTAAGTGAGTTTCAGGTTCATGCGCTTCTCCGATTTTACCTGATTTGTGAGCCCCGCAAGCATTAAAATATCTTAATGACACAAACCTTAAATCATGTGCTTTTGATACCCATTTCATCATTTTTTCCATAGCCAGTTTTGTTTCGCCGTAAGTGTTTGTCGGCTCTTTTCTGTCACTTTCAAGTATCGGAATATTTTCTGGCTCTCCGTAAGTCGCAGCAGTCGATGAAAATACAATTTTATCAATACCGTTTTTAACCATTGATTTTAAAAGCACCATTGTGCCGTATAAATTGTTGTCGTAGTATTTTAAAGGATCCGTCATACTCTCGCCGACAAGTGAATTTGCCGCAAAATGGATTACTGAATCTATTTTTTCTTTCTTAAACAATTCATCAAGAAAATCAATATCTCTAATGTCACCTTTATAAAATCTTGCCTTCGGGTGAACCGCTTCAATATGCCCTGTTTGAAGACTGTCTGCAATTACGACATCTTCTCCTTTTTCTATAAGCTCATATACTGTGTGTGATCCTATATATCCTGCTCCGCCTAAAACTAATACAGTCATCTATTTACCTCATTTCATTATTCAATTCTGATGCCGCCGACAGGTCTGATTGATAATATGTGGCAGCTGCCTTCTCCTATTGCTTTTTCAATTCTTGATTTGAATTCTTCTGTCATATTTGATGGTACAAAAGCCTGAACTGTTCCGGCAAATCCGCCGCCATGAACCCTGTAAGCGCCTTTATTTTTCAAAATTTTATCACATAATGCCAAAACAAGTGCAACGGCTTGATGATTAGAAGATCCGCAGACTGAAACATTTTGAAGGTACATATAAGATGATCTGCCGGATTCGGTTACGACTTCCAGAAATCTCTTAAAATCACCTTTTTTTAATGCTTCTGCTTCTAATATAGCACGATTATTGTCCGCGTAAAAATGCATTGCTCTTAAAACTGCTCTGTCGCCGCATTTTTCACGAACTAAAGCTATGTTTTCCATAAATAAAGTTTCGTCAACTTCTCTTAAAACTTCTTTTTCAAAAACTTGCGCAACTTTTTTCATCTCGTAAGGAATCGAGGCATATTCATCGGTTAAATCCGCATGGTCGGCTCCGCTGTCAATTATACAAAGAGCATATCCTGATTTTGAAAAATCAAAATCAACTTTTTTGATAAGAGGATTTTCTAAATCCTTAAAATCAATAGACACAACCGCCCCGACTGATGATGCCATCTGATCCATCAGTCCGCAGGGTTTGCCAAAATATACATTTTCTGCATACTGCCCGATTTTAGCGATTTCGACGTCGCTTACAGAATTGTTTGCAAAAAGTCCGTTTAGGATATTCCCTATTAAAACCTCAAATGCCGCAGAGCTTGACAAACCTGAGCCTTTTAAAACGTTTGACGAAGTGTAAGCATCAAAACCTTTAACCTCATATCCCATTTCCTTAAATCTTGCAACAACCCCTCTGATTAGTGCTTTTGCCTGATTGTATTCGGATATTTCAGGCTCTAATTCATCAAGATTGATTACATCTAAAGGGTACCCTTCTGATTGAACTCTTATTAAATTTTCATTATTTAAAGATACCGCCGCAATTACATCTAAATTAACGCTTGCAGCTAAAACACAGCCTCGTTGATGATCAGTATGATTCCCGCCGATTTCTGTTCTGCCGGGGGCGCTGAATAATGATAATTCTCTATCATAACCAAAATTTGCGCAGAAGCCGTTTATTAAATCTATATATCTTTCTCTTACCTCGAAAGGCTCTTTTTTACAGTATATTCTTTCTAAAACCGAATCATACAAACCATTCGATAAATTTTTTTTTAACTGTTCCGCTAACTTCATCAATAAATACCCTCTTTAAATATTTATACCCTATCTTTTTCAAACGTAACATACATATAAAGTAGTAGATTTTTTTAATCTGATAATTCTTGAAAAAATGGGGCATAATAAATTATATAGATTTTAGAAGGAGATTTATATGGAAGACGCATTGCAAAATGATGCCATTGATGCTCAGAGAGCTTTAAAAGCCAAACGCATGAAGTTGTTTATTACTTTTGCGGCAGGCATGGCAGGTCTTTTATTCGGGCTTGACATTGGTGTAATCTCAGGTGCATTACCTTTTATTACAACCCATTTTGATCTTTCAAGCAGGTTGCAGGAATGGGTGGTTTCTACCATGATGCTCGGGGCTGCCTTAGGTGCAATTTCTACAGGATGGATTTCATTTAGATTAGGCAGAAAAACAAGCTTAACCGCAGGGGCTGCTTTATTCGTACTCGGTTCTTTAGGTTCTGCTATGGCGCCGAATGTTGTGATACTTTTGATTTCAAGAGTATTATTAGGGTTTGCAGTCGGAATTGCTTCTTATGTTGCGCCTTTGTACCTGTCTGAAATGTCAGAAAAAGAAAACAGAGGAAAACTTATTTCTATGTATCAGATGATGGTAACTATCGGGATTCTGGTTGCTTTTATTTCTGATACAATATTTAGCTACGGCGGACATTGGAGAATGATGCTCGGAATTATAAGTTTACCTGCATTATTGCTGATGATTTCCGTATTCGGCCTTCCTGACAGCCCGAGATGGCTTGCTTCGAAAGGTAAATTTGAAAAGGCTAAAAGTATTCTCAGAATGCTTAACACTACTGATGCTAAAGCGGACAGTGAATTGGAAGAAATTCACGAAAGCTTGAAAGTTAAGCAGGAGGGATGGAGTTTATTTAAAGAAAACAAAAACGTACGGCGTGCTGTTTATCTCGGAATGCTATTGCAGGCAATGCAGCAATTTACGGGGATGAACGTAATTTTATATTATGCTCCGCAGATATTCAAACATGCCGGATTTGCGAATACCGAACAGCAGATGATTGCTACCGTAATTTGCGGCGCAACTAACGTTCTGGCGACCCTGATTGCAATGAAAACTGTAGACAAACAGGGACGAAAACCTGTTTTGAAAATTGGGTTTGCAGGGATTGCGCTTGGAACTTTCTTGCTCGGTGTTTGTTTGTTTATGATTAATGCGGGATTTAGCGCTCTTTGGATTTCGATTTTCGCCATTTTGATGACGTTATTCACTATCGCAAGTTTTGCTATGAGCGCAGGGCCTGTTGTTTGGATTTTGTGTTCCGAAATTCAACCGCTTAAAAGTCGTGACTTTGGGGTAGCTTGTTCTACAACTACCAACTGGATTGTCAATATGATTATCGGAGCTACTTTCCTTACATTAATCAATACCTTCGGTATCGCAGCTACCTTCTGGATTTATACTTGTTTGAACGTATTGTTCGTTGTCCTGACGATTTTACTTATCCCTGAAACTAAGGGAATTTCGCTGGAAAATATTGAAAAGAATCTTATGGAAGGCAAGCGGCTGCGAGATATCGGTGTATAAAAACGAAAAAAGAGCGATGGCTATAGACGTCGCTCTTTTTTTATCAGTTGAATTTATAAATTATATTTTTATCAAAAATTTCGCCTGCTTTTAAAATCGGTTTTAAGAAATGGTCGTGTTTGAAGGCGTTTGGGAAATACTGGCATTCAAGACAAAATCCGCATCTTTTATCAATTTTTATATTATTTCGGCTTTCAAATTCGGTGTCAAGGTAATTTCCGCTGTAAAACTGAAGCCCCGGTAAATCTGTTAAAACTTCCATTTTTATACCGTTTTTGGGAGAATAAGCTTGAGCGGCAGTTCTAAGTTTGCCGTCGTTGTCTTTCACAACCCAATTGTTGTCAAAACCTTTGCCGAATTTTATCTGCTCAAATTCACTTTCAATATCCGCTCCTATTCTTTTGAAATCCCTAAAATCCATCGGAGTGTTTTTGACAGAACAGATTTTGCCGTCGGGAAGCGAATTTTCGTCATTCTCCGTATAAAAATCCGAATTTATCCGTAAATACTGTTCTAAAATATCGCCGTTCCCGTCAAGGTTAAAATAAGTGTGATTTGTCGGATTAAAAATAGTGTCTTTATCTGACTTCGCTTTGTAATTTGTTTTTAAGGCTGAATTATCTAAAGTATAAGTAACTTTTATTTGCAAATTTCCCGGATAACCTTCTTCTCCGTCGGGGCTTAGGTAAGAAAATTCTATGCCGTTTTCAATTTGCTTAAAATCCCAGATTTTTTTATTTAATCCTGAAAAGCCTCCGTGAATATGGTTGTTGCCGTCGTTTTGCGACAGTTGAATTGCCTTATCACCGATTTTTGCAATCCCGTCTTCAATACGATTTGCGCAGCGTCCGACCGTTGCTCCTAAAAATTTGTCGGATTTTATATAATCCTCTAAATTTTTGTAACCCAAGACAACATCAGTTATTTTGCCGGTTTTATCAGGTACACTGATTGAAAGTACAGAGGCTCCGTAATTTGTTAATTCAACTTCTATTAAAGAGTTTTTCAAAATATATGAATAGATTTCTTTGTTTTCAATAACTCCTAAGCTGTTTATCAAAATATCAACCATAACAGTTATTTTAGCATATTAAGCTTTATCGGGCAATAAAAACAAATTAGCTCTTGTTTAAGTTTAAAATTTCACTATTTTATCGAATTAAGATGTTCATTGACTCTATTTAATAATTGAACTATTTGGGCACGCTTTTTGTAATAATTGTGTTGATATTCGGTATCTTTACTAAAGAATAAACATCTGGTTAAAAATTTATAAGCATTATTTAATTCTTTAATTGAAGCCTTATTCTTTTGTTTAGGATCTTTCAAAGAAGATTTAAGCAGAAGATTGCAAAGTTCATTCAAATCATCTCTTACGTCATTTTTATACTGTAATTCGGGGGTGTTCCAAATTTCGACTCGTTGCTGCTTTATTGGAGTTGAAAAATGTTTTTGGGAAACCTCATTCTTAAGCTTTACATTAAAGTTACCTTTATTTGACATTATTGTATCTATCAAATTAAACCAAACAAGTTGTTTTGCACGTGAAAGTTCACCGGAATTTAATATTTCATTAGCAGCATTAATTGTATCTTTTAGGCAGTATGACGAACCGACTGTTGCATATTCTTTAAATTCGGTACACCATAGAAGATTCTCTACTGTTTGAGCTATTGAAGTATTGCTTGCATTTAAAACTAAAGGATGTGAAAGGGTTGTTTCATCAAAAAGTTCAAGAATTCTAAAAATGTCAGCAGAGTGAATATTTCTTTTCTTGTTGCCCCATACAAGTTCGGATTTGAATAATTGTTCAGCACCTTTCAAGGAGTCACCGGAGATACAATAATCCATTAAAACATATTGCTTGTTTGAATTTTCTATAACTTCTCTGCTTAAGTTCTTTGATTTTAAATATTCCAAAAATGTTTCCAATCCGGGATCTTCTTTAATCTTTTCAAATATAAATATATAGTTTTTCTGGTAGTTTGTTGCATAAGGGTTGAAAAAACGTCTTGCGTCGGACATCGGAATATTAACAACATTTTCTTCGCCCAGTTTTGTTTCTAAGGATTTGCAAATACTCGATAAAGAGCGGCCAATGGATAATATAACATAATTATCCTTCCCTAATTCAAAATTAAGTGCTGTTTCTATGCATTCTGCAATGTATGCGTGAAGTTCTCCGATTGTTTTTAATTGGAAATTTTTTTGGGTAAGTGCCTGGAATTCTTTTCTTAATATATCTATTTGTGGGGCAGTTAATTGCAGATATTCTTCTTTGGTAAAATTTTTGAATATTTTTAATGGATCTTTTTCTGTGCGGTAAAAAATATCGTAAGGTAAAATTCCTCTAAAACTTAATGCTTGTTGGGATGTAAAATAGTCAGTTCTAATATTTCGCTTTGCAGAGGCTGATTTTTTATTACTCAATAAAGGGTTATAGGAGTAATTATTATAATTTATTGTTGTAATTTTCATAGCAAAAGTTTCAAAACTCATAAATATTTTTTTTGCTGACAAAAATTTTTATTTATTGGTTTTATCAGAATATGAAAGTTTTATTTAGTTCTTGTCTTTTTAATAATTGCTGTATTCGGAAAAAGATGAATCCTATATTTAGACCTCAAAAAAGGAATGTAGATACTTTTATCCGAGAACAAGTGTTTGATGATTTGCTATTTGTTAAAGGTAAAAATTTAAGAGATGCTTATAATTTTGCAGAGAAAAAATTTAATATCTTAAATTTTGACGTAAATAATTTGGCTGATGCAAATCTAATTAATTCAACTATGACAAAAATTTTTAATATGACGGAAGGTAAGGCTAAATATCCACCGATTGTTTCACTGCGTCGTAAAAAAAAATCAAGGTATCGCGGTTTTTGTGGTGATATTAGTATTGAACTTATAAAAAATAAAAAAATAGCAAGTGTCTTAATACATGAAATCGGGCATTATAACCATCAAGCTTGTTCTAAAAATTACTACAAAATGGGGAAATTAAGCGAGCTTGAGAATGATGGTATAACTGATTTAAGTATATATAATCAATTTATGAATGATAAAGCCTCTTTAAAGCTTATAAAAAAATATATTTGTCCTTATGCAACATCATCTCCTGCTGAATTTATCGCTTGTACTTTTGAAAAAATAATTAACGGCAAGAAGCTTCCTGCTGAAATTTATAATCTTTACTGCAAATATGAAGGTCCGTTTGTTGATATTTTTATGAAAAAAGGTTTGATACAGTAAATTAAGGTATTAAAAAAATGCCAATTTTGCTAATTGTAATAATATGTTAAACTTAGCACAAAATCGTTGTAATTCAGGTATAATAAGCCAGATCAATGTTTTTTTTAATTTTGGTTATGTAAATTTTTATAATAAATTTACCTTATATATTATATACCTTTAAAGTTCAAATAAATACGAGAAAGGAGATTTACATGAGTGGTGTTAGCTTTAATTCGGCGGGAGCACCGCCTCCAAAGGGTGATCCGGAAACAGTTTTAAAAAATTATATGCAAGAGCATAATTGTTCCGAAGCAGAGGCAAGGGCTGCTCTTGAACAAATGTATGGCAAACCACAGCCGCCTATGGAAGGGATGACTGAAACAGGTACAATTGATTTTGGCTATCAGCCTTATAATATGCCGATGCCGCCAATGCAGTCTCCTATGCCGGGAATGACTCCTTATGGTACAATTAATTTTAATTACGCATATGATAATAACTTTAATCCTGCTGGCACTCCGCCTCCAAAAGGTGATCCGGAAACAGTTTTAAAACAATATATGCAAGAACATAATTGTTCCGAAGCGGAAGCAAAAGCTGAACTGGAATAGATGTACGGTAAACCGCAGCAGCCAAATGCTCAAATGCAGCCGGGGTATGTTCTGGAAGATCTAAGTGGTCAATTTGGTATGTTTCCGCAGCCTATGCCGATAGTTGTACCGTATAGACCGGGGGTGACACCATCTGGTTCAATAGATTTTTCTTCTAATAAAACGCAATCAACGGATTATACAAAAATTTCTAGAAGTGAATGTTCAAAAGAAACGATCGCGTCAGAAAAATTATCTTCAACAGGGTTACCTTTGACAAAAAGCGGTGAGCCGGTATCGGGTTTTTCCAGAGATATATCGGGACTGCCCTTATCTTCTGCAAATTGGGTAGTCCCTGATGAGGCTTTTAATAAAAATCTTTCCAGAACTGAAAGAAGAAAAATAAAAAAACAATATAAGGCCTATCAAAAAGATTTTAATTCTTTTGTTAAAGAATATAGGAAAGCCCATAATAAAGAGTTGAAAGAACTATTAAAATCTTACAAAAAAGAGTATAATAAATCAGAAAGAAAAGAATTGGAATTACAAGCCGAAAGAGATTTTGAAACAAAAGCTTACGAATATGCAGAGGCAAAATTCCGTGAAAAACATGCAGATGTCGATAATCTTGATGGTTTAATGGAGTGTTATAGACAACAGCAATATTATCGTTTTGTAATTGGTGATATGTTTACACCTTCCAGATATTCACTGAGAGGTTTGTATAAATAAGAGCAAGATGCCGGATTTAATCCGGCATTTTTATATGTAATAATATCTTGAAGTTTAATTTGTTTAGTTGTTATGAATTGATAATATTAATAATCAATTTAATTACTTTTTCAGATTGACAATGCGGTTATATTTGATATAAAATCGTCATGTGAAAACTAAGTGTTATTCCCGGATCGTCTAGTGGCAGGACTGAAGATTCTGGCTCTTCCAACGGTGGTTCGAATCCATCTCCGGGAATTTTGTTTTTGTATTTAATCGGGATTTGTGATGAAGATAATTCAAAATTATAGCTCACCTTATTCAAAAAATTCAAATATTGCTTTTAATAGTCTTAAAAAGATTGAATATAAAGGAATCTTTAATCCCAAGGTGTCCGTTGAAGATGCTAGGGCTGTACTTGAGGCTAAAAATTCAAAGTTGTTCCAATCATTTTTTGAAAAATATGATGGAATTGCCGAATTTAATTTAGACAAAAAGAAAAGTTCGGATAAGTATTTCATAAGTTTGAATTTTAAATATTCTGAACCTGAAACAAAAAAAGGATTTGCTGCAAAGTTTTTGAGCGGTGTAACGAAAATCTTTACACCTAAAAAAAGCCAATATAATGAAATTTGTATATATTCAAATGAGAATAATTTCCCAGCTAACGCCTCTTGGAAACTTGCTTATGATGTTCAATTTCTAAATTTGGAAAAAATTGAAAAACAAATCGAATATAAAAAACAAGAAGAAGCAACTCTTAAACTTTTGAATTCTATGATTGATAAGTAGCAAGCAGAGTGAGTTGTTTGGCGTACCTTTTAACCTTTTAAATCGTGATTACTTTCTCGGTTATTTTGTAAATTTTTATATACAAAGGAGGATTTTAAGTAAATTATTTATATGTTTGAATTTTAAATAGAAGTCAACATAAAATAAAGGTGCTTAAATGAATATAAATCCGATAAAGAGCCGGTATATAAATTCAAACCTGCCAACAGGAGGAGAAAAGCTTAAAAAAGTTTCTCAGCCTGCATTTACAAGTTACTACGAAATTGACGGAAATAGCGTAATCTCAAGAGAACAGGTGTTTACGCTCGGAACTTTGATGAATAATTTTTGGCTGCAAGATACAAGAAATACGTTTTTTGAGATTAAGCGAAAAAACGTAATGGGAAAATTTACTGTCAGAGTGAACGATTTAAAAGACAAGGCTTTTGAAGATCTTATGCAGCGAAATAATATTAAGTTCAATAAAACCGATAGAAAAATTTATTATTAATCGCTTATTTGGAAAAACTTAAAGCACTTTACGTGCGATTTCGTGGCGGTCAAGCAGTACCATAAGAATCGAGATGTCTGCCGGCTTAACCCCTCCGATACGGGAGGCTTGGGCTAGGGTTTTGGGGCGGATTTTGTTCAGTTTATCCTTTGTTTCTGAAGAAATGTGGTCGATTTTGTCATAATCTATATCTTCAGGTATTTTATATTTATCGAGCTTTCCTGCCTGTTCTACCTGAAATTCCTGACGTTTAAGGTATCCGTCGTATTTTATCAGAACTTCCGCTTGTTCATAAACATCTCTTGGCAAGTTTAGTAAAGCTGTTTCTTCATCAATTTCCTGTAAAATTTTATAAGTTATATTAGGGCGTTTTAAAAGTTCTGCGGCTTTAATTCCGCGCTCTAGGTGTTCTCCGTATTTTGACAGAATTTCGTTTACCTTTTCAGTTGCCGAAATTTTATGTTCAAAAAGCCGAGCCATTTCTTTTTCGATATTCTGCTGCTTTTCAGTGAAAATTCTAAACTGTTCATCACTGATTAGTCCGATTTTGTGCCCGAGCGGTGTAAGTCTTGCATCTGCATTATCCTGTCTTAAAAGAAGTCTGTATTCTGAGCGTGAGGTTAGCATTCTATAGGGATCCTGAATGTCTTTTGTGACTAAATCATCTATTAATGTTCCGATATACGATGAACTTCTGTCTAGCTCAAGCATTTCTGAGTTGTTCAGGTAATTTACGGCATTAATCCCTGCGACAAGCCCTTGTCCTGCGGCTTCTTCGTAACCGCTTGTTCCGTTAATTTGCCCTGCAAAGAAAAGCCCCTTAACATCTTTTGACATTAGTGAATGCAATGTTTGAACTGCAGGAACGTAATCGTATTCTACAGCGTAAGCCGGTTTTATAACATGCGCATTCTCAAGCCCCGGTAGAGTATGAAGCATTTTAACCTGAACTTCGGCTGGTAAACTGCTTGAAAATCCCTGAATGTATATTTCATAAGTTCCGAGTCCTTCGGGTTCTATAAATATATGATGAGATGGATTAGAACTGAATCTTACAACTTTATCTTCAATCGACGGGCAGTATCTTGGCCCGACTCCTTCTATCAAACCTTGAAACATTGGAGATTTATCAAGGTTTTCTTTAATTATTCTGTGGGTTTCTTCATTTGTGCGGGTAAGATAACAAGGATATTGTTTTCTTATAGGGCGGTCAGGTTTAAATGAATAAAAATAAAGTTCATCATCCCCGGGCTGAATTGTCATTTTTGAATAATCAATTGAGCGCTTATCAACTCTTGGAGGGGTGCCTGTTTTTAGTTTTTTAAGACTAATCCCGAGTTTCCTGAGGGAATCAGAAAGTCCGATTGCTGCCATTTCTCCGAGTCTGCCTGCGCTGTATGATTTTAATCCCACAAAAATCCTTCCTGCAAGTGAAGTTCCTGTTGTAAGGATTACACTTCTTGCGCCGTATTCAATACCGAACTCATCAACAATTCCTGTTATTACCCCGTCTTTTGCGATTAAATCCGTGACACAGGCCTGGCGAAGGTGAATGTTTTCAATCCCTTCAATTACGTTTCGCATATAATTCATGTACTGCTTTTTATCGGATTGTGCTCTTAGTGCTCTTACAGCGGGGCCTTTTGAAGAATTAAGCATACGCATTTGGATATAAGTTGCGTCCGCCGCTTCTCCCATAATCCCGCCTAAGGCGTCAATTTCTCTAACAATAGTCGATTTTGCAGGCCCTCCGATTGCCGGATTACAGGGCATAAGAGCAATATTATCCAAGTTAAGCGAGCAAAGAAGGACTTTTGCACCTAATCTTGCTGCTGCTATTGCGGCTTCACATCCTGCGTGGCCTGCGCCGACTACTATACAATCGTAATTCTTTCTAGTGTAATTCATACTTAAATTATACTACAAAGGAAATTTATTGTTATAAGTGCTTTTTTGAAAATTAAACTGTTTTCTTTTGCAACTTTAGTATGGATTATTCTTTTATCTGGTACATTTATACGATTTTTAAATTGTTGGATAAAGTTTAATATATATATGACGAAAAGTTTATTATACATCTTATATGGAGCTCGTAATGTCAGAACAAATTCTAGCACAGCCAGGATTGGCAACCGAAAATAAAAATGCCGAAAAAGCCAGATACTCGCTTGAAAAAGCAAGAGTGGCGCATGAAAGATACCTTATAAGACAAAATAATCAGGATCTTAATGAGGCAATCGAATTTTATATTGATGCCGTAAAATTAGATCCGACTATGCCTGAGGCATATTACAGGCTTGCAAGTCTAATGTTTGAACAAGGACAAATCAGTCTTGATACTGCAATAGAACAGTGTAAGACGGCTGTTTCTCTTGCTCCTAAAAATATGAATGCCCATATGTATACCGGTTTCTTTATGAAGATGGCTGAAGACTTTAGCTCTGCCGAAAAAGAGTTTAAATCCGCTATTCAAATGGGAAAATTGAATTCAGCACGCCCAAGGTTAATTCTTTCTCAGGCAATTTTGCAGAAAATAAATTCTAAATCTGCAAATGCTTCAGATTATTTAAGCTTTTTATATTATTTCCTTTCCGGAACCGTTATGCTTGCTTGGGACAGGCCTTCCATTAAGATGTTCTGCAAAAGTATGTCAGATGATTTTTCAGTTTTTACATACAATACTGTAGGTAAATTTCTCGAAAAATTTAAGCTTTACCCCATGGCTGAAAATATTTATAAAAAAGCTGTTTTAAGTACAAATCACAGTGATATTTTTTATGACAAAATGGGTGATTTAGCTTTAAAAAACAGCGAATTAGATATGGCGGTCGACTGCTACAGGCAAGTGTTAGAGGCAAACCCTTTGAATCGTGATGTTTTGGTTAAACTTGCAACGGTTCTTCAAACGTATTTCCCTGAAAATACCGATGAAACTATTGATTGTTATGAAAAGCTTCTTTCTTTTGACGAAAATAAAGCTCAGATTTATTATGAACTTGGGCATCTTTATCTGAAAAAAGAAGATAAAATTAATTCAATAAGCGCATTTAAGCTTGCAGTGGAAGAAAATCCCGACAATCCGTTTTATAACAATTCATTAGCTTATGCTTACTCAAAAGCCGAGCTTTATGATGATGCTATAGAACATTACAAACGTGCGATTGAATTGAATCCTGATGGTGAATGGACATCAATTGTTTGTCAGGCCTTAGGTTCTATTTACGGAGAAGTGCAGGGAAATTTTGAAGCTGCTGTTGCAACTTATCAGGCAGGGATTATTCTTGATCCCAATAATTATGATATTTACCTTGCGCTGGGTGATATTTATATGGCGCAGTATGATCTTGATAAGGCTATAAAAACATATTGTGATGCGATTACTCTTAATCCAGAAGATTATAGAGGTTATTCAAAATGCGGAATTGCACTTTGGGAAAAAGATTTTCTTGAAGAAGCTCTTGTTTCTTACCATAAAGCTATAGAGCTTAATCCTGAAAATGAATTTGCTCATAATAACTTGGGGATTTTATACCTTGATGGGCTTATGGATGCTGAAGAAGCTTTGGAATATTTTGAAGAAGCAATTGAACTTAATCCAAGTTATACTCTCGCCTATTTCAACGCAGGCCGTGCAAGTCAGCAAATGGGATTTACTAACGATGCCGCTAATTATTATCAAATGGCGATTGATTTGAATAAGATAACCAACGACTTGGATGAAGAAGATATTCAAACACGCCTTCGTTCACTTTTTGAAGTATAAAAATGAAACGAAATAGTTTGTTAAAATTATTATCACATATTATTATTTTTGCATTTGCATTAACTATATTTTGGCTTGCAAAAGATGTAACAACAATCAGCTGTAATAAAGAAGGTGAATGCGTTAATGATATGTCTAAATTTCCATTAGATAAGTCTAAACATTTTATCTTAAATAGGGATTTTCAGAATAAAGAGAAAAGTAACCTAAACCAAACTCAAGTAGTTAAATCTAAAAAATTCTACCTTTCTAAGGATATCGATTACAAGGCAGAATGCAAATTAAATGCACATTTAATTCATAAACGCTATGAATCCTACATTTTATACATAAATAATAATAATGGTAATAATTACAAAATTAATCATTATAATAGCGAGAATCTTTGTTTAAAAAATGCACATATATTGAATACTCAATTACTAAATCAAAAATTTCCTAAAAAAGTTAAACTACCTAATGAAAGAAAAGTGTATATTATAATTTGTTTAATCGGCATATTTGTAACCATTATTGATTTAGAAGCAAATGGTTATATGCCAGAAACATGGTATAAATTAAAACTCAAATTGAATAATTTAAACAATAAAAATACAAAACCGACATTATAACACTCTAAAACAGACTCAACTGCTCTTGTTTTGCAAAGTGCTTTTTTAAAAATGAAGGTCTATGGTATTTGCAAATCCCGTACTTATCAATTGCGTTAAGATGTTCTTTCGTCAGATATCCGGCATTCTTACTCCAGCCATATTCGGGAAATTCTTCATCTAATTTTTCCATATACCTGTCACGCGAAACTTTTGCCAGAATACTTGCTGCCGCTATTGAAGCGGATGTTGAATCCCCTTTTATAACCCATTTTTGTTCGCATAAGTTAAAATCTTTTATCCTTTTATTACCATCTGCTAAAACTAAAAAATCTCCGTATTTTAATTCTTCTTTTTTTATTGCTTGAAATAAAACATTCTCTACTGCAAGTTTCATTGCTTTCAAAGAAGCGTTTAGGATATTTATTCTCTCAATTTCATCAACCTCTATGCAAATTGTTGAATTAATCGTATTTTTCTTAATTGTGTCATACAAGCTTTCTCGTTTTTTCTTTGAAAGCTGCTTGCTGTCGTTTAAAATTGATAATTCTTCTATAAGTTCATCTGTGAAATTTGGGAAGTAAACCGCACTAGCAAACACACCGCCTGCTGCCGGCCCTCTGCCTGCTTCGTCAGTGCCTATTATCTGATTTTCATAACTTTTATCATAAGCAAACAGTTTTAATATATGTGATTCTGTTTTTTCGCAAATGCTAATTTGTTCTTCCATTCTTTATACCAAAGTAAATTGTCAAGTTTGTGATGAATTTCTATTCCTCAATTTCTTCTGATAAATCATCCAAAACAAACTTCCCGATTTTACCCTCTCTAAAATCTCTTAAAATATATATAGCAGTCCGCTCTAAGTCGGTTTCTCCGCCTGTTTTAATCCAATTCCTTGATTTTGCGATGTTTTCTATATCAATCAGGCTCTCATCCGTTAAATTGTAGTAAGTTCTTACCGTTTCAGGATATTTTTCGCTTAGAATTTTTAAAAGCTCATTTGCGACAGCAATATTAGAATAGGCATTTTCGGATATTGAATTTACAAAGGCAAGTTTCAGAGCAATTGTCTGATCTTCCTGCTTCATCGGAATGATTCCGGGGGTATCTAAAAGCTCTAATTGAGGATTGATTCTAACCCATTGCTGCTGTCTTGTAACTCCTGCTTTAGCGCCAGTTTTGGTTTTAGAAGAGCGGGTAAGCTTGTTTATAATACTGGATTTGCCGACATTCGGCATTCCTACCACCATTACTCGGGCTGGACGACGTAAAAGCCCCTTTTGCATTATCGCCTGAATTCTCGGTTCAGATAACTCTACAACTTTTTTAACTATTTTATTTAAGTCTTTTGAATTTTTTGCGTCAGATAAAATTACCGGAAAACCTGATTCGGTTTCAATTTTTTTTGCGAAAGCCTCAAGTTTTGTTTTGTCGGCTAAGTCTGATTTATTAAACAAAATTAAACGGGGCTTGTCTTTTAACAGCCCCGCAATATTCTTGTAACCGCTTGAAAGCGGAATTCTTGCATCAAGTATTTCTATCACTGCATCCACAAGTGACAACTGTTCTTTAAGCTTTTTTTCAGCTTTAGCTATGTGTCCCGGATACCAGTGAATATGAATCTTATCTTTTTTCAATTTTTTCCTTGATACGTGTAGCTTTACCTGAACGTTCTCTCAAATAGTAAAGTTTAGAACGTCTAACATCACCGCGTCTAAGAAGTGTGATTTTTTCAATTCTTGGTGAGTGCATTAAGAAAACACGTTCTACACCAACACCTTGGAATACTTTTCTTACTGTAATTGTTTTGTTGATGCCTTCGCCGTGTTTTTTAATGATTGTTCCTTCGAAAGCCTGTGTTCTTTCTTTGTTACCTTCGATAATTCTTACAAAAACTTTAACAGTATCACCGGGGTTTACGTCCGGAAGTTCTTTTTCCATGTAAGTCTTTTCTAATTCATCAATAATAGGGTTCATTTCATTTTCCTTTATATGTTTATATTTCGTACTTTTCTAAATTCCTTAATCGGTGTTTGAACGCTTTTTCCACACAAAAACTCACCGACGCACGTTCGCAAATTTAATCGTATCTCAAAGAACAAATTTTTGCAAGCGGCATTTTAAAATTTTGTAATATAATAAAGCTATGGCAGGCGATTACAAAAAATTGTTGAATAAGAAAAAGAAAGTTTATTGTGACACAAAAACTATGGGTGTGAACATTGATAAAAATGAGTATTATGAAATTATTTTATCAAATTCTGCGCATCCTGAAAATTCAAGAAAACAAAAGTCTTGACAATTGGTTATTGTTAAGGTAATTTTTAGTTACTGGCTTAGAAGTTTTCAAAACTTTTATGACAATTAAATATGGGCATGTGGTACTCTGCCGAACAAACGATTAAGTATCGTTTGTGAGAGGTGGTAGACACGCCAAAA
>CASFTJ010000016.1 GCA_949297715.1 uncultured bacterium | reverse complement strand
ATGCACTTCAGACAGAATACGACAGCATCAAGAGCGTAATCGAAAAGAACGTTGAAAGAAGCTTCAAGATTTTCTCATAAATGATATTTGATTATTCTTGTTTCTCCTTGTGTTTAAAGTCGTCTTTAACTATTAAAACGTCACATTTTGCGTTTTCCAGAATTTTTTTACTTACAGAACCAAGTAGAAAATCTTGCATTTTATTTTTACCGCGGCTTCCTGTCACAATAAGGTCGATATTTTTCGCAGAAGCATAGTCAAGAATTTTTTGTGCGGGGTTTCCGCTTAAAACAACTTCCTCTGCGGTCATAAGCCCTTTATGTTTAAACCTCTCTTTTAAATCCTTTAGAGCCTCCATCGAAAAATTTTGCTGTTTTTCTTCAATTGACATAATCCAATTAGAATCAAGGTTACCGTTTAAAAACAACATATCTGCAGTTTCATTAACCGTACACAAAAATATTTGCTTATTTTCAAGATTTAAATTTTCAAGAGCTTTGGTAATCGCTAAATTTGCACTGTCAGTTCCGTCGGTTGCAAACAGTATATTTACCCCCGAATTTTCCTGCTTTGATATATAAGTAGTAAGCCTTTCCCCATAAGCAATTTCTCTGGATACGGAGCCGAGCCATTTTTGAATTCCCTTTTTCCCGTGAGAACCTAAAAGAATTACATCATAATCCTCTTTTTCGCTCTGCTCTAAAATACTCTCAACAGCACTTCCGCAATATTTAAAAGTTTCTCCGCAAAGCATCCCTAAATTTTCAATTTCATTTTTGGTATACAAAAGAATATCATCAGCAATATTTGCGCACGTATTGCTGAATCCCGAAGCCTCTACCCTCACGTTTTCAGGCAAAAAACTCCAATCAATTACACAAATAACATCAATAATAGCATCTCCAGCCCACATTGAAAAATTGCCGAGCGCATTATAACTAATCTTGGAACCGTCTGTGCAAAATAAAACCTTCATATTTTTCTCCTATAGATATACATTGTAATGTTAATCAATATATAATTATGTTAAGGAAATTTAAATTATCTGGTAATCTATATTTTTTTTTGGTATTATATTTGCAGGAATCAGATTCTTAGGATAAAGTGTTGTAGTTATGACAGCTGAACAAAAGGTTAACCTCAGGGATTACAAAAATTTAATCGAAACAATTGCAAAGGTTGAATATCAAAAATTTTCAGTTTCGCATTTGATAGAGCTTCCGGAATTAATTAATATCGGGAATCACACTCTTTATGTACTTTTCAAGAACAATTCTCCGGAAAACTACAACAACACCTACCTTTCCACTGCAATAAAATGGGCGATTCGTAATGAAGTTAGACGCAGGTATAAATGGTACACACTTAAAAACAAAAAGCAGCAAATGCAGGAAGCTGAAGAATCTCAAGAACTTCGTTTAGAAGTTTACAAAACCATTTTATCAATAGATGAAATGCAGGAAGCCGATATGCCGACACAGATTAAGGCAGAAGACAAAACCCCGGAAGAATCAATAGAATTTGCAGAACTTAAAGCACATATTCTGGAATCAATGAAAAAGCTTCCTGCAAGAGAAAGAGAACTTATAGAATACAAATTTTTTAAAGAGAAAAAGCTTAGAGAAATATCCGAGGAGTTTGACATATCACAGTCAAGAATTTCAAGAATTATCCAGACAGGGCTTGATAAAATAAAAAAAGATTTGAAAAAACAGGGAATTATTTAACTTTTATGGAAACCATTTTTGAGAAAAATAACAACACAAACGGGATATTATTAACCGACGAAAAGGCTGATTTAGATATTATAGAAAACAAGTTTTTACGCACAGGTGATTGCGGTTTGCCCAATATAGGCGAACTTGAAGTCTTAAGACACTATAAAGAGCTTTCTGACAGAAATTTTTGTATTGAGAAAGGTTTTTATCCTTTAGGTTCCTGCACAATGAAATATAACCCTAAAGTGAACGAATTATTAGCTTCACTTGAAGGATTTTCCAACCTTCACCCCTCGCAGCCCGATGAAGATTGCCAGGGTGCGCTTGAATTAATGTACAAACTTCAAGAAGCCCTAAAAAAAATAACAGGCATGGATGCGTTTACTCTACAACCTGCAGCCGGAGCTCACGGCGAATTGACAGGTATGATGATAATTAAGAAGTATTTTGAAGTTAAAGGTGATATAAGAAAAAAAGTAATAGTACCTGATTCCGCTCACGGTACAAACCCTGCCAGCGCAGCCCTTTGCGGCTTTGAAATCGTACAGGTTAAATCCAACGAAAAAGGTCAAGTAGACATTGAAGATTTAAAATCCGTATTAACCCCTGAAGTTGCGGCTATAATGATGACAAATCCTAATACTTTAGGAATTTTTGAAGAACAGGTTCTTGAAATTTCAAAAATAATGCATGAAAACGGTTCACTTCTTTATTATGACGGAGCGAATTTCAATGCGATAATGGGTTACACAAATCCGAAACTTATGGGGTTTGACGTTGTTCACCTGAATCTTCACAAAACCTTTGCGACACCCCACGGAGGCGGAGGCCCCGGTGCAGGTCCCGTTGGTGTAGTTGAAAATTTAAAAGAATTTTTACCATCTCCCGTTATTGATTTTGCCGGAGAAAAATATTTCAGAAACTACAACATAAAACACACAATAGGGAATGTTCGGGACTTTTACGGAAGCTTCGGAGTTTTGGTAAGGGCATACGCATATATTCTTATGATGGGCAAAAACCTTAAAGAAGCCAGCGAAAATGCAGTTTTGAATGCGAATTACCTGAAAGAACAGTTAAAGAAATACTACACACTTCCATTTGACACAATTTGTAAACACGAATTTGTACTTTCAGGCGAAGATTTAAAACACAAAACAGGTGTTTCAACTTTAAATACAGCAAAAGCATTAATGGATGAAAACACTCATCCGCCAACGGTTTATTTCCCGTTGATAGTTCACGAAGCAATGATGATAGAGCCGACAGAAAGCGAAACGAAAGAAAGATTGGATGAATTTGTTAAGACAATGATTAAAATATACGAAGAAGCAAATTCAAATCCTGAAAAACTTCTATCAGCGCCTCATTCTACACCTGTAAAAAGAGTGGATGAAACTATGGCAGCAAGACATCCGGATTTAAGTTTCAAAAATTAAATTCAATTTAAAAATATATAATAAAACACAGATGAAAGGCATATTAAATTGACAGATAAAAAGAATAAAAAAATAAAAGTAGCATTTCCACACATGGGAACAATATATATAGCATGGTCGGCAGCGTTAAGAAAAATAGGGGTAGAACCTTTCATTCCGCCATACACAAGCAAAAGAACACTTTCTCTCGGGACAAAATATTCACCTGAAGCAATTTGTCTTCCTTATAAGCTTATTATGGGCAACTTTATTGAGGCTATAGAAGGCGGAGCGGATTATGTTGCGATGATATCATCTCCCGGATGCTGCAGACTTGGAGAATACGGCAAATGTATTAACAATGCACTTGATGATTTGGGATATCACGCAAATTATATTGAGTTACAGCTTTATGACGGAATTCAGGGATTTTATAACTTTTTAAAAGAAATTTCAGGGAAAAATGATCCTGTTTTATTTGTAAGAGCGATAATTCTTGCGATAAGAAAAGTTTTTTTGCTGGATGACTTACAGGCAAGATTATCTTATTTAAGAGCAAGGGAACTACATTTCGGGGATGCAGAAAAGCAGTTTAATAAAGCCTTAAAAATTGTAGATGAAGCAATGAACACCCGCCAGCTTAACAAAGCTAAAAAACTTGCCTTTGCGGAGATGGACAAAGTTGAATATGATGCTAAAAAAGAAGTTTTAAATGTTGATATAACAGGCGAGATTTATCTTGTTTGCGACAAATTTTCAAACCAAGATATAGTGAAAGAATTGGGCAAAATGGGAGTTGAGACAAGAAAAAGTCTTACTGTAAGCGGATTTTTAAAGGATGCAATAATTCCAAAAATCTTCAGAAAAGGCGAAACGCACCTACAAAGAGCAAACAGGCTTGCCCAACCTTATTTAATGCGAGATATCGGCGGAGATGCACTTGAATGTGTATCGGATGTAGCTTACGCAAATGAAAGAGGGATAGATGGTATAATTCACATAAGCCCGTTCACCTGTATGCCTGAAATAATGTCACAGAATATATTTCCCGCAATGAGAGAGAATTGTGACATACCTATATTACCTTTAATTATGGACGAACAAACCGGGAAAGCAGGATATTTAACTCGTTTAGAAGCCTTCGTTGATTTAATGAGAAGAAGAAAACGTAAAAGGGCAATGGAGGCAGGTACAAAACCCGAAAAAATTAAAGAAGAAATACAGGAAGAAATTCTTAAGTAAACCGTCGGTTATGTTAATTTGAAATCAAGAGGTTAATATAAATATATGTTCAAACTTTTTAAAGAGGCATTTAAAACAGCAAATGATTGTATAATATTGGCGATACCGCTTGTACTTTTTATGTGGATATTATCATTTTATTTTGCATTTTCAAATGCAGTAGTAGATACACCAGCAGAAATTGGGTTGGCATTTCTTACAGTATTATTTATGACAGGCGCATTTTTATCAGGCTGGTTTTATATGGTCAAAAACGCCATACAAATTTCAAAAGTAGTATATGTAATGGACGAAGACCGTGCAAAAGCAACAATGAATCTTTTTAAAGATATTCCATACGGAATAGGTAAATATTTTATTTCTTTTATATTAATGTCTCTGGCATTCATATTGATAGTATCAATTACGGCTTATCTGGTGTTTGCAATAGGACGCGAATTTATCGGAAACGTCTTTACACCTGAACAGCTTTCAACAGCATTATCCTCAACCCAAGATATGAAATTGTTTATCAGTTCTCTTGATTTGGAACAATTGCAAAAACTATGTATGTGGAATTTGCTTATAATGGGCACGACAACAGTTATGTCTTATTTGTTTATGCTATGGATTCCGGAAATTATATATAAGACAATGAACCCTTTGATAGCACTTTTCAAGTCAATAGGAAAACTTTTTATTAAATTTTCCAAAACCATTTTATTATTTATTTATATCTCAATTTTAAATATTATAATGTCTTTTTTAAGCACATTTACACTCGTTCATCCTTTGCTATACATACTGATAATGGTAATTTATTTTTACTTTATTGTATATATAGTAGTGCTTATATTCAGCTTTTACGAGAAAGAATTTTGCGAAGAAGAATCAAATGAAGAACCCAAAGCCTAAGGTAATAGCAATAGTAGGCCCGACAGCCTCAGGCAAGACTGATTTTGCAATAAATCTTGCCCAAAAAACAAACGGTGAAGTTATATCCGCAGATTCACGACTTGTTTATAAGGGTTTTGACATAGGAACCGCAAAACCGACGCTTGCAGAAAGAAAAGGGATTCCGCATTATATGATTGATATAGTAGAACCCGAAGTTGATTATTCCTCAGGGTTATACGCAGATGATGCGCAAAAAGCTATATCTGATATTTTAAAAAGAGGGAAGCTTCCGATTATAACAGGCGGAACAGGATTATATTTCAGACTTTTGCTAGAGAATTATGATGTTCCGAGAATTGAACCTGATTACGAATTGAGAGAAAAATTAAAAGAATATTCTTCAGAAGAACTACACAGAAAATTACAAAAATTAGACGCAATAAGAGCAGCAGAAATTGATCCTAATGACAAAAAGAAAATAATTCGAGCAATAGAAATGGCGGAACATCTTGAAAAACCACTATCGGAATATAAAAAAGAACCTTTATATGATGTAGAATGGATCGGAATAAATTGTCCGAGGGAACTTTTGTATGAAAGAATAAACAAACGTGTAGATTTAATGATAGAAAAAGGTTTAATCGAAGAAACCAAACATTTACTGAAAAAACACGGACGGATTAAAAATCTAATATGCACAATCGGATATCAAGAGATGACAGCCTACCTTGACGGAGCAATTACACTTGAAGAGGCTAAGGATAAATTAAAACAAAACACAAGGAATTATGCCAAACGCCAGCTAACCTGGTTTAGGAAAAATGAAAAAATCAAATGGAATCATGAACCCGTAAAATTAAAAAAATAATCATAATTAATAAATAATTTATGCTAAAATATACTTAAAGGGATATTTAAATAGAGTTAAGAGAGGGATTATATGATAAAAAAAGCTATTAAAACGGCGGGATTTACCGTAATCGGCATACTGGCAGTATTGTATATTGCATTTCTTATATTTCCGTTTTTTGTAAATTCCTACATAAAATCACATAACACAGAAATTACAGAACAAATAGAGCACCTGAGCGGATTTAAGGTCATATTAAATGACTTAAAACTTGTGACAACCCCGAAACTTACAGCAGGTATAAAATTATCCCACGCAGAACTTTCTCCTCAAAAGGGTGCAAATATAGCATCTCTTGATGATTTTGAGATAAAACTTTCCCTTATCCCTTTGTTAATCAGAAGAATAGAACTTGATAAAATTTCAGCAGAAAATATAAAAATCTTTTTAGAAGTCGAAAAAGACGGACATTTTCTTTTGGAAGACTACTTAAAAGCTATGCCGATAACGGCTCAAGAGCAGCAGGAATCAGCCTCAGCCCCCGGGCTTCCATTTGGGTTTAAATTATCAAACAAACTTCCTAACATTTATTTAAAAAAGTTTAATGTTGAATTTTTATCTAAAAAAACAAATAAAAAATACTATTTTGATGCGCCTGAATTTAAATTAACGGATTTTATCTTCAACAAAAAGGTAAAAATCACATCAAACGGCTCACTTTATCTGGACGGTTCAAAACATTTTTCTTATGATGCCAAAATCAAAAACTACGTAATGCCACAGCAAGACATAAATGATGTAGTATTTGCACCACAGCCTGAGCAGACTGAAAGCAACTTCAATGTGACAACAAAGACAGCACAAACAACTCCTGCAATAAACATCATTGATATTTTCGACGGAATTCACAAAAACAAACTTACCGCAAACTTAACGGCTGATATAAAAACAGAAGGGACTTTTGATGATATTAATATATTTGGCAAAACCTCAATTGACGGATTAACAGTCGCAGTAGACGGTCAAACACTTCCCGAAAGCTCTTTTAATATGGAGTTTAAGTCAAAAAGCATCACCCTCAATTCAACCTTCTACACCTCCAAATCTTTACAAGAAATAACCTCATTAAACGGAGAAATCAAAACAGGAAAAAATCCTGAAATTGACTTGCGTTTAATCTCAAACGCAGGAATAAACAATATTATAAATCTAATTGACAGTATTGCAAAATCCTTTGGGATAAAAGATTTAAATACCTTAAGCGGGACAGGAAACATTGATGCAGATTTATCAATAACAGGGGATAAGAAAAAAATTAAATCCACAGGCTACTTAAAAATTCCGGAAGCGAGTATTTCTTATGGACTTTATAATATTTTAATAGACAAAATAAAAGCAGATATTGATCTTTCAAATAACAACCTAAATTTTAAAGATGTATCATTTAGTGTATTTAATCAGCCTTTAAAATTTTACGGAACGATATCAGATAAAGCCGAAACTGATTTGCATCTTACCGCAGACAAATTGCTTATAAAAGCACTTATTGCAGCAGCAGGGCAATTTTCACTTTTAAAAGAAAACAATTTTAACTCAGGAACTTTATCCGCTGAAGCAATTTTAGAAGGTAAATTAACCTCTCCAATACCTTCTGTAAGCCTAAGTGCCGACAATGTTAACATCAAAAACATAGCTTCAGACACAACACTTAAATTAAACAAAGCGATTTTTGATATAACCACAAACGACGGTACTTATGAAGGTCTTTTGAATATCAATTCAGCGGATATAATCTCACCATTTGCGACGGTTAAAATACCTCAAAGTGAGGTAACTCTTAATGAAAAAGACCTTAATATTGATAATGCTTACATAATGCTTGACAACTCAAGAATTGATATCACCGGAAGCATAAATGATTATGCGGATCCCGAAGACGTAAGTATAAATATTAATGCAAACGGAAATCTTGTTGCATCAGATTTATATAATATAATTCCGGCAGATTTTAGAAAGGATATGAGCGCAAAAGGTAAACTTCCTTTAAAAGTTTCAATTACCGGAAATCTTAAACAGCAATTAATCAATGCTTCGCTTAATATTACACCTGACAATTACCTGTCAATTTTAGACATTGATTTAATGAAAAACAAACCTGCAACTTTAAATACAGAGTTAAAATTTGCAAATGACACTTTGAAAATAGACAAAATCGGGCTTGCCGTAAATGGTAACAATATAGCTTTAGCGACAGGAAGTATAAGCAATCTTTCAAAAACGCAAAATATGGCAATAGATTTTTCTATCCCCTCATATATTTCAATGCCGATACCAATGATGGGCAAAAATTCTTTAATAAAAACAAAAGGCGATTTGTTAATCGGCGGAACGCCTCTAAATCCGACCTTAAAAGGGAATGTTTCTATTCCGCTTATAGAACTTCCTGATATGCTTGTAAAACTTGAAAATCTTGATATGAACTTATCAGGAGCAGTTGCAAACGGAAAGGGGACTTTAGCCAAGTTAACATCAGGCGGAATTGTCGCAGAAAACCTTGCTGCTGATTTCACTTACAATTTGAACAACGGAATTTTGTATCTTTCAAATATTACCGGCTCAACCTTTAAAGGCAATATAAAAGGTAATGTTTCATATAACATAATGAACGGAAAAATAGGAGTTGACCTGACCGGTGAAGGATTGGATGCAGCTTCTGCAATCAATGGTGCGGCTGGAATTAAAAACGCATTAACAGGAACTTTAGGTTTTACAGCAAATGTTACAACCTCAGGTGCTACAGATGTTGAATTAATAAAAAATCTAAAAGGTCAAGTTTCGTTTAACATAAAAGAAGGAGCATTTGCAGGAATCGGCCGTATTGAAATGCTTTTATCCGCAAATAACATTATGTCAAATATCATTTTAAAAGCTGCAGTAGCGGCATTATCAAGCGTTGATGTAATTAAACAAAGTGCCAATTTTGACTACATAAAAGGCAATATAACATTTAACGACGGCTGGGCAAATATAAGTTCAATTACCTCTGCGGGCGAGAATACGGCATACTATATAACGGGTAAATACAATATTCTAAACGGAACAGCAAACCTTATTATATTAGGTCGTTTAAGTTCTGATGTTGTTGCAGTATTAGGGCCATTAGGAGAGCTTTCTGTGGATAAGCTTACCTCATATATTCCTAAATTCGGCACTCTAACCTCAAGTATTATAAAAACAGTTACAACGAACCCTGCAGGAGAAAAAACTGAAAATATCCCGTCACTTACAGGCGGGGACACTGTTTATAAAGACTTTAAAGTAGAATTTAACGGCGGAATTGAAAGCACAAGTGCGGTTAAATCGTTCAAATGGCTTAACAATCCTGATATGTCTGCAATTGAATCAACAAGTCTTAAAGAGCAGGTTCAAACAAGCACCGAAAATTTAAAACAAAACATTAAAACAAATATTGAAAATGTTAAAGAGATTCAAACTCAAACTAAAGAAAGCCTGAAAAATACCGCCTCAGACATAAAACAACAATCACAGCAAGCAAAGGAAGATATAAAAAATCAGGTTCAAAACGTAAAAGACAGTGTTGATGAGATTATGAACTTATTCAAAAAAACGTCTTCACAAGCTCAGCCAGCAACAGAGACGGCACAATAATCAAAAAAGCACAATTATAATGTATAAAAAAGACCACAGAAAATTCTTTAAAACCAATTTCTGCGGTTTTTTTTATGCAAATTCTACAAAATACATGCCAGAACCATTAAGAGTAACGTTCCAATTTGAACGGCAGTTGTAATATTTTGCGAGAACTTGTTTGTATCATATTTATCGGCGGATTTTTGAGCCTTGTAAGCGCTTGAAATACGATTAATTCTGGTTTCATTATCATCAGATGCAAAATTAGTACCGAACATAGCACTTTCTAATCTTGAAAGTCGGTTCTCAGTCGAATCATTCTTGTAGGTTTTATTAAGAACATTTTTTTCGACCGTCGTAAGACTGTAATTTTTACCGCTGTCAGCCATGCGGGAGTATCTTTGAGCGTCAAAACTATCCTGCATAGCTTTTTGGCGCGCATTAAAACTGTCATAACCAAAACCGTCATAACTTTGATACTTATCCAAATGGTAATCGGAATCCAACGGCGGCACGTAATCATCATAAAAATCATTTGAAGATTGCGCGATGTAATTATCCATAAGAGATTTTGGCTTAATTTCGGCCTTCAGCCTGTCAGTACGTGTTGCCAAATCGTCATTAGAATATTCTTTCCCAAAAGTTTCCATCTCTAATTTTGAAAGCCTTTTTTTAATATCTTCTTTCGGGGTGACTTTATTAAAAACAATTTCTTCAAGCTCATCAACCGCAGGATAATTAATATTTGAGGAGGCAACAGGGGCTTCTTCAATTTCAAAATTATCTTCAGCAAAAGTATCGGTTGTCGGCTCAATTTCCTGTCCGATTAAATCCGTCGCCATATCTTTCTTTAACCTTGCAATCCTCTGTGCTGCGGGCTTTGTTGATACTGTTCCGTAAACCGTATTTTCAATACGATCAAGCCTTGAGGTTTCATTTTCTGATGAGTAAGTAAAACCGTAAAGCGAGTTTTCGAGCTTATCAATAACTTGCGTATTAGTATCCGCAAACACAGCAGAAGAACCTAACGCCAAACCCAAAATAATACCGATTGTAAGAATTTGTTTTTTCATATTGCAACTCCTTAAAGACAGAATAAAGTTTTGCGTGATTGAAAACTATTCTACGAAGCTGCAATTTTAAAAAAATTAAAAATACTTATAAATCCTTAAGCAAAAAGCAGTATGAAAAAAATTCATACTGCTTTTAGACTATAAAAAAGAATTATTATTTTTAGCCTCTAAGTCTTTTAAGATTAGCAAGTTCATCCTGATAAGGCGAAAGAGCCGTAATCTTGTCGATAATTCCGGGCAGAACTTTTAAGACATAATCAATTTCGCTTTCTTTAGTATATCTTGAAAGCGACCATCTTATACTACCGTGAATTGCAGTAAACGGTACATTCATAGCTCTTAAAACGTGACTCGGTTCAAGAGAACCCGATGTGCAGGCACTTCCTGAACTTGCGCAGATACCAAGATCGCTCAGGTGAAGAAGAATAAGTTCACCCTCAATATATTCAAATCCAATATTTGTTGTGTTTGGAACTCTGTTTGAAATACTTGTGTTTATTCTTGAATTAAAAATATTTTTAATAATTCCAGCCTCAAGCTTATCTCTAAGACGCTTAACCTCAGTTAACTCATATTTCATACCATCAGCTGCAAGTTCAGCGGCCTTAGCAATTCCTGCGATATACGGAACATTTTCAGTTCCCGCACGCTTTCCTCTTTCCTGATGCCCGCCGATAATAAGAGGGGTTATAAGAGTTTTGGAATTGAGATACAAAACTCCGATACCCTTAGGTGCGTGGAACTTGTGGCCGGAAATTCCAAGTAAATCAACTCCCAAAGCTTGAACATCTATCGGAATTTTCCCTGCTGCTTGAACTGCGTCAACAAAGAATTTAGTTTCTTTATTTTTTGATTTAATAATTTCAGAAATTTTCTCAATCGGATAAATAACACCCGTTTCGTTGTTTGCATACATAATTGACACTAACGCAGTATCATAATTTATAGATTCTTCCAATTGTGCAAGGTCAAGTTCACCGTTAGAATTTACTCCGATATAATCAACCTTATAACCTTCTTTCTCAAGAGTTTGATAAAGATTTAAAACGCAAGGATGTTCAACTTTTGTAGTTATTATGTGGCGTTTGTTTTTGTTCATATTCAAAACGCCGCGAATAGCGGTATTTGCACTTTCTGAACCGCAGGAAGTAAATAAAATTTCTTTTTCATTTGCTGCATTAAGAAAATCTTTTATAACACCTCTTGAATCCCTTACGGTATGATTTGCGTTTTTGGCAAACTCATAAATACTTGAAGGATTGGCATATTCTTCTTTAAAATACGGAAGCATAACCTCCAAAACTTCAGGCGCAACTTTAGTCGTTGCATTGTTGTCTAAATATATCAAATCCATTATGCCACCTCAATTACGTCAATATTCTTATCAACTGTTTCTCTTAAAGTGCTTTCGACAAATGCTTTAAGCGTCAAATGCGAATTTTTGCATCCGGAACATTTTCCTCTAAGTTTTACAAGCACCTTATTCCCGTCGATATCAACCAGAGTAATATCTCCGCCATCCTTTTGAAGCTCGGGTGAAATCTGCGATTCAATAATTTTGTTTATCTTTAAGATTTTTTGAGCCGGAGAAAGCGAACTTTCTTCTTTGTGACTTTCCTCTTTTTTATAATAAGTATCAATTATATCCTGAATAAGCCCCTTGCACTTTCCGCAAGCACCGCCCGCTTTTGTATAATTTGTAACTTCTTCTACAGTCCTAAGCCCATTTTGCTTAATCGCATCCCAGATTAAGTTTTCCGTTACATTAAAACAAGTACAGACTATTTTTTCAGCAGGTTTTTCATTTCGTAAATCATCCAAATCTGTTAAGTCATCAAAGTTTTTAAGAGCATCTTCCAAAGCTTCATACCCCATAACAGAGCAGTGCATCTTTTCAGGAGGAAGTCCGCCAAGCTGATCCGCTATATCTTTATTAGTAATCTTTTTAACTTCTTCGACAGATTTTCCGATAATCATTTCTGTCAAAATACTTGAACTTGCAACCGCACTTCCGCACCCGAAAGTCTGGAATTTTGCATCAGTTACAATTCCGTCTTTAATTTTTAGATATATTTTCAAAGAATCACCGCAGGTAAGAGAACCGGCTTCACCGATTGCATCAGCGTTATCAATTTTGCCGACATTTCTGGGGTTTCTGTAGTGATCCATTACTTTTTCCGAATAATCCCACATAGCATTTTCCTTATTTTTGTCTAACCATAATTACATTTTAACCCAAAAAAATATCAGCGTTTAGTTTTTAATTAAAAATTAATTATTTAAAAAAAGATGCTCATAAAAAAAATTACTAAAGAAAAAATATTAAACTCCAGCTTTTACTTCACTTCCTGCTACAGGACGTGGAAGCAGATTTTCATATCCAGCAAGTTCTGACATTTGTTCACCCCACTGCCAGATAATTTCTTCCTCAGGAAGTTTATATGAAATAGGCTTGCCGATTCGAAGCTTAACATTGCGTCTTGTAAAAGGTTTAAGTTTCGGATACCCGTCAAACCCTTCAATTCCGACCGGAATAATATCAGCTTTAGCATTTTTTGCAATCACAACAAAACCTTTTTTAACCTCATCAATCTTTCCGTAAGGTCTGATTCCGCCCTGAGGAAAAACTCCTAAAGACCAACTGGTAGATAGAATATCTCTTACTGTTTTAAAAGTTGCAATCTCCGGTTTTGATCTGTCCACAGCAAAAGCACCTAATCTTTTTACAAGCCAGCTAAGCTTCTCCTTTGGATCAAAAAGTTCTTTCTTTGCCATATAAGCGATAGGCTTGCCTATTGCCATTGAAAGCATAGGCGGATCAAAAATTGATACGTGATTTGCGGTATAAATAAATTTACCGTTTTTCTTTTCTTTCGGAAGATTTTCTCTGCCGGTAATTTCATAATTATAAAAAATTTTCATAAAGGAAACAACGACAACATAAAGAAAAGTCATATAAAACATTGTCCTGAATATTCCATATTCTGACGGATACCTTCTATTATAATTTCTTTGTTTTCCAGCCATAACTCTAAACTCCTAACTAACTTTATTTTCAGCTTCAAGATATTTAAAGCCCGTCAATTCTTGAATTTGTGCAATCCATTGAGAAACAACTTCTTCCGTATCATCACTGTAAGGAATAGGCTTACCTATTTTGACGATAATCTGTCCCGAAAACGGAATTCTTTTAACTTCGTTAGTACCTGTAATTCCAACAGGAAGCACAGAACACTTAGTTATTTTAGCAAGTCCAGCAAAACCTTTAGAGATATTTTCAATTACGCCGACCTCACCTCTTGTTCCCTGCGGGAAAATACCAAATACCCATTTACTTTTTTTAATATTCATAACGGTTTTAATTGTCGAAGGCCCAAGGCTTTCTCTATTGACTGCAAAAGCACCTAACCAATCAATCCACCATCTTAAAAACCTTATATCAAACAATTCCTTTTTAGCCATGAAAGAAACTCTTCTCGGCATAACAGCGGCAACAAGCGGTGGATCAAGTGTTGAAAGATGATTCGGACAAACTATATAAGCATTATCCTTTGGAACATTTTCCAGCCCTTCTACTTTTAGCCTATACACAAGCTTTAATCTAATCATATAGAAAAACTTACATACAATTATCTGAAAAAGTGATCTCCATTTATTGAAAGTTTCAACAGGTCTTTTGGAATAATTCTTAGGTTCTTTACTCATTATTTATTTGACTCCCTTAAAAATATTATATATCAAAATAAATATTGAACAATAGTTATTTTTCTTATATAATTCAGCTATATAGCAGTATTAAATAAGGAGAAAGCAATGACCGCAATCAAAAAATCAAACAATCAGCTTGAAAACGAGCTTTTTGAAAGCGTTTACGAAAAGACACCTAATTATATAAAACAGCTTGATTTAATGAATTTTGACAACAAAAACGAATTTACTTTTACATTAAAAAGAGAGCATCTTGAAGCTTATGATAAAGAAAAAAATCCTGAAGGATTAAACTTAAAAGAGTGGTTTGCAAATTATGCAAAAGAAGCGAAAGTTTCAACAGCAGGCATAAGAGGTCCGCAGAACATTCTTTTCCCGCAAGACACAAGATTTCCGATTAACCTTGTCGGAATCGTTCTTGCAACTTTAGCCAAAGCACTTGTTGCAAGAGAAAAATATCAGGGAAAAGAAATTCTAAAAATAGCAGGCAGAGAAGTCCGTTACAATTCGGATTTATATTTGGAGGCTATTGCAAGAATCCAGGCAGCTCAAGGGATTAAAACACTTCTTCCCGAAGGCAGAAAAACAATTCCTATTTGGCTTGCATCATTTTTAGCATTCAAACTTGACCTTTTAGGCGGAGAATACATCACATCTTCTCACGGAATTTCCGTAAAAAATGCAACAAAAGACTTGAACTCACAAGGCAGCCAGTATCTTCCGGAAGAAAGTCTTGAATTTGTCGATAAAATAAGAGAAATTTTTGAAGAAACAGAAAAGAAAGGTACTTACGAAATTAAAATAGCAAAAAACGACAGCCAGCTTATAGACGAAAAAATAATGAAATCACTTGAAGACGGCACAAACCTTTATGTTGAATACCTTAAATCCGGAGTTGCACAAAAACACAACCTTAATCTCATAAAGAATTTTGAAGGAGAAATAGTAATAGAAAATGTTGGCGGCTCAGCTCACAGAACGTTAAGCAGAGTATTAAAGAAGCTTGATATTTCGGATAAATTTGTATGGTTTAACACGGAAGAAGATCCTTTCTTCCACTCAATCGGCAAATACGACCACACACCAAAGGGAGAAAAAGCTTTCTACGATTATTCAGTAGACGCAACGGTTCTTGCAAAACGCCCTGACGGCAAGAAGTATTTCCCTGTAATTGAGACAATGCACTACGAAGAAAAACTTAAAGACATGCCATATTTGACGACTGTTCTGATTACGGATCCTGATCATGACAGACTTACAATTGCGCAGAAAGAAACAATTCTAAGAGCACCGAAACTTGAAGAAGCAGGAATTGATTACATCAAACTTGACGAAAAATCAATTTTGACGATTTTCACGGCAAATCAAGCCTTCTTAATGCTTATGGATTTTCAGGCAAAGCAGCTTAAAGCACAAGGATTGTGGGATAATCACCCGAGATTTATGATAAAAACAACCGCCTCTGCCCTAAGCTGGGATGAATGGGCGAAACATCAGGGAGTTAAAGTTGTAAATGTTCCTGTCGGATTTAAAGAAATAGCAAACATAATGAAAAAAGTCGAATTAAAACTTAAGAACAATCCTGATAAAGAAGTTTTGGTAGACGACGTATTTTCAAACACAATAAACCTCGGTGTAAATCCTCGTTTGATTTTTGCGGGAGAAGAAAGCGGCGGAATGATTATGGGAACGGAAGATCTCATAAAATCAAATTCCGGAAGATTTGCGGTTGCGATGAGAGAAAAGAGTGCAACGGAAGCTATAATTGTTGCATCAGCTTTAATCGCAAGCCTTCAAGACATATCATTGTCAAGAAATTTAGTCAGAATCTTCGACGAATGCTCGATAAAAGGCCGATATGACACAAGAATTGATATAGCTTATTACAACGAATCCGAGCCTGATATTGAAAAACTTAAAAAATCAAAAGCCGAAGGCGAAAAGAAAAGAACAGAAAACGATTTATTCTATCTTACAATGGCAATAGCTGTTAAAGAAGGTAAAATGACACTTGATGATGTGAAAGAAGTTCTGAACGATTCCTTCAAGAGCCTTTGTTTCGACAATCTTTTGTCTATAAAATTTGTAGGCGACGGAACATATCTTGAATTTAACGACAAATTTATAGAAATCCGCCCGTCAGGAACAGACGCCAAAACAAAAGCTTACGGAGCGGGAATTGATAAAAGCGTTCTTGAGCTTTACGCCGCTAATATGGGAAATTACAGCGGTTTTAGAACTGAAATTCACAAAAAATACATTGATGATGAATTCTATAACTCCGCAAAAGATAAGGCGATGGATTATTACCTTGCATTCGTGGATAAAGACGCTAATAACGAAAAATTTGAAATTCCCCAATACAGTTTCTAATATCTGAAAAATCGAATTTAAAAAGCATCTTTTTAATATAAAAAAGGTGCTTTTTAATATAGAATTTATAATAAAATTCTGCAATATTACTAAAAACATGCTATAATCAGCTTATGAAATTAAGAGAGATCTACCAATCCGAAAAAACGATTATATCATTTGAGATTTTTCCGCCCGACGACGAAGAAAAATTTAAAAAATTACAAAATGAAATAACAATTTTAAATAAATATACCCCGCAATTTTTCTCACTAACCTGCGGTGCAACCGGTAAAAAAAGCCGAGCATACAAAACAGTTTTAGAAAAGCTTAAACAAACATTCGACACGGATATAATGCCCCATATAACCTGCATTAACCGTTTCAAAGAAGAAATTGATTCTCATATAAGTTTTTTAAAATCGCTTAAAACAGAAAATGTGCTGGCACTAAGAGGGGATTACCCTGAGAATAGTAACGAAATTTGCAATTACTTTTGCTATGCAAACAACCTTGTAGAATACATTAAAACCAATACTGATTTTTCGATAGCAGTAGCAGGCTACCCTGAAGGGCACTTGGAAAGCAAAACAATAGAAAATGATATTGAAAACTTAAAAAAGAAGATTAACTCAGGCGCCGATGCCATTTTTACCCAGATGTTTTTTGAAAACGATAAGTTTTTTGCTTACCTTGAAAGACTTGAAAAAGCTAAGATACAAGTTCCTGTAATCGCAGGGATTATGCCGATTATCAGCTTTAAACAGCTTGAAAAAATTATGCCGCTTGCAAGAGTGACCATTCCAAAAGAATTAAAAGAAAAAATTATAAACCACTCCCAAGACAAAGACTATATAAAAAATCTCGGCATAGAATTTGCAACAAAACAATGCGCCGAACTGATTGAAAACAAAGTAAAAGGGCTTCACTTTTTTACACTTAATAAAGCATTTTCAACATCAAAAATTTTAGACAACATTTTATAATAGGAGAGCTTATGGAAAACTTAAACAAACATATTGAACACACACTGCTTAAACAAGATGCAAAGGAAGAAGACTTTATAAAACTTTTTGAAGAAGCCAAAAAGCATGAATTTCTTGGGGTTTGCGTGAACCCTATGTATGTAAAGCTTGCAAAAGAAAATCTTAAAGAAAGTAACGTTAAAATCGTGACAGTAGTAGGGTTTCCTCTTGGCGCAAACAGACCTGAAGTAAAGGCTTACGAAACAAAACTAGCCATAGAAGACGGAGCTGATGAAATTGATATGGTTATTAACGTTACGGCCTTAAAAAATAAGGATTATGAATTTGTAAAATATGACATCGAAACCGTAAAATCAGCCTGCAAAGATAAACCGCTGAAAGTTATTTTAGAAACAGATTTGCTTGATAAGGAAGAAATCAAAAAAGCATGCGAACTTTGTATTGAAGCAAAAGCGGATTTTGTAAAGACCTCAACAGGTTTTGTAAAAGGCGGAGTCGGCGCAAAAGCTGAAGATGTTGAATTGATGTATAAAACAGTTTTTCCTTACGGGTTAAAAGTAAAAGCTTCAGGCGGAATAAGAGATAAAGAAACCGCAATAAAAATGCTCAAAGCAGGTGCAGAAAGACTTGGAACAAGCAGCGGAGTAAAAATTGTAAACGCTGACTAGCAAAAATATTTTTTAGAGGTTTTAAAATATTACAAGGAGGATTTTATGCAAATTCAACCGAATTTCACATCCAAATACACTTATTCTAAAACTGAGGAAGAAAGAAAGTATAATGTTTTAAAAGATAGCTACAAAGGTGCAGAGTTTTGGGCCTCAGCAGCAGGTACTTTTGGGGTACTTGAAACTATGGATAAATTTATTTTAACCCAAAATAATAAAAACCGTACAGCTAAAGAGCTTAATAAACTTGCTAAAAAACACACAAAAATAAACTTAATTGTAGGACTTGGCGCCGGAATATTCGGCTATTTAATAACATGGCCAATTTATAAAAAAATGGAACCGCTACAATTAAAACTCCGAAAATGGGCTGATGACCAGAACCGAATTGCAGAAAAAGCAGAGCAGCTTGTAAAAGAAGAAAATGAAAAGGCAAATAATGCTTAACTTAAGCATTTTATAAATTATTTTTGACCATGCTATAATATTCATTAAGAAAAGGAAGTAGTATGGGTGATGAAGATAAACAATTTGATGCCACCCCAAGGAAACTTGAACAGGCAAGAAAAGAAGGTCAGGTTGTAAAATCTAAAGATTTTTCAACCGCAGTTTCATTGCTTGTTTTATTTTCAGCAATAGTTGGAGTTGCTCCATTTGTATGGGATCAAATTGCACAGCTTTTCACGCTTATGTACGAGCAGATTCCAAATGCCCACCTTGATGAAGTCGGAATGGCTTATATATTTACAATTACGGTAAAAGCAGCTTTGTTAATAATCGGACCAATACTTTTTCTTGCGTGGTTTGTCGCAATTTTGGCAGATTTTATACAGGTCGGACCGCTTGTTGCAACAGCACCTTTGATGCCAAAACTTGATAAACTTAACCCGACTAAATATTTCAAAAATATTATGTCTATTAAAACCCTGTTTGAACTTTTCAAAAATATTGTAAAAGTTATTCTGCTCGGTTATATCGGCTGGGTTGTTTATATGGATCATATTGAGCATATCTTAATGCTTGCGGCAATAGACAACAACTTTGCGGTTTTGATAGAATTCGGAAAGCTTATTACGGAATTTATCTTTAAAGCCTGCATTGCATTCCTTGTAATCGCAGCAGCAGATTATGGGGTTACGAAATGGAAATTTTTAAAAGACCAAAAAATGTCATTTAAAGAGATTAAAGATGAATACAAAAACACAGAAGGAGATCCGAACGTTAAGGCGGCACTTCGCCAAAGACGTATGCAAATGCTTCAACGAGGTATGATGGATTCGGTTCCTGATGCTGATTTCGTCGTCACAAACCCAATCCATATAGCATGTGCACTTAAGTATAAAGCAGAAGAAATGGATTCACCAACACTTATTGCCAAAGGAACAGAGCTTATCGCAAAGAAAATTATACAAATAGCAAAAGACCACAATGTTCCGGTAATAGAAAATCCGCCTGTTGCAAGGGCATTATTCAAAATGGTAGACCTTAACCACCAGATTCCGCCGGAACTATACAAAGCAATTGCTGAAATTTTACTTTTTGTTTACAACTTGAAAAATAATCCTAATAGAAGTACAATAGGGCAAGAGCCTAAGACTAAAAAATAATCATGATTATGCAAGAACAAAACAGATTACAAAAATACCTTGATATAGTAAGAAAAGTTGCAAAGGTTGAACATAGAAGAATACCTTCTCATATGGTTGAATATGAGGAACTTTTATCAATAGGTATTATTGCTGTTCAAGGTATAATTGCCAATAAAACAGCAGAACAATTAGAGAATTACAACCTTGCATACATAGCAACAGCCGTAAGATGGGCAATAAGAAATGAACTTCGTATAAGATACAAATGGTATTCAATGAAGCATGCCGCTGATGATGAGGTTTCGTCGGAAGAAGAAGTCGAAGGAATGGACATGCAAAAGGCTAAAATCCGTGAAACCATTTACGAAACTGTTTTGTCTATTGACGGGCTTGCGGCTGCAGCCAGTGACAACGATTCACCGTTTGATTTTCTGAAGGATCCTCACGCAAAGCCTGATGAACAGGCGGAAATTACAGAATTAGGCAGAATGATTAGGGCTGCGATTTCTAAACTTCCGCCAAAGGAAAGAACTGTTGTTGAATATAGATTTTACAGAAATATGCAGGTAAAAGATATTGCAACTCAAATCGGTCTTTCACCTTCTCGTGTTACCCGTATTGTACAATCCTCCTTGAACTTTATAAAAGAATATCTAAACAGCCGCGAGCAGTATGATTATTAAGCCTTAGCCTTATTTTCTCTGTCATCCACATTTACGATACGACCGTCTGATTTTACGGTTATAGGTTTAGTTTGTTTTTTTATGTATTGGGCAACGACCACATCTTTGTCGTGATTGAAGATTTTTTTCGCGTCCTTAAGTCTGTGCGGCAGCCCTAATCCGCCGTCTTCACCTATGATACAAAAATCATCTGAAGCTACGGAATATTTTTTATCTTTTCGCGGGTTATTAATATCTATCGGGTGTTCCTGGTTATTTTTATCAACAAAGGACATTGACAAGAGTTTGCCCTGATTATCGAAGGAATACTTCAAACCCGAAACCTGTACAATACCGGGGCGGTGAGAGCTTGATTTTATTGAAACTTCAATTCTGCGTTTTATTGCATTAACAATTTCTTCTTCTGTCAAATCTATTACGACCACCTTATTTGCAAAAGGTGAAATTACGGCTAAATCTCTTGTATCAACTCGGCCTGTTTCAAATTGACCTCTTATATTACCGGCATTCATAAGCGCAATATCAGTTCCTAACATGTCCTTCATTGCATCAACAATAAAGTTGCAATGAGCATTTTCCTGAACATACATATCTTTCGGGAATTTTTCTACTTTTGATAAGTAACCGACAATTTCAGGTTTACCGAGAATTTTTTCAAATGCCTTTCTGGCTACAAGATTTCTTCCGTATCGTTCTGTTTTACCTACGTTATTTTGAACTTTAGTAATAACACCGTCTTTATCAAACTCAAGATTTAAAACACCAAAATTCTTTCCGTCACGACCAACCTGAGTTATAACCACAGGCTCTCCGTTCGGTGAATAAAACAAATTTTTGCCTTCTTTTACATCTTCAAGAAGGTTATGAGTATGCGCCCCAAGTATTACGTCAATACCCTTAACCTGCTGTGCAATTTTTACGTCATTTCCGTAACCTGAATGAGAAAGAAGTATAACTTTATTTATGCCCTGCTCTTTAAATTTATCCACTTCATTTTGTATTTGCCTAATACTCTTATCCAAATCAGGTTCAACCGCAAGTTCGGGCAAATGCTCCTGAAGTTTTACGTGCAAGGCCATATCGCTTGGAACAAGACCTATAATACCGTATTTATTTCCGTTAATTTCTTGTACGTAGGATTTTTCTATATACTTGCTCAATGGATTTGTTTTTGGAGGATTCATATTTATACCGAGCAGTTTATACTTTTTATCATCAACCAATTTAACAAACTGTTGTGTCGGCATATCACATTCGTGATTACCCACAACCGTCGCCATTATTCCAGCAAGATTTAAAAACTTGTCTGCTGTCTTAACCGATTTTTCATCCTCTCCAAGCATTATGTCGCCTGAGGCCAGCTTTAATTTGTCATTTCCGGAAGGCACAAAACTGTCAAATTGTGTTACGGCACTAATTAGCCTTTCCATTCTTATATTCTGCCCGTGAACATCGTTTATATAAAAAATACTCGTCTTTACAGGCGAGTTTTTATCATCATTTTTATTTTGCACAGGACTTGTCTGTTGAGCACTTTGATATTGCTTTAAGAGGTTTTTATTCTGATATGAATTAAAATTTATCATAACATTTACCTTGTTTCATTCATTCTAAATCTGCTGAATATTTTTTTTTGCATTTTTAAACACAAATTGTGACGAAAAATTAAGCAGCATTTTTTAGGGGTTCAGGTGGCGCTATATGATTTTTCTTCATTTCCTTGTATGATTTCAAACCTTCTACCCAGTTTTCTACAAGATTTACATCTTCTTTCACAACTGATTGCGGAAGCCCTGCATGATGGATTTTCGGAAGTAAAATATCTGCTCTGTATTCAATAGCCGAAGGTATATCATCATCTGTATCATTACATACATAAATCAGATTTCCGGATTTATCATATTTTTGTCCTGTTATTGTAATTTCATGACCGTTTATAATTTTGTTATTTTTATCGACTTCCGTATAACCTATTATTACATTTTCGCCAAGATTAAGAGCATCCGATATCTGTTTTTTCATTGTCTCAAAATCTGTTTCGTAACCTATCAAACGAGCATCATCATCTACTTTTTGATATGTAACTGATATTTTATTTTTATCTTCTACCACTGATTCAGTAAAAGTCTTTTCAAATTCGATTAAACCTTTATCGTTGTTGTTAAATTTGCCTTTACGCTTGTCACTTAAGCTGTCATAAGTCTGTTGTGAACCGACTTGCATAAAAGTTGACTGCATTAATACATCCAAAGCAGATCTTTCGTTCGGATCTCGGTTTGTTGTCTGTATTCTTGCTCTTATAATGGCATTTTTATCGGGTGCAAATGTAATATTTGCATTATCATAATCGTCCATTTTAAAAGGGATTTCAAATGCGTTCAAAAGCCAGATAGAATCAAGCGTATTATCTGTCAGATTTTTCATTTTTATATTCTTCTTAACCGACATAGCAGGAGATGTTAACCCTTCCGCAAAACGTGCAAATTCGGCAGGCATTTTTTTAGCAAGATTAAATTCAATACTTGATGCCACACAAGTTCCGGAATGTTCTACATTTATATCGCTTTCTGTGGTTTTTCTCTGGGCGGTATCAAAATTGTTTTCCTTCATATAATTTTCCAGAATATGTTCTCTTATATTTACGGGAATATCACCAAATTGCTGGGTTATAATATGCGGATCCGCTATTGTTGCTATCGTATTTTTAAGAATATCTTCTCTTGAAAGACCTTGAGCACGTTCGTTTACTGCTATGTTATACAAATTATCAAGAACTGTTGAATTGTCGTTTGACTCTGCGTTCAATAAAACTCCGGACTTCAAAAGCGTTTTCATCTTTTTCTTTGATGAACTGTCCAGATGAGATAATACTGTATTATATTTATTTTTTTCCTCCTGACTGTTTAGTCTGGTTCTCAATTTTGACGCTGCAAAAGCCGGATTAAACGTAATTCTGTCATTGCTGATCGGATTTGTAGCATAACGATTTACAGCAACATTAGGTGCATTTTCACTAACTTCAACTTTTTCAGCATGTTTGCCTGATGTTGTGTTATAATTATAATATATTGGATATGAACCTACTGAATACACTACAATACACTCCGATTATTTATATAAACAACAATAACTCAAAAAAATTGCTATATTAAATTAATTAAGTTAATAAATGTAAAGAGGATCTATTGGAAAAGATTAAAATTAAACCGCTGACTAAAGAACAAATCCTTATTTCAGCATCACGCCTTACAAGATTTAAGCATACGGAAATTAAATACCTTAGAGTTTATAAAGATATAATTACGGGAAATCTTATCTATCCCAAATACAAAAAACAAGAACTTGACGAATTTGATTATGATATTGTTAGAAATTTAGCTGAACAGATTATTAATTTTTCACTTTCAGAGCTTGGCATCGATGAAGCTGGGGATTATCTCATAAATCAAAGACTTTTCGATTATGAAAATTCTGTTTTTAAAATAAATCCGCAAACACAAAAGCTTTTGAAAAACAAAATTAACTACAAAGGAATAGCAAAGCTTATTTCTGACAATGAAGTTAACAATCTGAAGTGGCTTAAAGCTTTGGGCACAGAAAAAAATCTAACTAAAGCAAGAGAAACAAACTCGCTTCATTTTCCAGTAGAAAAAGTTATAATATGCGAAGGGATTACGGAAGAAACGCTTCTTCCCGCATTTGGGGATGTTTACGGGTTTAATTTTGACAAAAACGGAGTTCATATAATTTCTGCCGGAGGCAAAAACCAAGTTGTAAAAACTTATTATGAACTTTCAGAATATCTTAAACTGCCGATATTTGTCCTGCTTGATAAAGATGCGGAAGAAAATCTTCGGGCAGTCAATTACAAACTCAGAGATATTGATGAAGTTTATATTCTTGCAAGCGGTGAATTTGAAGATCTTCTGCCGCAGGGACTTGTTGAAAGAACTTTAGGTTACGCTTTTGAGAATATTTCGCTTCTTGATATCAAACTTCTTGATTCCGATGTTCCAAGAGTTAAAATTTTAGAAGAAATATTTAAAACAAGAGGGCTTCACGAATTTAAGAAGGCTGAATTTGCAAATCTTGTGAAAATTAACATTAAAGACAAATCTGATCTTTCAGATGAAATTATAAGAATTTTAGATAAAATACACGCAAACAAAAAGGAACTTCCCGAAAAAGTTCCTTCGTAAAATGGAGTTTAAACCGTTAAAATTAAGTTAAATATTAGTTTCCGACTAATCTCAAAGCTTCTTCTAAAAGCTCCTTGTTTGTTGAAATAAGCTTGTTTGAAATTTCCATTTGCAATTTTGCCATTTGGAAATACGAAATATTACCTTTAAAATCAGCGTTTGACATTTCTAACAGACCTGATCTTATTTCACCCATTCCAAGAACAGGTTTTCCGGATTCTTCTGTTTCTATAAAATAGCCTTCCTTGATTTCGTACAAAGCTGCAGCGTTATGAAAATTTCGTGTGGTTATTCTATATAAAGGGATGGATCTTTTGCCGCCGTCGGCTTTTCCGTAAATTGTGCCGTCTTCCTTAATCTCATAATCGTCGTATTTGCCTAAAAACTTGCCGTTACTCGGATCAATCCAAAGTTTTATATTCGTTGTCGGAACATCAAGAGCACCTCCGTTCAGTGCGGTTTGTTCATACAAATCCTGCGATACGGCTTTTGTCCCTTGCATAATTTCGCCTTTATCATTCAAGATATAACCTTGAACGGTATTTCCGTTTTTTGCACGATAAACACCTTCTCCGTCAAATGTAAATTCACCAAGACGGGTGTAAACACTCTTGCCTTCGGGAGTTTTGGTGAGGAAAAAGCCTTTACCTTCCAAAAACAAGTTATCCTTTGATGTACCGGGAGTTGATTTTCCCTGATCGGTTTTCTTGTCGTAACCGTCAGCTATCGCTCCGCCTAAAAAGGTCTTAAAGTTTACCTGTTCTTCCCTAAACCCCGGTGTATAGACGTTTGTCATGTTATGAGCAATTACGTCCATCCAGTTTTGGGTTGATTTTTGAGTGTTCAACGCCGTGGTGTAAGAATCATTCATTATCATTCTCCTTATCTTTACGTTTTTCGGATTCCTGTTCACGTTCTTTGTATTTGCTGTATGTAAGTTCGTTATACGGAAGATTTTCTTCGTCAAAGCGACTTCTTAAATAAGAAATGTTATTCTTTAAATACGCTTCTACAGCTTTATCTCCAGGGATAAAATGGGCATTAAGGTTGCCGTCTTTATCTACTCTCATTACAACAGAAACATCTTTGTCAAAATCTATTCTGAATGCTTTACCTGTTTTCATTGAGTCTGCAAGAGCATCCATTAAAACACTTGAAACCTTCGCTGTTTTTTGAACTTCTTGAACCTTTGCGGTATTTAAAGATTTTTGAAATTCTCCTGCAATACTTGACATTGTCATATCCGTTTTTGTAACTAAATTTGCAAAAAACAGAGCATCGCCGTCAGACATCGAAATTGAGGCATAGTCAATTTTGGGAGAATTGTTAAATACATCTTCACTTATACCTGCTTTAAATGTTGTATTATTTATTTGATTTACGCCGTTTGACTTGGAATTAAGCTTTAACATCTCTGCAATTTCATCAGACAACATCGCAGACTGAGGGTTTTGCTGATTTTGTCCGTTTTGAGAATTTTGCCCTGACTGATTTTGGCAATTTTCATCCTGCGTTTCGTTCTTAACCTGATTATCTTTTGTGTTTTCTGTCTTTTGAGCTTTATCTTCTCCTTTAGACGAAACTTTAGTATCATCATCGGAAGAAAAGTCCTCTTTTACCTGAACTTCCGCTGCTTCACCATCTATCGTTTCTACTTCTTTGTCTGAAGTTTCTGTCTTTGATGATGATATTGAATCAAGTTGAAACTTAAAAGCCTCATTGCTTTGAGTCTTTGAATTCTGATAAGCTGCTATATAATTATTTTTCTCACTTCCCGCCGATAAAACGGTTGTATCTATATTCATTTAGCCCTCCAGTTGTTCAAGCTGTCTTAGAATTTCTGCGTATTCTTCTTCCTCCTGACGCTCTTGCGACTGCCTGAAAAATCTTTGAACTCCGAGTTCGGAATATCCTTTTAGTTCTGCTTTCTTTTCTTCTTCAAGATATGCCTCTCGACTCTTCTCTTTGTGTTTTTCAAGAACTTTAACCGCCTGCTCCAGCTTTACAAGTTTTGCTTTTTCTATGTCTAATATTCTTTGAGCTTCTGCGCGTATCTGTTCAAGCTGCTCTGCCTTCTCCCAAAGATGTATAAGGTATTTATCGTAAATATCATACATCATCGGATCCGCTTTTCGCATATTTATCTGTGTTTCACGAATTTCTTCGTTATTCTTGCGGATGTTTTCTTCTGCAATAAATACCGCCTGCTGGGCTTTTTGAACAACAAGTAACTGTTCTTCTTTCTTTCTTATTCTGAAATCAAGTACTTTTTGCAGTCTGTATCTAAAAGGCATTTTCTACACTTTCTTACTGTAATTATCCGTTATTTTGAAAGTGCTACAAACATCTATTTGTATGATATTAGTTTAATGATATTTTTTTATTAGTCAATAATATGCACCCCCATACCCCCGCCTCGGGTAGTATTATTGTAAGCATATCCGCCCCAGTTATCTGTCCATCCCTGCTGAATTCCGCTTCCACCCATGCCAAACGGAGGCATTGAAGGTATGGGAGGAGTTATGCCCGTCGGATAACCGTTAAAAAAGCGATTCGCTCTTCCTAAAGTGTTTCTCCATCCCGTCTGCGGAAGGTAACCGCCATAACAAGCATCATATTGCGAAACTTGAGGACTCTGAGCTTTTTGTTGCTTCGCCATTAGTGCTGACTCGACCTTCTTCAACCTGTTATCCAAATCTCCTGATTGTATTGTTCCGAAAAGTTCTTCTTCTATTCGCGAAATTCTCTCGGAAACAGGTGTGTCATTGTATGTTCTATTGAAAATACTTTTTTCTATTTTGGAAAGTTCTTTATCCGAAATTGTGTTTGCATTATAGTTCACAAAAATATTATTTATTCTTTCTGACTCATCCATTGTCGGAAAAGTCTTGTTAAACATCTCCTTTTCAAGCCTGTTAAGACGCAAATTCATTGATTGATGCTCGAAAGATTTTCCATATACATTTTTCTCAACAAGCGAAAGTCGTGAATCCTTAACAACACTTTTTGTATCGGAAACTTTCATTAGCGAATTAATTTCATCCTCTGACAAACTCTTGGTTCTGTAAGTTAAATCGGGATTTTCTTTTTTTTCACTATCCATATACAATTCCCGGCGCATTGTAAATATATTTTTAAACATCCTATCTTGAATAGATTTTTCATCTTCACATGAGCAGGTGCTACTAACTTCTGCTTCGGGCACCTCCGAAACTCTATAATACGATGTATCTTGATAAACAGGATAGTAATTCCCGTTATAAATCCGCCCGAACGTATTTCCGTAATAATACGGTCTTATTAGATTGCTCCCGTAATAACGGTTATAATATCTGTTATATCCACCTCCATAATGTCTGTAATATGGTCTAACAAAAGGGTTTACACTTCTATTATAAGGAATAGGATGTGATGTTCTTATCACTCTTGGGGCCGCTAAAACTTCAGGGGCAATTAAAATTAATGCCAAAAATAAGACTATTTTTTTCATATTTTTCTCCTATAACTCTTCTTCCTAAAAGTTATAACAGGAGAAAACTTTTCTCATTGTCCGTAAGGCTATTCTTTAGGATAATTTTACTCAATATTTTTTTCTGTATTTTCGTCTATTGCTTCTTGCTTGCCATTTTCAAAAGTAGATATTATTGAAATTAATATAAAAGCTCCTAAACAACCGAATATATAAGATAAAGGTACCGCTAAAATAAATAACAAAACTGCAACAACCGAATTCCACAATTTCTTACAAGTTAATATTGCACATCCTATACTTACAGAAAAAATTGCACCTAAAATCGGCCCCCAAATTTGCCCGATTTTAGTACCTATAGCCGCTCCGTTTACTTCACAGGCTTTGGTATTAAAAAAACAATACCCAACTGCCAGCATTCCACAAAAAGCTCCGGCTATTATCCCCCCAATCAATACATATACTATATAAAATCCTAATGCATTTAATCCGCTTCTTTTTACAGATAAATCAAACAAATTTTTAAACATTTAAAACTCCTAACATATCTCTTGTAAAATGTTTGTTGAATTAAATTTCTTCGGTGAATGCAAATTTATATAACCTTTTAGCAACTCAAAACACACCAAACATATCTTTTCCGTAGCTTTTTCTTCAAAATCACTCTTATTACTAAAATCAGTTATCTCAAGAGTTTTCAAAAAATCTCTGAGTTTATAATGCATAATAACAGGAATTCCATAAGCTTGATTACATTCCTTGCAAATAACTCCGCCAAGAGAAGATGAAAAATACATATTATCTTCCCTTAACTCACAACCGCATTTTAAGCATGTATTAAGTTCAACTCCAAATCCTGACAGCGACATCATTTTCATCTGAAATTTTAAAACAGACAACAAAATCTCTACCTTATCTGAAGCCTCTGCAATTTTTTCTAATGCCTTATACAACAAGTCAAAAATTTCACCCGAACAAGGATCATCTTCAACCCCAAAATTTGTCACAACCTCGCTTATGTAAAGTGAATAAAAGATTTTATCCATATTCTGACGAATCTTGTGAAACGTATTCAAAGCCTCTGCCTGACAAATTGTATCTAGATTTTTGCCTTTATAAAGCATAAGCTTATTTGCGACAAGAAGATCCATTCTGGCTCCAAGCTTGCTTTTAGGCTTTTTCACACCCTTGGCCACTCCTCTTATAAGCCCCTTATCTCTTGAATACATTACAATAATCTTATCCGATTCGCTTAAATTATAAGCTTTCAGATTAATCGCATCTGTCACAAAATTGTTCATAATTATTGCGAATCTCTGTCTTTTCCGGAACCTGTCCCATGGAATACCCCTCGGAACATCTGCTTCAATTCATTCTTGTCATCTGAATATTCAAGCGCAACTTCCTCTGATACTAAACCATCACTAAATAAATTATATAAAGACATGTTCATAGTTATCATATTATTGAATGAACCTTTACGTACAAGATCATATATGTCTTCTAATTTATCTTTTTCTATAAAATCTTTAACAGTCGGAGTCACAACTAAAAGCTCGCATGCCGGACGTCTACCCATGCCATCTACCTGCGGTAAAAGCCTTTGTGAAACTGTTCCTCTTAAAATCTGCGCTATCTGCCCTCTGACATGAAGTCTGTCTGCTGGTTCAAACATGTTTACAATTCTGTTAACTGTCTGAACTGCGTCATTTGTGTGAATTGTGGCAAATACAAGATGCCCGGTCTCTGCAGCCTTTAATGCACTTATTACTGTTTCTCGATCCCTTATCTCACCGATAAATATAACATCAGGATCCTGTCTTAATGCATATTTTACACCGTCAGGAAATGATGGTGTATCTATACCGATTTGACGCTGTGATATTATAGACTTACGATTACTAAATATAAATTCAACCGGATCTTCAATAGTAATAATATGCTTAGGATAATTCTGGTTAATATAATCTATCAAAGATGCAATAGTCGTTGATTTACCACTTCCCGTCGGACCCGTAATTAAAACTAATCCGTTATTTAAGGTAGAGAACTGCTCTATCGCAAGCGGTAAATGCAATTGTGATACCGTCTTAATTTCATATGGAATTGTCCTTATTACAAGAGAAAACCTTCCCAACTGCCTGCTCAAATTTACACGAAATCTTGAACATCCTGCAATTTCATAAGCAAAATCCAAATCACAAATACTATCCAACATTGTATTATTCACACTTGCTGGAAGTAGTGTCCCGTAAGCCTCATCTATATCTGTTGCCGTTAAAATCGGCATGTTTATTTTTATTATCTTACCATCTTTCCTTATAGCCGGATATTCATTAACCGACAAGTGAATATCTGAAGCTCCGATTGCAACAGCTCTCTCTAAAAATGCAACAATATCAAAACTGCTATCTGACATATTTTCCTCTCTATTCTTATCACCCCGATTATATCATTTTTATCAGTATATGACAACCTTTTTACAAAATCCCCATTTATTTATAGGATTTATTACAAGATTGTAACAAAAGTATAAAACAAGTCAATTTTATAAAATACAAATACTTTATATAAATGTAAGGGATCTTAAAAGTTATGATTAGATAGTAAAAATATAATAGATGTCGCTAATATAGCAAGACGAAATTAAAGAAAAAGTTTTTTTTATACTCTCTCTCTTAATATCCTCGTGTTTATTTAATGTTGCCTTCTTTAGGCAACTTTTTTTTTTGTCACTTTTTTGCCATTTATACGATTAAAAAGTCCTTGCAATTCTGTTATATGCGAATTAAAATACAAATATAAATCATTTAGCGGTATCGTCTAGTGGTTAGGACGGGAGATTCTCATTATTCTTTACCGCAACAACAGGTAACAACAGGTAACAATTAATGAAAGAGCATGATACTGAAACGCTTATTATTACTTAATTTTATAGAAATGCAAATGTTACCTTTTTTCATGTTTTTTTATACATTTTCAGCAATATTACCAACATTTTGCCAACATTTTTGTGGCTGAAATGTAGAAATATTCAAGGTATTAATATTTAAAAATTTAAGATTTATATAACAAACTAGCCCTTTTGTGAAATATTTGATATGCTTTCAAAAGGGGATTTTTTATGCGTATCGACAATTTTGAATATAATAAATTAAAATTTTTTAGCTACATTATAAAAAATTATAATAATTTTAATTTTAATGAAGTAATTCAAACTATAGATAAAAAGAAAGAGCGAAATTGTACCAAAGAGGTTAAAGAAAACTTAGCTAAAAAAAGAAGAACATTAGATAAGCCTTTAGATTTTGTTGACTGTTTATGTATGGATTTTTTCGATATTTACAATGTTACTTATGATACAAAAAGGATGAAAAGGACATTTATAAATATTTTAGAATATACATTTGCTGTGTACTGTTTAATTCAAAAATTGCCAAAAAAATATCTAGAGCAAGAAATAATTTTACCTAAAGATTATGATAAAAAGCTAATTAAAAATATTTTAAAATTTTTGTTTACAAATAATTATCTAATAATTTATGAAAAAAATGACAACAATATTGTATGTAGCATGCTAAGATTAGGCAGTATTAAACATGTTAATAAATTGTTTAATGAAAATTATGAATTTTCAACTATAACCAGTATTAATATAGATATTATAGATAAAAATTTTGGTGTTGTAACAGCAATTCTAAATAATAAAGAAATTCAGGTGAATTATGGTATTTTAAGTAAAAAAATTCAAAAAATTGATAAAAGTCCAATTATTACAGAGGCAAATCCAATTAGTAAACTTACCTCAAGACAAAAATATAATAAATACAGCAAAACTATAAGAGACATATACGAATTGCTAGAAAATGTTAATACCAAAACGTGTTTTTTGTGCGATCCTTTGAAACAAGATAACAAACATCGTTGTTGTTCAAATTGTAATAGTATCATTAACAGGTTTGCTAAACTATCTGGACGAAAGGTTAAAAGTGTAAGACGTTCTTTGAAAAATATTGCAACTAAAGAAAAACGATATGAATATTTAAGATATAAAATGTATATAATTGAGAAGCTAATGTTAAGAAATAATACGGATGATCAACAAAAAAAAGAAGTGGAAACTTTAAATCGTTTCATATCACGCATTTATGGAGATAATATTTAAAAATGCGTGGTTTCTGATATCCTAATTTATAAATATTGATAATAAAATTACCGCATTTGGGAGTATTTTCACCCCTTTTTGTTTTAAATTTTAAAAAATAGTAAAAATCAACTTTTTTACGAAGTTGTGTTTTAATGAATATGTAAGCACAACAACGAAAGGAGAACAAAAATGAACAACAAAACATTTACCCCACCCAATTTAATTTTACTAGTTGACTTCCCTAAAAAGTATAGTTTTATAACTTTAGGGAAATTAAGACAATTAGTATTCTGCAAAGACATTAACGGTTTTGATAAAGTTGTAGTCAAAATCGGACGTAGAATTTTACTAGATGAAGATTTATTTTTCGCATGGCTGCGAGAACAAAATCCTCATTGGAATTCAGAGGAGGTGGACATCAAAGCTAGTTAGAGATTTTTTTAGACAATTAAATAATAATTATTCGAACTGATTTCTGTCAAACTCTGACATTGAAACTTTAAAATCGGTTCAAATCAGGTAATCACAATTATCGTGCAGGTTGTGGTTCAGTTGTAATGCACGAAAAAAAAGAAAGGAGACACTCATGTTTCTTAAAGCTAAACATCAGCAGGAGTTTCATGCCAGCGGTATCAGTGATGATACAATTAACAGGTATGTTACTCAAGGGTACTTTCAAAGTGTTGAAGATATTCAGCAGTTTGTAAAAGAAAAGAACTTAAAAATAAGTTCGCAAGTAGGCGGCTCCGGTTGGATAATGTTTTATCCTAACAGCAACTATTACATATTTAAGGCAGACAACCCACGATGTGATAATAAAGGAAAGCCTATTAAGTATGAAACACCATACGAAACTCAAACAGATCTTTTTTATCCGATAGATTTTGATATCAATAAAGATAAAGTAATTATCACAGAAGGTATTAAAAAGGCTCTCAAAGCAGTACAAGAAGGATATAATACTGTTTCTGTTTCAGGTTGTTGGAATTGGAAATCAAAATCCACAGAAGACGGCATTAATGAAAATTTCAAAAAATTGGTTGAAATGTTAAAACAAGCAAGCCATACCGAGGTTTATCTTTGTTATGACAATGATTTAATGTTTAAGCCACAGGTAAGACAGGCATTGATAGCTTTATCTGACTACCTGCTTAACAACGATATTTTATGCAAAATTATTTATTTGCCCTATAACAAAGGACAAAAATTAGGCTTAGACGATTATCTTGCAAAGGATAATGCCAATTTAGACAAGCTAATTGAAAAGGCTAAGCCTCTTCCTGAAACGTTAATTTCTTATGTTATAAAAGGGCGGAAATTGAACATTGGAAAAGCTATGCTTGTTGATATTGAAAAATTTGGCGAAAAACTTAAAAATGAACTTCAATATTTACCTGAAAAATATTTTGAGTTTAGCAAAGAAGTTTATCTTTATTATCGACAAAAAGAGAAAAAATACATAATAAAGAAAACTAATTTTGCTTTTGAAGTTGTGGAAAAGATAATAACAATCAGACAGGAGGTTGAAAATGAAAAAGACATATAAATTTCGGATTAAGATAAAAAGCCCGCATACAACTGAAAAGTATGCAATCACAGGGATTTCAGAAGTTAATAATCCTGACAGACTTGACCAATTCCTAGAAAAGTATGGACATTATATAGCTGATTTTAAAAAGGATGAAGTAAAAAATTACATAAATCAGCTTATAGACGATGCGAAATTTGTACAGACAAGCTACTTAAGTTATAATCCCGGTTATAACTTTGTGGAGAATAAACATTTTTGGGTAACGGGCACAGGAACATATCCATATTGCGGATGTAAAAATGCAGATAGGATTAAGGTAACATTAGCAGAAGAATTAAAATCTGCAATACCAAAAATTTGTAATATCGCAGATATAGAAAAAGACGAAAAATTTGCTGAATATTTAAATGAAGCAAAAGCCCATTTTAATATAACAGCAAATCTTCCGACAGCTTCCGCTGTATTGATAACACTATTATATAATATAACAAAAACTTATAATTATCGAATAAATCCCATAATGGTAATCTCGTTAGCATTGACGGCACCATTTGCAACCTTGATATTCAATAAATTTAAAGGATATCCGATTGGTTACCTTGAGGGTGCAACAAAGACAGGTAAAAGTAATGTATTAAGGCTAATTGCTTGTTTATTTGGATTTGATAATTCACATATAAGAAGTGGAAATGATACTGCATTAAACATCTTGTTTAATTTACAGCAAAATGCTTGTATCCCCGCACTGATTAATGAAATTGGCGACAAGTTAAGAAATAATCTTAATGAATTGATTATCAAGCCTGTATATGACAGAACACCGAGACGAAGAATGAAAAGAAGCGGTGATGAAGAAGCAATGACAGCTATTAACAGCACATTAATTTTTAATACAAATTCAGCAATCAATAAAGAACCGTCAATTTCAAACAGGCTAATGCAAACGTTTTGGGAAGCAGGTACATTCAATGTCGTTGAAGCTAAAAGGTATAATCAATATGCACAATATTTAAGTATAATTATACCACATATAGTTACAACAATACCTGTATCAGATGTTATTTCAATGATTAATAACAATTATGAACAGTTAAGTATAATTAAAGATGAACGCAGTCGTGTAAACCTTGCGATTACACTGACAGGTTTTAACATAATGCTTAAAGTTATAAATTTACCAGATGTAATTAATACAGAGATGTTTAAGACAGAACTTGATGATTTTTTGGTAAAATATGAAGAATTAACGCAAGAAAATGAAGCTGAAAAGTTCATCGCAGTTATAAGAGAATTAATAAAAGGGCAATTCCCTAAATTGAAAGCAAGCATAGATTATAAAGAATTAAGGCATAAAGGACAAATGGGATTGCATATTAATACTAACAAACATGCTGAAAACTTAAATACAGCTTTTGCAAAATGCTATAAAAGTTTTTACCCTAATTCAATACCAATGAAACCATCTCAATATGCAGAGATATTGAAAGACTATAATGTAATAATTTCAAATGCATCTTATTACACAAAGGGTAATCAAAGAGGTTATTTCTTCAGTTATGAAACATTTCCTGAAATTGAAGCATGGATGTCGGAAAAACCGCAAGTTATAATTAATGAAGATATATCAGAAGATGGGAAACCGTATCCTAGAGATGACGATAATTTATTACCTTTTTAAGTTAAATCGGAGGAAGTATCAAACTTCCTCCTTTTTAAATAAAATTTATATTAATTGAAAAAAATATGAATTTATTAATTACCGAAATTAATACATTTTCGCCCTGATAAATTTTACTTATTTAAAAATTCACTGAATTTTTAAATTTTCAATAAAATAAAGTGAAAAATTAAGTAATGATAGTTGAATTTGAAATTTTATAGAAAATAAATTGTAATAAATTTTGTACTATAGGTATTAAATTAATAGCAAACATATATTAAAGGTAAACTATTATTTGTATATTTAAGAATATAAATTAATATAAAATGTACTTTAAACTTGATTTTACTGTATTTAAGCACATTTATTATTATATTTTAGGAATTTATACAGATTAACAGTAGAAGTATTAAACTGTTTAGCGATAACAGTTTTCGGCACACCACATTCAAGTAATTTAATAATAGTGTCTTTATGTTCATCAAGTTTAGATTTACCTTTGCCTTGCGGACGACCAAGTTTTAAGCCGTTTAATTGTTTTGCGTGTAAAGCCTCTTTTGTTCTAAGGCTTATTAATTCTCTTTCTATTTGAGCAACAAGAGCAAAAACCGTTGAAGTTACTATAGAAGTTATAGTTTTGTCGGATGTACAAAAATTTTCTTTCAAAGAGTAGAGCGTAAAACCTTTCTGTTGCGACATATCAATAATTTCAAATATTTGCGAAACAGAACGTGCAAGCCTTGAAAGTTCAGGAACAATTAACACATCACCCTGTTTAATATTTTCAAGCAGTTGACCTATAAGTCTTTGTTTGTAATGTTTTTTACTTGTTATGTGTTCTTCAATAAATTCAACATTTCCGAGTTTGTGAGAATTTGCAAACTTAAGTATTTCAAGTTTATTTTTATCGGTATCTTGCAAGACTGTACTAACTCTTAAATATGCATAATTTGTCATAAAAATGCCTCCTGTAAACTAAAAACGCATTATTCCTACTTTTATTTTACACATCTATTAACCAAAATACGACCCTTTTCGGTTTATATATTTACCAACGGTTAACGACCGTTTTTGGTTTATACAAA
>CASFTJ010000015.1 GCA_949297715.1 uncultured bacterium | reverse complement strand
CCGTCCGGAGGACTTTTTTAATATATTACTCTTTTTGCGAAAAAACAACCGCCGTCTGCACAAGACCTGCCAGAGGCTTTATAAAATTTCGGTGCGTCGTTCCGACGCACCCTACTACTGTCTGCAAGACATTCGCTTGCCAAAAATATTCTAAAAATGATTAAAAATCCTATTTTCGACATCGGTTTTGGAAAATTTTTTTCGCAACCCGTTTTGGTACAAAACCGTAACCCCTGAACCTTTTTTAACCTCTCCGATTACCGTAAAATCTTTTGCGATATCATCATTAACTGATGCCACAAGTCCATAATCTTCGCCGCCAAACAGTATCAAATCTTTATAATCTTCAAATCTTTCCAAATCTTTGTCATACAGAATTTCAGAAAAATCAATTTCAATGTTAACTCCGCTTGCCTCGGCAATTTGAGATAACGCATCAGCTAAACCGTCGGAAGTGTCCATCATGGCATAATCTTCTTTTATATTTTCAGCAATTCCCCTTGAAAATTCCACTTGTGCTAACGGTGTAAGATGTGCTTTTATAAATTTTTCAGGCTCTTTTTGTCCGTTCATTAAAAGCCTTAATCCTGCAGAACTTGAGCCGTGCAATCCTGCAACAATTATTTTTTGCCCGACTTTTGCATTTTTTCTTGAAGAGATTCTGCGACCTGAAGTTCTGCCAATTGCAGCGACAGAAACAAAAATTTTATCCGCCCCCGTAATATCTCCGCCTACAATTTTAACCCCACTGCCTGCATCTTTCATCCCTTTATAAAATTCTTCAACAAAATCCTTATTTATATTTTGAGGAAGCGATAGCCCGACTGTTAAATATTTTGGTTCAGCCCCGCTTGCGCAGACATCAGATATATTAACCATCGCTGACTTCCAACCCAATTGATACGGTGAAATTAAATCCTGTTTAAAATGAACACCTTCAATTAAATTGTCCTGAGTAATCACAATTCCTAAATCCGCAAGATATGCACAGTCATCTCCTATATATTCGGAATTTAAAACGGTTTTAATTGTATTTATAAATTCTTTTTCTTTCATGAACCCTATATACCCGGCTTTTATAACCGCTGATTAAATTTAATTCAAATCGTGTTCGATTAATGTTACAAATTCCTGAACAAGAGTTTGCGACCATTTTTTGCCGGTATCTTTCTTAATTTCGATAAGAGCTTCCACTGGCGAAAGCTTTGCACGATAAGGTCTTTGCTCCGTCAACGCAAAATAAGCATCGACTATTAATATTATCTGAGATGTTATAGGAATTTCATCCTTTGAAATTTTTCCCGGATACCCTGTCCCGTCCCAATTTTCATGGTGATGCTCCACAATCGGAATTATATCCTGCACGTATGAAATAGGTTTTAAAATTTCTCTTGCCGCAATCACAGGATGTTCCTGAATATGTTTTCTCTCATCATCTGTCAAAGGAGATGCTTTTTGCAAAATTTCTTTCGGAAGCATAAGATTTCCGATATCATAAAGCAAAACCGCTACTCTTAAATTATCAATCTCATCTTTTGGAAGGTCAAACCTTTTGGCAAGAGAAGATGCAAGAAGAACTTTCGATTTTACAACCCCTGACTCATGCAGAGGATTGTAAGTTTTTGTCAGCATATCCGCTACATTATAAAGCACTCCTTTTGGCATTTCCGATTGATGATTAATTGATGTAAGCTTGTTAACAAGTTCTTCGGTCAATCCGACCTCAATCGGCACATCGTGTTTTGAGAGAATATCCATAAACGTATTAACAGCAATTTCCTGCCAGCTTGTTTCTGAAACAGGTTTTGCAAGAGTAACTCTGTTTCTGCCTTCTCTCTTTGACTGATACATCGCCTGATCCGTAAGTTCCATAATTTCTTCTAAACTGTCCGAATGCTCCGGAAATGATGCAACTCCTATACTTGCTGTTATATGCCCGATTGTATCAAGTTCACAGGCTTCTATCGCCTTACGAATTCTTTCCGCCGCAGCCATTGCACCGTTTGAATCAATTCCGGGAAGCAAAATATTAAATTCCTCCCCGCCCATTCTTGCCGCAATATCAATTGATCTGGCATTGCTTTTTAAAACATCGGCTACAGTCTTAATTGCTAAATCTCCATAGGCATGCCCGTATTGATCGTTTATTTTTTTCAGAAAATCTAAATCTAGCCCGATTATACTAAAGGGCTGCTTCTGCCTTAATGCCCTTGTAACTTCTTTTGAAATATATTCTTCAAAATATCTTCTGTTATATAGCCCTGTAAGCCCGTCTGTTATTGCCTGTTCTCTAACCGCTTGAAATAAATCTGCAATAGTTATTGCCATTTCAATCTGCTGGGCAAAAATCGTCAAAAAATCGGTTTCGCTGTCCGCAAGATCAGCTCTGGAAGAAAATACGCAAAACCAGCCAAACGGATTATTTCGGGTATAAAGCGGAATTACTATCAAAAGCTTCGTCTGCATGCCGCTCATAACATTATTGAAAATATCCTCACGCAAATCAGGAATAATATTTCTTAAGGCTTCCGCTATATTTTTTGTCGTTCGAATTTCTCTTTTATTTAAAGCTTCAGCATAAAAACTGTCCTCAAAATAATTAAGCCTTCTCATCTGCATCGGAATTTGAATTATGGAATTTACCCGCTTAATTATATTGTTATCAGCTTCCGCAATCACAGACATATAAGGCCCTTTTTCATCCTTCTGGTACCTTAAAATTGTACTGTGAAGATACCCGAGTTCTCCCTGAAGGCTGTTTACTATGGTTTCCAAAACACTCTCAAGCGGTCTTGCCGAATTCATCATCTCCCAAATATGCTGTAACGTCAGCATTCTTTTATTTGCAATATTAAGCTCCTGAGTACGTGCTGCAATCTGTTTTTCCAGCTCTAAATTGCGCTCATAAACCTCCAGATAATCCTGTTTGTTTCCGTAAACGCTGTTTTCTATTTCCGCTAAAGTTTTTCTGTATTCTTTTAATTTATCGAAAAAGTTCATTATACCCTTTTATAACCATATTTTTAAAAACAAAATACATTAAAATTATACCGTATTATGAATTTACTGTATCAAATTTAAGCAATTTTTTTACAATATTTAGTATTTTATCAGGCGAAGGATTTCTTGTACACTGTTTATATTTGTCACCCGACATAGGACACTTTTGAGTTAAATTACAAGGCTGACAATCTAATCCGCCATTAATTGCAACATACTTTTCATCCCCAAAAGGCCCGAAAAATTTCGGATTTGTACTGGTAAATATGGAAATAACTGCAGGTTTTCCGCTTGCCCAAGCCAAGTGTGAACTTCCGCTATCTGGAGAAATAACTAAATCCGCTCTTTTAAATACTTCTATTAAACTTTCAATATCTGTTTTCCCGCACAAATTCAATCCTTTATCAGCTCCTACTTCTTCTAAAAGCTCTCTATTTTCTTCTGTTCCCGTAAAAACAAGAGAACAATTATCTTTAAGATTATCAACTACAATCTGCCAATTTCCAATATCCCAATGCTTCATCTCTCTTGTTGTTGCAGGCGATATTATAACCATTGGTTTTGTTTTATCTAAATCTCTTAAAAGTTCATCTACATAAGACCTAACTTCTGTTGATGTTTCTGGCAACGTTAATTTTATTTCATCAGTGTTTAAGCCAAGATACCTTGCATATTCAAGATTGTAATACAAAAAATGCTTATTAAAATCCATTTTTACATTTTTTATAATCTCGTTTGCACCGAAATTTGAAAATTCCTTGTACGGTTCCATTATCAATCTGCGTTTTCCGCCTGAAAATTTTGTCCAAAGAAGACTCTTAAACATCCTCTGGCAATCTAATACAATATCATATTTTTCTTTTCTGATTGCAAAAAGAATTTTTAAATATTCTATAAAATTTAGAATATTCAATCCGCGTTTTTTCCATTTTTTAGCAGGAACCAAATAAACCGTATCAAGACAAGGATTATTTTTTAAAACATCATACCCTTTTTCAGATACAACCCAACCTACTTCATATCCGTTTTGCTTGAATACGTTGGCTAAAGGAATATGAAAAATAATATCTCCCATAGAGGATAATCGTACAATTAAAACTTTTTTCATTTATTTATAATTTTCTGTATTCTAAAAACGCAGCCCCGACAACTCCTGAAAAATCACCGAGCTCAGCTTTTTTAAATTCTATTTTACTTGCAGGCACAGGCAAAGATTTTGCCCTTGCCTTTTTAATTGTATTTTTATAAAAATAATCCACTGCGTCAATTAATCCACCGCCTAATACTATAAGTTTCGGATTAACAAAGTTTATAATGCTAGCAATTCCGCCTGAAAGGTATTCACTTGCTTCATCCACGCAAGCTTTCACAAGCTCATCATCTCTTTCGATTGATTTTCTTATCATGCTTGAAGAAATAGACTTGCCTTTTTCAAGATAATCCAAAATAACAGAATATCTGCCTTTTTTAAGAGCACCCTCAATCCTTTTTTCTATTGCAGATCTTGATGCATAAGCCTCCAAACACCCATGCGCTCCGCAAGCACAAGGACGACCGTTCAAATCAACTATGATATGCCCTATTTCACCTGCCGTTCCTGTTGCACCTCTGATTATCTCACCGTTTTTTACAATCGCAGAACCTACTCCGGTTCCAACAAAAATACATACAAAATCATCACACCCTTTTGCAGCGCCGAATTTCATTTCCCCTATCGTTGCAATCTCTACGTCATTACCTAAATATACAGGTATTTTAAAATAATCATAAATTAAATCCCGAATACTTAAGTCATAACAATCCAAATTAGGCGCACCAATTAGTATTCCGTTTTCTCTGTCTATCTGTCCTGCCGCACCTATTCCGATTGATGAAATTTCGTCCTTTTTAACAGAAGTTTCTTCAAAAAGTTCTTCTATTCCTTCCTTCATTTTTCGAATTATATTTTCAGGGCCTTTTTCTTTTTTAGTTTTCTTCTTTACGGAGTCCACAACTTCTCCCGTTTCCCTGTTTATAAGAGCCGTGAGAATCTTGGTTCCGCCTAAATCTATTCCGATTGAATACTTTTTCATATTGACAAAATTATATATTAAAATATTTTATTTGGCAAACCGTCAAATAATGCTTATTTCTTGCATTAAAAATCTTATTCTGTTAAAATTCTGGTAGGGATGGTATCATTTTAAAATAGGGGATAGCTTAATGCTTAAAAATCTTAAAATAGCTTTTATTATCTTAATATTAGCATTTTGTACATATACAAAAGCATTTGCCGCTCAACAAGTATGGGTAAATGATTTAAGAAGACTTTTTCTTTCTAACAGAGCTTCAATCTATGAGTTAAATATAAGAACATTTAATGCTGATGACAAAAACGGCAACGGTATTATTGACTTTGATGAAGGCGAAGAAAGCGGAACTTTTATAAATGCAATAAACAGATTGGATGAACTTAAAGATGCAGGGATAAACACCATTCACGTTCAACCGATTACACCTGTCGGACAAACCAAAGCTCTTGGAACTGCCGGTTCTATTTATGCCGCATCATCATTTAACACGCTTAATCCCCAATTAAAAGACAAAAATTCCACACTTTCTCTTGAAAATCAGGCAAGAAAGTTTTTCCAGGAAGCCCACAAACGTAATATCAGAGTAATTGTTGATTTGCCTGCTTGCGGCTCTTATGATCTTTATCTTCAGCACCCTGAACTATTCGTTAAAGATAAAAATAACCAGCCTGTCGTTCCATCGGATTGGACTGACGTAAGGCTTTTAAATGCAGGTTCCGAGGACAAAATAAACAGAGATGTTTATAATTTATATAAAGAATTTGTTGATATGGTTATAGATCTTGGAGCTGACGGAATTAGAGCAGACGTTGCGCCTTTAAAACCCGCAAAATTCTGGAAAGAATTAATCGAATATTCAAGAAAAAAAGATATGCAGTTTATGTGGCTTGCAGAAAGCTCCGACAGTTGGACTTCTCCTGTTTCAAATTACGGCGTTTATACACCATATAACAAGCTTCTTGAAGCCGGTTTTGACGGGTATTATGGAAGCTGGTTTAATCTCAAAAACTGGAAAAAAGCTTCCGATTTGTACAAACACGTAAAATTCAACAATGAACTTCGTACAAAATTTAAAGATCCAAAATCAGTTATCGGAAGTTTTTCAACTCACGATGAATTAAGCCCTGTACTTATTAACGGAATTCCATACAGTGATATGATTTTCTGGCTTAATGCAACACTTCCGATAAATTCATATTACGTTGACGGTATGCAAACAGGCGATAATTATATTTATTTCTGGGCAAACAAAAAAGCTCCGAAAACTTACACCGATGATGAATACTATTTTGCACACAGAGGCAAAATTGATATATTTAATTTTTCAAGAAAACCGGGATTGACTAATCAAGCTCTTAATGACAGTTTTATTTCCGCAGTTAAATTTAGAAAAGCAATTGCGCCAATGCTTGCAAACGGCAAATTCACAGTACTTAAATCTTCAAATTCTGAAGTTTTTGCCTATGCAATGAGTTATGATAATAAAACCGTTCTTGTTTTTGGGAATTTAGATTTTTCTGACATTAATGAAAGTAATATCAAAGTTCCTAAGTATAATGAAAAACTTATTGCAATTCCGATAAAAATAAACAGTATTCCTGTTTTTGAAGATAACCGTTTTAAAACAAAATTAAAACCCGGAGAAATACAAGTTCTTATGGTGGAGGACTTCAATGTCACAAAATAAATTCAAATCTTTGTGCTATAATCCGAATATGAAAAAAGCTTTTTTATTTATAGCAGCTTTTCTTATAATGACAACAACTGCCTCATTTGCAAATGAAGTAACTGATGATTATATGGATATTGCTGCAAGTTATGCGGTTTCAGGCAATTATGCAACGGCAGAAGAATATCTCAATAAAATTCTATCACTTGAACCAGGGAATAAGGATGTCGCAAATTTAAAAATATTTCTGCAGCAGGCACAAAAAAATAATACGCCATCTGCGATTGTATCATCAGACTCAAAATTAGCTCAAGCACAAAATGCGCTTAAAACAGGTAATAAACAATTACAAATGCAGCTTCTGACTCAAGCGGCAGCCTCAGGAGGTTATTGGCAGAATATGTTTGCAGGCCACTTCTTCAGAAAAGAAAAACAATTCTCTAAAGCTCTGCAGTATTATCAAAATGCTCTTAATGCAACAACCCAATCGTCAGCTCCATTACTTTATATCGGGATTTGCTATTTTGAAATGAAAAATTACAACGAAGCATACCCGATTTTAACACAATTTATAGCCTACAATCAGCAAGAAAGTTATGCTTATGCCATGAGAGCAAGAGTTGAAACAGAACTTGGGCGATATAATGACGCCGAAACCGATGTAGTTACAGCAATCGCACTTGAGGATACAATTGAATACAGATATCTTGAAGGACTTATCCTGTTTAAAAGAGGAAATTACAAAAAGGCGCAAACTTCTCTTGAAAAAATAGCCTCTCAAATTCAGACATCCGATATTTACAAATTTTTGGGACTAAGCTATTATGCAACGGGAGATTTAAACAATGCGCTTTTAAATCTTGACAAAGCAATCATTCTATCTAACGATGATATGGAATTGAAAACAAAGTATAATGAAATAAAATCAAAATTGAAAAATCAAATGCAAAGCGGTGTATGAAAAAACGTATGAAAAAGAAAGAATCAGCTTTAATAAAACTTGCAAATGCAATATTTACAATATTGCTGGCAATTGTAATGGCATACGGACTTCAATGTTATAGTGCGGCTTCGTCATTAAAATTTGCCAATATAAGCGACGTCCATTTTTATACCGGTGATGATAATACATCGTACAAGCTCAGGGCAGAATCCGATAAACTTCTTGACGATGCAATTGCTCAAGTGAATGAAACCCCTAACATTAATTTTGTAATGTTTACAGGCGATCAAATTGACAAATCATTTGAAAAAGAATTAAGAGCCTTCCTTCCGCACGCTCAAAAGCTCAATTATCCGTGGTATATAGCATTCGGAAATCACGACACTTGTATTGGCGGATACCTTACACCTGAAGTTTACCTTAATATGGTACACAATGCTAATCCTAATTTTGAATTTAAAAAACCGTATTATTCTTTCACACCTCAAAAAGGTTATAAGGTAATAGTTTTAGATACAATAATCCGAGATAGACTTACAAGCAACGGCAACATAAGCGAAGAACAACTCAAATGGCTAGATAATGAACTTGATGAAGCTAAAAAAGATACAGTGCTTATTTTTATGCACGTACCCGTAATTGAACCCTTTGCAAGCGCAAGCCACATGCTTCTTAATTCAAACGAGGTCAGAACTGTTATTGAAAAACATAAAAACCCGATTGCAGTATTTCAAGGCCACTATCATGCGGCAAAAATTACTCAGCATGACAATGTCCTTTATATAAGCACCCCGGCACTTGTTTCATATCCTAACGCTTTCAGAATAATAAAAGTTACAAACCAGCGCAAAAAAGTGGTTTTTGATATTGAATATAGAGAAACACGATTGACAAATTTACAAAAACTTTCAAAAATAATGGTCTTTGCTGCTAACCTTTACGCTGGAGAAGATAAAGACCGTTCTGGAGTTTTTGAGATTATAAAAGATTAACTTCGGAGGAAAAGATGAGCGAATTTAATATAAAATTTAGAGGAGTAAGAGGCAGTTATCCTGTTGCTAAAAAAGAATTTTTAGATTACGGAGGAAATACGTCTTGTGTTGAAGTTAATGTCGGCGGGCATTTGATTATTCTTGATGCCGGAACGGGGCTTATTGACACAGGAAATGCGCTTTTAGAAAAATACATAGCCTCAGGAGTTTCCAATGCCGACAGAACTCCGATGAAAGCAATTGTTTTAATTTCGCATATTCATCAGGATCATATTCAAGGTTTTACATTCTTCAGACCGCTTCATATCCCTTCGACTACTGTCAAAGTTTACGGAAACGCAAATTATGATGAAAATTTGTCTGATGAGCTTGCAAATCTTTTGTTCGGGAAATCTTTTCCGCTTGATCTTGGCGATATCGCAGGTAACCTTGAAATCTCCGACTTGAACGAATCAGAAGGAATAATAATTAAAAAGAATTCAGAAATAATTATCAAAAGAATTGAAACACCGGAAGATGAAAAAATCGGAAAAGACGATGTTTTAATTACCTATTACCGCTCATACGCACACCCGCAGGAAGGTGTTTTAATCTACAAGATTAAATATAAAGATAAAGTTATGGTATATGCAACTGACAAAGAAAGCTATCAGGGCGGAGATGCAAAACTTACAAATTTTGCGCGCAACTGCGATCTGTTAATTCACGATGCACAATATACAACTGAAGATTATTTGAACAAATTCGTACCAAAGCAGGGTTACGGACATTCAACCTTCGATATGGCAGTTGAATGTGCAAAACAAGCTGCGGCAAAAAATCTTATATTTTTCCATTTTGATCCTGCTTATGATGACAAAAAACTTAATTCCATTAAAAAACAATATGAAACTGAAAATATAAAACTTGCTTATGAAGGTATGGAAGTCGAACTTCTTTAAGCAAATAAAAAAAACGGAATTTTTTATGAAAAAAACATCTGTAATATTTTTTCTCATATTTTTGTCATTCTTAACCTGTGGTTATAAAAAGCCAGATGTTTATAAGATTGATGCGGTCAGAAACGCATATATCCATAACAATAAAGGCATAAACTACGTTCAAGACAGGCTTTATTACCCTGCAATTCAAGAATTTAAAATCGCTATAAGTCTTAATCCAAACACACAGGCAACCGCAGTTTATTATAACAATCTCGGTGAAGTTTATATGAAAATAGGCGCCCCTGATCTTGCGGTAGATTGTTTTGAACGCGCAATTTTACAGTACAGCCTGAACCTTAAATATTACAAAAATCTTGCCGAATGCTACAATGCACTGAATATTGCAGACAAAAAAATTCAAGAAACCAGAGATAATTCCAACCCCCTAAACCTTGTAATGCGCGGCATGCTCTACGAACAAACCGGAGATATCAGAAAAGCCATCACTACCTTAGATGAATTTACCTATCGTGAACCGGATCTTTTGATTACGCCAGATATAAGACTTCATATCCAATCACTTGTCAAAGAAAATCTCTAATGAATTTGAAAAACACATTTTGAACAATGAGCTTTCGGATGTAAAACAAGGTTATCCTCCAAATCGTACATCCGCTCAACTTTTGTAATCAAATCCGCCCCGCATTTCGGACACTTCAGACCGCCCGCACCATTTAATATAAGCTCTTTTAAACTTTCAATAACCTCTAATGATACAAAATCAGTGCTGAAATCCTTTTCATATTTTTTAATATCTTCCGGCAGACATTTCAACCCCTTAGACAAATTTTGCCTTATTGTAACCGGCAAAAATAATTCTTTACCGCTCTCAATTTCTTCAATAATTTCAGGCGAAATATTACACCTTTTAGCAAGCCCGGTTACTGACAACCCGACCTGCTCACGTCTTTCCTGTACAAATCTTGCAAGTGTTTTCATAACAAAATTATACATAAAAAAACTTCTTTAAAAAATATTTTTTAAAGAAGTTTTTCGGGTATTTACATTCTCATTTCAAACTTAGTCAACATCGCCTTTAATAATATTCCAATCTTTTAAAAGCCATTCGCTTTCGTATGGATTAACAACTGTAACTGATTGTTTAGGGCCATCGGATTTTAATTTAAACCCGTTTGTAAGTTCAATAAATTGAGATTTCGGAACTGCGAAGAAGGCATCTGCATCTTGCCAAGCATCAGGAGTTGAAAGTGTACCTTTTTCGAATACCTGCCAATTAGATTTTTTGTCATCATTTGAAACTTTAATATCAACTTTAGGTTTCATAACCTTTACTCCAAGCAATTCTCCATCTTCTGACAAATACTCAAGATGTTTTTCAAATGTTTCATTTTTACCTAATACGACACCTTCAGCTTTGTTATCCCATTTAGTTTTAACCACATTATATACAAGAATTTCACCATCTCTTGAACTTGATTGTCCGTCAAGATGTCTTTGAACAAATTCATTATTTTTCTTGTCATAATAAGACATTGCTAAATAGAATTTACCATCACCATTTTGCTCAAGCCCTAATTCATCATAAATTTCTTCTTGCTTAGGCGGAACAGGAGAAGTCCAATCCGGTTTCATCCAAACAGTGTCGCCTTTGATATATAAGGTATCCAATATGATTTCAGGCGGTAAAGTTATATATGCCGTATCCCATTTAATAATCGGCGGTTTGTCTATGAAAACAGTATCCGGCCCGAGAATAATAGTATCCGGATCCTGCGGAACAGGAACTTCCTGTATTAATGTATCTACTCTGCCGGGGAGTTCTTTTTCAATAACTATTACTTGAGGCGGTACAGGTGTAGCAACCAATTCTGTCTTTGTAAATGTATCTGTCGGTAATTCGAAAAAATGATTGTGTTCTACATTCAATTTATCACATCCGCCAACTGCAGCAGAAAGTGCTGTTGCAAGCATTATTGCTTTTGTTGCTTTTCTCATTGAATGATCTGATTTATTATTTTTTTCAGAACCAAATGTCAATGGATTTGAGTTATAAAAATTTATTGAATTTACTCGCATAACATGCCTCCGTTTACTTAATTTTACGTAATCATATTAAATCCCGAAATATTTTTTTTTGCTATTCATTCCGACAAATCTTAATATATCTTAAATTATAGACATAAAAAAGAACATCTGATATTTTCAGACGTTCTTTTTATCAAAATTTCAAATTTATCTTATTGTTTTTCAAGTTTTTCTCTTACAAGAGTTTCAACTTGATTAAGAATGTCAGGATTTTCCGTTAAGAAATCTCTTGCCTTATCACGTCCCTGACCAAGCTTTTCATCATTAAAGCTAAACCATGAACCTGCTTTTTTAACAATATCAAGGTTGACCGCAACATCTAAAATATTTCCGACTTTGCAGATACCTTTGCCAAAAATTATATCAAACTCAGCAGTTCTAAACGGAGGTGCAACTTTATTTTTAACAACTCTTACTCTTACGTGGTTTCCGACATCTCCTTCTTCACCTTTTACACCCTCAGTACGCTTAATTTCCATACGAACGGATGCGTAATATTTAAGAGCATTACCGCCGGTCGTAGTTTCAGGGTTACCGTACATAACACCGATTTTCATTCTTAACTGGTTAATAAAAATTACGGTTGTATTTGTCTTGCCGATTACACCTGTCAATTTTCTCAACGCCTTGCTCATCAATCTTGCCTGCAAGCCCATCTGCTGATCTTCCATTGAACCCTCAATTTCAGCTTTCGGAACAAGTGCCGCAACAGAATCAACAACGACAACATCAACCGCACCGGATCTTACAAGTTCCTCTGTTATATCAAGAGCCTGTTCACCTGTATCGGGTTGCGAAATTAACAAATCATCAACTTTTACACCTAAATTTCTTGCATATTCAGGATCAAGAGCATGCTCTGCATCTACAAATGCCGCAATACCACCTCTTTTTTGACATTCTGCAACAATATGCTGCGCTAAAGTCGTTTTTCCTGAGCTTTCAGGGCCGTAAATCTCAATAATTCTGCCTCTCGGTACACCGCCAATTCCTAAAGCCAAGTCAAGTGCCAATGAACCGGTCGGAATAGCTTCAACATTTACCGAAACCTTATCGCCAAGCTTCATTATTGAACCTTTACCAAAATCCTTTTCAATTTTTTCTATTGCAAGTTTTAATGCTTTACTTCTTTCATCAACATTTGATGCTGTTTCTGCTTCTTTTTCTTTCGTAGCCATTGTTTTCCCTAATCATTTTGTAGCCCTTACAAGAGCAATTCTACTTTATTCTTAAAAGAGGTTAAACCCTTATAATTAAAAACACCGGCTTTGCGGCGTTTTTAATTAATAATGCTTATTCCCATACATTTTTTTCTTTTTTTCTGTACATGCCAAAACCGACATGCTTATAACAGCCTAAATCATTCTTTAATTGATAAATCTCTTTGTTTAAATCAATAATTTTTTGACGCAAAGTTTCATTATCAGTCTTACAGCGGATAAGTTCTACCACAACTTCATCCATGCCTTCAAGTTTTTCGTCAATAACTTTTGCAATTCTGTCACTTAATTTAGTTTCCATTTCTTTTAATGAAACCAAAATATTTTTAATTGCAGAAGCCTGCTTTTGAGGTGCTGCCGCAGCCGCAACCGGCGTTGATACCGTTATAGGATTTGAAACACCTTTCATTGCCTGAAGCCTTCTTAAATTGCGAACTTCCTCATAAGAAAAATATGTTTGCCCTTTTTCATTTTTTTTCGGCAAAATAGAAGCCTTTTTACAAAGCTCCACTATCTCTTTGTTATCCGCATTCAATATCGCTCTGACTTGTTGCGGAGATAAAGTTTTTTCTTTAACCTCTTCTTTTAACATATTAATTTAATCCCTCAAATTTCCCAATTATATTTTATTTTATTCGCACAAAAAAAACAAATCTATTTTACAATCTTGTAACATCACTTAATAAAATTTTACGGTTTTTAAAAACTTGCACAACTTGCATATTTGCTATTATAATGTTTTTAAAAGAATGAGGGTTAAATATGAAAAAGAAATTATTAATTTTGGCAATGTGTTTGTTAACAGCCGTATCAGCGCAAGCAGCCACTTGGGTTGCTTTAGAAAGTGGAAATCCTGATATTCAATTGTTTATTGACAATGATTCCATTAAATACACTTCTAATGACCAATGTATTTATGCTGTTCTTTACAAAAAATTAAATAATCCTGTTAAGCTTGCTTATGTAAAATCAAATTATTCTGATAACAAAATAGGTGTAATCAGGGTTGAAGATTATGAAATTGAAAAATATAATCCGGCCTTTTATGCTAAACACTCAAAAGCTTATATGAAAAATGCAGAAAATAATAAAACTTTAATTTCTGCTCATAATTACGCTTTAGCACAACACAGAGCAAAATTTGAACCTTCCTATGCCGGAAGTACAACTACTGCTATAGACACTAGTAGTAGCTCTCTTGAAAATAGCGCATTCAAAGCCTATGCTGATGATGTAAGAGCTAAAGTTCTTTCTAATTGGAATACAACGATTGGTACAATTTATACTGATGTCGATATACTTGTAAGTATTAATATGGATGGAAGCTTAAATGGTTATAGAGTAATTAACTCACCTTCCGGAGAAAAAGCTAAAAGAGCTGCTATTGCAGCTATTATGCTTTCGGCACCCTTTAATCCGTTTCCGGACGGAAACCTTATAACTTCAACCGTTATCAATATTCCACTTCATTTCCAACAAAAATTCTTTAAAAATTACGTTAAATAATTTGCTTTCGGAGAAATTATCTTATTAATTGATAATTTCTCCTTTTTAGATTTACAACAAATGAGGAATAATTTATGATTAAAAAAACAATCATATTATGTATTGCGTTTCTTTCTTTAAATTCTGCTGTTTTGGCAGCCGACTGGATCAGACTCAATATCACTAATACTGAAAAATACATTTACCTAGATCACGATTCCATTTATAAAAATGAAAATAATCTTTATTATGTTGTCAGATTTAAAAATGACAGTAATAAAGAAAAACTTGCTTATATGAAATACGAAATTAATGAAGATAAAATAGGCATTATTAAAGTTAAAGAATATAATAAAGAAAAATATGAATCACCTAAAGTTTGGCAGGACTCGTATGCTTTTATGAAAAAGGTAAGTGAAGATTCTTTCTTTAACAATATAAACAATTTCGTAAAAGATGATGAAATGGTTCAAAAACTTGTAACCACAAGACAGTTGAGAAAGCAAAATACTCAATCCAATAATTCCGAACTCATCAAAAAATACGGTGAAAAATATCCGACTATGAAGGATTACATTACATCGGTTGAAACAAAAATTCACCATAATTGGAAGCTTCCTGTTACAAATAACGGCGGGGTTGCAAAAGTTCAATTTAAAATAAGCAGAGATGGTAAGCTTCTTTCTTGCGAAATTAAACAAAGCTCAGGCAACAAAATCAATGATGATAGTGCTGTTGCCGCAATCAAAAATACCGAACCGTTTGATGCTTTCCCTGAAAATACAGACAAAAATTTGAAAGAAATAAATATTATTATGACCTTTGATTATTACGTTATGGATGTAAACAAAAAATAGGAAAAATATGTTAAAAAAAATACTTATTACAATAATTTTTATTTTAATTTTATCAGGAAAAGTCTTTGCACAGGATTTTTCTTCTGATATGACCGTCGTAAGTCCAATGCTTGGAGATCCTGAATTGCAGGCTTATTCTCTTGAAGTCGGCAAAAAAATTATCAAAAATTTTGAGCTTCCTTCAACCGACGGTAATCTTGCAACGATTGTTACTTTCAAAGTCGACAAAAACGGCAAACTTTTAAGTTATGAAATAACACAAACTTCAGGAAATACAGATTACGACAATCGTGTAATTAGTGCGGTTAAAAAATCTTCTCCTTTTCCGCCTCCTTCATTTCAGGAAGGAGAAGAAATCGGTGTTATCCTGAATATGGATATGAATATTCTTAAACTTGTCAAAATGTTAGAAAATTTTAATCTTGATTTTAATTTTGATTCTAATTTAGTTCCGGAGGATTTGGAAAACATTTTATCTCCGCAAGAATATCCTGCTCCAAAAGCTCCGCAAATTAATACAAAAACACCAAGCGGTAAAAAGTTTGTTAATCCTTACGACATTGAAAAAAGCCTTGAATAATCAAGGCTCTTTTTAAAAATAAAATCTTGCGTAATCAAAAGATTAAACAGCTTTTTGAACTTTACCTGCTCTTAAGCAAGAAGTGCAAACATTAATTCTCTTTGTCTGACCGTTTACGTTAACTTTTACAGACTGAAGGTTCGGCATCTGACGGTGCACGATTTGTTTATGAGAGAATGTTAATTTTGCTGCTTTTAAAGATTCTTTTCCGCATACATCACATTTTTTTGACATAATAAATTTCCTTTTCTAGCTAGTTGTGTAATCTTATAATATATTAAAAATCAAATAAATCAAGTATCATGTTAAATTTAATTACGATATTTTTATGGTAGAATTTATTATATAAGATTTATGCGGGAGTTTTAAGATGAAAATTAATGCCGTTATAACAGCAGGAGGAACCTCTTCAAGGTTTGGAAACAAGAACAAACTTCTTGAAAAAGTTTATGATAAAGAGATTATAAAATACACGATTGACGCTTTTGAAGCCTCAAATGTTGATGAAATTATCGTTTGTTCTCACATTTCAATAATGGATGAATTAAAAGAAATTTTCAAAGATTACGAAAAAATAACCTTTACCGAAGGCGGGACAACACGCCAGCAATCGGTCTACAATGGACTTCAAAAATCCGAATGCGATTATGTGATAATTCATGACGGAGCCAGACCTATGGTTACGACTGATATCATAAACAACTGCATTGAAATGGTTAAGGATATGAAGGCGCTTACTGTCGCAACCAAAACAATCGACACGATTAAAGAAGTTGAGAACGGAAAAATTATCCGCACTATTGACCGCTCAAAACTTTACAACACACAAACCCCACAGGCTTTTGAATATAAACTGATTAAAAAAGCTCACGACAAACTTAAAGATCAAAACTTCACAGACGATGCCGGAATGCTTGAGGCTTTAGGTGAAACGGTTTATATTCTTGACGGAAGTTATAAAAATATAAAAATTACAACTCAATTTGATATTGAAACCGCCAAAATATTTTTGAAATAATTTAAACCATTTTTTTGTGCAGATAAATTTCATACCCCAGAATATCTGCTATTTCAGCAAGTTCAGAAACTCTAAATGTCTTATTTCTAAGCTTGTTGCCTAAATTTCTTACGCTGTCAGTTTTATTGTATTTGGAATTTACTTCTTGCTTCAATTTGTTCATCGTTATCCCCTGAACTGCTGCAAGATATTTTATTTGCTCTTTTAAATTATCCAAATCCAATCTATATTCACTATTCATTGTACAATCATACTATTTAATGAATTTTTGCGAAATTAAATTGACAAAATGCACTATATAATGTACTATGCAATTAATAAATGCATTATTTTTATTGAAAAATTTAATAATTTACAAATAATTGAAAGGACAGATATGTTAGAAAAAAAGGTACGTAATCTAAAAAAAACGGCATTTACAATGGCAGAAGTCCTTATCACACTTGGCGTGCTTGGAATTGTAATTGCTATGACCTTACCGTCAATTATTAGCAAGTATCAAAAAAAGCAAACAACAACCCAACTAAAAAAGGTATATTCAACATTAAAACAAGCAACGGAATTTGCAAAATCCAAATATGGAAATGTTGAAGACTGGGACTATAATTTGGATGAAAATACGTTTTTACAAACATATTACGCACCATATCTTAGAACAATAATCAATAAAGAATCTAATACATACAACTATACTGATTTAGGTGGAAAAAAACATAACCCTGCTCACCCAACATTAGTATTAGAAGATGGTACATATATTTTTATTATAATAGTAAGAGCATTTAATAACCCTTTTCATATAGCAGTTGATATAAACGGAAATAAATCACCTAATAAAATGGGACGAGACTTATTTGTCTTTAGCATAGTAAACAACCAATTCCAAACCTATGACCAATATAAAGATTGGAGTTGGTCAAGAAAAGCTCTTATGGCAGAAAATGGAACAAGCGGTCAGTGCAACCCAAATGCACAAGGAGGAGTTTTAGGCCCTGGCTGCTACTGTTCGAAATTAATTGAATACGACGGATGGGAAATAAAAAAAGATTATCCCTGGTAATTATTTTTTAATTTATAAAATTAAAAAGACCGCGGGTTAAGCGGTCTTTTTTTGTACATACATTATTGAGAATTATTTCAAACTATTGGTTTCAATTAAAAAGCGTTAGCCGGTTTTTTCTGAGCAGTTGCGCCCGGAATTGATTGCCAGTTTGCAGCCATAATTTTCTTGAATGATTTCAAAGCAGTATCTTCAAGTTCGCCGAGTTCTTCAGCTTCCATAATAAGTTCTCTTAAAGGAAGCAATGCTCTTTGATCTCTCAATACTCCTAAAGCTGCTGCTGCTCCGGCTCTAACAAGTTCATTTTCGTTGCGGTTTTTCATTACATCAATCAAAGCCGGAACTGCTTTTGTATCATTCAATTTACCCAAAGATGTAACCGCATAAATTCTAACGTTTACCCATTCGTCATAAAGCATATTAATGACTTTATCAACTGCCTTTTTGTTTCCGATTTCGCCCAATGCTCTTGTTGCATCGCAGCGTACGTTAACTTTTTCATGATCAAGTGATGCTATCAAAGCATCAGTTGCGACATCGCCTATTTCAATAAGAGCATCAGTTGCAGTAATACACACTTGCGGGTTTTCGTCATTCAACGCTTCAACAAGCGGTTCAACAACAATAGCGCCGCCCAAACGACCTAATGCACGGGCAGCACGTACTCTAACATCGACATTTCTGTCTTCTCGCAAAGATTCAATTAAGTGAGTTGTAGCTTTGCTGTCGCCAAGTTCACCTAAAGCGCGCGCTGCATACAATCTGACGGAACCGTTTTTATCATTTTTCAAAACATCAATTAACGGTTCAACAGCTTTTGAATCACCCATTTCGCCTAAAACACGGGCTGCATTATATCTTACTTTTTCTGAATTACTTGTTCTCAAATCCATCAACAATTCATCAAAAGTTTTCTTCACCTGTTTTTTCTTGCTGTTCACACTAATTGTCATCATTTTCCTCCGACACTACAAAAATATTCTACACACTATACTTTTATAAAAAATTTGGTTAGAATATTATTGCCTTTTTACCTACTTATATTAAAATTTGTTTACAATTTAAATCTTTTACTGCGGGATATCTGTCTTTAGTAAAATTTTTTATAAAGGGTAACACTCACACTTTATATTTATAATATAAACTATTTTTTGCATTCTGTCATGCGCCGGTTATATTATTTGTTCAAATTTAATGATTGTTTTTTAAATATAAGATGAAATTCAATTATATGTAAATCAAATTTGTAACATTTTTTAATACATACTACTCACTACAGATAGTAATAATAAACTCGGTACCTTTGCCGACCTCACTGTTTACAATAATTTCGCCCCCGTGCTTTTCAATTATCTTTGCAGAAATCGCTAATCCTAATCCTGTTCCGACTCCTACTCCCTTTGTAGTATATCCGGCTGTAAAAATTTTATTAATTTCTGATTTTTCAATTCCTTTTCCGGTGTCTTTTATAGACACAGTCAAAGTTTTAGCCTCATAAGAAGTCGTTATTGTTATCTTTCCGCACCCTTCAATTGCCTGGCAAGCATTGACCAAAACATTGGTGAATACTTGATTTAGCATATTCGGATAGCACTTTATAAGAGGGATATCTCCGTAATGTTTTTCAATCTCTATTCTGTTCTTTGTTTCGTGGCGAATCAAGTCCAGCGTTAGTTCCAGCTCTTTGTTAATATCGGCTTCCTGAAGTTCGGCTTCATCAAGACGAACGAATTTTTTTAATGAAGTTACCATATGGCTGATTCTTTGTATTGCTTCACGGTCAACTTCATTGATATCAGCAAGTATCGAGGATATTTCAGCATCTTCTATGCGGGGAATAAACTTTGAAAGTATTGCATTATTCGATTTAATTGAAGCGACCGGAGTATTAATTTCATGGGCTACTCCTGCAACAAGCTGACCGAGAGATGCCATTTTTTCCGAATTTATCAAATGAAGTTGTGTTTCTTTAAGCTCTTTCAATGCATTCTGGAGCTGATGAACGGTTTGAATATTTTTATTATAAAGTTCGGCTCTTATAATTGCGTTTCCTAATTGCGAAGAGATTGCTTCCAGAATTTCCAATTCTTCATTCAATTCCCTTTTGTTGTAACTCAGCAAAACTATCACTCCGATTAGGTTTTGGAGATGAAAAACCGGAAGAGCAATCCGCATTACAGGCTGCTTAAACGGGTGGGCATTTTTAAATTCTTTCAAAATATACTGTATCGAAATCCTTTGTGAGAGAATAGTTTCAGCCGTTTCTTCATCAAATTCAAATTCTTTTTTTAACTCGGAATTTTTAGACGGATAAACTTCTTCTATAAAAAATTTTTTCTCATTGTAAGATGCATAATAAGTTTTAAAAGCACCGAACATTACAGACAATTCTTTCAACGCTGAAACCAAAATTACGGACAAATCCATCGACTCTCTGATTGTGTTGGAAACTTTGTTTATAAGTGCAATTCGGATAGCTTGGGATTGCGCTTTTTGTTTAATTTTCATCAAATCTTCGTTTTGTTTTTCAAGAATATTTATTTGTTCTTTAAGTTTTTGATTTTGTTTTTCAATTGAATTAAGCTCTGTTTCGGCGCTTATGTCAGAAAAAAACATTATAGTATAACGCCATCTTTTAGCAGCAAAAAGGTCATAATATTTAAGTTCTCCGGTTTCACTTTGGTAAGAAATTCTTGCTGAAAAATCCTCTTTAGAAATCAGCGCATTATAGATGGGAGAATAGTTTCGGATATTATCACTTTCAAGCGGGCAGATATCAAAATTCACATTATGCGAAAATTTTTTAAGCCCCGAAAACTCCGAAAACCATCTTTTAAATTTATTATTTTTATAAACAACATCCCCGCTGTTGTTTACAATAATTACCGCATCCCTAAAACGGTTGAATATGTCGAACTTTTTCATGCCTAAATTATAAATAAGAAACGTCCGATAATCAATTTGTTAAAAATCACAAAACAAGATTCAGGCTGAGAGTTTCAAAAACAATCTGCGGGTTCATATTCACATCAAATTGTTTTTTCGCATTTTCGATTAACTTCATATATTTAATAAATTCATACTGTTTTGCTCTGGACAAACTTCCACCTGAAACTATTGCCGCAAGATAGTTTTGCATCTGAGTTAAGATTAACAAAGGTTCGTGCTCCTGAGAAAGTTCAGTAAGCTTTTCACTAAATTCCAAAACTTGAGAACGTTCAATTTCCAAAAAGAAATCCATTAAATCCTTAACTATTGAAAAATCTCTGTCTTCGGAAAGTTTTGACGGCACAAAAAAGCTTTGCGCACGAGAAAGCACCGTTGTAATTACATCGGTTTTGTCTTTTGTCAGAAAGAAAAAAGTCGTACCGGAAGGCGGTTCTTCAAAAGTTTTCAAAAGAGCATTAGCAGCAGCTTCAGGAAAATTAATCTCATTCAACGGGCAAATATTTCCGTCCTTATCTTTGTCGCAAAAAATTAAAACTCTATGATAATCCGACGAAACCATCAAATCATTCTTAATCATTCTTGCCTGCGAAATTGAAATTACGGTTTTAGCATCATCATCGGAGGGTTTGTTGTCAACTTTGGATATTGTTTTAACTTCGGGGTGATTATTTTCTCTTATCCAGCGGCAATTTAAACAATCGCAATCTGGGGTGCGGGAACCTTTACAATTAAGCATTCTTGCAACTTCCAGTGCAATTTGATATTGAGCATTCAAATCATTTCCATAAAGAAGAATACAATGTGCGATACTTCTTTGGGGATTATTAATCCCGCTTTCAAAATATTCGATAAGTTTCGGGTAATCTTCTCTGATTTTATTTGAGGAAAGCATTTTCCACCTCATCTTCCACGTTAAAAGACTGCCCTGATTTTATTCTGTATTCCGCTTCAGTAAGATTTTTTTTCATCGCTACAAGATCTTTCAAATTTGTTTTTTTAAGTTTTTGAATAGAAAGTTTTACAACATATTCGTGCTGTCCGGTCAATTTTCCAAGCTCAAAAGGAGAAAGCTCAGACGATTTTGCCTTGATTATAATCCATCTTCTCAGCATAGTTTGCAAAGTTGACAAAATCTCAAGCGGATATTTTTTCTCCAATAATTTTCTGTATTCCAAAAGCGCCTTATCTTTTTCTCCCAACATCAAATAATCAGAAAACGCAAATAAATCTTCGTTTGAAATACAAATTTCTTTAATCATTTCTTTTGTTGCAACTTTATCGGGATAGCACATAAGCTTCAGTTTTTCCAACTCGCCGTCAAGCTGGCGCAAATTATTTCCGACCTGAATAATTAAAGAAGTAACTGCATCCGGATTAATTTTCAAAGACTTAGCCTTTGCCTCCCTTTTAACCCAATCTTCAAGTTCTGCCGTCTTGTAACTCGGAATTGAAGCACATTCTTTTGCGTTATATTTTGAGAGAATTTTAAAAATTTTCTTTCTGCTGTCAAGCTTCTTACCGCCGTCACGAGGAAGTTCCGCCACAAAAACTATATCAAGATTTTCATTATTATTCTCTAAAGCTGATTCAATTTCTTTTATCTGTTTGTCGTCAAAAGTCTTCGTAAAATAATCCAAACATTTTATAACCACAAGCATTTTCCCAAACATCAAAGGCTGTGAGCGCAAAACCGAAATTAAATCCGGAAACTTCGGATTGTCATAAGTTTTAAAACTCATTTCCAAAAAATTCTTATCAAGACCTTTTTTCAGCTTGTCGATTTCTTTTTCTATATTAAAATCTTCGTCGCCGTAGAAAAAATAAACTGCCATATCTTAATTATTAGCACAAATTAAATCCCTGTACAAATTCAAAAATATTTTCATAACTTTACCCTATGTAAAGATTAATTTAAAATTGTCCAAAATCACGTGTTTATGGTACAATGTAGGAGTGGAAGCAAGTTTTCTTTTAAACAGACACTTAGGGAAATAATAAATATAAAATTAAAAGACTTGTTGAATGTTTTAGGTATAAACAGCTTTCATGGATAAAAAGATTAAAAGTAAATAGAAATAATCAGACTGAGGTAAGAGATGAGTAATCAACAAAGTATGTTTAGTGACGGGAAGATAATTCCGGTAAATATAAGAGAAGAAATGAAGCGTTCATATATAGATTATGCAATGAGTGTAATCGTAGGTCGTGCGCTGCCGGATGTAAGGGACGGCTTAAAACCTGTTCACAGACGTATTTTGTATGCAATGAACGAATTAGGGATGACACCTGACAAACCGTTTAAGAAATGCGCCCGTATCGTTGGTGAAGTTCTCGGTAAATACCACCCGCACGGCGACAGTGCCGTATATGAAGCTCTTGTTCGTATGGCACAAGACTTTTCAACAAGATATCTGACAGTAGACGGTCACGGAAACTTCGGTTCAGTCGACGGTGACGGGGCGGCTGCGATGAGGTATACAGAAGCCCGCATGCATAAAATTACTCAATCAATGCTTGCTGATATTGACTGCGAAACAGTCGAATTTGAACCGAACTTTGACGGCTCATTGCAGGAACCCTCAGTTCTTCCTGTTAGACTTCCGATGCTTTTGCTGAACGGATGCTCAGGTATCGCAGTCGGCATGGCAACAAATATTCCGCCTCATAACGTATGCGAAATCGTTGACGGTACGGTTGCTCTTATTAACAACCCCGATATTACGGTTAGTGAACTTATGGAATATATTAAAGGCCCTGACTTCCCGACAGCGGCTACTATTATCGGTTTGAACGATATTAAGCAGGCTTACGAAACAGGCAGAGGCTCAATAAAAATGTCAGCCGTTGCAACTATTGAAGAAATTGCAGGAGGCGGCGGACGTCAGGCAAGAACAGCAATCGTCGTGACTGAAATTCCTTATCAGGTTAATAAATCAATGCTTATCGAAAAAATCGCAGAACTTGTTAAGGATCAAAGAATTACAGGAATTTCCGACATTCGTGACGAGTCCGACCGTGAAGGTATGAGAATCGTTATTGAGCTTAAACGTGATGCAAAACCTGATGTTGTTAAAAATAATTTGTTCAAATATACTCAACTTTCAACAACTTTCGGCGTAAATATGCTTGCTCTTTGCGGCAAGCAGCCAAGATTGATGAATTTGAAACAGGTTTTAGACGAATTTGTTGAACACAGGGTTGAAATTGTAACAAGAAGAACTATTTTCTTCCTTAAAAAAGCTAAAATCAGAGCCCATATTTTAGCAGGCTTAATCATCGCATTAGGCTCAATTGATGAAGTTATTGAATTAATCAAAAATTCAAAAACAACCGACGATGCAAGAGAAGGTTTGATGAGCAGATTCGGGCTTGACACCGATCAGGCGAACGCAATTCTTGAAATGCAATTACGCAGATTGACAGGATTGGAACAGGATAAAGTTAAGGCTGAATATGATGAACTTGTTAAGAAAATTGCAGAGTATGAAGAAATTCTTGCAAGCCGTCACAAAATTCTTGAAATTATTAAAACAGAACTTCTCGAAGATAAAGAAAAATACGGAGATGACAGAAAAACTCAAATTCTGCCGGAACAAGGTGAAGTAACCATTGAAGATTTAACACCAAACACTCCGATGGCTGTATTTATAACTCATCAGGGATATTTAAAGAGAATTTCACTTGACACATTTGAGCGCCAAAACCGCGCAACAAGAGGTAAATCAGGTATAAAAACAAAAGAAGATGATGATATTCAGCACTTCTTTACGGCAATGATGCACGATAAAGTTCTGTTCTTCTCATCAAAAGGAACTGTTTACAGTCTGAATGTATACGACTTCCCAGAAGGCGGACGCCAGGCAAAAGGTTTGCCGATAGTAAATGTCCTTCCGATTGAACAAAATGAAACAATTACAGCAGTTGTACCTGTCAGCACATTCTCACATGATTTGAATTTGATTATGCTGACAAGAAAAGGCTACATCAAACGTATAGAACTCGACAACTTCTCAAATATCCGCCGCAACGGAATTATCGCAATCGGACTTGAAGAAGGCGATGAGCTTTGCTGGGTTAAACTTGCAACCGCACACGATGAAATCATTATCGGAACCTCATGCGGTATGGCAATCAGATTCCCGATTGAAGATCTAAGACCTTTAGGCAGAAGCGCAAGAGGTGTAACTTCTATGAAACTTAGAACAGGTGATACAATCGTCGGCTGCGATATAGTTCCGAGAAACTATGATGCGGATCTTCTTGTCGTAACATCTGACGGATTTGGCAAACGTACCAAATTGTCCGAATTCAGAAGCCAAAACAGAGGCGGAATAGGACTTATCGCAACTAAATTTAAATCACCTAAATCAAGATTAGTTGCACTTACAATCGTTAAAGAATCCGACGACATTATGATGGTAACGGCAAACGGCGTCGTAACCCGTATTAATGCAGGTTCAATAAGCTGTCAGGGCAGACCAGCAACAGGCGTCAGAGCCCAAAACTTGATGGATAATGATACCGTTGTTTCGGTTAATAAAATCCTGAACCCTGAAGAAGATGAAACCGCAATTCCTGCCGATATGCAAAAGGCAGTTGCTGAAGATTTCAATGTCGAACAAACTAAACTGATTGACGACGAAAATTAATTTTTTAAATTAATATATGACCTCTTAAACAAGATGTTTTATTTTAAAAACATCTTGTTTGAATTTTGTGTATCTATTTTAAACCATTCACCTATTGTATTGCTTTTTGAACCATAAACATCACTCATCTTATAGGCATTTGGACTTCCATTTCCGTTACGTCTTTTGATTGTTTCAAAACCTGTCCAGTCGCTTTCTACAATTTCATCATAATTTCCGTCATTATCTAAATCTCTATATTCTCTGGTATTGGCAGATTTTGAATTAACGTCATAAAATTTTACTGAAACAGCTTCTGACATATCATATTTACCGTCTTTATTTCTGTCTACAAATATTGTCCTTTTTAAAACCTGACCATCTGCATTGTACAAAGTTTCAGTTTTCTTACCATTGTTTTCTGAAACCTTTACATTTTTACCTTCATAAGCATTCTTAGCTGAATAAACATTTTTAGGTACAATTAATCCCATAATAAATCTCCTTTCAAAATATCCCCATTTATTGTGTATTTATATAAAAAATATTTAATAAAATTAATTGACTAATTTTTATTTTGGAATTTACATTTTGTTACATATAGCAAAATTTATTTTTAGGAGTTTTTGAAAAAGTATGAGAATTACCGCAAACTATTACTACAGAAATATAAATAACAACGGCATTGTTTCAAGCAATAAGAGCCAACAAAACCCCAAGCAAAACTATTTTTCTTCCTCCGTCAGCTCTCCAAATTCCAACATGCCTGCATTTGAAGGCAGCTTAACAAAAAACATTATAGAGTATTTGAACTTTTTAAAAGTTAAAAAATACGCAAAAGCTGTTGAAAAAGAGCTTGCAAAAGAACCAAACGGAGACAAGCTTCTTTTTAGAAACCTAAGCATGGAAACAATGGAAGGAATTCAATACGGAATTGAGGTTTTCAAAGGGCTTTCGATGAAAGATATTCAATATATGAGCGAAAACCTTCACGTTATTGCAGTTAAGCGAGGGTGCAAAAACATGTGCGGATATTGTTATGCTGATGCAAAACCTTCAAATAGAGAAATGTCCTGGGAGGATTTCAAACTAATTACAGACGGATATAAAAAACTTAGAAAACGGCTGGGAAATCTGCCTTTGTTTGGTGAAAACATGACTTCCGGAAATGATACTCTATTATACAGATCGACGGAACTTTTTTACGATTCCGATTGTATGGATATTGCAATCAAGGATAAAAAAGGAAATATTTACGATTTTACAAAACTTTCAAGCGAGTTATACAATTCGTTAGGCAGAAAAACAGTTTTTGATACTTCAGGGTGGGATCCGAACAATAAAAAGCTTCAAGAACGTGCAGAAAAATATGCCGAATATTTTTCAAAACCTGAAAATATGACTCAATTAAATGCTTTCAGTCTTTCGTTCAACTGTTTTAACGCAACTTATATTGCAGCGGTTAAAGCACTCAAAAACGGGGACAAAGAAAAATATTTAAGACTTAAAAACAAATTTACCGACAGAATTGCAAATGCATTGTTTACTTTTACACCGCTTGTTAAAGATAAAAAATTTAATGTAATGTCAAGATGTTTTGGGGATAACGCAAAAAATGCCCAATATTTTGATTTTTCAGCAATGTTTGAGCTTAGTAATGATGTTCTTAACAAACTTGCCAAAATGTACTACGCCGATCTTAAAGGTGAACAAAAATATGTAAAATCTAAAGCTGAAATTGAAAATCTAATAGATTTATATTTTTCCAAAATTTATAGATTTGACGCTAATTTAAACTCTTCAGGCAGGATGGGAAAATTTATGCAGGATTTTAAAATAAAAGCCCCGCTGCAAGACCACACAGAATCCACAGTTATTATGGCGCAGGATTTAAAAACCAGCGGAAGATACCACAGATATTTAGGGATGAAATTTATTGACACAGACGGGAAAGTTTATCACATGGATTACGCAAGATTTTTCCCGACCGAAATTCAGCTTAACTTAAAAAACAAGTCTGAAACTCCAAAACTTGCAAATTTAAGAGAAGATTTTCCGATATCAAAAGAGGATATAAACCGCAAAGAAGTATTCCGAGATATTTCCGATTTTATATAAAATCTTTACTTAACCCAAAACTCGTTCATAGTTAAAGGGGTTCTCGGGTTGTCACGTGAAAAAACCTGCATTACATAATCACCGGACTGGTTTATAACTATATAATCGTCATAATAATAAACCTGCTCATCCTTTAATCTTATGTCTTTACCATAATAAACTTTATACCCCAGTCTGCCGTAATCGTTATCTTTTTTTACAATTTGCAGATACATAAATCTTGAATGAATTTTCTGAGGCATAACAACAAGATAATAAATCCTTGTTCCTCTTTCAAAAACCTGCTCATGCCCCATAACGGTATCAATCGTTATCGGATATTTGTTAAAAAGTATTCCGGGCTTTTCCTCATCACAGGCAGTTGTGAAAAGCATTATGAATAATATACAGACCGTAAATAAAATCTTTCGCATTACTGTAAAATGTTAATCCTGTCTTCCACAACTTTTACCATATTGGAATCTTTGTTATATTTTAAAAACGAACGGTAATTTTCTATCGCTTCCGCTTTATTACCTTCTTCTTCATACGCAATCGCAAGAGCATAATAAGCATAAGCATATTCAGCATTCAAAGAAATTACCTTTTCAAAACATTCCTTGCTCTTTGAAATATTATTGTCATTAGCATATACAAGTCCAAGGTTAAACCATCCGTCAGCATAGTCAGGATTTACAAAAATAGCTTTTTTGTAAAAATCAAGCGCTTTGCTGTTATCATTCTGCATTTTATAAATATTACCAAGCTTAAGAAGGGTTTCCTCATCATTTGCATTAATTTTCAAAGCTGCTTTATAATTTTCAACAGCACCGCTAAAATTGTCTTTTTTATAAGCTTCATCACCTTTAGCGATTAAATCTTTACTTTTATCGACATTTGCAACTTTAACAACATTTTTATCTTTATCCTCAACACTTATAGACGGAAGCTTGCCATCCGAAGTCTGCTTAGAAGTATCCGCAGGAACCTCCAATTCAACAGGCCGCATATCATTTGCAGATTGAGTTTGTACAGTCGAAGCCTGCGCAGCTGCCTCAGCAGCATTTACTTCCGCAATAAATTCAGCATATTCATCACTAAACAATTTCTGCTGCGGTGACAATTCAACCGCTTTTTCATACAATTCGCCGACTTTATTAGTTGCGCCGCTAACACGATAACATTTTGCAAGCCCATAGTATGCAAATCCGTCTTTCGTTCCTCTGGATATCGCCTGTTCAAATTCTTCCGATGCTTTTGAATAATTTTTCAAATCAAAATCAATTTTTCCTTGTGCCACAAGAGCATCAGTTAAATTACTTTCTATTATCGGATTTTCTTTTTGAGTAAGCAGTTCTTTATAAACTGATATTGCATCTTCATATTTTTCCTGAGCGTGAAGTGCTATTGCTCTGTTTACTTTAACATCATAATTATTCGGTTCTGCTTGCAGAACTTCATCATAATATTTAAGCGCACTGGCGTAGTCTTTCTTCATATGATAGCAAGTTGCAAGTTCTTTTTTAATATCCAAATCTTTACCGTCAAGTGCAAGAGCTTTCTCGTAATTAGCAATCGTATTATCGTAATCATTAAGTCTTTTATAAACAATTGCCATATTTTTAAAAGTTCTGACATCTTCAGGATAATTTTCAGCATAAATTTTATATTGTGCAATCGCTTCACCGTTTCTACCCATATCCGCAAGAAGATTTGCATAATCAAACCTTATTGAATGCAAATTCGGCGCCTGATTAAATACAATTTCATATTGTCTTAAAGCTTCTTCTTTTTTATTAAGTTCCTGATAGGAAAGCGCAAGGCTTATGTGTGAAGACAAACTGTCAGGTTCCTGCTCAATAGCTCTTTCCAAAAATTCGACAGATTTAGCGTAATTTTCTGTTTGAAATAATGCAAGACCGTAGTTAGAATTATACTTAAAATTTGCAGGATCAGCTTCATAAAGCTTTGAATATTCTTCAACGGCTTTATCAGGTTTATTCGCCGAAAGATAGGCATTTGCAAGACTTTCTCTTGCTTCTTTATGGTTGGAATAAGTTTCCAAAAACTTTTCATAATTTTCAATCGCCGCATTATAATCGTTCATTAAATATTCGACATTTGCGATATTTAAATAATTATACTTGTACTGCGGGAAAAGTTTAAGCGCCTGATTATACGCTTCGAGCGCCTGAATATACTTAGATTGTGTTTCGTAAATATTACCGATACTGATATACACAAAAGCATCATCAGGTCTGAGTTTTACAACCGTATTATAAGCCTCAATTGCTTCATCATACCTGTCTGTTTCCGTCAAAAGTCCGGCAAGCTTTGTATAAAGAAGTGCATCATCCCCTGCTATTTTAATAGCTTCCTGAATCTTCAAAATAGCTTCATCAAAATTATGCTGATACTCTAAAGAACAAGCCTGCTGATATAAAGAATTTGCTTCAGGCGACATATAAGCCTCTGCCTGAACACCCGTTAACATTAACGCTAAAATTGCCGAAACTGTTAATAACTGCTTTTTAATTTTCCCGCTCCTGATTTTAATAATAACCTCAACCCTTTACAAATAACATTGTGTATCTTTAGCAATATATTAGCATAAAAATTAAACTTGTGCAAAACTGTCAGAATATATTTTTTTATTTAACAACACTTCGCAAGTTTTTATAATCTCTACCTGTTCACAATCTTTTTTGTCATATTCAATATCTTCCAAATCCCCAAAATTTTTAATCATTTCACATAAACTTAAATAAAGCTTATCTAAAGAATTTTGAGGATTTTGAGCTTCAAGCATTTTAAAAATTTTCTTTAATTCGCAGTCCGAAGCATCCATAATCACAGCCTCCAACCCTGCACCAAATGCAAGCACCGCATAAACTCTGTTAATTAATCTCCTTAACTTCTCAGGTACCCCGTTTGAAATATTTGAAAGTCCGATTACGGTTTTAACAGGAACTTCAAAAGCTTCCTTGAGCATTTTCAAAGTATCAAGCGACTCTTTTGCCTGAGTTTGATCTGCCTTAATTGGTAATATAAGCGGATCAAAATAAACTTTGTCCGCAATATTTTTTTCCAAACATTTTTCGTAAATTTTAAACGCAATCTCCATTCGCCCGTCGCAGCTTTTGGGAATTCCGTCTTCTTTTGTCATTGTAAGAGCAATTAAACCGCACCCCTTCTCACAAACAAAATCCGTCATCTGCTCAAGCTTTAAATCATCACCAGTTGTACTGTTCAAAATCACTCTTTCAGGATTTTTTATAATATTAAAAACATTTTCAATTTCATCAAAATTTGTCGTATCCAAACAAATTTTTAAATCGGAATTTTCTTCAACAATCGGACAAATCCAACTTAAAATTCCGCTTAATTCACCTCTTGCTGGGCCGACATTCAAATCTGCAAAATCCATACCGCTTTGAATATCCAAAAGCTTTTTTACAAAACTTTCGTCACGTTTTAAAAGTGCTTCTCTAACATTTTTGGAAACGACATGGATATTTTCGCCAATCAAAATCATAACCTGATTTTAACACAAAAATTTCGCTTTAAATTTTTCAATTACAAACACAACTAAACTTGTTTTAAAATTATATTGGTGCGTCAGAACGATGCACGATGTTTCTTTCGTTTGCAAAAAGTTAAATTAATTACTACTTTTTAGAATAGAGATTCTTTATCATTTCAGCAGTTGTATATCCACCCTTATGCGCTTTCATGCAAACCCCATCATCAATTTTTAAAGGTTTAAAATTATTTGATTTTACCCTTAATGTAAACAAATCATATCCCCATTTATTAGGTCCTTTTTTACCGTTTATATCTACTATATACAAAGGAGTTTTTGGGGTATAAGGTATAAATATTATTCCATTTTTAAAGACATAAGCTGTTTTATTATTAAGAATTGACTCTTTTCTAAACTCAGCGCAACTAGCAGTAGCTTTGTATGCCTCATCATCAGTCATATCAGGATCTTACTTGTTGAACAGTATCATACCCCTCATATTCAGGTATACAGCCTTTTTGATAGGCATTTCCTTCGCACTTTGAGATAACTTCAACATTAGATAATATATTATCCAGCAGCACCTTACATTCACTCATATTACCATTATAATTTGATGGCACAGGACTACCATCTGCTAATTCATATCTTGTACATGCACCTCTATCATCATATTCTATACAAACAACACCTCCATAAGGATTTTTATCCCAATAATAACACTCAGCTTTTCCGCCTAAATCAACTTCTGATTTTAGCAAAAGCTGTAAAAGCATTGAATATGCTACTTTAAACTGCTCTTGCAAAACCTTTTTTTGATAATATCCGATTATTGACGGAAAAGTCAGTGCTGCGACAATTCCAATAATCCCTAAAGTTATTAAAACTTCTGCTAATGTAAATCCTGTTTCTTTCCCTCTTAAGGAGCTATTCTTGGGTGCCCCCCCCCCCTGCAATTCAATCATATCAAGCATTTCCAGCTCCTTATCTTTTCTATGCTACAATTTTATTATAGCAATCCTTTTTAATTTTGACAAGTATTTAGATTTTATGCGCCTGTTCAGCGCGGCAAATTATTTTTTGCATCGAAACTATCATTCGGTGCGTCGGAACGACGC
>CASFTJ010000014.1 GCA_949297715.1 uncultured bacterium | reverse complement strand
AAACTTGATACAGAGCACAATGCACTTCAGACAGAATACGACAGCATCAAGAGCGTAATCGAAAAGAACGTTGAAAGAAGCTTCAAGATTTTCTCATAAGTTATACTAATCTTTAAACAAATCATAAAAATGGTAGAATTGAAGCGGACTTTTTAGTGCTATTTTTTCTATAAATTTTACGTAAGATTTTTCCAAATTTTCAATGTTAGAGAATTTATGTTTTTGTAAATGGATTGTATAAGTATCGTTTTTAGTTTTGAGCGCAATCACAAAATAAATAGGTACATCCATCAATTCAGCCAGTTTGAAACTTCCGACAGGCAAGTCAATTTTATGTCCGAAAAGTTCAGATTCAAAAATTGCGGCATTTGCGTTTTCAGCGAGCCTGTCTCCCGCAATAAACGCAATACTGCCTTTATCCAGACTTTCTTTAAGTCTTATTGATGTTGAAATTCCGATATCTTCTACGTAAAAATAATTCAGCGGAATTCTTTTTGAAATTTTACTTATAAAATTATTAAAAACCTGACTTTGAGTACGGCTCAAAAACACATTTACTCTAAATTCCGGCCAGAAATCGCTGTTGATAAAAAAACTCCTCATAACATCCGTATTTCCAACGTGCGAACATAAGCAGAAAACACCTTGCTTTTTATAAAAATCATCATAAAAAAGTTCTTTTTCACCTTCAGATGCAAAAAGAATTTTATTTTTGTCAAAATTATTGGAAAAAATTTCTATTTTATCGGCAAGCACAAAACTGTAAGAAAGAAGATGTTTGAATGAATTATATAAAGAAGGTTTCAATCCTGTTAGCGGTGAGATTACAGTCAGATATTTTTTAGAATATTTTCTTATATCTTTTGCAAATAAAAATGTAAAAAAGGTTACGATAAACGCAATTAAATAAAGGGCCTTTTTGCCGAAAATCTTATATACATACCATGAAAGCCAAAGCCGTTTTTCTCCGGCAGCCTGTTCTTTTATTTGGTACCATTTTTTCATTTCAGATAATCTTTGCTTCTTTTTTTATTAACATGGTATTATTTTAGCATGGAAATATTTTATTTAGATATTGATAATTTCCCACAACCGGTAATTGACAGGATTATTGAAATTTATCCGTCCGGTTCAAACTTAAAAAAAAGACAGATTGAATTTGCTTTGGGAAGATTTTTGGTTTTTCTTGTCGGCAAAAATTTTTATAATATTTCTGATACTGAAATCGTTATTAAAAATAAAAAACCGCGATTTTTATCAGGTGAAATTAATTTTAGTTTATCGCATAGCAAAAATATTGTTCTTGCCGCTTTTGACAAGAAGCCTTTAGGGGCGGATATCGAATTTATCCGAAGTAGAAATTTTGAAAAAATTTTTGAATATTACAATCTTTTCCCTCAAGAAAAAGATGCAGATACTTTTTATAGATTTTGGACAGAATATGAAGCTGAAATTAAGCTTCAAAAAAAGCCGAAATCCTATCTTTCAGTCAAACTTTTTAGAGATTTTATGCTGTCACTTGTAAGTTCTGAATTGTTGGATATTAAAAGTATGCTTAAAATATACGAACTCAAAAGCCCGAGTGCCAGAACAAAACCGAGTGAACTTATGAGTTTAAAACTTGTGAGTGCCAATAATGAAAACGAAATTACAGTCGTAAGACAGGAAATAAATACTGCATCATTGGAATTTTTTGAGCAGTTAAATCTGAAAACCGAATAATCAAGTCCGAATCCTGTTATCAAAAATATTGCAAGAATGTGAAATAAATTTATATCTCCAAACAGGCTTACGGCGCTTATGGAAAATACGCTTGCAATAATTGATGGAAGTATTATTTTGTGTGCATTTTTAAATGAAAAAATACAACCTAAGATTACATACAAAAGAATGAATATCGGTGCTAAAATCCATAAACATACGAGCCTTATTTCTTTTATTCTTTTTGAAATATCCAGCGGAAGATTTATGCATCTTATGTTTGAAATTTCCTTTAAAACCTCAGGAGATTGAAAATCGTAGACAATTATAATTGAGTGTGTTTTGTCAATTAAAAATTCCGAGGCTGATGAAATATTTGCTGCACCTTCTTCTGCTGTAAAAATAGGTGTAGGTGTTTCCAGTTTTTTAATTTCCGCTGTTGTTAAATAATTTGCAAGTTTGGAAAATCTGTTTTCATAAAGTTTTTTGATTAAACTTTGGTTTTCCATTTGTTTGGCTCGGGATGGAATAAATTTACTTAAGGCAAAATATGAAATGTTGTTTCCGGTTAATCTTTTTGCGATTTCTTCTTCTTTTTCGAGAATTTGTTCCAAATTTTCGCCCTCAACAACTATAAAAGAAGTGTTCAGGTTTTTGTTTGTAACTTCACTGTACAAAGCCTCTGCCTCTTTCATTTCTTTGGAAGGTCTGTACATATCTCTTATGTCATCGCTGAAATTAATCTTATATAATCCTGCTGCGATAACAAGAAAAATTCCGACAAGAATTATTTTACTGAATTTGAAATTGAATTTATTTCTTGACCTTTGCGGCGGAAGAAGTTCATAAAAAAGCACCACAATTAAATATACGGTAATTAATCCTGCAGCAGTAAATACGGCCATCTGTTTTAAAATTTCGATTCCGGAAATTGAAAGTATAAAAAGTGCGCAAATCGTCGAAAATATACTGACTGTAAGGCTTTTTAATATTTTATTGATATCGGATTCCATAAGATAATGAAGCGAATAATCCACGCAAATTCCGATTAATGTTGTTGAAAAAACAAATGTTAAAATGTGAATTGAACTGAATAAAAGTGAAGTTGCGCAATATCCAACACCCATTCCTAAAGCCAGACTTATTAATACCGGCAGAAGAATTTTGAAAGAGCGAAAATACCAATATACAAGTAGCCCGACAAAAAGTGTTGAAATTATGCAAATTATATTAATCTCATTCATTGATCTTTCGCTTGCGTAATATGCGTGTATCGGTGCTCCGGTTAAATAGACGCTTAATTCCCTATTTGTGTAATATTTTTGAAGCTCAACAAGTTTTTTTACTTCTTTATTCATTAAAGATGGTGAAAGCGCAAGATTATCGTCGGCTTTTAAGTTTATAATTTCATAATACTTGCCGTTTAGGGAATTTTGTTCTCCTGTATCAGAGCCAAGGCTTTTAACAAAATCTGTTAACAGTAGATAAGGATCTTCTTCAAGCGGTAATATTGAAAATCCGAACGGGTCATATAAATAATTTACGGCATTTTTGCTTATTTTTTCATAGTTTTCAGTCTTTAAAATTTTATAATCAGTTTCTGAAAGGAGGCTGTTTTTGTGTTTTTTATAAAATTCAAGGGTTTTTTGATAATTTTTGCGCTCAATTATAAAATTTTCAGGCGCAATATTCTGCTCAAAACTCTCTCGGGTTTTTTCTAAAAGTTCAAGATTTTCGCTCTCAAGCAAGATGTTGATATTTGATGAATATTTCCCGCTTAAATCAATTAAAATTTCATCTTGAATTCCGTTCGAAAAAAATGCTTTCAGTAAATTGGTTTCGACTTTTTTCGGATTCAAAAGTGCAAGAGTTGTTATCAAACCCAAAATTAATACAAATATTATTCTTAATAAATTTATCTTTTTCATTTTCCGCAATAAAAGTTTATTTCTGTAGTTACCCCGTTTGTTGTTTTTATAATCATTTTATTAATATTGTTTGTTCCGTTTATTATAATACTTTCAAGCTGTCCGAAAGCCGGAGATTTTTCTTTCGGCTTTAGCGCAAGCGTCCAATCTGTGGCAGATGATATGTAAAATAAATTGAAGTTTTTATTGATATAAGAATAATTTTTGTTGGCAATTCCTGTGATGATACCGTTGATTTGTTTGTTGCCTTCAGAGGTATAGGTAGAGGTCGATTTTACAGGATAAAGTGTTTCAAAAATTACCCCTTTATCTTTTATAAATTCAAAATTTCCGCCTGATTTTACGGTTTTGTTTTTGAAAGATTTTTCTTGGGTAAATTTGCAACTAATATTATCTAGCGGCGGAAGCTTTTCTGCTACATCCCACGGGGTTGTCGGATTGTCAAAAATCCCGTTTGCCATTGTGCTTTGAGCTATAAAAAGTGTTGCAAATAAAATTAAATATTTTTTAAACATTCAATTCCTCGTTTGAATTTTTCGGGTGCCTGATATAAGCTTTTGCCTGATTTTACGTCTACGCAGATTTGCATTGTTTTGGCTTTAAATAAAACTTCATTTGTCGCGGAATCCTTTATAATGTATTTTATATTTAAGCCCGGTTCTAATTCTTCTAAAATAGCTTTGACTGTTAATTTTTGACCGAAAGTTGCGGATTTAATAAATTTCATTTCGGTTTTGGCGATAGGATACATAATCCCGTCAAGCTTCATATCATCATAGTTGTATTCGATTTTTTTTAGCAGCTCGCATCTTGCAATTTCCATAAATTTAAAATAATTGCCGTGCCAAACCACATTCATAGGATCCAAATCGTAAAATTGTACTTCTATAGTTGTTTCTGCTTCCGCTATATTCATACACTGCCCTCTTTGAAAAAAATTATACATCAAAATGTTATTTGATAAAAGTTCCGGATGAAAAAGGCTTTTCTTCATCTGTAAATGTGAAATCTACGGAAAGTTCATTGTTTTTAAGTTTCAGAAGAACTTTTTTGTCCGGTTTTATTACTCGTGAAAATTTTATTTTTTTGATTTTGTTCTGAGAAAGTTCTATCCCAAAAACATCCTCTGCCAGATTGTGAGCATAAAGTAATTGCACAACACCCGGTAAAATCGGAACATCAGGAAAGTGTCCGTTGAAAAAGTTGCTGTTTCTTAAAAATGCAAGCGTAATTTCTGCGGTTCCGTCTGTTATTTTTTTGTCAAAAATCAAAGGGTATGAAAGATTTAGATTAAAGATTTTAAAAATTTTTGATTTATCAATTTTTCCTGCCGATGTTCTTGGTATTTCAGGTAAAAATCGCCACCTTTGAGGAATTATTTCGCAATGATTTTTTAAGTTCGACTTTAATCCTTTAATTGTCTCCACACTTCCTGTTTCTAATAGTTTTTCTCTGCCAGATTGCGTTAAAACTATTGCGGCACCTGCTTTATCACCAATTTTGAAACAGTTAGCATCTTCTACAAATTCTTCTTTTTTTAAGTGAGTTTCAATTTCTTCTGCAGAAATTCTTTTTTCTTGAATTTTGAGTATGCGGTCATTGCGCCCGAGAACTTTGAATTTTTTGCCTGATAGTTCAATGTTGTCATTTAAGAGAAGTTCATCTTCCAGAAAATATGGTGATTTTATTATTGTGCCTTTATCTTCATCCGGAATAAGTTCAACATCCCCGAAAATTTTTAAATATCCATCGTCAAATGAAGTTCTGTAACCGATTGTACCTGTTTCCGTACTACCGTAGCTGTCAAAAATTCTTGAAGTTTTGGAAAAATATTCAAAAATTCTTTCCGGCATTTTGTCGCCTGCTGCGTATATCATCTCCGGCGGATTTGGGTTGTCATCATATTTTGCCATCATATCTAGAAATGACGGAGAGGATACAAAAACATATTTCCCGCTCTTTATTTGTTCGGGGAATTTTATTATATCGGTATCAATTACGTGCCCGTATAAAAAAGGATACAAAAAAGCATAGACAAATCCGAACATGTGTGACATTTTTACGGTTGAGACAAACGGAATATCAGGATTTGCTGGAAAAATTTTATTCATAACTTCAGTTTCTAAAACGGTGTTTTTAAGAGTTTTTCTTGCACATTTGGGTTGTCCGGTGGAACCTGAAGTGTAAAAATTTATAAATACTTTTTCAAAGTCAGGCATATTAAAATTAATATTTTCATCATGTTTTGGAGTAAAAGTTTTTATATATTCATCTCCAAAATTATCCACCTTTGTTCTGTCTGAAAGTAAAAACAATTCCTTGCCCGCAAAAACTCCCGATAAAAATTTTATAATAAAATCGAAATTATCTTCCCAATTTATCAGGAAAAAGTTCCTTTTATCGGATTTTAAGGCGCAAACTATCGGAAGAATTATTTGCTTTAATTCTTTTTGCGTAATGTTTTTGCCATTACTTCTCATAACAATTTTTTCATCACCAAAATTAAACATTATACTTTCTCTTGAAACGGAGTCTTATCAAATATTCAACTGCGAACAAAAGCCCTGTCAAAAGATATGAAATACATCCGTTATAAATTGTCCACACTTTAGTGCTCATAAATATTGTAACAAAAGAAATCGTAAAATTAAACATCAAAAAAATACACCATACATAAGTAAGTTTTCTTGTGTAATCCTTAACGATATCAGGAAGTTCTTTTCCTTCCATGATTCTGGCGAATTTTTGAATAACGGTTTCTTCTGTAAAAGTTGATGAGAAAAAAATTGTGAAAATTGCAAGATTAATTGCTGCCGGATAATATTTTAAAGCAATTAAACCTGTAAAATGGAACAGGCCAATAACCGCAAATGTAAATATTATCGGGAAAATCATTCTCATAACAATTCTTCAATAGCATTTACGACATCGCTTATGGTTTTAATTTGCTTAAAGTTTTCAGGCGGAATTTTTTTCTGCGTAAACTGCTGGACTCTTACTGCTAAATCTACCGCATCAATACTGTCTAAGTCTAAATCTTCAAAAAGGCTTGCGTCTGGTGTTATAAGAGCTTTATCCACCTCAAAATCCTCAACAAGTATTGAGGTAAGCTTATTCAGTATATCGTCTTTTGTTAATTTCCCGCTCATTCTTAATCCTGTTTAGTTTGTTTTTTGATAAAATCCGCAAGAGTTTTAACCGAATAAAAATACTCTTTGTTTTCGTCGTTGTCCGAACCTATTGATATATTGTATTTTTTCTTTAATGCCATCCCGAGTTCCAGTGCATCAATAGAATCCAATCCTAACCCGTCAATAAATAAAGGTGCATTTTCATCAATATCCTCAGGAGTAATATCTTCCAAATCAAGAGTATCTATGATTAGTTGCTTAATTTCGTCCGTAATCATCATCTCACCTTCCATATACCCATGATAATCTAACCCTCCGTTAAAGTCAAATTATCTTGTTTTGTGTACATTATTTTTTAATTAGAAAAAAGTGTTTTAAAAAGACTACTGTTTTTATCGTTTATTTCCAGAAAATGATTTAATGCCAATTCAATCGGATTGTTAGTGGCGTTTGATGTGATTTTACTTGTTTTAAGCTCTTTTTGCGGGGTTATCATAAAAATGCTTGAATAGGATTTGATATTATCATTAGTTTTTATTTTGCCTGCGGTAACAAGCACATCTCCTTCAAGTGGAGATAATTTCAAAAGATTAACAGCATTATCAAAATATTGCTGCTTACCTTGTTTTTGTGCAAGTTTTGCGATTGTTTTCAATTCTTTTGTCTTATGTAAAGTAATTCCAAACGATGTATTGTTTGATAATCCGCTATTTATCCCGATAATCACAATAAAATTCTCCTTATGTTAATATATGACTTTCAAAACATGACAAGACCGAAAACTATTTTTTTCGGTCTTGTTATTCTTAGAACTCTGGGGCGGAAGGATTCGAACCTCCGAATGCCTGAACCAAAATCAGGTGCCTTACCACTTGGCGACGCCCCATTATGGGTACCTTTTTATTGTATTCTGTAAATCTTTGTTGTCAATATTTTTGATTTTTTATATTGTTTTAAACGGGCTTTCTTCTTTTGCCAAAATAATTTCGGCCTTATTTTGCAGAAGTCCTTCAAATACTTTTAATATTGGGATTTCGCTTTCAAAGTGTCCGATATCGAAAATTACAATCGGACTTTCAAGCGCTGTGTGGAATTTTAAATCACCTGTGACGAAAGCATCAGCTCCCTCATCTTTGGCTGTTTCTATAAATTCTGAGCCGCTTCCTGCACAAAAAGCTATTTTTTGAATTGTTTTTACGTTTTTGTTGTTTACGTACCTCAGGTTTGGCGAAAGTTTTTTTAATTTTTGCACAAATTCACTCACTGAAATAGGTGAAGTTAAATCTACATATCTGACAAAGCCGTTTTCTTCAGATTTTTCAAGCCCGAGATTTTTTATAAGTGTATCGGTTGTTCCGCCTTTGGCAAGGTCTAGATTTGTGTGTGCGCAGAAAATATTTATTGATTTGTATTTTATCGGAACGTAAAAAAGCGGATGATGGCTTATTATCATATCGCATTTCTGTTCCAGAGCCTGATTAAAAATATCTTCTGTTACGGTCAGACAAAGCAGAATTTTTTTTATTTCTTCATTTCCGTTTTCCGCTAAAACTCCGACGCAATCCCATTCCTCCGCTGTTTCGGGCGGCGCAAATTTATTTATGAGTGCATAAATCTCTGCTCTTTTCATATACCTCTTTAATTATTTCTTCTGCAATTTTTGTTTTCGATTGTTTTTCAATTTTTTTAACGTCAAGATTTTTGTCTATTATATAAACTTCATTCTCATCTGACGAAAACCCGATATCTTTTCTGCTTACGTCATTTGCGACAATAAAATCACAGCCTTTTTTTTGAATTTTGTTTTTTGCATTTTCGATTAAGTTTTCGGTTTCTGCGCAAAATCCGATAATTACAGGTTTGTCATGATTTTTTTTATTACATAAATTTTGCAAAATATCGGGGTTTTTTACAAGTTCTAGCGTAATTGTATCTTCAGATGTTTTTTTTGTTTTTTGCGGGTTAAATTCCTTTACTCTAAAGTCCGCAACGGCTGCAGACATGAAAATATAATCGGCAGTGTCAAATTCTTCAGTTAATGCTGTTTGCATTTCAAGGGCTGATTTAACTTTTACGGTTTTGTAATTTTTTTGAACATCTTTTGTCGTAATCAAAACTGTTTCTGCACCAAGTTTGTCGGCGAAGTCAGCCAGTGCTGTTCCCATTTTGCCTGAAGAATAATTTGAAATAAATCTTACAGGATCAATATCTTCGACTGTTCCGCCTGCTGTTATCACAATTTTTTTGCCTGATAGAATTTTTTTATTGTTATTTAGAATTTCGACAGTCTTGTCGTAAATTTTGCTTAATTCTGCAAGTCTTCCTTCTCCTGTCGTTCCGCAAGCAAGGAAACCGGATTCGGGCGGTACGATTATGTAGGAATGTGATTCAAGTTTTTTCAGATTTTCCTGCAAAAAAGGGTTGCTCCACATATTGCAATTCATTGCAGGCGCAATAACAATCGGCTTCTTAAAAGCTAAAGCAATTGAGGTTAAAAGGTTATCTGCAATCCCGTTTGCAATCTTTGAAATAGTGTTTGCCGTTGCAGGTGCAATTACAAAAATGTCCGCTTCATCAGCATAAGATATGTGTTCCGGTTTAAAATCCGTAATTTCAAATTGTTCTGAGGCAACATTGTTTTGACTTAAAGTTTGTAGTGTAAGTTTTGTTACAAAATTCAGTGCATTTGGAGTTACTACAATTTTTACATTTGCGCCGGATTTTTTGTACATTCTGATAAGTTCGCAAATTTTGTAAGCTGCAATTCCGCCTGTAATTCCAATCAGAATATTTTTGCCGCTAAGCATTTTCAATTTCTCCTTTTACTATTTCTTCAAGCCGTAAAATTGCATCTTCTAATTTGTCATTTACTATTCGGTAGTCAAAATTTTCTGAACGCTTTATTTCTGCTCTAACCTGTTCAAGGCGTTTTTGAATTGTTTCTTCGTCTTCGGTATGACGTCCTCTAAGTCGTGCTTCCAAAGCTTCAAGCGAGGGCGGAACTATGAAAATTAAAACTGCCTCAGGCATTTGTTTTTTTACTTGCAAAGCGCCTTGAGTATCAATTTCAAGAATTACGTTTTTGCCTTCTTCAAGACATTGTTTTATGTATTTTTTCTTTGTTCCGTAGAAATTCCCGGCAAATTCAGCCCATTCAAGAAATTTGTTGTTTTCGATGCAGTTTTTAAATTCTTCTCTTGTCATAAAGAAATAATTTACACCATCAATCTCACCTTGGCGAGGTTTTCTTGTTGTGCAGGAGATTGAAAGCATAAAATCGGGGTTTCTTTCAAGAAATCCCTTTAATACGGTACCTTTTCCGACTCCGGAGGAACCGGACAATACAAATAATTTTTTGTTCATATTACAATTATACAATGAATATTTTATTAGAAAAAAATATTTGTAAATTTTTAAAGAAAATAAACACGATTTCTACATCAAAAGAGCTTGCAAAGTTTACTGCTTTTGAATTTTTGAGTTTGACCGGTGCGGAAGCTTCTTGTTTTTGTCTTTTGAGCAGTGTTACAAATACGATTGAAATAAAAACTTATGCTTACGCACAAGGAAAGAAGAAAAGCAGCAGGTTGGTTCATGCTATAGAACAGATTTCAAAGGTCGGTGTCGATATGCTGACTAACAATTTTGAAAATGAAGATATAATTGAATATCTTAATTCTATTTCAAAAGATCAGGTTATAATTGAACCTATTTATTATAAAAATATGGTTTTAGGTTTTGTTGCGCTGGTAAATAAAAATCGTAATTTTAAAAAGCGCAATGCATTGATTGTTGAATCCTTGATGGAGGCTGTAAATTCAAGAATAGAAATAATTTCATTAAACGACGAATTAAAAAGGACTAATCAGGAGAAAGTGCAATTTTTGGCAAGCATTTCACACGAATACAAAACCCCGCTTAATTCTATTATCGGGTTTTCGGATATGCTAAAAAGTGAACTTGAGGGAACAAAAAGTTTTAAATATATTGATAATATTTCAAAGAGTTCAAGGTTTTTACTGAGTTTAATTCAGGATATACTTGATATGGCAAGATCTGAGTATAAGCAGCTCGAGTTAAAGTACGAAACTTTCCGCCCGAAAGATGTTATCAAAGATATTATTTACAGTTTTGATGAGATTATAAAGGAAAAAAATATAAAATTCAGCTATACATTAATGGATGTTGAAATAACAGCGGATTTGAAAAGGTTTAAGCAGTTGATATTCAACCTGATTTCAAATGCCTTGAAATTCAACAAAATCGGCGGGAAAATTGTTGTAGTGACTTATGTTGATGAAAATAAAAATTATATTTTTGAGATTAAGGATTCCGGAGATGGGATAAGAAAGAAAGATTACGACAAAATTTTTAACTTTTTTTCTCAAGTTAATCGCAACAAGCTAAAGCGCCAGCAGGGTTCAGGAGTCGGGCTTGCCTTATGTAAAGTGATTACGGATGCGCATAAAGGGAATATCGGGTTTAAATCCCGCTTGAATAACGGAAGTACATTTTGGTTCAGCCTGCCGCAGCAGGGGTGTGCTGATACGTCTTATATTGAATTTTAGAGGGGAATTATGTCAATAGAAAAAGTAAGAAAATATTTTGAAAAATTCGGGTTAGAAAATGAAATTTTGGAATTTCCGACCTCAAGTGCGACGGTCGAATTAGCTGCTAAGGCGCTTAATACGCAGGAAGCAAGAATTTGTAAAACACTTTCTTTTAAAACAAATGCCGGCTGTATTCTTGTTTGTGCCGCAGGGGACGCAAGAATTGACAACAAAAAATTTAAAAGCAAATTCGGATTAAAAGCCAAAATGCTTAGCTCTGAAGATGTTGAAGAATATACAGGCCATAAAATCGGAGGAGTTTGCCCGTTTGCCGTTGAACAAGAAGAAAACGTTAAAGTATTTTGTGATGTTTCTTTGAGGCGATTTGAAACGGTTTTTCCGGCATGCGGAAGTTCAAATTCTGCAATAGAACTTACACCCGAAAAATTGTTTGAATACTCAAACAGCCTTGATTGGGTTGATGTCTGTAATTTGCCTGATTAATCCTTGCAATTCCTTTTCTTGCTTTCTTCGTAAATCAGCAGAATTGTGCAGATTAAAATGCAAATCAAGGTTGATACCAGCCAAAATCCTATAGCGCCGTTCCAGCCGAATTTATCGACAACAAATCCTGTTCCGCCGGAAGAAAGTGCAGCTCCGACATAACCGAAAATTCCTGTAAATCCGATTGATGCGGAAGCTACTTTTTTAGAACTGCTTTCAACTGCGCAAAGTCCGCCGATTAGCATTTGCGGGCCTGCCGTAAACATCCCTATCATTGCTGCGTAAATATAATCAAGCATGTTATTTTCCGCAGGGTTTTTCGCAAATGCAAGCAGTGACATAATTAAGCAGATTAAAAATATTATATTAATCGGGGTTCTGTTGCCTTTGTAGATTTTATCTGAAATAATCCCTGCTAAAATCGCTCCGCCTGCACCGATAAGCGCCAGTGAACTTAATTTTGTACTTGCTAATGTTAAGGAATTTCCTTTTACCTCTACAAGATATTTGACTAACCAATCTTCTGTGCCAAATCGGATTATGTAGACAAAAATATACGCTATTGCAAGCATCCATATAATCGGATTACATAAAATATGCTTTTTGAAAATTTCAAAATACGATCTTTCATCCTTTTCTTCAGGATTTTCACATTTTACCTGAGGTTCGTTTCTGAACTTTTCAACATCAGGAAGTCCGAGCGTTTGCGGCTTATCTCTAAGTCTGTCAAAAAGCCAAATCCCTGTAATAATACATATAATTGCCGGAATGTAAAATGCCGCCATCCATCCGAAATGTTCAATTACAAATCCTGAAATTATTACAGCCGAAAAAACACCAATCTGGTGTGAGGTTGACCACAATGACCATTTTGTGCCTCTTTCGGAGTTTGAAAACCAGTAAGACAGGCTCTTTGCAACAGGCGGGAACCCGCAGGATTGAAACCACCCGTTTGCTCCCCAGAAGAAACATAAAAGCCACAAAAGCACTGTAGCCGAAGGCAGTCCGAAAAAGCTTACATGTCCAGGGGTTACAAATAAAGCACTTAAAACAAAACAAATATTGCAAATGGCTGATAAAATCAGCGCAGTAGGTAAAAATGTTCTGACATTCGACTTATCCGCAAGAACTCCGTTAACAAATTTACCTATTCCGTAAGTTATGTACAAAGACGAACCCAAAAGCCCAAGTTCAGTGTTTGAAAGATTTAAGGCTTTACCCATTGAAGGAAGAGCGACAGCTATGTTTTTGCGGCATATATGAAAAACTACGTATGCAATAAAACTTGAATAAAAAATTCTCCATCTGAAATGTTCATACGTATCTCTAATCTCTTCTTCTCTCATTGTCACTTCACGAGCCGGAGGCTCTTTGAAAAATTCAATGAAACGATTTGTCATAAAATTTACTTCCCTGCTTTTATAATTTGAATATTACGGGTTTCTGTAAGCTCCTGACGGGCTTCTTTCAGAATTTCCCGTTTTTCTTCATCCAGACTGCACCCGCCGACAAGCCTGTCAACAAATCCTGTGTTAAGTTTTACTGCTTTATCAAAAGCCCCTACTTCTTCCAAAACTTCTTTTATCTGATGAATATCATACCCAAAAGACTGTTTTGAGTTGTAAACTAATGTTTCTCCTGTTTGCGAGCGTATAGGTGTTCCGCCCTGCTCAAAATAAAGCTTGAATACCGATTTTAAATCCTGAAGTTCTGATTGTAGTGTATTTATGGTGTTTTGAATTCTTAAAAATCTTTCAAAAAGATATTCTACATTATCAAGCTGCTTAACTTCCCAATCATATTTTTGCAAATAAAGCTTTTTTAATTTCGGATACGCAAGCGCCAATCCCATTGTATCAGCCATGGCTCTATGGTGGTTTGTAAGATCAACATTGAATTTTTTGGTTAAAGCTTCCAGACCGTGTGAATCAAGATCCGGATAAACTTCTTTAAACATCTGCTGGCTGTCTACACGGGCATTTTTAAGTTCTTCCCCTGTAGTCCTTAAGCTTGCTTCGTTCAAAAATGTGTAATCAAAAATAGCATTGTGGGCTACAATCGGATAATCCCCGATAAATTCCAGAATTTTCGGCATTATTTCTTCTTCTGTCGGGGCATCAACCACCATCTCAGGTGTAATTCCGTGGATTGCTATGCTTGATTTTCTTATATGCTGCTGAGGATTGATTAAAGTTTGAAATTCCTCTTTTATTTTGCCGTTTTCAAGCCTGACGGCCGCAAATTCAACCATTCTTTCTTTTGTGTAATCAAGTCCTGTTGTTTCTGTATCAAGAACTATTTCTATTGTTTTTTTTCTAACCATTTTTTTATCCTGTGGAATTCTATTAAGATAATAGCATAAAAAAAAATTCTGTGATAGAATGAGCTTTGTAAAAGTATAAATAACTTAAAGGAGATATGTATGTCTAATGCAGTTGATATTAATGATTCGGTGTTCGAATCAGAAGTTTTGAATTCTGAAACACCGGTAGTTGTGGATTTTTGGGCACCGTGGTGCGGACCTTGCAGAAAATTAGGGCCTGTTTTGGATGAAATCGCATCAGAGTTTGAAGGTAAAGTTAAGTTTGTAAAAATGAACACTGATGACAATCTTGAAACTGCTAAAAACTATTCAATCAGCGGTTTGCCGAGCCTTTTGGTGTTTAAAAACGGCAAAGCTGTTGAAAGATTGGTTGGTCTGATGCCAAAATCTTCAATTATATCAAATATTGAAAAACATTTATAAGATTTTTATTATTGTAAAATTTTATAAAGCCGGATTTATAAAGCTTAAAACCTTTGTAAATCCGGCATTTTTAATGTTTAAGCCTCAAAAATTAAAAATTTTGTTTAAAGATTTTGTTGCAACATGCCGTTACTTAAACAAAGTATTAAAAACAAGAAAGGCGAGTGTTTATGTCAAGTATTGATGCTCTTAAAAAAAGAATTTTAGAGGCTTCCTTTTACAAAATAATAAATAGCGGGGATTCTTATACTGTTGAGGATAAAGTCAACGATTTAAAAACAAATCCTAATTTTGCGAGTTGGTCAGAAGATGATTTGTATAATTACGCAGCATCTTTATTTGATCAGCAAAATGCTCGTAGTTTTAGTCAATTTATGGAGGGAATTAATAAGAATCTTGGAATACTAGCAGATGGTGAATGGAGTCAATTTACTTATGAAGAAATTCTTCAAATGGAAGACAATGGGGTTAAAATTCCTGACGATGTATTAAAATGGGCTCATTCCGAGGAAGCATCAAATGTGACGGAATATGAACTGGAAGCGGATAATGCGAATGACATAAATGATACAGACAGTACCAAAAGTGATGTTGGAGATGCCGGAAAAATGGGACTTTCAGATGTTGCGAAAGTTTTTACAAAGAAAGTTATTATGCAAGAATCTGTATTAAAGGAAGCAGAAAAGAATTTTGAGCAATATTCTACACAGCTTAATACAGCTTCGGATGATGCTTCAGCAGTTCAAAATAATGCACTGAAAGAAATTCAGGCTATGATAAATGAGTGGCAAGCTATAGATAATAAAGTTAAAAACGGAGAAGTTTTATCTGCAGATGAGCAGGCAAAATACGGTGAACTCGGTATTCTGATGAAAAATGTTGTTAATAATTCGACTGTTCAGGTTACAAATTATATGTCAGATTTTGATGAAATTTCAAAACTTATGCAAGCGACATCAAAAGAGGCGAAAATTGCGCAAGATTATGCAAATGATACTTCTTTCACAGGTTCGTTAATTGCTGAGTATGAAAACGCACCTAAAACCAGTGTAAATGCAAATTACTCACATATTTATACCGGTGCTGTCGGAATTGTTGATTTAATTCAATCTAATGCATTTGGAAAAAACCTTTCTGTTGCAGCAATTAAACAGTCAGGATATTTGCAGGATACGGCATTTAATACCGATAAATCCATAAAAGAAGTTTCTAAAATAATGAACAATATGACAGATGAAGTTGAAGCCGGAAGCAGAAATATTTCAAGCGTTGTTTCGCAAAGCGCAAATTCAGCAGCATCTCAGCCGGACAAAAGTGTAGAAGAACCTGCACCGCCTGAAAATGACACAACAAATACAGGCGAAGAATTACCGCAGACACCGCCGCCTTCTGAAGATGAAGACAATCAAAATGTTTTTGCGCAAGAGGAAGATTTCAACAATATTGACTCAATTATAAAACGTCAACAAAAACAAGCTCCAAAAACTGAACCGCAGGATATAATTATTGATAATTAAAATTCAATAATTCTAAGATTGGCGTTGGAAAAATGAGGCAATTTGCTTGTGCGGGAGAATTTTTGAAATAGGTCGTCCGTGCGGGCATGTGTATGGCATTTCTGTTGTTCTCCAGCGTTTTATAATTTCTTGCATCTGCCACAGTGAAAGCTTTTGACCTGCTTTAACAGAGGCTTTGCAGGAGGTCGTGATAAGAATTTTTTCTTCCAGTCCGTCAATATTTCCGTCTATGTTTTCCAAAATATCCGATAAAATTTCTTTCGGATTTACTTTTGCGATTAACTGCGGAAGTTTGCGGAAAATAAGTTCGTTGTTTTTTAAAAATTCTATCTCATACCCAAATTTTTCAAATTTATCAATATTTTCTTTTAAAATTTCGGTTTCTTCAGCCGTTACTGTTAGAACATCCGATACAAAAAGCAGTTGAGATACAATATTTTTTTCGGATTTTAATTTTTCGTAAATGTATCTTTCTTCTGCAATATGCTGGTCTACAATTTCAAGCCCTTCTTCTCTTTCAATTAAAATATAAGTGTTTTTATATTGTCCGATAATATTTTCTTCCGGCTCTGTAATTGCTTGCGGAGGGGGCGAAATTAATTTTGATTGCGTGACTTCGGGCGTTCTGTTAAATGTCAAATCTCTTGAAATTTCCTCTGCCATTTTATCCGAAATGTACATATTGTCATTTTGCTTGTCAAAATAAACATCGTCATTTCTTTCTAATTTAGCCTGATTAAAGTTGATGACGGAGGAGTTTTCAAAATTAATGCTTTCTGCAGCCAAGTTTTTAGTCTGGGAAGTTTTTTCTGTGTAATTTGCAAGTCCGCCTTGAATTGCAGTACATACAAAATTGAATATCATATTAGTGTTTTTGTAACGGACTTCTTTTTTTGTCGGGTGGACGTTTACATCAACGTCTGTCGGCGGAATTTCAAGGTTTAAAACTATAAACGGGAATTTGCCGCTTGCAATAAGGTTTTTGTAAGCTGTGTCTATTGATTTTTGAAATATCGGACATTTTACGGCTCGTCCGTTTATGAACATAAAATAATTCTTCTTACTGGAGCGTGTAAAATCAGGTGTGCTTACAAATCCTGAAACTTTCATTCCTGAAAGTTTGTCGGTTTTAAGAACTTCTTTAAGATTCTGCGCAACTTCTCCGTTAAATAAATCTTTTATTGTTCTTTTTAAATCTCCGAGTCCGTCGGTTTTAAGAATTTGTTTTCCGTCACGCTTAAGCTCAAACGATACTTCCGGATGCGCAAGTGCAAGCGATTGCACAAGCTCTTGAATGTAAGAAAATTCTGTCGATGCATTTTTTAGGAATTTTAATCTTGCTGGAATATTGTAGAATAAATCTTTTATTTCCATAATAGTTCCGACGGCGCATCCTGTTTCTGTTTGGGAAACTTCGGAGTTTTCGCATTTAACCTTTGTACCTGTTTCAAAATCTGCTGTTCTTGTTGTGCAGGTCAGTTTTGAGATTGAAATTATACTTGCTAAAGCTTCTCCTCTAAACCCTAGGGTGTGAATGCTGTATAAGTCTTCATCATTTTGGATTTTGCTTGTAGCGTGTTTTGTAAACGCAAGTAAAATGTCATCGGGATGAATTCCGCAGCCGTTGTCGGCAATACGAATATTTCGGCATTCGTTCGTAATTTCAATGCTTATTTTTTTAGCCCCTGCATCAATTGAGTTTTCAGCAAGCTCCTTTACAACTGATGACGGGCGCTCAATTACTTCTCCCGCTGCAATCTGGTTTATTAAATTCTTTGATAACTGTTTTATTCTTGCCAAAATTTTTTCCTCTTTAAAATCCTAAATTTTACAATATCTTACATAAAATGCGAAGTGAAGAAACTTTTTATAACATCAAATTTTATAAGTAAAAATACGGTTATAATTGAAACAATAAGCCCGATTGCGGCTTTTGACAAATCTTTAAGGATATGTTTGTACATTTTTTTAGGGCTTTCAAAACGCAATCTGTGGTAAAGTGCTATTTCTCTTCCTGCCAAAAGTCCGATAAATACCCAAGTTGTTGACATCGGAACATTGTTTAGGTGGATAAAATACAATAGTAAAAATGCGTAAATCAAGTCAATAATAGTTGCGGATCTTGGATCCTGAACATTAGTTTTCATTTTAATAATTTTCTGAACTTCTCCGCCTCTTTTATAGGCAACAATCCACATAAAGGCGGAAAATGCGACAATTACCAGCACAAGCTGTGTAAAAGAAGCTTTTCTCGGAAGATAAACGAACAGATTTGCCGCATCCTGCATAAGCCACTGTGACCACAGAAAAGCGGTTGATAACCATTTAGCCGCAATCCACCATTTAGATATTTTTTTATCTGCGGTGTAATAAAAATATCTTTCAACAGGGCGTGCAATAATCGTATAAATCAATATAGATACAATTGCAGCCAGAACGTATCCGATTAATGATTTTGATAAAATCATTCCGATAACGCTCATATCGCTTGCAGAGAAAATACTTAGGATTAAGAATGTTGTAGATACAGGAATTCCGTATCTTGTAAGGAAAAGAAGTATAATTGGCGGAAGTACATGGATTAGAGTGAAAGTTTCCGGATAAGGGATTCTCTCTAACCTGCCGAAAGCCATATCTCCGTGATTAACCAGCCATCCCATAGAAATTGTAATTACAAGCACTGCGCTTGTGAAAGCCCAAATAAGCCAGGTCGGCATTTTTTTACTTGTTGTAAGAAAAGTTCCCAATGTCTGGATTACGTCATTAGAAACACATGAATACATTGATATCAAAAATCCCGTAATCATGTATATGTTGCTTAGTGTAAGACATTCCGGAAACATAATTCCTCCATACACCTTCAATCTACATCAAAAACAAATTCATCTAAACAATTGATTACAATTTTGAAACAATTCTATATTATGAAAACTACAGTAGGAAGTTAGCAAAACTTATAAAAGACGTTAGGGAGAGGACATTGGCAAGAGTTAAAACAAACACGAAATTAAAACCTGTAAAGAAGGCGGATTTGCAGGTTGTAAAACCGGTAAAGACGACCAAATACAGTGATATAGATTTGAATAACTGGAAAGCATACGATTATGTAAAGACCGATACATTATGGGAATTTTCCTCACGTCTTAAAGAGGGCGGACATTCAAACGAATACCACGGGAATTATATTCCGCAAATTGCGCAGCAGTTGTATGAAAGATTTACAAAGAAGAATGATGTTGTTCTTGATTTGTTTTTCGGCTCAGGAACGTCAGGAATTGAGGCGATAAATATGAACCGCCGCTGTATCGGGGTTGAGCTTAAAGAAGATTTGGCGGAGAAGGTTTCGGAAAAATTTACTCCGAAACAGCTTGTCACTGATGTTAGAATAATTTGCGGGGATTCAGCTTCTGAGGTTGTGAAAGATAAAATTCAGGCGGGACTTGAAATTCTGGGTGAAGAAAAGGCGCAGTTTTTAATTCTCCATCCGCCTTATGACGATATAATCAAGTTTTCCGATAAAAAAGAAGATCTTTCAAATTGTGCGTCTACCGAAGAATTTTACAATTTATTTTCAAAAGTTGCTCAAAACGGTTATGATATGCTGGAAAAAGGCAGATTTGCAGCATTGATAATCGGTGACAGCTACAAAAATTCTGAAGTTCAGCCGCTTGGTTTTGAATGTATGGCAAGAATGATGAATTTGGGATTTCGTTTAAAAGGCATAGTTGTCAAAGATATCCAAGGAAACGAAAGAGCAAAAGGTAAAACTGCGAATTTGTGGCGCTATCGTGCTTTAGCGGGCGGATTTTTTATTTTTAAACATGAATATGTAATGATTTTCCAAAAAGTGTAAAGGAGCAAAAGGTGAAAATGCTTGATATGATTGAATTACAGGGGGGGGGGGGCACTCGAGAATAGCTCCTTAAAAGGAAAAAACAAAGCTTTTACAATGGCTGAGGTTTTAATTACATTGGGGATTATAGGTGTTGTCGCCGCAATGACAATGCCTATGATTATAAACAAAGCCGAGCGAATGATTTTAGTTCAGCAGTTTAAGAAGATGTATGCAAATCTTCAGAATACTATAAATCTTGTGCAGGCAGAATGGGGAGCGCCTTATGAGTGCTACTGGATGTCTGAAAGTGGAGTTGAAAATGGTTATCATTTAGATCAATGTAGTGAATTTTGGGATAACTTTTTGAAAAAAGTAAAAGTTCTTCAAACTTGTAGTCGCACAGATTATACTTGTCACCCTCAGTATAAAACCAAAGAGCAGGTTCTTGCTGAAGGCGGAGAGATTATGTATCCAAGTTGCTCAATGGATTTTTATCATGCAAAATTTTATGTTTTAAATGATGGTGCATATTTGATTTTGAATACCGATACTACAGGTCCTAGTAATCATAATATATATTTTTTAGTAGATGTTAACGGAGCAAAAGGCCCTAATAGATGGGGATATGACCTTTATTATATGACACTGTCGCGTAAGGGTATAAACAGGGGTGTTATTATTGAAAGTGAAATTTGTGCGATGAAAGAAAAGGGGGGAATGTTCATTGATGAAATGTTAAGGAAATAAAAATTTTAATTAAAATCTCAATCATTTAAAGGATAAAATTTGCCTCAAAATAGTTTATTCTAAGACTTGGAATATTGTACAGTGAAAGTTTTGTAATCTACGGGCATGCCCTAAGTCATGGGAAATTTTCTTATTATTACAAATTGTAACCAACGTTTAAGAAATATTAAAATGGCTGAAATCATGTCAACATCATGGTTTTAGAGAAATCTAAAGAATGATTGGGTTACAAAAAACAAAATAGTTGTCCGCTATAAAGGTATAGAGTACAATTAATTGTATATTCAAATGATTGTTCGTCATAACAGACAGCAATCGTGATTTCTTGTAAGAGGAAGATGGTATGCAGTTTAAGGTAAAAGAGAATCTTTCAAAAATACAAGAAGAAATTGCACCTTATAGACCAAATATTATTGCAGTTACAAAGTATTTTGACGGAGAAGCGATAGTTCAGGCGTTTGCGGCAGGGATACGAAATTTTGGGGAGTCAAGAACGGTTGAGGCTATAGAGAAAATCGAAAAGCTGCCTTTGGAAGTGAAAAATAATTCGACTTTTCATTTTATAGGGCATCTGCAGTCGAATAAAGTTAAAAAGACTGTCGAACATTTTGATTATATCCATTCTGTTGATTCTTTGAAGCTTGCGGAACACATTTCTGAAACCGCCAAAAGTTTTGGTAAAGTTCAAAAAATTCTTCTTCAACTGAATAACGCAGGAGAAATTCAAAAATCAGGGTTTTCGAAATACGAATTGATAGAAGTATTTCCTGAAATTCAAAAGCTTGACGGAATCAGTATTGAAGGGTTGATGAATATGGCGCCATTGGGTGCTGAGGACAAGACTTTGTTTGAACTTTTCAAAGATGTTGCGGAAACGAAAAAGCTTTTGGAAAAAAAATATAACTGCAAAATGAAAGAACTATCTATGGGGATGAGTCAGGATTACAAGATTGCTGCTCAATGCGGAGCGACAATGCTTAGAATTGGCAGAAGGTTGTTTAGTTAAGTAAGATAAATAAAAATAAACGGAGGAAAAACGGTGGCGATTGTAACAGACAAAATTAAATCAGTAGTTGATTTTCTTGTAAAAGGGTTTGAACCCAGAGAAACAATTTTTGATGATATGGCAGAAGATGATATGGAAGGCGGATATGAGGTTCAAGATAACCTTGCAATTGATCCTGCTTATTCATACCAGTCTAAACAAGAAAAAAATCAGGATTTGAAGGTTGTAGCTCATCCGAATTACAGAGGTTATGAAGTTAGAATTATGGAACCTCGTTCATTTGATGATGCAGCACAAATCGTTCAGCATTTGAAAGACAGACAAACAATCGTCCTTAACTTGCATTTACTCGACAAAGAACAATCTCAAAGAACAATTGATTTTGTTTGCGGCGCAGCACACGCCCTGAACGGCAAACCGCAAAAAGTCGGCGATTTGGTATTTGTTTTCACTCCGAGCAACGTAACTTTGTCTGTTGATATCAATGCTGTACAAAATAAATTTAACGACTCTCTTTGGAGAGCACCTTTACAGTAAGGTCTGTTCGTTAACTTGTTATGAGAAGAAGAGGATAGTTTAAAGGCGGTTTTTCATAAAGCCGCCTTTTGATTTACTCCGAAATCTTCTTGATAAGCAGGTTTTGTTAAGATATAATTTTGTCGGGAGAAATTTATGAAACAGACATCAATAATAGATATAATCTCACCTGTAATGGTCGGGCCATCAAGCTCTCATACCGCAGGTGCAATAAGATTAGGGCTTTTGGCAAGAAATATTTACCATGAAGTTCCTGATAAAGTTACGTTTAAGCTTTATAATTCATTTGCAAGAACCGGAAAAGGACATGGAACTGATAAGGGGCTTTTAGCGGGAGTTTTGGGCTTGAACGTTGATGATACAAGGATTAAAGATATTTTTAATTCTGATATAGCAAAGTCAATAGAGTATGAATTTCAATATTTGGATGATTTTAATCGTCATCCTAATGCTGTTGATTTTATATTTGAAGGCCGCAGAAATATGAAAGTTTCAGGCAATTCAGTCGGTGCAGGCGAAATTGAGATTACCAAAATTGATGATTTTTCGGTAAGTTTGACGGGAAAATACAATACGCTTGTTTTATTTTACAAAGATGTTCCGCATATGATAGCAAGGGTTACGAACTCTATCCATGTAAATATTGCATCTTTTCACTGTGACAGATCTGCAAAAGGTCAGGATGCTTCAATGTGTATTTGTTTGGACGGTGAAGTGAGCCAAAAAGTTATTGATTTTTTGTATATGCTGGATGATGTTTATATGATAAGGTACATTGAGAAGTTGGAAAGTTAATTATGGAAAAAAATATAAGTACATTTGATGAATTACGTGAAGCTTGTGCGGTAAGCGGAAAGCAAATTTGGGAGATTATTCAGACGCAGGAGGCAGAGTTTGCTGAAGTTTCCGTTGATGAAATTCGAAGGCTTGTGAAAAGAAGTCTTGATGCAATGAAAGAGTCTATTAAATCAGGCTTAAAAAGCAAAGAGATGTCTATCAGCGGAATGTGCGGGGATGATTGCGACAGGCTTCAAAAACGGTATGAGAAGGAGAATTCGCTTTTTGGCAGGACTTTTGAAAAAATAACTACTTATGCGCTTGCGGTAATAGAAGAAAACCTAAGGATGGGAAAAATTGCGGCTTGTCCGACAGCGGGGTCTTGTGCGATAGTTCCGTCTGTTCTTATTGGTGTGAGTGAAGATTTAGGCATAAGTGAAGAAGAACAGATTAATGCGCTTATAACAGCCGGGGTTGTCGGGCGAATTGTTTCAAATAAGGTGGCACTGGCAGGTGCTGTTGCAGGATGTCAGGCAGAATGCGGGGTAGCATCAGCGATGAGCGCGGCGGCTTTAACGCAGATGAGAGGCGGAAATATTGACCAAATTCTTAATGCGGTTGCGCTTGCTCTTAAAAATCTTTTGGGGCTTACGTGTGATCCGGTTTGCGGATTAGTGGAAATCCCTTGTGTTAAGAGAAATCCATTTCTTGCAATCCATGCCGTGACCGCTTCAGAGCTTGCATTAGCGGATATAAAATCCAAAATTCCGCTTGATGAAGTTGTTGATGCGCTGGAGCAGACAGGGACTTTGATGTCTCCGATGCTCAAGGAAAGCTCTCAGGCGGGGCTTGCTACTACTAAAACCGCACTTGATTTAAAAGAAAAATTGTTTAAGTAAATTATTTGTAATTGTTAAGTATCTTATTAATATATGTAAAGATTTGATAAAGATTTGACAATATTTTGATTTTTCGTGGTTTTATATATATACAAAGTGGTAGTATGTGTATTTAATTCAATTCTCAAATTATAAAGTGTGACAAAGGAGTGTTAATGTTTAGCCCTGAATTTATGCGTTATTTGATTAACTATCAAAAATCAGATTTTGCCCCTGAAAAAACAAAGAAAGAAATCCCTCTCAAAATCAACAAGCGCGGCAAGCTTGCTTGGGTTAATATTTTGGTAACAAAATAGCTGTTAGAAATTTATTATTAAATATTCCGAGTAATATCACATACTCGGAATATTTTGGTACAGTTATAATTTAACAAAGTTTAATTGAAACACCCAATTTTTGAGCAATGTTGGAAATTATTTTTGTCTCCATTGTTTCTACGTCACCGAATGTTGTTTTTATAAGCTGTTGCATTTCTTCAACTTCAGCAGTTGGTAAACCGTCTGAATCCATCTTCTTGCTTAACTCAGCAAGCCTTTTATTTTTAAGCTCCAGTTCTTTATAATACATATCATTAAATGTTTTAGATTTATCTCCGCCTAATTTTTCTATAGCTTCTTCCAAGGGTTTAAAATTGCTATCGTATCTGCCTAAGGCTGTTGACGGTTTCTCCCCGTATGTAGCGGAATATTTTGTCGTTTGAAGAAGCCCTTGGTTTTCTAATTTATATAAAATATTTTTTTCGACAAGTCTTGCGTGTTCTTCGATTTCAGAAAATTGATACTTTTCAGCATCTTTAATCCAAGCAAATTTCCCTGAAAAATTTGCTTTTGCCATGCTTATTTCATTTTTTAATTCTTTTATCATTGTATTTGCGTTGAATGCCAAATGATTAATTTTTTTAATTATTTTACCATTGTTATCCGTTACAATCGTTTTTGCAAGTCCTTCGTTAAACTTCCAACTGTCAGCATCTACAAATTTTGACATTTCTTGATACCATTTGTGGTTTAACTTGGAGGTGTTTTCTTTAACAAACACAGCTGGGCGAACAAGTTGTTCAAATTTTTCCGGCCCTATTTTTTTATACAATTTTACAAAATCTTCCATATGCGTTAGCTCGTGAGCCATACAGACAGCTATATCTTGATATGTAGCATCACTTAAAAAAACTGGGTTAATTGTTAGTTGTCCGGTGAACTGGTTAAATGCCATAGCGCCATCTTTCCCAAATTTTAAATCAATTTTAGCCGGATCATATCCCATTTTTTTAGCCAAAATGTTTTTTACTTCAGATACACCGTCGAATGTCGGTTTTTCTGTTCGTTGAGCAATTTTTATTACATCATCAAGGCAGTCATTAATTGAATATATTCTGTTGCCTTTTGTTTCAAAGAGTTGTTTTAATTTTAACTGCCATTGATTAATTTTTTTTGCGGTCAATGATTGATGAGAGTTGATTTGTTTTGTTGCTCTCTTAGAATAACCGAGCTTTGAGGCTGTATTTTTGTCAAAGCTGGTATCTATGAGCAAAGCAGGTTGATTTGTTTCATCCAGATATTTGGAAGATAAGAGCTGACCGCCTTTTGATTTAGAAGTTAAAATACTCATTGTATGGTTATCAAGTTTAATATTCGGGTTATAGATGGTATTGAAAGTTAATGCTTTGCTATCGGCGGTTCCGTGAACTCCTCTTACCTGAATTATCGGCAATTCCCCTTTTGTACTGTCAACTCCTATCACAAGTCTTGAGGTGGTTTTATTCCCGTCTTTAACCGTAACTCCTAAAATCCCCTGACCTTTTTGGGATGATTTTGCGCATATAATAACTTTGGGCTTTTTTGCACCTTGAATAAACTGCTTAAACAAATCAGGTAATTCATCTAAATATTTACCTTCATAAACAATAGGAGAAGGCTTTCCACTGCCGTCTGTAATTGTTTTATATAGTTTGTTTAGAAGTTTTTCTTTGTCTCTAAAACTTGACTTTTCAAGTTTTGCAAGCTGTTTTACTACAGTGCCGATTTTTGTAATAGCTGTCATATTAATTTTTCCTAAAATTTTCCCCGTATATTTATATAAAGTATTTTTTGTGTTAAAAATTGCTTTTTGTTAAAATATATTTTTAACTAAAAGTTTTTCATTTAATTTTGCACAAAAAAAGAGCCCTTTTTTAGGGGGCTCCGGAATAAACATTGATTCATTCCTCAAATAGTGTGAAGTGTAGTGTGTGCTTAAAATCTGTCTGATTTCTCAATTTTAAGCGTTCCTCGTGTTCATCTATATAAAAAATTTTTGTTATATAAAATTGCTATATTTAAGTTATTATTTTTATGTTTCGTTACAAAAGTTAATATTAGACTTGGAGGGATGTTTCCTTGAATTTGGCAAAAATTATTGATATTATTGCTTTAAGCGTATTTAAGTTTAGAATATTTAGATTGTATAAAATAGTTAAATATCGGCTTTTGAATGATTGAATAATATGGTAAGATTAAGTAAACAGATTTTAACGAGGTAGGAAAATGAAAATATTAATATCAAATGATGACGGGATTGCGGCAAACGGGATAAGAATGCTTACAAAAGAGCTTTCTCAGGATCATGATGTTTATGTGATTGCACCTGACAGGGAAAGAAGTGCGGCGGGGCATTCTTTGACACTTCACACTCCTTTGAGGGTTGAAGAACTTGACCCGATAAACGGAGCGAAACGCTCTTGGGTAACCACAGGAACCCCAGGTGATTGCGTTAAAATCGGGATTAATGCTATTTTATCAGAGGAGGAGCAGCCGGATATTGTAATTTCAGGAATAAATCACGGGCCGAATTTGGGTTCTGATATTTTGTATTCAGGCACCGTAAGCTGTGCTATGGAAGGCGCTATGATGGGAATTCCGAGTATTGCAGTGTCTTTAGCAAGTATGCATTCTGATTATGACGATTTTGAATTTAGCGCAAAATTCGTCAGAGGTATGTTAAAAAGGCTTAAAAATTTTAATTTTCCGCAAAAAACGCTTTTAAATGTTAATGTCCCGCTTCTTGATGCTGATGATATTGCAGGGATTGCGATTACTGAACTTGGCTCAAAGATGTTTACAAATACTTACGAAAAGCGTGTTGACCCAAGAGGCAAGGTCTATTACTGGATGGCGGGCGAGCTTACAACTGAGCCGACTGACGCTAATACTGATATTGCAGCTGTTAGAAATAACAAAATTTCCATTACTCCGGTAACTTATGAGATGACAAAAGAAGAAGTTATGACTGATTTAGAGAAAACTCTTTGCAATCACGATGTTTGCGAGTGGATGTAGAATTGTAATCAGAATTAAAAAATAATATAAATATAAGGTATGATAAGGAAAATTATCATATACTTTAATAACATACTAATTCTTTATACAAATTAGTTAACCATCCGTATGTATCACCGTCTGTGTCTGTTGATGCATCGTGAGCAAAAGATTTAATATTTATTATTTTGAGTTTAGAATTCTCTAACTCTCTTAAAAACTTTTGTTCTTGTGCATTAAAATCACAATTTTGAATAAATGCAAGTAATTTAAATTTCTGAGTTACATATTTTGCACTTAATATCTTATAAATATTTTCAATATAATTTTTATCATATTCGGTATTTGTCTTTTTTACTTTTATAACAAACATTGTTTTATTATCACTTTTAAATAATTCTTCGGTTTTATCAGCTAAATGATTTATGCGAGAAATTAATTCCTGCGAACATTCCTTAAAAATATCTTCTTTTACATTGCCATTCTCATCAAATTGCTCATTTTCAAATCGGGGATGAAATGCCAACTGCGTATTTTTATCTTTATACATACCAAAACGAAGAACCGTGAAATCTGGCGTTCTCACTATATCTAAATCAGATAATAAAGATAACATTATGCTTCTGTCATTAACATATACCCAAGAAAACAAATAATTATTATTTTTTAAATGCAAAGCAGCTTTTAAATCATCAATTCTAAACTGTGTTTCGTAATTATATCCCAATGAGACAATTTCATTGTATTTGTAGCTCAATATTTTAGATAAAATAGAAAAAACAAATACGAATAATTTTAAAATATATTTACGTTTATAATAACCTTTTTTGGTGTTATACTTTATTTTAACACCCAAAATTTTAACAGATTTTTCATAATTTATATTCAAAAATAACTCCTATAAATAATGATTAAAAAACATTCTTTTTTAAATCAAATCAACTTGTTTTAATTTGTTTTCAAACTTTACTCATACATAAATCCAAAATCCGACAAAAAACTCCGGTTTGCACTACTAATATAATTGTCGTAGGCGGGACTTATCTTGGATTTGCTTCACGCTCTCAGAGTTTCGCCTAAGTAGCTTTGCTACAGTCGGCTCAATCTGTTCGCTCACCGGACTCGTTTTTCTTCGTTCACTCCGTCCGTCTGCAAATCCGCTGTCTTTGTCGCTCGCATTTAACGGCAATTCCGTGTTTTGTTTTCGTGATTTCTTCACTCCAAACAAAAACACTCCAGCCTCAGCTCGCTCCCGCTGAACCCGCTAAAACAGATTAAAGCCCTCACCATTCAAACATATTAAAAAAGGCCATAACAAAAGTTATGACTTTTTTATTTGTCGTAGGCGGGACTTGAACCCGCACGGATCTCTCCACACGCCCCTCAAACGTGCGCGTATACCATTCCGCCACTACGACATAACGATAAATATAAAATTTTCACTGTACCCTTGTGAATTGTCAGTGGCGGAAGTACTCGCTTCGCTTAGTACCCTCTCGAAAAACAACACTTAGTTGTTTTTCTCGGCAGAGTGCCACTACGACATAACGATAAATATAAAATTTTCACTGTTCCTTTAAGAACTGCCAGTGGCGGAAGTACCCGCTTCGCTTAGTACCCTCTCGAAAAACAACACTTAGTTGTTTTTCTCGGCAGAGTGCCACTACGACATAACGATAAATATAAAATTTTCACTGTACCCTTATGAACTGTCAGTGGCGGAAGTACCCGCTTTGCTTAGTACCCTCTCGAAAAACAACCCTCAGTTGTTTTTCTCGGCAGAGTGCCACTACGACATAACGAAAAAATATAAAATTTTCACTGTTCCTTTAAGAACTGCCAGTGGCGGAAGTACCCGCTTCGCTTAGTACCCTCTCGAAAAACAACACTCAGTTGCTTCCCAAAACATAACATGCTGCCACATCTCCTATGTTATCACAAACATTTTATTTTAAAAGTCTGTATTTTAATCTTGCTATAAATTGTTTTATTTTTAAACACCTGTATCCGTCGGATTCCTTCGGGTTAAAGTATTTCCACCAACCATTGCAACTTTTTCTAATGTGTGTCAATAACTCCATATATAAGTTGTAATATTCAGGTTTTAAGTCTTTATCAAACTTTCCAAGCCATGACGTCGCTTTGCTAAAGTATCTGTCTATCGCTAATTCTAAATATTCATCTGTTCTGTCAAGCTTTTTCAAAAGTTCTTCCACTGCTCTTGTGACGTATATGGGAGAAGAATCTTTTTTATGCTTTACTGCTGTAATACTGCCTTTACGTTCTTTTCTGTAACAGTACAAGTATTCATTTAAAACCTTTATTCTTTTCGCCAAAATCATAGAATGGAAAAAAAACAACTGATCTTGTCCAACTTTTATTGGCTGAAATTTAATTTCATTTTTTATTAGAAATTCTCTACTGTATAGTTTCGTCCAGGCTGTTGTCGGAAATTTAAAAATGTCTTTTTTTATATTTTTTGCACCGAAAATATTTTTAAAATATTTTTTATTTAAAGATTTAAGTCGATATTTCCCTTTCCATTTGATTAATTTGCCGTATTTTTCATAGCATGAATATCCCCCAAAAATTAGGATATCCAAGCAATCTTTTTCTGCCGCATTGTACATTTTTTCAAGCGATGTACTATTTTCAAGCCAGTCATCAGAATCTATAAAACAAATATATTCGCCTAAAGCTTTTTTAAGTCCGATATTGCGAGCAATACCGGAGCCCTCATTTTGTTTATCAATAATTATTATTCGATTATCTTTCTTTTTATAATCTTGTAAAATCTTTAATGAGTCATCAGTAGAGCCATCATTAATACAGATTATTTCAATATCGCTAAAGGTTTGTGAAATAATACTGTCCAAACATTCCGGCAGGTATTTTTCTACATTATAAATCGGAATTATTATTGATATTTTTACCATAAATCACCTATGCGATTATAGTATCACAAATATAAAAAATATCAGCATATTTTATTAAAATTATTTCAATTTTTATCTTCCGATTTCTGTAGCTCTTTGTGCCATTGTTTTTGTAATATTCACAAGTGCAAGGTTTGCTTCATAAGCACGCTGGGCAAGAATTGCATCTGCCATTTCAACCATCGGGTTTACGTTTGAAGCTCTTATATAACCGTTTTCATCGGCATCAGGGTGGCCGGGTTTGTAAATTTTTTCTCCTAATGTCGGATCTTCCACACAGCCGTTGAAAACTACTCCGCCTTGAAGTAATGGCAGGGTTCCGATTCCAAAAACATCTTCTTTCATTTCGTTTAATAGTCCGTGAAATGAAATTTCTTCTGTTGCGTTTAACACAGGAATACGTCTTATATAATTTGGTGTATCAACGTTGGCCATGTTGCGAGAGTGAACGTCAAGCCTTAATCCGTGCGTACGGAGGGCTCTTTCGCCTATGTCCATTGATCCTAATAAACTCATAATTTACGCTCCTGTTCTTTTTTGCCCTGTTAATTCAGGACTGTTTAAAATTATTTACCTACGTTAATTACCGTTTTCATTTCGGTAATAATATTAGACATTCGTCTTGTTGCCATTGTGTATAGGATGGCATTGTTTTGAAGTTCCATCAATTCTTTATCGGGACGGATTTCTTCGTAAGTTCTTTCCGAAATGACGGCAGATGCACCCAGTTTTTCTGAAAGTTTGGTTTCAAGCGGACTGTTCATTGTGCCGAGATATTCCGAAAAGTCAATGTCGCGTCTTACATAACCCGGAGTATCCATGTTTGCAAGGTTTGAACCCAATGCGACTTGTCTTTGCGTAATCAAGTCAAGCATTAATCCTACCCGTCCCATGTGATCTAATGATGTAAACATTTTTATCCTTTCTTTTCTTTTGCGGTGTATTTTTACCGCAGATAAATCTTATTATTCTCTGATATTTATTGACTTGTTATACATATCGTCAACAACTTTCATCAATCTTGTACTAGCAAGCATTGAGGCATTAAGTCTAAGCATTGTGCCGACATTGTCAAAAATATCTACATTTGAATTTTCAAGATTATTTTGTGCAAAATATTCGTGGTCTTTAACGAGTTTTGCTTCACCTGAATCCGCAGTTGCAACAAGCTTGTTAAGTCCGCCCTGTTCAAGTCCTTCCGGGTTGTCAAATTGTACAAGCGGGATGTTGCCGGCTTTACGTCCCGGAGAATCAATTGCATCGTAAACGTAAACATCTCCGTTCGGTTTAATCAAAAATTTGTAGCAATTTGTCGGAATTTTTATACCTTCGCCGACAAGCCAGTCGTCGTTTGTGACAAGATACCCGTCTTTTCCTTGTTTAAAAGAGCCGTCACGGGTGTATTGAACTTCTCCGCTCGGTGATATAACAGGAATAAATCCGGGGCCTGTTATTGCAACATCATAAGGATTGCTGGTTACTCGAAAAGATCCGTTACTGTGGTCTGTTCTTATTGCACCGGTCAAATAGCCGTCTTCATTCAGCATTTGTTCAAATCTTACGGTCTTATAGCCATGGGTATTATAGTTGGCAAGAGCGTTAGCTACGTAACCCAGCCTGTCCCATTGGTTTGTAACGTTATTTACACCTTTTCTGATTATTGCTTGTAAATTGTGCATAATTTTATTCCTTTATCCTTTAAGATGCGCTTCCAAGTTGTGAAATTACTTTTTGCAGATTTTGGTTTTGGATCATAAATAACTGCCTGTTTGCATCAAAGTTTCTGATAATCGGCATCATTGTCATAAATTCATTTTGAAGTGCTACGTTTGAATATTCGTTGTAACCTTGTTTAATTTGCGGTTCCATAACAATCATTCCGTTAGCATCGACAACACCGATGTGCCCTGCAAGCAGGAGTTCTCCCGTATTTTTGTCTAAAACTTTAACAAGCCCGCTTTCATCAACTTTTACATCTTCAACTTTTTCCGGAATGGTTGGCAGGACAATTGGCATACCTGCATTCGAAAGTACTCGTCTGTCGTCAAGTGTAAGAAGATTACCGTATTTATCAAGCTTAAATCTGCCGTCTCTGGTAAGTTTTATCCCGTCATCACCTTCTGTTTGAAAGTATCCTTCGGTTGCTATTGCAAAGTCAAGAGGATTGTCAGACATTGCAATACGGCCGATTTTTGTATCTGTTGTTTTGGAAATCCCGTTTACACCTATAAATTCCGAAAACGATGAAACTACGGCTTCTTGTCGTTGATAGCCGATTTTATCAAACCCGATTATATTTTCATTTGCAATTGACATCAATTCAGTCTGAACTTGCATAGCCCTTATAGAAAGGTCTATACCTCTTTCAAAATACCGAATTCCGCCATTAATTTTCATAACTTCTACCTCTGAACAACTTTTTTATAAATATACGGCCATACTTACAGTTTGACGTAATTTTATAAAAAAAAATCATCTGTTTGGATGGGTTTTTCCATGTAAATAATGATAGTTGAACAGAAGTCAACAAAATACTTTTAATATAAAGACTTTATTTAATATTAGCAGGTGATGTTCCCCAGCTAAGCTTGTTGCGCAGAAGCGAGTAAAAATCAGAATTTTCAAGCAGGGCAAGTTTAGCTTTGAATTCGGATTTTTTAATATCAATATTAGATTTGCATTCGTAGAAATTTTGACCGTCAGTAGATACGACAAATCCATTTTCGCATTCGCTCATTGATACTGTAATAATTTCGGTATCCGGAATTACTAGAGGTCTTGCTGTCAGAGTATGCGGACAAATCGGGACGATAGCAAACGCTTCCAAGTTTGGTGCAAGAACCGGCCCGCCGGCGGATAGGCCATAAGCTGTTGAGCCTGTTGGGGTTGAAATTATCAGTCCGTCAGCAAGATAATCACAAACTGCTTTTCCGTTAATTTTAAGTGTAAGTCTTGATGTTCGTCCGTGAGAATTTCCCTTAACTACAAAATCATTAAGCGCAAGATTTTCACCGCTTTGCAGCATAATTCTTTCGTCGATATAATATTTCCCGTCAAGAATTTCATCGACGGCTTCAGAAAGCTTTTCTTGTGAGGCTTGTGATAGAAAACCGAGCCTTCCGAGATTAATTCCGAATACAGGAGTTTGAGATTTCGCAAAAAAGCGTGCGGTTTTAAGAATTGTGCCGTCTCCACCTATTACAAATGCAAAATCGCAGCCTGATTTTAAATCATCAATATCCAAAGTTTCAAAGTTTACGTTCTTTTTGGCAAGAATTTCCGCAAGAGAAGTTTTTACGTCAACGGAGTTTTGAATGCTGTTATTGTAGCAAATTGCAAAGTTTTTAGTTTTCATAACGAGTAAAATATATCATATAAACTATAAATAAGCAAGGAATGCATAAATTCTATAATTTATATAAAGACAGTTATAATGAAAATAAAATTTACCCCTTGCGCACTAAAATGAAATAGGTTATAATAAAATATGATGTAAAAAAATACACACGAGCAAAAGGAGCAAAGAGGTATGAAACACAGACAGGACAAGGGTTTAGGGGGGGGGGGGCACCCGTATAATAAGCTCCTGAGTAGATTTTGGCCAGGTCAATTGGCTGGTAATTTGGGAAATAGTTTAAAAAAACTATTATCCTTTAATTCTGCATTTAGTTTGGGCGAGCTATTAATAGCGATAGCAGTAATAGGCGTATTGGTAATAATCCTGATGCCGATATTACGAAATGTAAAGCCGGATGAAAATGAGGCAATGCACAAGAAGTCTACCTATGTAGTAGAGCGAATAATA
>CASFTJ010000013.1 GCA_949297715.1 uncultured bacterium | reverse complement strand
TTTGTTGCGATATTTCATATCTTACAAAATTCTCCAGCCTCAGCTCGCTCCCGCTAGAACCACCGGGGGTGTTTCTCATCTCACCCCTGCAATAAAAAAGACTTCCTGTTTGGAAATCTTTTAATATGGTGGGCAGGGGTGGATTGTCTTGGTCGCTCGCGTATAACGGCAATTCCGAATTTTGTTGCGATATTTCATATCTTGCAAAATTCTCCAGCCTCAGCTCGCTCCCGCTCGAACCACCGGGGGTGTTTCTCATCTCACCCCTGCAATAAAAAAAGACTTCCACTTTGGAAATCTTTTAAAATGGTGGGCAGGGGTGGATTCGAACCACCGTACCCTCGCGGGAACAGATTTACAGTCTGTCGCCTTTAGCCACTCGGCCACCTACCCTTATTTAATTTTTAAATTGCCTTTGACGGGATTTGAACCCGTGGCCTCTCCCTTACCAAGGGAGTGCGCTACCCCTGCGCCACAAAGGCTCAAATTGTTTTGAACAAATGTACCAATGGAGTTCTGCCACCCACCCTCCACTCCGTTAACACTCAGTTAACTGCGCGGAGTCCTTGCCACACCCACCCTCCACTCCGTTAACACTCAGTTAACTGCGCGGAGTCCTTGCCACAAAGGCTCAAATTGTTTTGAACAAATGTACCAATGGAGTTCTGCTACTCACCCTCCACTCCGTTAACACTCAGTTAACTGCGCGGAGTCCTTGCCACAAAGGCTCAAATTTTATTAACTTTGATTATTAAATTTTCAGAAAAAATGCCGACTATAGGAATCGAACCTACAACCTACGGTTTACAAAACCGTTGCTCTACCATTGAGCCAAGTCGGCTTGTCACATGTCTTATTCTATTAAGAAAATAATTTACTGTCAAGACTTTTATTTGTTTTATAATTGTCTTACAATCTTTGCGGAGGTTTTTATGATTAGACAGATTGCACCAATTTTGCTTTTAACTATTTCTAATATATTTATGACTTTTGCGTGGTACGGACATCTTAAATTTAAGGCTGCCCCGATTTTCATTGTTATTCTTGTTAGCTGGGGAATTGCTTTTTTTGAATACTGCTTTCAGGTTCCGGCTAATAGAATCGGGCATGAGTTCTACAGTGCCGCTCAATTAAAAACTATTCAGGAAGTTATTACACTTCTTGTATTTAGCGTTTTTTCAGTTGCATATCTGAAAGAAGAATTTAAGTGGAATTATCTTGTCGGATTTGTTTTCATTATTTTTGCTGTATTTTTTATTTTTAAAAAATGGTAGTTAGTTTTCTCCGCTTAAAAAATCATTCAAAAGTTTGCGGCGATATTTATATTTTTTGTTAAGTAAAAATTTCACATAAAATATTTTCATTAAACGCTGAGGATAGGTTACGTCAAAAACTTTCAGCTTATATTTTTTGTCGTTTTTGCGTTTAATTATCGAATAAAATTCGGGCAAAAATGGGGTTTTTATTACATAATATTGTTTTTTTGTTTCGTCAAGAATTATTATAAAATGCATAATTACAGTATATTTTATTTTTTTGAAAAAGTCATATAAAAAAGCGCAGACTTATTAATTAATAAGTCTGCGCCTCCTTAGCAAACCCGATTATTTAGGGTTGATAATTATATAAGCTGTTGTGCTTTCGGTTTTGGACCTGCTGCAACTATTTCAGCGGGCATGTTCGGATATTTAGCTGCGAAGTTATCAGCGAACATTTGAGCAAGTTTGTTAGCTTGTTCGTCATAAGCTGCTTTATCAGCCCACATACCGCGAGCGTCAAGCTGTTCATCAGGTACATTCGGGCAGCTTGTCGGATAATCTACGTTGAAGATGTCGTGGTGTTTAAATTCAACGTTATCAAAGTATCCGTTAAGTGCTGCTGTTACCATTGCACGAGTGTATGAAAGTTTCATACGTTTTGCACCTGAAGCTGCGCTTCCGCCAGCCCATCCGGTGTTAACCAAGTAAACTTTTGTGCCGTATTTTTCAAGTTTTTCGCCAAGCATTTTTGCGTATACTGATGCATCCATTGGCATAAACGGTTCACCAAACAATGTTGAGAAGGTCGGTTGCGGTTCTGTTACGCCTCTTTCTGTTCCTGCAAGTTTTGATGTGAAACCTGTTACAAAATGGTACATTGCGGCTTTGTTATCAAGTCTTGAAATAGGAGGCAATACTCCGAATGCATCTGCTGTTAAGAAGATAACAACTTTCGGTATTCCGCCTTTTGAAGGAATTTGAGCGTTATCAATGTAGTTAATCGGGTAACCTACACGAGTGTTTTCGGTTAGGCTTCCATCATCAAAGTCAAATTCTCTTGTTTCAGGATCCATAACTACGTTTTCTACCAATGAACCAAATCTGATTGCATTGTAAATTTCAGGTTCATGTTCTTTAGATAGGTGAATACATTTTGCATAGCAGCCGCCTTCAAAGTTGAAGATACCATCAGGTGACCAGCCGTGTTCGTCATCACCGATAAGTTTGCGGTTCGGATCTGCTGAAAGGGTTGTTTTTCCTGTTCCTGAAAGTCCGAAGAATACTGCTGTTTCTCCGGTTTGAGGATCCATGTTTGCGCTGCAGTGCATCGGAAGTACATTTTTCTTAGTCATGATGTAGTTCATTGTTGCGAATACTGATTTCTTGATTTCGCCTGCGTATTGTGAACCGCAGATGATGATTTCGTGTGCTTCGTAGTCAATTGCGATGCATGCTTCCGAATTTACTCCATCAACTTCAGGGTCGCATTTGAAGCCCGGTGCGCAAAGTATTGTGTAATCAGGTGCGCCGTATGTTGAAAGTTCTTCTGCGGTCGGTCTGATTAATAGTTGGTGAATGAACAAGTTTTGGCTTGCTAATTCGTTGATAACTCTGAATTTTTGAGTGTAAGTTTTGTCAGCGCCTGCGTATCCGTCGAAAATGAAGATTTCACGGTTTTGAAGGTATGCTGCAATTTTACCTTTAATTGAGTTAAATTTCTCTCTGCTGATTGGGCGGTTTACCTTACCCCAAGCAATCTCGTTGTGGATACTGTCGGTATCTACGATAAATTTGTCTTTAGGCGATCTGCCGGTGTATTTACCTGTTGTTACAACAAGGGCGCCTGTGTTGCTTAATTTACCTTCTCCCAGACGCAAAGCTGCTTCTGTCAACTGTGCCGGAGTCAGGTTTCTGTAAACTGCTTTCGGTCCTATTATGCCAAATTTTTCAATTCCATATGTTTCCATATTTATATCCTCCTTACATTTTATACTCTACCATGTAAATATTTTTTTTAAAGTCTTTTCTTATTTTTACTGTGATTGGGCTGAATTTGTGTTTGATTTTTTAAGTTTTCTCGGGATTTTTTCTTTATTTTTCGGTTGTAGTTTTTGTGTTTGGTCAAGCTGCGAGAAATCTATGAGGGTTCTCAATCTTTCAAACGGGCGTTGAATGTGTTCTTTAAATTTAAGTCTTGCTTTTTCGTGGCGTCTTGGATTTTTTATGATTTTGGGATCTTTCGGCGGTGTGGGGTGTTTTTCATGCGCACGGATGCTTGTTTGCATTTCCGGTGCTTCAGCTTGCTGCTTCATTTTTAATAGATCAACTTCATATTCCGCATTATCTATCGCATCAAAAAAGTCTGAGCGTCCGTAAACTGTTTGATCTAGTGAATAACAGTATCTTCTATATAAATCGTTTGTCGGAAACATATCGTTTTTGCTTCCGATTACCGGAAGCGGGCATACTTCCGTTTTGCTTACTAAAAATCCTTTATTGTCTGTTGTTATTATTGCAAGAAGTTGTTTTGCTTTGTTTGAAATGTCTATGATAATATTGTTCGGATTATTTGCCTGACGCTGTTCTATTTCTGTCGATAATACTGACCAAAGCGGTTTTCTGTGACCGGAGGGAATATTGGTGTTTATGAATTTTGCATCAATGGCTTTTACTGCTCTGTCTGCTTTTTTTAGAAGTTTTTGGGCTTCGTTTGATTTTATGTAAATTTGTGTGAATGTTGTGCTTGAGTTGTTGTTATTTTGAATTTTCATTAGAGTTGCCTTTTATGGTATTTAAAAAACAAGCAAAAATATTTTTGCTAACCTGAATTATATTAATAAAAATCATAGCACAAACTTTTTTCTATTGGCGAATTGCAGTTACAAATCGAATAATATTTCCACTTAATTAGAATGTAAATATCTAACCTGCTTTAAAATTGTATAGAGGTTTTATGTGGTCAATAATTTCAACTGTAGGTTCTACTGATTTTATAATTTCGTCGGCATTTTTGTATGCCATCGGCGACTCATCAAGTGTGCCTGTAGAAATACAGGTCGTGAAAATTCCTTGCATTCTTGATTTGTATTCATCCATTGAAAGGTTTGCTTTAGCTTGGGTGCGGGTGCTTATTCTGCCTGCACCGTGCGGGGCTGAATCGTTCCAGTCTTTGTTGCCTTTGCCGATACATATTAGTGAGCCGTCTGCCATATTTAAAGGTATTAAAACTTTTTCATTTTTATGTGCTGAAATTGCGCCTTTGCGAATTATATTGTCTTTTCCGATATAATTGTGCAGGGTTTCAAATGTTTCTTCTGCTTGCCAGTTCATATTCTTAAGAATTTCTTCCGCCATTATTTTTCTGCTCCAGTGGGCGTAATCCCGGCATACATCGGCGCAGTATAAATAATTTTCGGCATCTTTTCCTGTCAGATATGAAAGCTGTTTTAAATAATTATCACCGTAACAGTTTTTTTCTATTGCAAGATTTTGAAAATGAATTGCAAGCTTGTTCCCAAAATTTCTTGAGCCGCTATGGATTATTAAATAAGTTCCTGTTGTCCCTTTTTCAATTGAGATAAAATGATTTCCGCTTCCTAAAGTTCCGATTTTGAGTAAATCTTCCTCGCTCGATTCTTCTTTTAAAATATCTTTTGAAATTTGGCAAATTTTTTCTTTGAGTTCTTCCTGAATAAGTTCACTAAGCTCTTTTCTTGCACCTGTTCCTGTCGGAATATTTTTTCTGATTACTTTATCTAGTTTTTCATATTCGTCCAAGTTATCTGAATCAATTAGCTTGACGACATACATTCCGCAAGACTGGTCTACTCCGATTATATTTGGAATAATTTCTCCGCCTTTGGGCATTTCTGAGGTGAAACCTATTGTGCACCCTTTCCCTTTGTGGCAGTCAGGCATGATGCGGATTTTACAGTCCGCAAAAATCGGGTGGTCACAAATGTTTTTTGTTTGTTCTATTGTGCCGTCATCTATTGTTGATGCGTAAATTTTGGCTGTTGTATATTTGCCTTCTATATTCATAATAACTCCGTTTTTATTATATCATAAAATTCTTATAAGTGCATTGATTTTTAAGTTAACAGTATTTTGATAAAAAATTACGTGAAAAATTTGATATAAAAATACAAAAATTTTTAAACGGAAATTTAAATGACTGTATTGATTTATTTGAGGGTGCAGGCATGGTTAAAAAAGCGACATTACAAATCGGGAATATTTTTTCAGAAAAATATGAGCAAAATATGAGCATAAATGAAAAAAGCCAAAATAAAAAAATAATCCAGTTTCCCAAAAGGCTTACTGGACTTATGTTTTAAATGGAGCGGGAGACGAGGCTGTCTTGACCTGCTCGCATTAAACGGGTCTTCGGTTGCCTGCTTAAATGGTTTAATCCATACGCAGGCAAGCCTTCGCCCTCTGCTCACAGGTCGCCGAACTCGAAAAAGCGAGTTCTCGTCAAAATCTCCCTATAAAATAAAAAAGAGCCTGAAATTCAGACTCTTCTTTATGGAGCGGGAGACGAGGCTCGAACTCGCGACATCCTCCTTGGCAAGGAGGCATTCTACCACTGAATTACCCCCGCTTATCGGTACTTTTCTATAATACATGCTGATTTTTTTTTTGCAAGTCTTTTTTATCTTTTTTTGAAAATCCTTTTTATTCTTTCCAGAAAATTTTGTCTTGTTTCGTCTGCTCTTTCTGGGGGAGTGTAGTTTGGGGTTATGTCAATCTTTGACTTCCAGTCTTTTATTTTGTTTATGTGGTTCGCTATTATATCTTCAAGTATTTCTCTTTTGGGGCTGTTGTAAAACTCCGAGAGTACATGTGAACTTATCTCATCAATCTTTAGTTCATGTTCATATACCGTTGTTATTGCGAAAAAATCTTTGTCGTCTTGGATAAAATGTGTAAGTCTGTTGTTCCCGCAATGGTGTTTTAGCTGGTTTATTTCTCGTCTTTGATTAATAAAATTCTTATATGATTCTTTATTTATAAATAATATTCTTCCGCTAAATGATATATTATCCATAATTATGCGGCTTCTGACTTTTCTTCTTGTGAATCTAGTGAGCGGATATTTATGTCAATTCGTTCTTTAAATTTACTCCTTAATAGATCAACAAGAGTGTTTGTTGAATTTACCCAGAACATTGAGGCCGTTAAAATCTTTACTTCACCTACTTCATCTCTCATTTTTATCATCAAAGGATCTGAACCTGAATGCTCACATAAAAGATTTTTTAAATATACAAGTTCTTCAAATTTGAATTCGTCGTTCAATTGAAGTGTAAAAATGTTTGAATTATCAACGGGCTTTACGGTATCAACTAATAGAACAGGCGGTTCTTCTTCGCTTCTTCGGCTTACTTTGCCTGAAATTATTACTCGCTGCTCGGATTCTAAATAACTTCCGTATTCTTGAATCTGTTTGTTAAATGCTATAACTTCAACTTTGCCTGTCAAATCCTCCACCGTCACAAATCGGATGAATTTTGCCGGGTCTTTTTTGGTCGGAATTTGTTTGGTCGCAGTGATAAGTCCGCAAATTGTTACTACTTTATCATTCTTTTGGTCAGGAATTTCTGAAATTTTGTGTGTCATTAAAAACGGCAGTTTATCCCTTATTGTGGACAGAGGGTGGCTTGTTACGTAAAATCCTAAAAATTCTTTCTCAAATATTTGTAATTGGCGCTGCTCATATTCTTCATCAGAGCCTGCAAGTTTAAATTTTGCATCTTCCACTTCCGAGGTGTCGCTTAATAAATCAAAAAGACTTCCCTGTCCGCTTTCTTTTGCTTTTGCCTCTTTTGAGGCGGTTGCCGTTATGTAATCAATATTCTCCATTAATTGCTTGCGGCTTTTTTCTATGTTTGAAAAGGCGCCTGATTTTATTAAACCTTCAAGTGTCTTTTTGTTGCAGCATTTTGCATCAAGCCTTTTACAATAATCGTAAATAGATTTGAATTCTCCATTCTTCTCTCGTTCTTCTATAATCGCTTCTACAACCGCTTCTCCGACTTGTTTTATTGATGCAAGCCCAAATCTGATATCGTTTCCGTCGGGGGTAAATTCTGCGTAGGATTTGTTGATATCAGGAGGCATGACCTTTATACCTTTTTTCAAGGCTTCTTCTATATATAATTGAGTTTTGTCCTGGTCGCCTGATACTGAGGTTAAAAGAGATGCAAGATATTCAACAGGATAATGGCATTTTAAGTATGCCGTCTGATAGGCTACAAATGCGTAAGCTGCTGAATGCGATCTATTGAAGCAGTATGATGCAAATTTTTCAATCTGTTCAAAGAGTGCTGCCGCATCTTTTGATTCCATCCCGTGGCGTGCGGCGCCTTCAATGAATTTACCTTTTTGCTGAGCCATTTCATCAAGCTTTTTCTTACCCATCATTCTTCGAACCATGTCGGCTTGACCAAGGGTATAGTCCGCAAGCACTTGAAATACCTGCATAATCTGTTCCTGATATACAATCGTTCCGTAAGTGTCTTTTAATACCGGCTCCAATAAAGGATGTGCGTATTTAATTTCCTGTCGTCCGTGTTTTCTTTCAACAAAGTCTTGAACCATGCCTGATTCTAACGGACCGGGGCGGAAAAGTGCTACTAATGCGCCTAAATCTTCAAATACGTCAGGTCTTAAATCTTTAACCAATTTTTTCATACCCGAAGATTCAAGCTGGAACACGCCGTCAGTATCCCCTGCAATCAGCATATCGTATGTCGGTTTGTCATCAAGAGGAATTCTGTCTATATCAAATTCAATTCCCTGACGCTTTTTAATAAGTTTCATTGTTTTATGAATCATTGTGAGGTTTCTTAACCCCAAAAAGTCCATTTTTAAAAGCCCGAGTTTTTCTAAATCCGCCATCGGATATTCTGTTACGATAATTCCGTCTTTTGAAGGCTGAACTGGTACAATTTCGTTAAGAGGTTTGTGCGCAATAATTACACCTGCTGCGTGGGTTCCTGTGTTGTTCTTGATTCCCTCTATAGCTTTTGACATGTCAACAAGCTTTTTAACTTCAGGATCTTCGTCGTAAAGCTTTTTCAGTTCCATGCCGGGTTGAAGGGCATCATCTATATGTGTCTTGGGTTCACTCGGAATAAGTGATGCAAGTTGGTTACTTTTTGCATAAGGTATATCCAGAACTCTTGCAACTCCTTTCATTGCGGCTTTCGCTGCGTAAGTTCCAAATGTTATAATCTGGCAGACTTTGTCTTCTCCGTATTTGTTTGAAACGTAGTCAATTACTTCTCCCCGTCGTTCAATGCAGAAGTCAATATCGACATCAGGCATGGAGTATCGTTCAGGGTTTAAGAATCTTTCAAACAATAAATGATGCCTTATCGGGTCAAGTTCGGTAATCTTTAGCGCATAGGCAACAACTGAGCCTGCGGCAGAGCCTCTTCCGGGGCCGACCGGAATCCCGTGGGTTTTTGCAAAATGCACAAAATCCCATGTTATTAGAAAGTATGCCGAAAATCCCATCTGTTCTATGATGCCGAGTTCGTATCTGACACGCTCTTCAATTTCTTTGGGAATTTCTCCGTAGCGTTCTTTTAATCCTTGGTGAACTATATAATCAAGGTAGCTTTCAACGGTATAACCTGACGGAACTTCGTAATGCGGAAGAGGACTTTTACCCATTTCTAATATAAGATGGCATTTTTCTGCGATGTCTACGGTGTTTTTTATACATTCATCAAAGGTTTCTCTGTCCATCCACTTGAAAGCATCCCGTAATTCTTCCGCTGTTTTTACGTAAAATTCGTTGTTCGGGAAATGAAAACGGTTTTCTTCATGTTTAAGTGAATTTGTCTGTAAACAAAGAAGCGTGTCATGCCAGTCGGCATCTTCTTTTTTTAAATAGTGTGAGTCATTTGTGATAATCATTTTTATATCAAGCTCTCGGGCAATTTTGATTAAATCGGGATTGGTTTTCTTCTGTTCATCAAGACCATGATCCTGAAGCTCAATATAATAATCTTCACCAAATAAATCTTTGTATTTTTTGGCACACTCTTTTGCGCCTTCGTAATTCTTCTGAAGCAGATTTTGCAAGACTTCTCCGCCAAGACAGGCTGAGGAGCAGATTAATCCTTTTGAATATTTTTGAAGAAGTTCAAAGTTAATTCTGGGTTTATAGTACATGCCTTCGCAATGCGCAATTGAAACAAGCTTTACAAGGTTCATATATCCGTCTTTGTCTTTTGCCAAAAGCACAAGGTGGTAAAGAGGATTGTGCGACGGATTTTTGTCATGGATATCTCCGTCATGGACGTAAAATTCACAGCCGATTATGGATTTTACTCCCATTTCTTTCGCGGTTCTGTAAAATTCTATCGCAGAATACATTACACCGTGATCGGTTATTGCAACGGCTGGCATGTTGTTTTCTTTTGCAAATTCGCAAAGTTTTTTTACTCTTATTGCCCCGTCAAGTAAGGAATATTCGCTGTGTAAATGCAGCGGTACGTATGCTTGTTGTGTGCTCATAGTATAAGAATATTACATACAAAAGTTAATTAAAACTCTTTGTTAAATTTTATTATTCATAGTTCTTTAACGTATTATCAATTGCCGTAATCATGCTTTCTCTGAAATTCTTGGGTGATAATACTACACAGTTGCTTCCGTATCTCATTAAGCGTTTAAGTAGTTCGTCAAAATCTTCGTTGTGGTTGATAATAGTAAGCCAGCCGTTTTCGTCCGGCTTGCCGTCACAGGTTTCCCATTCTTTCAGACAATATGATTTTGCAAGTGCGTTGCCTATTTTATAAACTACTGTCACCGAAACTTCATTACCTTTTGATATCACAGGCATTTGCTTCATTGAGGTTATTAAGTCTACCGAAACATCAAAAATCTGTCGGCTTAAATGGTTAAATACCGATAAATAAGCCTTGCCGTTTTTAAAGGTTATTTCTCTCGGACTGCAGATTACTTTATAATCTTTGTTGTCTTGGGTGTAACTTAATTCAAGTTTTTGATTTTCATAACAACAGGTTTCGCATCTTGCAATTATATCACGGTATTTGTTAAGATATTCTGAACTGTTTATGTTTTTAAATTCCGAATCCTTTAAATCAACCATTTCTTTTGAGGCTTTTGTAAGACGCATTTCTATACTTCTTAAGAATTTGTCAAAAATTTCTTGCTGTTTTGAATTTGTAAGATAGTCTTTCGACGACTTTAGAATACAATAAGCTCTGGAATCATTTTCATCTAAATTTATTGAAAAAAATGAATTTTGAAGATGGTAAATATTCTTGGTTTTGTATATGTTTATACCAAAAATTTTTAATGTATTAAGATATTTGTTAAGAATTACGTTAGCTGCGGCATTCTCAGTTTTATCACTGGTTGAGAAAAGTTCTATTATATCTCTGTATCTTGCAGTTCCGTTTGAGAGCAGCTTAAGCATGTCAAATACTTTTATACAGGCTTCATTATATTTGTCGCTTATCTTTTTCATAATTGATATCCTGCCCTCATATTTTTTAAAGTTTCAATTATTTCATTTCTTAATTCCACCGGTTCTATTACTTTGCAGGCACTTCCAAATGAAAGTATTCTCTGTTTCAACGCAAATTTATTTGAAGATATTGCTTCTATCAAAGTGTGGTTGTTAGTTACAGAGATAATCTTTTCGTTCTCTTTAAGCAAAAGTTCTTGCAAGTTTGTGTTTACGGTAAACAAAGCTTTGATTTTAGGAATATTTATGTTTTCGTTTTTGAGTAATTTTATTTCTAATATTTTTATAATTCTGCTTAATTGAAGATATGCGGATTGTTTGTAATCAATGCTTGTGCCGTAAAGATATAGTTTATTGTTTTCAAAATCTATTTTGTTGCATATAATCTCCATTGGTTTAATTCCTGAGTGCGGAGAATTATATTCAACAGAAATTTGATTTTTCTTTCTGCAGCAGGTTAAAAGATTTTCAAGCAATTCGGTGTCATAGCTGCTTAGAGGTGAAATTTTTTCAAATATTTGCTGAAACTCAGAATTTTTTATTTTTAAACATAACTTTCTGAGAAACTTCTCAAGCATTAAAAGTTCTTCTACGCTTATATTTTTTGAAAGAGTTTTGTAAATTTTAGCAAAAACCTTGAGTTGTTCAGGCGGAACTTCAAGTTCAAAAGGATGTGAAATAAGTACAAATTTTGAACCTTCTGCCCGATTAGTTTTTTCTATTACGCAGCCTGCCACACGAAGAGAATTTATATACACTCTTGCAGTGTCTATAGAAATTTTTTCGTTTATATAGTCATGGTTTGCAAAGTATTCAATGATGTCGTTGTATGAACGGGGGGCTTCTAAAAGCAAAGAAAATATCAATAAAGTTTTAAATGCAGTAAATGACATTAGGTTATATGTTATTTTATTGCTCTTAATAAACTCTTTCATAATCTATCCCGATAAAACAATGAAACTTTTAAATATTATTTACAAGAAAAATAAAACTTTTTCAAACTATCTTTCCAACACCATGATTATACTACAAAAAAAATAATTTCTATAATTTTATTTTGTCAATTAAAAATTAGTGCAAAATTTACGTAATTTCATTAAATTTTCTTCATTAAGATTTAAGAACTTGAATTTTTTCTTAGAGGTTCAAGGGGCATGGCCAATTGTAAAATTTAATTAATTATTTTTTACTTGTCAAGCTTTTAACTTAAAGTTACATTAAAAGAGTCGAGAGAAAAACGACAAATAAAGAAAAAATTAAAACTTAATAGTTCGACTACCGGAACGATAACGGAGGAAGCTTTTTAAAAAAGCATCGGGAGAAGATAGTAAGGACAGTGAAAGAAAAAGAGGTGATGGCAAAAGTCCTGTTAGGTTAGAGGTGTAGATACTGGTTAAAGATTAGGGATATTTTTATTAAAGGGGCTGAATTGTTAAATTAAAGAGAGTTAAAAGTAGGTTTATTAGAGAATTTGGGGAGTTTGTTGTTACATTATATTGTAACAGTAGTAAAAAAAGTTGCCTGCGAGTATCAGGTTTAATAAAATAAATAGAGTAATGCAGGAATTGGAAAGTAAAAAAATTATAGCTTTAATGTCCGGAACGTCATGCGATAGTATAGACGCCGGACTTTGTATTGTTTCGCCGGATTTAAGCTGCAAGCTTGTTCATGGAATTAATTATAAATATCCGGAGCATATCAGAGCTAAGTTATTTAATCTTTTTAATGACAATGCTTCCGTCAAAGATGTTTGCCAGATGAATTTTGCGGTCGGAAAATGTTTTGCGGAAGCTTGTAACATTATAATATCCGAGCATGGAAAACCGGATTTTATCTCAAGTCATGGGCAGACGATTTATCATTTTCCTTTTGATGAAAAATTAGACGGTATTTCTTTAAAAAGCACTTTGCAGATTGGCGAAAGCTCTGTTATTGCAAAGGAGACAGGGTGTATGACAATTTCTAATTTCAGAGAAGCCGATATTGCTAATGGCGGTGAGGGTGCACCTTTGGTTTGTTTTGCCGATGAAAAATGGTTTAAACCTTATAAAAAGAATTTTTGTATTCAAAATATCGGCGGGATTTCGAATGTTACTGTTGTGTCGAATGATAATGCAACTTTCGGATTTGACACAGGCCCCGGTAATATGATGATAGATTACTGTATGCAGAAGTTTTATAACAGACCGTTTGATGAAAATGGAGATATTGCAAATTCCGGAACTATATCAGAAAGTTGGTTAGAGTGTTTGTTGCAGGATGAGTATTATTTCAGAAATCCTCCTAAAACGACAGGCAGAGAATATTTTTCAAAAGATTATGCGGAAAATGCTCTGAGGTTTGCTCCGCATGAGCCTAAAGATGTTATTGCAACACTTACTGCGCTTACGGCAAAATCAATTACGCAGGCTTATGAAAGATTTGTGTATCCGTCTGTTGATATTAACGAAGTTGTTGTCGGCGGCGGGGGCGCTTATAATCCGACTCTTATGAAATATCTGCGTCATTATTTGCCAAAACATATTGATTTGAAAACTCATGAAAATTACGGGATTTCGAATAATTTTAAAGAAGTTATGGCCTTTGCACTTTTAGGGTATTGTGCTTATTATAATATTCCGAGTAATCTTCCCGAATGCACCGGCGCACGCCGTAGAACAGTATTAGGTAAGTTGACTAATTGCTAGATTATCTTTTTATGTTAGATTAATATTTGTAAACTAAAAATTTTTAGGGTAGCAAAAAAAATTTTTTTGGGTTATTAATAAGGTAACCGAAAAAGAAAAATGTATTGTTACCCCAACAAATTTAAAATTCAAAGGAGAAAAAGATGATTTCAAGAATTCAAAATGTATCATTTACTGGTGCAAAACAAAGAGTTGCTAACAAGGTAGTCAAGAATATGCAAGAAGCATACGTTTCAGCTTCTTCAAATCTTGAAGGAACTATTAATAATAAATTAGCAGAAAGACAGTTAAGAGATGCAAAATTCGCAGAAGATAAAGATACTTTTGCCGGAAGAATTGCATCTTTATTAGTTGCAAAAAGAAATATTGAAGCACCGAAAGTTGAAGTTGCAAAAGAAGCAATTCCAATGCCGACTCCTGCTGAAATAGCAGAAGCTTATGGAATTAGCTGCAAAAACGGCGACGGCGCTTTCAATTTCTTTGGCTAATTTAAAAGCTTTTTAAAAGCATAAGAAATATACCTGATCTGGTCATCTGCAAGTACAGAATACTCGGTCAGGTTATTTTTTGCGTATTCACCTGCAAGACTATGAATATAAACACCTGTTTTAGCGGCATTAAATTCGTCCAATCCTTGCGCCGCAAGCCCTGCAATAATTCCTGCTAAAACATCTCCGCTTCCGGCTTTAGCCAGTGCGCTGTTTTGTTTTTGGTTTCTGTATATAGTCAAATCTTTTCCGCAAACGACTGTTTCGCTTGATTTTAAAACTGTTGTGCAGGAAAATTTTTCTGTTAATTGTTTTGCAAAAAATTCCATATCTGCTGAAATTTTTTCTGAAGCTGTGTGCAAAAGTCTTGAAGCTTCTTTTATGTGCGGAGTCAGGATAAGTTTTTCTGGAAGTTGAATTTCATCAGCTTCTGCCAAAATATTAAGCCCGTCAGCATCTATTATGACCGGAATATTTTTCTCGTTTTTTATTGTGTCAAAAAATATTTGTTTAGCTTTTTTATCAGTTGAGATTCCGCATCCGATTAAAAGCACATCTGCGGTTTCAAGTAAAGAATCAATATCTGAAAGAGGCGCAAAAACTACATTTTGAGTTTGTGCAGCAACGGCACTAATTGCGCGTTCTGTTGTTGCCAAAAAAACATACCCGCATCCTGATGTTAAAGCCGCAACACTTGATAAATAAGCAGCACCCGGCATATAATCAGAGCCTGCAATATTTAAGACTCTACCGAAAGTTCCCTTATTTGCATTTTCACTTCTTAAAGGCAGTTCAAATTCCATTTTGTCTAATTACCTCATAAGCGACTATTGCAACGGAATTAGAAAGATTAAGGCTTCTTTGACCTTCTTTCATCGGAATTGTCAGAGCATTTTTATCTTTTACATAAACCTCTGGCAAACCTCTTGTCTCAGGACCGAAAACAATAAAATCGCCGTCGTTAAATTGTACATCCGTATATTTTCTTTTTGTTTTTGTCGTCAGGTAATAAAATGTAGCATCAGGATTTGCGCTGAACAATTCCTCCATAGAGTCAATTTTATGAAGATCAACGCTGTCCCAATAGTCTAATCCGGCGCGTTTTGTATATTTGCTTGAAAGTGAAAACCCTAACTTCCCCACAAGATACAACGAAGCCCCCGTGCAGGCGCAAAGCCGCGCAATGTTACCTGTATTTTGAGGAATTTCAGGTTCATATAAAACTATATTAATTTTTGTCATTTTCAAACAGCTTTCCGCTTTCAGCTACAACCGGAATTGCTCTTACAACACAGAAGATAATCGCAATCCAAGCAAGAATTTCTGCGATAAATCTGATTCCGTCTGCAAGATTAAAGTTTATATCAGGCGTGTAGGCAGCTATAATAAGAACAAATGCCGCAACTTTTGCTACAGCATAACTTATTCTCATAAATTTAGAAGCGCAGATAAATTTTCCCCACTTTGTAGTCTGCATGGATTTTTCTCCAAAAGCGGTCATTCCTTTAGAAAGAGCAACGCTTCTGATGCTGTCTGTTGTGAAAGCTCTTGTAACACAAACTATTGGAAATAAAATAGGAAGCCATCCCATAACCGCAAAAGCTATCCAATATGACGCTTCAACAATTCTGTCACCCATAATATCAAGCACAGATCCAAGTTCTGAGGCTTGGTTGTATTTTCTTGCGATATACCCGTCAACTCCGTCCATACTGAAAGCAATTATCGTTAAAAGCAGCGATATAAGATATGCTGTACGTGAGTTTAAATATAAAAGTCCTATTGCTACAAATGCAACAAAAATTCTGCTTATCGAAACAATGTTCGCTGTGTTGTTTTTAATATCCATTTTGATGTCCTTCTTATTTATAATTTAAAATTATTTTTTCATTCTTGAAAGCGCAAAATTAACAGAATCAAGGTTTTTAACTCTTTCCCCAAGCATAATTTTTTCGGCTTCTTCGAGAATCTGTGTAACCATAAATCCATTATCGCCGTCAGAACGGGCTTTTTTGCCGGTTTCGCAGCAGCTTATAAAGTGCTGGCATTCAAGTTTAAGAGGTTCAATTTCAAGAACGTCCGGTGCTGTAATATGTGTTGAACTTTGTTCAAAATTATCATATACTACAAGTTTGTTTTCAGGTACGGTATCGTCAAGAATTGCAGTAGCTTTGGAGCCTCTGACTAATAACGTCACGTGCTTTCTTGGTGTAATCCAGCTGTCAGAAATATGTCCTATAACACCGTCTTCAAATTGAATTCCGATATGAGTTATATCCATAATATCTGTTCTGTCAGACGAGCATCCTATAGCAGAAATTACTCTTAAAGGAGTTTTGCCTGTTACATAGCTAATCATCGAAACATCGTGAGGTGCTAAATCCCACATTACGCTTCTGTCATTTTTGTGGAAGTTTACGTTGAGTCTGTCACTTTGAGCATACACAATTTCACCTAAAACACCGTCTTCAATAAGCATTTTAAGTCTGTTTACGGCAGGATGATAAAGCAGAAGATGTCCGACCATAAGAACAAGCCCTTTTTGATGAGCAAGCTCCGATAAATCACGTGCTTCCTGCGCAACCGTAGAAATCGGCTTTTCGACATAGACGTTTTTACCTGCCTCAAGCATTGCTTTAACAAGTTTGAAATGAGTATGGCTTGGAGTTACAACGGCAACGGATGTAATGTTTTTGTTATTTAAAACTTCATTAAAATCCTTAGTTGTTTTTACTCCGGGGTATTGTTCGGTAACTTTTTTTAAGTTTTCATCATCAATATCGCAGACCGTATCCAAAACATTTAAGTTATAAAAATTTCGGACGATATTTCTGCCCCACATACCGCAGCCGATTACTGCTATTCTTTGTTCTGCCATTTCCAATCCTTTAAATTTAATGTACTTATATCCTAATTTTATTATATTACAGGCAGATTTTATTTTGCAAATATTTAAAGAAAATAAAAAAGTAAATTTTTGTAAATAAAATTCACTGTGGTATAAAGTTTTATTGCAAAATAGCCGATTTGCGTATTAAAGGACTTAGAGGAATATGCAGATAAATCAAAAATTATTGACAATTGTAGCTAAATCGCAGGCAGCGGAGTTGCAAAAACAGGTAAAAACTGAGGTTGAAAAATCAGCTTCAGAAGCGGGAGTTTCTGCAAATTCTGTTGATACAACTAGTATTGTTAATGAGTTGCTTGCTGCCAACAAGGATGCGACGGTTTATTCAATAGCTGATGAACTTGCTGCAGGGTATGCTAAAGGGTTAACTGTTAGTAATAGCGGAAAAACAGAAACTGCAAATCCTAATGCAAGCAGTTTAGTAACAAGTAGTACTGCAGGTGGAAAAATTGAATATGCTGATGATATTGGTGAAAAGATAGTATCAGATTTAACCATAGATAGCCAGTATTCGGTTACATTTACTGATTTAACAGAATCTGAAATTTATAATATAAAGAAAATAATTTATGATTTACACCATAAAAAAACAGAAACAGAACCCGGCGGTGAAAGCGGCGAGGAAGGCGAAGGCGGTTCCACCGTAGAACCCGGCGGCGAAGGCGGTGAAACAGAAGAACCTGAGGAACCAGAAGAACCGAAACCGTCATTTATAAATGAATTTGATGATGTTGAAAGTATGTTTGATTGGTTACACGAGCAGGATCCGACAATTTCGGCATCAACAGGAATTACTAGAGCTCAGTTGGTTGAACTGTCGCATAATGACCGATGGGAAGACGCTAATTATGATTTTTTCGGGTCAATCAACAGGGTATTTGATGCGTTAGATGAAGATGATAACGGTATTCTGACCGTAACAGAAATAAAAAAGCTGATAGGCGAAGAAATAGGAGATTCATTTGCTGCTTATAAATCAAAAGTTGAAAGTTATGCTGCTCAACTTCAAAGTGAGTATGATTCCCTTAGTGATATGCAAAAGCTTAATTATATAATTGATAGAACCAGAGAGTATTTGAAGGCTGCAGGTTTAACAGCGCAAATAGAGGCCTTAGATAGACTTTTAAGTCAGACTGATGCTCAGCCAGGTAAGACAATAAAAATAGGACAAATCGGGTTTATGGATTTAAATCCGGGATTTACGGGTTCTGGGGACTTTACTCTAGGAGCTTATCAATCAGCAGGTATTCCAGAGGTTTATGATGGTAAATATGATATTACAACTTGGGGAACCGATTCTGATTCTGCCGGGTTTGGTGATTGCGGGCTTACTTTGGATATAAGATTGTTGGATGAAGCTTGGTATACAGCTGTAGATACACTTGTTCACGAACTTACTCATGCAACTGCATATCAGTATAGTATTTTATATGAAAGTGGTGGAAGTTATTATTATACTTCTCCGAGTCAAGCTTTGCTTGACCAATTATATGATATTGGTGCTTTGTCTCAGGCTGATTATAATTGGTATACTGCCAACAGAACTACTATGGATTTGACTTCAGAGAAAGGAATACGTTTGAGATACCTTGCGAGTGCTGCTTGGGGAGAATATATGGCATATCAAACAGATGCGGATTATATTGATAGTATTGCAGGCGATATATATAAATCAAATAGCCCTCTCGGATTAGGAATGGCAGGTGCTGTCGACGGCGATAAAGAGAAAGATGCAATTATTGCACATATTCAAGCTGCTTATGATACAAATCAAAAGAAATATGATGATTATGGTAATTTAGTCGAAGTTGGTGTTGAGGCTGTTCCTGATTGGAAATGGTGGACTTACGCATAAAATATTTAGTATGAAAATGGTTTTAATGTAATTTAATGTTACAAATTTGTAACATTAATACTTGTATTATTAAAGTTTCCACTATTTTAAGCCGTTTATTTGAATAATGGAACTAAATGGAAAGGAAAAAGCCAATTATGGGAATGGCAGCTTCACAAGCTAGATTCTTAGGTTTGACAGCCAGAAAGACAAATATTGAGTTCGAAGGCCAGCAAATTAACCAACAGCGAACTTCATTGTCTAATCAGTCTGCCAATTACTATAATGACTTGTTGGGTATGTCGGTACCTGTACCTCCTTCTGTTGACAGTTATACAAAAACGGTTTACACATTTGATGATGGGGCATTGACTAATGAAATTACAGCCTTGATTGCTAATGGCGGAACTTATACCGTAAGTTATCTTTCCAAATGGCAAGATGATTATGTGCCTGTTGCAGCTTCTTCAAGTATTATTAATGTACAAGGTGGAGAATATTTTGTTGGTGCAACAAAGTTAAGAGAACTTGGTACTGCTGATACTATTCCTGTTATAGGTAATTCAATTACTATTGATGGTGTTGAATATCCTGTAAGACAGGAAGGTTCAGAGTATGTAATTGATAAGGTTACAAAGACTCAAGGGGTGGTACCTTGCACATCCGAAGATATTGCAAATTTCGAATATTCTTTAGTTGGATCAAGTTTGGCAGATTCAGAATTGGTTTATAAAAAAGAAGACGGTTCTTTTTATACACTTAATGATGAAGGTAATGAAGTTTTACGTCCCGATATTAATGAAGATATGCTTGTTATTTATCTTTGGGATGAAAACGCAACTGATCCAGAGAAAGCTGTAACTCTTGTTCAGAAAGATGCTGACGGTAATTATGTAAAAGAAGGAATTGTTGAAACTACCAATCGTTATGTTTTGACGGATGCTGATATAAACAGAATTACAACTTATCCCGGACTTGAAAATGATCCGTATTTTGGTGGTCTTACACCGGAGGAAGTTTCTGCAGCGTTGAAAGAAGAGGAAGCTTGGATTGCACAGCTTAATCAAAAATACGGAACTGATGAATGGTACGTAAGATATGTTGAAAATACAACTACAGGTGATGCTGTTCCTTATTTTTATAAAAAAGCTGATCTTGAAAATAATGCAGGTAATACTGATGAAAACGGTAATATTTTGACAAATATAAATTGCTATACAATCGGCAGTGATACAAAAGTTAAAGAAGTTAAAGCTGTAGGAGGATGCCGAGTTGAAAGAGATTCATCCGGAAGATTCATCTCAATATCTATTCCGAATGATGACGGTACCGGAACTTATTCAACGTATGCTTTGACAACTTCTACAGTAACTGATCAAGATGCTTATAATGATGCAATGAATGAGTATGAACATGAAAAATATTTGTATGATCAGTCTATTGATCAGATTAACGCAAAAATTGAAATTATTCAGGCTCAGGACAAAAACCTTGAACTTCGACTTCAACAGTTAGACACCGAGCAAAACGCAATACAAACCGAAATGGATTCAGTCGAAAAAGTTATTGAAAAGAACGTTGAAGGATCATTTAAAACATTTGGCTAACCGGCAGACTTACAAAAACAAGATGCCGGTTTTTTATTATCCTCCGTATTGCTGAATTCTTAATTGGTGCATTTGTTCGCAGCGATCAAAGAACAAATCTCTGTCATCAGGTGAAAAATATCCTGCAAGTTTATTAAGAAGTTCAGGCGGAAATTCAGAATAAAATACCATTGCTTCTAATGTTTCATCATTTAGAGGTGCAAGTGTTCGGTAGTTTTTATGGAAAATCAATCTTGTTTCATTAATACATTGTTCATCATTCTGGTATGTTTTTTCGCTTAATTTATAGGTTGTAAAATTAGTTTCAAAAAATATACCTTTGCGTCTTTTCATAAGAAGTCTGATTATTAAATCCATATCAGACATGATTTTAAATTTTTCGTCAAAATAGCGTTCTTCTTCAAGTACGGAACGCTTGAAAATCATCCCCTGACGAGCACAGGGAATAACTTGGAATGCATTGTACATCGCAGGCATGAAAAGATAAGTGTATCCTTCAGGGTGCCTGCAGTATGCAGGAGAAAACAGAAAGTCTGCTTTTTCATTTTCCATAGCATTAACTGCATCCGCAATTGCGGTTATATCATGGTAGAAATCGTCACAACTTAAAAATGCTATGTATTTGCCTTTTGCCCTCATAATTCCTTTATTGAGTGCGTGGTATTTTCCTGTATCTTTTTCGGTAAAAAAGTTTATATAGCCTTTGTTTTTGTAATCCTTTAATAGATTAATTGTTTCGTCTGTAGAAGATCCGTCTATAACTATATGCTCAATATTAGGATATGTTTGCATTTCCAAAAGAGTAACAAGAAGATTAAATTCATCTGCGTGCTCGTTTTCTACAATATTAAGTGTGGGTGTTATGATACTAATTAAAGGATCCATTTTTCTACATCTCCTCCTTTAATATAACACAGTCTTTACAGTTTTCATAATTGTAACAACTTGTAAAAAAAACTAAAAAAAATCCACAAAAATTTAATTTATGAGTAATAATGTATCTGGTAGTTTTAGTGGTTTACATTTGAGGAATATAGGAGTGTCGGTATGGGTTCAAATACGGTTTCTGTATCTCCGTGTGGAGTTGGTGCGATTTCATCAGGTTTAGGGCTTGGTGCAGGGTATATATTGGCGCCGAGAAAGTTTACACTTGAACGATTGATAATGCAGGATGACAAAACTTTTGATAAGATTTTTTCGCCAAGTGCAATGAGGACAGCCACAAAAGAAGAAAGCAAAGCTGTAGAATCGCTTAGAGGTGCGACAAAATCTTATCTGGATTCAGGAAAGCAGATTACAAAAGAAGAAATTCGTCCGGCTGCTTCCTTATGGCGTAAAATGGTAAATGACGTTAATGTAGAAGACAAGTTTGTTTCAGAAGTAGCTCAAACAAAAGCACTTTATCAGCAGTCTTTGAAGGATGCCAATTATATGGAATTAAAAAACAAGCTGATACTTGCGCATAATAAAGCCGTTGCAAATCCAAAAGATACAAATTTATATCTTGAAATGAAGGCAGCCGCCAGAGATTTTGCTGATGCGCAGCTTGCAGTGGATAAACCGTTAAAAGCATATAAAAAGGCACGCAGTTCCTTTAGAGCAGCAAGAGAAGAGGCTATTCTTAATCTTCCTGATAAAGGCAAAGCAATCAGCGAACAATGGAATAAAGTTATGCGTGCTGTTTCAACGAGAGCCAATGTTATGTACGAAAAACTTGCCACATTAAGAGTTCAGGAAGATCTTAAAAAAGACTATTCTATGGTCAAGAAATATATACCTAAATCCAGAACATATTCCTCAATAATGGGTGGAATACTTGCAGGGATTGCAGGTGTTTTAGTCGGTGTGTATTCAGTGAATAAAGTTAAAGATGCATAATTCCTATTCTGTGTATTCTACATCCGCTCTATCCGTTTAATATTTATTGTAAATTGCCCGGATTATCTGTTCTTCTGTCGCCTTCTTGTCAGAAGAACTTAATTTTGCGTCATTAATCATAATATCAAAAGCCACAAGATTTCCGTTTCTGGTTTTTATATACCCGCAAATTGCGCTGATATCAGATAAAGTACCGGTTTTTGCATAAATAACGTCTTTAAAATAAAGCATTCTGTTTGATAAAGTGCCTTCGCCTGCTGTCGGCAGCATTGTCATAAAGTTTTCAAAATCAGGTCTTTCAGCTTGAAGCACTAAAAAATCGGTCATAAAATCCGCAGTCATAAGATTGTTTTTAGATACTCCGCTTCCGTCCGTAATTCTTATATTTTCGTTGTTAAGATTATGCTTTTTACAGTATTCGTCAAACATTGAGATAGCACTTTTAATAGAGCCGGTATTATTGACAAATTTCCCGCCTGCAACTTTAAACAAGGTTTCAGCCATCATATTATCGCTAGACTTGTATATGCTTTTTAGAACCGGATTAATGGGATGTTGTATTTCGCTTACAAGGGTTACGTTTGAGGATGGCAGTTTCTTTTGCGGAAAAGCTCCGTAATATCCGAGTTTAGCGGAACTTATTGCTTCCTCAAGTTTTATTATAAAGTATCTTTTTGGTGAGTTTACAGGAATTTTATCTTGAATTCTGGAATCTACTTCGCCCTTGATTGTAATAACATCAGGTGCAATATGGTTATTTCGTAAAATTTCTATTGAATTTTTATCGGAAGATACCGTAAGATTCATAAATGTCACAGGGTAAAACGTAGAAAGTCTAATTGAAGCCGGAGCACCTTTCTTTTTGGGATCTATTATAATATTGAGAAGGTTGCCGTCGAGGTTATAAGAACTGAATTTAGGCATAAGCGGATTTAAATCATCATCCCATTGCCAGCCTTCTCCCCATTCAACTCCGTCAATTACATAATCATCAATATAAAAAGCCTTAGGTTCGACAATTTTTTTAGATGCTGCCGATTTCATAAGAGTTTCAAGGTCACCTTTAGTAAGCATCGGATCTGCGCTTAATTTTAAATACAGGCTGTTGTCAGAAGTTTTATAAAGAGAAGTCTTAAATTCGTAATCATTTCCAAGCATATCAGCAGCAACGGTTGCCGTAATTGTTTTAAGAGTGGAAGCCGGCGGAATCGGAGAATTGGGATTATGTTCATATAAAGTTTTTCCGTCGGTTGTGTTTTTAACGGAGATTGAGATTGCGTCTTTATTAACATGTGTATCTGATATTGCAGCATCAATTGACGCTGGTATGGCATTTACCGAAAGCCCGCACATAATAAGAATAAAAGTTAAAAGAACTTTTTTCATTTAGTTATTACCTCGTAATTGTTTTTTAAATCATTTAAGATAGTGCATTGTTTTCTGTATTTTTCCATTTCGGAAAAGTCAATAATTGCACTCATAAAACCTTCTTTTTGGTCTTTAATTTCGGAGATAGTGTTTCCTAAATAATCAATAATCCTTGAATGCCCTATATTTGCATGTTTAAGGTCAATATTTCCGCACTGAGTGAGGGCAACCATATAAGCCTGATTTTCGATAGCTCTTGCTTTTGTAAGCATTTCCCAAGGAATCGGCTTTTCACTACCCCAGGCCGCGGCATTTATAAATAAATGAGCACCTTGCTTTCTGTATTCTCTGAAAATTTCAGGAAATCTTATATCATAACATATTGTAATTCCGGTTTTAATCCCTTCGATGTCGACAATTAATCCTGATTCACCGGGGGTTATGAAGCTTCCTTCTCTGCATCCGCAGTATGAATAAAGGTGGTTTTTGTCGTAAACGCCAATAAGTTCGCCTTGTCTGTTAAATATTGGGCAACTATTGTATAAAAGTCCGTTTTCTGCTTTTCTTATAAAACTTCCGCCAATAATCCAGATATTATATTTTTTAGCGATAGAAGACAAAAGCCGAAATACAGGGCTTTTAGGTTCAAGATAATCAGCGCTTTTTGTAAATTCTTCGCAATCCCAACCTATGGTCCAAACTTCCGGTAATATTAAAACATCTGTATCAGGTGCGATGTTTTGAGTTACTAAATTATTGACTTTTTCAAGATTAGTCTGTTTATTACCGGTTACGGAATTTAATTGTAGCGCGGATAATTTAAGTCCAGATTTAGTTTCCATGGAATTTCTTTTTTAACCTCCTTATAAATTTGAGGAGCCTTTGCTTCTAAATTAATCAAAGATTCTTTAATTTTATCCTGGTATATTTTTTCAGTTTCGGCATCAAGATCTTTTGGAACATAAATGGGTGTTCCGTAGATGTTAATAAGTCTGGTGTACAAAAGCGGCATAGTCAAACTGTCCCAGCTTGGCAGTTTAACAAAATTAAATTGCGGTGAATACCAGTGAACAGGAACAATCGGAACATTAGCCATATGAGCAATCTTAATTATTCCGCCTTTTACTTTTTTAACTGGACCTTTAGGCCCGTCAACCATAATAGCTGCGGATTCCCCGTTTTTTAAAGCTTCCAAAATCTGCATGGTGCCGCCAACGGAACCTCTTCTTGCAGTCGAACCTCTTATGGTTTTAAGTCCGAGATTTCTGGTGCAATATGAAATAATATCTCCGTCCATAGAAGTGCTTACAAGGACATTAACTTTGCCTCTGTTCGGTATTCCGTAAACGCAAAACTGGTTTCCGTGCCAAATTGCATAAAGACAAGGCCCGACATCAGGATGATCCACACTTTTTATTATTGTAAAAATCTCCTGAGTCTTAAGTATCCCGTTTACGATGTGTTTTAGATAAATTAAGTTGTTAGAATTAATAAGTCTAACCATATCGACTAAGCTAGCACATAATTTTCTTTTTTGCAAGCACTCTGTTTTCTTTAATATATCGTATTTTCGGTGGACTTGCACAAAAAGTTTTTTCAGATATAATTTTAAAAGATATTAATGTTAATCAGTAAAAGGAAAGAGTTATGAAATTTGCAGTAGAAAAAGAAAATGACAATATTTACAAAATAAATATTACGATACCTGCTAAAGATGCGGCAAAAGCATACGATGAAGCCGTAAGAAGAATAGCACAATATGTGAACGTAGACGGTTTTAGAAAAGGTAAGGCTCCGCGTTCTGTAATAGAAAGACAAGTCGGGACTGAAAGAATTAAGCATGAAGCCCTTGACAGACTTATGCCTTCAGCAATCGCACAAGCTGTTAGAGAAAATGACCTTGATGTTATTACTCAGCCTTATATTACAAGTTTTGATTATACTTTAGGGCAGGATTTGACTGTAGAAGTCAAAGTTGAAACTAGACCGGATGTTGTTCTTGGTGCATATAAAGATTTAAAAATTGAAGTTGAAAGTACGGAAATTCCGGTAGATGCTTTCGATAAAGCTCTTCAAAACATCTTAAATCAATATTCAACTTTAGAGTTGGTTGTTGATAGAGCTGCTAAAGATACTGATATAGCGGTTATTGATTTTGAAGGTTATGTGAACGGTGAAAAGATAGAAGGCGGAGATGCCAAAAATTATCCGTTAGATTTAGGTAATTCAAACTTTATTCCCGGATTTGCAGAGCAAATTCCTGGCAAAAATATCGGAGATGAATTTGAAATCAAAGTTACGTTCCCTGAAAATTATCATGATGATAAATTGAAAGGTCAGCCGGCAATTTTCAAAATTAAGCTTAACGAAATTAAAGAAAGAAAAGTTCCTGAATTAAACGATGCTTTTGCTCAAAAAGTCGGGCCTTTTAAAACAGTAGATGAGTTGAAAGCTGATATACAGAAGTATCTTGATGATCAAAAAGAAAATTCAGATAAACAAAAATCAGAAAATGCAATTTTTGAAAAAGTTGTAGAAGCAGCAAGTGTTGACATTCCTCAAACAATGATAGACAGAGAAGCTGAATCTTTAACAAATGATTATAAACAAAGACTTCAAGCGCAAGGGTTAAGCTGGGATGCAGTTGAAAAAACTGAAGGCAGTGAAAAGCTAGCGGATACAATTAAAGAAGATGCTAAAATAAGAATCAAAAACTCTTTAGTAATCGGCAAAATTGCGCAGGAAGAAAACATTAAACTTGAACCGGCTGATATTAATGCAAAGTTAGGGCAGCTTAGTGCAGCTTACGGGATGAACCAAAATGATTTGATGAAACAGCTTGGCAAAAATCCGGAAATTATCACTTCACTTTCTCAGCAGGCTCTAAATGACAAAGTCAGAGATTTTCTGATGGAAAAAAATTCCGTTAATTTTGTAAAACCTAAAAAAGAAAAAGTAGAAACTAAATAGTAAAAATATTATAATGAAATAAGAAAGGAAACTAAATCATGAGCTTTGTACCTGTTGTAATAGAACAATCAAGCAGAGGCGAACGTTCTTTCGACATATTTTCAAGATTGTTAAGAGAGCGCATAATCTTTTTGGGTGCTCCGATAGATGATATGGTTGCGAACTTAATAGTTGCGCAGCTTCTATTGCTTGACAGCGAAAATCCGGAAAAAGACATTATGTTATACATAAACAGTCCGGGCGGAAGTGTAACAGCAGGTTTGGCTATATATGATACAATGCAGCATATAAGAGCAGATGTTTCTACAATATGCTTAGGTCAAGCAGCTTCAATGGGAGCTTTCTTGTTGGCAGCAGGCGCAAAAGGAAAAAGAATGGCTCTTCCTCATTCCAGAGTCCTAATTCACCAGCCTTTAGGCGGTGCTCAAGGTCAGGCTACTGATATTGAAATACAAGCTGCAGAAATTGTAAGAATTAAAAAGACTTTGAATGAAATTCTTGCAAATAATACAGGTCAGTCATTAAAGAAAATTGAAAAAGATACCGATAGAGATTATATCATGACTCCGGCGGAAGCGTTAGAGTACGGTATGATTGATAAGGTAGTAACACGTGACGGTGTTAAAGGCTAATAAAAGGAGATAAAATGCCTAAACATGATGACAGCAGATTAAAATGTTCATTTTGCGGAAAGTCGCAAGATCAGGTTAAAAAACTGATTGCGGGGCCGGAAGTGTATATTTGTGACGAATGTGTTGAACTTTGTAACGAAATTCTTGATGAAGAATTTTTTGAAAACAAAGAAAAAGACGGTGTAGAGGAAGAAGTTAAAGATGAAAAACCGATTCCAAAACCACATGAGATAAAGGATTATCTTGACCAATATATTATTGGGCAGGATGATGCAAAGAAAGTTCTTGCTGTTGCAGTTTACAATCATTACAAACGTTTAAAACACAACAAATCGTCTGACTTAAAGGATAATGTAGAAATTCAAAAATCAAACATTCTTTTGGTTGGTCCGACCGGAAGCGGTAAGACTTTGTTGGCTCAAACATTAGCCAAAATGTTGGATGTACCGTTTGCTGTCGCTGATGCAACAACACTTACGGAAGCTGGTTACGTTGGTGATGATGTTGAAAATATTCTTTTAAGACTTTATCAGAACGCTGATTTTGACAGTTCTAAAGCCGAAAGAGGAATAATTTATATAGATGAAATTGATAAGATTTCAAGAAAGTCTGAAAATACTTCAATTACCCGAGATGTTTCAGGAGAAGGCGTTCAGCAGGCTTTATTAAAAATGATTGAGGGTACGGTTGCTCATGTGCCTCCTCAGGGTGGCAGAAAACATCCGCATCAAGAGTTCATAGAAATAGATACAAGTAATATTTTATTTATTGTTGGCGGAGCGTTTGTGGGTTTGGAAAAAATTATAGAACGCCGCACAAATGACGGTTCAACAATCGGGTTTGGCGCGAAGGCTCCTATCTCGCAGGCTGATAAGGAGGCTAATGCCGTTAAGTTATTGAAAAAGCTTCAGCCAGATGACCTTGTTAAATTTGGGTTGATTCCTGAATTTATCGGTCGTGTTCCAATTTATGCCGTTCTTGATCAGTTGAATGAAAAGGCTTTGAAGAACATTTTGACAGAGCCGAAGAATGCTGTTCTTAAACAGTACAAATGTTTGATGGAAATGGACGGTGTGGATCTTGAATTTGAACCGGAGGCAGTGGATTTGATTGCTCAGGAAGCGTTGAAACGTAATACAGGCGCAAGAGCATTAAGATCAATTGTTGAAGAAATTATGCTTGATGTAATGTATGATGTTCCGACAAAAGGAAACATTGACAAGTTTGTTATTACCGCAGATATGGTTAAAAACCGTAATAAAGCTGAGTTAATACAGCTTCCGACCAAAAACAACGGTAATGACGATAAAGAAATCATTGCGTAGCATTTACGTTCAAGAAGTTGCTATATGTTGGGGAGAGGTGTATGGGAAATGAAAAGACGCTAATTTTAATTGATGGGCATGCGCTTGCATTTCGACAATATTATGCGCTTGAACGTACGAATATGAAGACGACGGACGGCACTCCAAGCTGGGCGGTTTATGGATTTTTTAAGTCGATATTTGATTTGTTGAAGAATAAAGATTTAAATCCGGATGCGATAGCAGTAGCTTTTGATGTAAGTCATCAAACTTTTCGTGTGGAGAAGTTTCCCGAGTATAAGTCTAATCGAGCTGCAATGCCTGATCCGATGAGAATTCAGATGGATTTGATTTATGAAGGATTGAGGGCTTTTAATATTCCGATTTATACAAAAGAAGGCTTTGAAGCTGATGATGTTATCGGAACAATTTCTAAAAAGGCTTGTGAATTAGGACATAAGGTTCTTATTCTGACAGGTGATCAGGACGCTTTTCAGCTTGTGGATGAAAACGGGTGCGTTAAAGTTATTCTTCCTTCCAAAGGTGAGCTTGTTGAATATAATTGGGATAGGATTTATGAAAAGCTCGGGGTTTATCCGAATCAGGTTATTGATTATAAAGCTTTAAGAGGGGATAGTTCAGATTGTATTCCTGGTATTAAGGGTATTGGCGAAAAGACAGCCTGCAGGCTTTTGGAAAAATTTGAAAATCTTGATAATATTCTTTCTCACGCTGATGAAATAACTGAAAAAGCAGTGAAAGAAAAAATAAAAAACGGAGTTGAGATTGCAAAATTAAGTCAGTATCTTGCAACTATTGTAAGAGATTTGGATATTGATTTTGATTTTTCAAAAGCGGATATTGAGCTTCCTGATGTGAAGGCAGTGAGTGAATTTTTGGCGAAACTTCAGTTTTACAGTTTTTTAAGAAATATTAATACAATTTTAGCTTCGTTTAACAAAGGACAGGTAATACCTGATAAAACAAATAAAGTTGAAACGGCAGCTTCAACAAGCGGGTTACAGCTTGGACTTTTTGGCGATACCGTAAGAAATGAGATTAATAAATTTGATATTAAATATGATAAAAAAGAAATTTTAAATGCCGCTGATTTGAAGCAAATGGCAGAAGAACTCTCAAGTGTTGGAGTATTTGCAATAAAGTCAATAGGGGAGGTTAAAAGCCCTGTAGATGTAAATCTTCGGGGAATTGCGTTTGCATATAATAAAAAAATATCTTATACAGATGGCTTATCATTTAAAGATGGTGAAGAATTTAGAACGCAAAGTTATTTTGTTCCGTTTAATAAGTCTGGCGAGTTGACTAAGGAAGATATTTGGGCGGAATTAAAGCCGATTTTGGAAAATGAATGTATAAAGAAAATAACTTATGATTTAAAGAGTGAATATAATATTTTCAGATTATCCGAGATTGATTTTAAGGGGTTTGTATTTGACGTAATGCTTGCAAGTTATATAAAGGAACCTGCAAGAAATCATGCGCTGGATGTTCAGGCAATAGAGAGAATAAATCATATAATGGCTGAATTTGCGCCGTTTGAAGCAAATAAAAAGAAGCGGATCGGTGTATCGGAAGCTTCTGATGAAGGGGTTTATTCTTATGCGTCGGATGCTGCGGCAACGATAATTGAGCTGACGGATTATTGGTATAAGCAGTTAGATGAAAAAGAGTTAAACTTGCTTAGAGAGATTGAAATGCCGCTTTCTTGTGTGCTTGCTGATATGGAATATGTCGGGGTTTCAGTTGATGTTGGATATCTTAAAAATCTATCAGCGGCAATGGAAAATTCTTCACATAAGCTTGAGCGAAAAATTTATGATATAGCAGGTGAAGGGTTTAACCTGAATTCGCCTCGTCAGGTTGGGGAAGTTTTGTTTGATAAACTTCAAATTCCCAATCCTAAAAAACGAAAGAATAAAAAGTATTCAACGAGTGCGGAAATTTTAGAAGAACTTGCCGAAAATTATGAAATTGCGGAATTAATTTTGCAGTACAGAAAATATACAAAATTAAAATCAACATATACAGATGCGCTTCCGTTGTTGATAAGCTCGTTTGATGGTCGAATTCATACAACATTTAATCAGACGATAACGGCGACAGGCAGGTTATCATCTTCAAATCCTAATTTGCAGAATATCCCAATTAGAAGCGAAGAAGGTAACAAAATCAGAAATGCTTTTGTGCCTAAAGATAGAGAAAATTATTTAATTATGTCAGCAGACTATTCTCAGATAGAATTAAGGTTGTTAGCGCATATTTCTGGAGATAAGCACTTAATCGAAGCTTTCAGATCCGGAGTTGATGTCCATACTCTTACTGCATCAAAAGTTTTTGATGTCCCTGTTGAAGAAGTTACGAAGGAAATGCGCTACAAGTCAAAAGCCGTAAATTTCGGAATAATATACGGTCAGAGCAAATACGGGCTTGCTAAAGCTCTTGATATAACCTGGGAAGAAGCTGAAGATTTTATAAATAAATATTTTAAAACTTACCCCGGTGTAAAAAAATATATGAATAATATTGTAAAACTTGCCGAAAAACAAGGATATGTCGAGTCAATTTACGGCAGGAAAAGGCATTTGGAAGATGAACTTTTCAGTTCTAATATTCAGTTAAGAGAGTTTGGCAAGCGTGCGGCGATTAACCATCCTATGCAAGGTACGGCTGCGGATTTGATTAAGATTGCAATGATTGAATTAAATAAAAAGCTTAAAGAAAATAATCTTGAGTCAAAAATGATATTGCAGGTTCATGATGAACTTGTTTTAGAGGTTAAAAAGTCGGAATTTGATAAGGTTAAATCTCTGGTTTTAGAGTCAATGGAACTTGGTCAGCCGTTTGAAGTTCCGCTTCTTATAGATGTTAGTGCAGGTGGATCATGGAAAGAATAAGAAATAAATTTATAATAGCTGTTGGTATTTGTTTAATTTGTGTGATGCCATCAGTTGCTGAGGAAATAACTCAACCGGTAAGCTCAGCATCGGATGCTTCACAAAATCAGTCCATACCTCAATTTAATACCCCAAGCTTAAGCACGCTTGTTACACCGCAGAATGTATCTTTTGATATGTGCACGAAAACTTTTGCGATGAATAACGACAGATTGTTTTATCTGACGCTTGCCGCAGTTAACGCTAACCGATTTGAAATCAAGGAAATTCAGTCAAAAACGGGGTATATTTTGTTTTCGGCAGTAGGAAAGGAATTTCTTGCAAGTGTAATAACTATAGACAAATATCGCTCTATGCTGAAGATTACTCCGGCTAATAACAATTACTTTTTTGCGCCCGGAATTGTTTTAAATATGTATAAGTATATTGAAGTTAATGCTGGCGAATACTTGCAAAATATCCCAAAAGGGGGTTAGTTTAACCTCTCAAAAGCCACATCAACAATTTGGGGAATTGTTTTTAAATCAAAAGGTGCGGAGTTTTCAGTCGTAATCCAAAGAAGATATTCAATATTTCCGGCAGGTCCTTTGATTGATGAAAATGTAAGCCCTTTGATTGTGTAAGAAAGTGAAATCGCTTTTTCAACAACATTTTGTATAACTTGGGTGTGAACTTTTTTATCTCTTACAACCCCGCCTTTTTCAACCAGTTCTTTTCCTGCTTCAAACTGAGGTTTAATAAGCAGAATCATTTCGTGAAATTCAGGCGAAAGAAGTTTTTTTAGATTATCCAGAACCTTCGTAAGTGAAATAAAAGAAAGATCGCTGACAAGTAAATCTGCAATAATGTCGTTTTCATCGTAAATTTCTGAGAATTCACAGTTTTTAAGATTTGTTCTTTCAATAACTTTAACCCGATTGTTGGATCTGATTTTCCAGTCAAGCTGACCGTAGCCGACATCTGCCGCGTATACAAATTTTGCGCCCCTCTGCAAAAGACAATCCGTAAATCCGCCGGTGGATGCCCCTGCATCAAGACAAATTCTATCTTTTATATTGACATCAAAGGTTTCCAGCGCTTTTTGAAGCTTAAATCCGCCCCTTGAAACGTAGGGCATTGATTTTACCTGTATGTCATATTCTTTATTCGGGTTAATTTGAAATCCTGCTTTCGTCACGTAAACATCATCAATTTTTACATGACCTGCAAGAATTGAGGCTGCAGCTTTGCTTTTGGTTTCAAAATATCCTAAATCTGTTAAATATTTGTCCAGTCTTTCTTTATTCATAATATGAAAATATCATGAGCAATATTAATTTACCAGTAATTTATTTTCCAACCTTCTGCCATAATTTTTGCGGCACAATACAGCCCACCAAAACGAGCCTGTAAATGACAAGCGTTATAAGTGCTTTTGTCAGATATTTCGGTTAATGATTTATCGTATCCGTATGGCATAATTCTGTTTTTATCAACAATGAAGAAGAATAAATCAATTCCTGCTTTGTTAGGCCTTCTGTAACTACCGTTTGTATCTATAAATATCATTTGGGAAAATCTTGAGTATTCAGTTTGGTTAGAATTCAAACCAATGCAAGTTCCATCCATAAGTTTTATTGAACTGGTTATATTTTTAAAAAATGGGTTAGAGATGTGTACATTGTCCATCCATCCATATTGTGTGCTTGCATTATTTAGGGTATAATTTCCAACAAAATCACCTTCAAAGCACATTAAATTTGTTGAACTTTCACTTGATGGAAAAAATTTTGCCTCTTTAATTTCCGGTTTGATGTAATTTTCAAGAATAAATTCTGCATCATCCCATTCCGGTCAATCTTTAATTTCTCCGTGTTTTACTTGTGCAGCCATAAAAGCTTGATTAATTATTGAATATGCTCTTTGTAATCTTGTTTCTGTTTCTTTGCGCTGGTAATTTTTTATAACACCTGGCATTGTCATTGCAGCAACAAGACCTATTATTCCTATTGTTATTAATACTTCCGATAAAGTGAATGCTTTCATTTAATCCTCCTTGATATAACATGTCTATTAATTTATTTAAATCAGACATGAATAATTATAGACATTATTAGTGGAAAGTCAATATTTTTTAAGACTAATTATGACATTAATTTTCAATTTAATAAAAGATATCCTTATTAGAGGAGCTGACTATGAATGTAAAATCCGCATTAGGGGCAAGAATCAGAAGTTTAAGACATAAATTAGGGTATACTCAGGAGCAGTTTGCAGAAGCGGTCGGAGTTGCACCAAGACATGTCAGTAGAATAGAAAATGGTGTAAATTCTCCTTCTGTTGAGACACTTGCTAAAATTGCGGAAATTTTGCAGGTAAATATAAAAGAACTTTTTAATTTCCCTTATATGGAATCGGAAAAATATTTAAGGGATGATATTGAAATTATTTTAAATAAGCTTAATTTTGATGAATTAAAACTTGCGCACAAGTTGTTAAATGAGATTTTCAGATAAGCAGTATTTTTTCGGCATTTTGTGTTGTTTGTTTTGCCAATTCTTCAAATGAAATTTCTTTGATTTTAGCGATTTCTTCTGCCGTAAATTTTACGTAAGCAGGCTGGTTTTCTTCTCCTCTGTGAGGCATCGGGGTAAGGTAAGGGGCATCTGTTTCAAGCAAAAGTCTTTCAAGCGGTACAACTTTTGCGACTTCTTTCATTTTTTTTGCGTTTTTGAAGGTAACAACACCTCCTAAAGCTATATACCAACCCTCTTTAATACATTCCAAGACAAATTCGGGGCTTCCTGAAAAACAGTGCATGATTACTGTTGAATTTTTGTTGTATTCTTTTAAGATGTCAAAAGTATCTTTATGGGCTTCTCTGTCGTGAATATTAAGAGGTAAATTTAATTCATTGCCAAGTTGAATTTGTTTTATAAAAATTTCTTTTTGTAATTCAACATGACTTTTGTCCCAATAGTAATCAAGTCCGATTTCACCAATGCCGACAACTTTAGAGGATGCTGAATATTTTCTGATTATATCCATAATCCCCTCATCCCATTCTTTTGCTTCTTCGGGGTGGATTCCTAAGTAGCAATAAACATTGTCATATTTTTGTGAAAGTTCAAAAACTTCATCAATATCTTTAGCGGATGATGCCGGAACAACAATCTTTTTTACTCCCATAGATAAAGCGTTTTTAATTACTTCATCTAAGGAAATTTTTTCAACCATATTAATATGAGAGTGGGTGTCGATAAGATATATTTCATTCATATTACAAAGTATATCACGAATCTAATTTATGTTATAATTAGAGCCATGGAAAATATAAAAATTACGGTTGGACATCTATATCCGAAACAATTGAATTTATACGGAGATATGGGAAACATAAAATGGAGGGGAATTGATTTTGAATATATTGAAGTCAATGCTGGTGATAAAATCCCAAGTTGTGACATATATTTTATTGGCGGTGGTCAGGACAAAGAACAAGTTGAAGTGTCTAAATATTTGTATGAACAAAAAGATTTTCTTATCGAACAAAGAGAAAATTGGGCGGTGTTTTTGGGAATTTGCGGAGGATACCAGCTTTTCGGGCATTATTATCAGCCTTTTGAAGGTGAAAGGCTTAATGGTATAAGTCTTTTGGATGCTTATACCGTTGCTGGTAAAAAAAGATTTATCGGAAATGTTACAGCCCGCACAGGTTTTTTAAGACCTTCAACTCTTGTCGGGTTTGAAAATCATTCGGGGTTAACTTATATCAAGGGGGACACAAAACCTCTTGCGATTTTGACAATCGGAAACGGTAACAACGGGTTTGACAATACGGAAGGTGCAAAGTTTATGAATGTTTTTGGAACTTATCTTCACGGCTCTTTGCTTCCTAAAAATCCGCATTTTGCTGATTTTTTGATTACGCTTGCGCTTGAGAAGCGATATGAGGATGAGATTGAATTAGCATCTTTGGATGATAAGTTAGAGTATATTGCGCATAGAGCTGTTGTCGGTAAAGATTATTGATATGAATAAACTTGCTTTATTATATGAAAAATGGTGCAAAATTCCCGATAAAATAAGATTTTTGATTATCGGCGGGGTAAACGCAGCTGTTTCTTATTTGATTTTTGCGGGGGCTGTTTTTGTTTTGGGCGGGAAATTCTATCAAATTTGCGTGGCCCTTCAGTGGGGAATTTCGTCTGTTTTTTCGTTTGTAAATCAGAAAGTTTTTGTGTTTTGTACAAAAGGTAATTGGATTAAGGAATATCTGAAATGCTGTACAACTTGGCTTGTAAGTTATGTGTTTAATGCGATTATTCTTGAATTGCTCGTCAAGGAATTGGATATGAATGTTTATTTTGCGCAGATTATTTCAATATTTTTAGTGTCAATTCTTACTTATGTTTTGTTTAAGCATTTTGCTTTTCGAAGGAAAACTTTGGCTGATGTTTAATAAAAAACAACGGAGTTTTTATTTCCGTTGTTTTTAGAATGTTTGTTTAATTCAAATTATAATTCTTTGACTGCGTCAATAATCTTTTTAACTGCCTCATCTGGTGTAAGTTTAAGCGCTTCATCTGTCGCTCTGACTTTGCATTCGACAAGCCCTTCTGAAAGCGTTTTGCCTGCCGTAATTCTAAATGGGAAACCGATTAAATCAGCATCTTTGAATTTAACCCCTGCTCTTTCATCTCTGTCGTCAAGTACAACTTCAACACCTGCTGAAAGAAGTTCGGAGTAAATTTTTTCAGCAACTTTCATCTGTTGTTCGTCAAGAATATTAACAGGAACTATAACAGCATGGTATGGCGCTATTGCAAGCGGCCATTTAATTCCGTGTTCATCATGGTGTGCTTCAACCGCTGCCGCTGCAGTTCTTGAAATTCCGATTCCGTAGCAACCCATAATATAAGGGTGTGTTTGTCCGTTTATGTCTGTGTAGACCGCATTCATCGGTTTTGAATATTTTGTGCCGAGTTTAAAGATGTTTCCGACTTCTATTCCTTTCGTTACAAAAAGCGGTTTGCCGCATTCAGGGCAAAGTTCGCCTGCTTCTACAAGTCTTATATCGGCTTTTATGACTTCATCTGTTAATACATCTTCAAGGTTTGCACCAACTAAATGCTTGTCAGTTTGGTTTATTCCGACTACAAAGTTTTTCATATCATAAACGGTTTCGTCTGCAATAATTTTGATGCCATTCATTCCGTTCGGGCCGATGAAACCTGCTTCGGCTGTGAATCCTTTTTCCTGCATCAATTCTTCAATTTCGCCTGCGGTTGCTATTCTTATATCAATCCCGCCTGCTGCGTTCATTAATTTGGTTTCTTCAACCGTTTTGTCTGCTCTGATTAAGGCAATTACAGGTTTTTTATCTATTATGTAAATTAAGGATTTTAAAATTAATGTTGACGGTATCTTCAAAAATTCGCTCAGTTCTTCGATTGAGTGTGTGTGTGGAGTATCAAGAATTTTCTTTTCTTTAAAATATTCTTTTCCGTCGACTGTTGCGGGGGGTAATTTTGATATTGCGTGGTTTGAATTTGCGCTGTAATCGCATTCATTACAGTAGAAAACATCGTTTTCGCCGGCATCTGTGTCTGTAATTACCATAAATTCGTGTGAAACGCTTCCGCCTATTGCTCCTGAATCTGATTGAACCATTTTGGTCGCAAGTCCGCAGCGTTCAAAGATTTTTTTGTAAGCTTGCGCCATATTTTGATATTCTTTATCAAGTCCAGCTTCATCTATGTCGAAGCTGTATGCGTCTTTCATTATGAATTCTCTGCCTCTTAAAAGTCCGTATCTCGGGCGGATTTCATCTCTGAATTTTGATTGAATTTGGTAAAGGTTTACAGGCAATTGTTTGTAGGATTTTAATACATCTCTTGTTACGGCTGTTATAATTTCTTCGTGAGTCGGTCCAAGACACATATCTCTGTCGTGACGGTCTTTTAGGCGCATTAATTCTTTGCCGTAAACTTCCCATCTGCCTGATTCTTCCCATAGTTCTTTGGGTTGAACAAACGGCATCAGTAATTCCTGTGCGCCTGCTCTGTCCATTTCTTCTCTTACAATGTTTTCAACTTTCTTTAAAACTCGCCACATCAGGGGCATATAAGTGTATACTCCGGGGGCAAGTTTCTTTATAAAACCCGCTCTTCCAAGCATTTTGTGAGAAACAACTTCCGCATCCGACGGAAATTCTCTTAAAGTTTGTACAAACAATTTCGACATTTTCATAATATGTTTTAAATCCTCTTTTTATTTAATCTTTTTCCGCTGTTTTATTTTAGCATGAAAAAAATATTGGTGGGATTTTTATATTATCTTTATAACTTTTATTTATACCGTTTAAAATCCAAGCGATTGAATTTCTCTGTTAACAAATTTTATGTCGGTATTAAGAGTTGCGCTGTTTTGAAGTGCAAGATTAAAATATCTAAGGCTTTCGTCACGGTTTTGAAGGTGCTTTTCGATTTGTGCCATTATGTAAAAAAGGTTGCCGTTATTTCCGCAAGCTTCTATTGCCTGTTGAATTTTTGCCTGTGCATTTTCATATTGCCCGTATGCTGAAAGTATTTTGGCATAAATTATGTAAGCTTCCACGTCTTTGGGATTTAGTTCTAAGGTTTTATCAAGGTAATTAAGCGCATTTTCAGGCTGTCCCGCTTCCCAAAATATTGATGCAATATTATAATACGCCCAGCTATAATCAGGAGAAATTTCTATAACTTTGTTAAATTCCGCAAATGCGTTTTCTATATCTCCGACTTCTTTTAAAATATTTGCTGTATAAAAATGTGCGTAAATATCTTGATCATTTATGGCTATTGTGTTTTGAAAATTAGCGTAAGCGTTTTCTAAATCACCCTTTTTAAGATAACAAATTCCTAAATTAAAGTAAGAATTTGAGTCTTGATTATCAGTGGCAAGAACTTTTTGAAAACATTCTATTGCTTCGTCATACTCTTGCATCTCGGTTAGAACAAGCCCAAGATTATATGAAGCATCCAGTTCATTTGGAGAAAGCTCAATTGCGGTTTCGTAAGCTTCTTTTGCTTCAGGGTATCTTTTAAGTTTTTCGCAGGCAATTCCAAGATTATAAAAAATTCCGCTGTCTTCCGGAAGCGCCTTCCTTAAATACAAAAAGTGCATTAATGCTTCATCAGCATAACCGCTGTCAAGCAAAAGCACCGCAAGCTTTCTTCTGACATCAAGATTTGTGCTGTCTTGGCTTAATTGATTTTGTAATTCTTCTATTCTTTCCGCTTTTGACATAAATATATAATAACAATTTGTTTGATTATTTTCAACTTGTTAATAAATACCCAGATATTGATTTTTTGTGCTAAAATGTTTAAAATACATTTAAAAAATAAGGAGAGTTTGAAATGAAATTAAAAATATTATCAGTAATAATGGCTTTAATGGTATTTGCGGGGTGTGCATTTGCGGGTGCTTTCAGCGCAAACGCAAAGACAAAGAGAATCCCTGCCGGAACAAAATTTTCGCTTGAACTTTTAACTCCTGTTACATCTGTTTCAGGTCGTCCCGGGTCGCAATTTTCGGCGATTCTGCTAAACGATCAGAGTGAAGGAAATGATGTAATTCTTCCCTCAGGTTCGCTTGTAAGGGGAACTGTCAGCAAAATTGTTGAGCCTCAAAGAATGTCTAAAGGTGCGATTTTGTATATGGATTTTGACCATGTAGTTACCCCGAACGGACGTCAATTACCTTTAGCTTTTTCTATTGTCGGAAGAGAGGATTTGACGCTTGACGGCGGAATTCAAAACGGCAGCGGGTTTGGTGAAGCGTTTAGAAAAACCATGAAAAAAAGCGGTGATATTACTAAAACTGCCGTTAATTGGGGAAATGAAACCTTCGAAGATACAGCAGGCGGATATTTAAGAATTATAACGGTTCCTGTTTGCGCTATCGGTGGTGCAATCGGAAGTACTGGTTACTTTGTTTACGATACAATTGCGGATTTGATTAGAAAAGGTGAACATGTTGATTTACCTACGGGTGAAGTCTTGAATGTAATTCTTGAAAATCCTGTTGATGTCCCGGTTATTTAAAATTAGATATTTGAATGGATATGATTGTTAATATGAATATTATATGTAAAAATTTTTGGAAAAAATTTTATAATAAATTTGTAGACCAGTTAATTTTTGGTGGAAACAAAATAATAGCTGTTGACCAAAACGGTAAAGAGAAGAGAATATTTTTTGTAAGAGGTCTTTTTATACGTTTTAAGGGCAAAAATTCTACAATTATTTTGCATAAACCTTTTCCAAAGTTTATATGTAGCAGAATATCTCTTGGTGATAACTCCAAAGTTATTTTTAAAGAATCTGAAGATAGAGTGAAAAAATTTATAATAAGGGGAAAACCTAACGGAGTATTTGTTACTGTAGGAAAAAATTTTTCAGTGATGAATGGTTGCAGGATTATATTTGGTAAGTTGCCGGGGATGAAAGTTAATATTGGTGATGATTGCATGTTCGCTACAAATATTACACTCCGAACTTCCGACGGTCACATTGTCAGAAACAAAGATAATAATAAAATATTGAATTATGATAAAGGTATTGAGATTGGAAATCATTGTTGGGTTGTAAATAATTCGCAAATATTTAAAGGTGTAAAAATTGCCGATAATTGTGTAATCGGTTCGAACAGCCTTGTTTTAAAAAATTGCGATGAGCCAAATTGTATATATGCAGGAATGCCGGCGAGAAAGGTTAAAGAAAATATAACTTGGGAACGGCGTGGAATTGAAGTATCAGATTTGGAAACTTTATCTGATTAGGCATTAATTCTCTTTTTGAGTTTATTCTCCGACTCTGTTTCTGCCATTGTTTTTGGCTGAGTAAAGTCGTTTGTCGGCTGCTTCAATTATTTCAGATGGGGTTGAACCGTCGTGGGGATAAGTTGCAACACCAAGGCTTATGGTAACCTGACCTTCTTTGTCGTTGCTGAGTTTGTATTTATTATTAGCGACTCTTTCACAAATTTTTTGAGCTGTCCCAGAAGCTTCATCCTTTGGTGTGTTTGGTAGAATAATACTCATTTCCTCTCCCCCATAACGGCAGACAATATCAGTTGCACGAACATTCTTCTTTAGCGTGTGTGCAACTTGTCTTAAAACAGCATCGCCTGCCTGATGCCCAAAGGTGTCATTGAATTTTTTGAAGAAATCAATATCAAGTATTATAAGTGAAAACTCCTTGTCATAGCGTTTGGCATTTTCTACCATCATAAGCATTTGCTCCTGAAAATACCTGTGATTATAAAGCTCCGTAAGCCCGTCCGTTGTTGCCAGTTTATACTGCTGCTCGAAATCTCTCGATTTGATAAGGTATTTGACGATAAATGCCGAAACAAACGCAAGTGTCGCAAGCATTAGAGGATAAATTACTTCAATCCATATATTAAAATATTTCATCATATAGTATGAAATAAGAATATATAATAAATACAGAGATAAAGACGCAAATGATGCCGTAAAGGCTGATGTAATCCTCATTATGCAGAATCCCGTCAAAAGCGCAAGTATAATTCCCGTAAATGCCGTAACTGCTTTGTCGGTTTTAACTATAAAATTGTTGTCCAAAAAGTTGTTAAGATAAGTTGCCTGAACTTCTACTCCAGGAACGGTTTTGCCTGTCGGGGTTGTCTTAATATCAAAAAGTGCGGAGGCTGTTGTGCCAAAGTAGATTATTTTGTTTTTAAAATTAAATCCTGAATCTTGAGCTTCTCCGTTGATAACTTTTATAAGCTTATACATCGGAACTTGCGTATAAGTGCCGTTAGGGCCGTACCAGTTGAGGATTACGCTGCCGTCTTTGTCTGCGTAAATCTTACGTTCCCCGAGAATTAAATTTGAATCTTTGTCTATTATAAAATTCTTTGTATTTATTTTTTCTTCTGTTCTCAGATTGAGTGCTTCCAGTGCGACTTTCAAACCTAATTGAGAATAGAATTTATCTTGATATTTCACAAACAAAGGCATTTTTCTTAAAATTCCGTCGTCAGCTCTGGAAACGTTTATCATGCCGATGTTGTCCGTAACTTTCAAAATCCCTTCAAGAATACTTCTGCAATTTGAAAATGTTAGGTCGGCAAAATCTATATCTGAGTAGTTCGTAACATTAACTGCAAGAGAATCCGGTAATTTAGGAGGCTTCCTTAAATCTTCGGGTTGATTGTCAAGGTTCATTGCCGTAAATACGTTTTTGTATTTTGACATTGCGTTAATTAAAGCTTCATCAGCGTTAACAGGGCTTTTCATTGATTTTACAAACATTAAGTCGAATGCAATAATCTGTGGGGTTTGTGTTTCCAGATAATCAATAATTTTTACATACACATCTCTTGGTAAAGGCCATTCGCCGTAATGATCAAGGATATATTCATAAGTTGCTTCATCAATTGCGACAATTACAATGTCTTGATTGGGCTGTTTTGTGCGGGCGTTAATCATAATATTTTGTCTTAAATCGAACGTCCTGTTCTCAACCATGTCGATAAATGCATTAAAATTTGTGCTTCTAAGACTAAAAAATACAGCTACACAAAAAAGCACCAACCATATTGTATATAAAATTTTTTTTAACATTACACTCTTCCCTGATTAATTGAAAAAATTAATACTATTTCACATTTTCAGTATAATTGATTAGGGATGTTTTGGCAACAAAATTTTTAATAAGAAAACGTTTTTCAAGTATAAAGTTATTTAATTTTAAAATTTCAGTAGAATATGAAAGCTCATCCGGCTTTTGTAAATATCTTAACAGACATTGTTCGTGCAGATTCATGTGTTTGATTTACCTGTAATAATGTACCAACCTTCATTTAAAGTGTATTTTTATTATTTCAAATTATCGGTAAAATAACATCAACCTTTTATATAATACTTTTGTAATTTCCTAGTATAAATGCATGAATTTATCTTGAAAATACTCAAAAGAGTAAATAAATATTAAAAAAAGCTTGCTTATTTTTATTTTGCGGTATAATATCTAAGTAGTCGAAATTAACAATTATCAAGTTTGGAATCTTGAAACCAAGGAAAGAGGTTAGAAATGAAAGACGGAATCCACCCGAATTATAAGAAACAAGTTATCAAATGCGTATGCGGTAACGAAATTGAAACAGGTTCAGTAGGCGAAAACATCACTGTTGAAATTTGTAACAACTGCCACCCGTTCTATACAGGTCAGCAGAAAATTTTAGACTCTGAAGGCAGAGTAGAAAGATTTAACAAACGTTACGGTAAAAAATCATAAGTTTATATTTGTAACGAAAGCTTTAAATAATGCCACACCTAAAAAGGTGTGGTATTATTTTTTCAAAAGGGAGGAACTTATGGAAGGAAATAATCAGCCGGTAGTAAATTTAATTTCAAAACCGGAAAATATGCTAAAAACTGTTTATACGGCTTGCAGAACTTGTTACAGTGCCGATATGCCGATTAATATTTATAACAGCACTGATGACGAAGCAAAGATGCTTAAACTTATTGAGCGAGTAATTTCGTCGGGACATTATTCGACAATTGAGCATATTCAGATAAGTTTTGCGATATCGAATGTTTCAAGAGCCTGCACACATCAGCTCGTAAGACACAGACACATGTCATTTTCGCAGAAGTCCCAAAGATATGTAAAAGAAAAAGGACAGTTTGATTATATAATTCCGCCGACAATTGATAAAGATCCTGAATTAAAAGAGAAATTTATTGCGTTTATGGGCAAAATTTCAGAGCAGTATCTGGAATTTGTAGAGGCAGGAATTCCGGCAGAAGATGCAAGGTTTGTTCTTCCGAATGCTGCAGCAAGCTCAATGGTTGCAAGTTTAAATTTAAGAGAAATGATTCATCTTGCAAATTTAAGGCTTTGTACACGTGCACAGTATGAGATTAGGATGCTGGTTAAAAAAATGTGCGAAGCGCTTGTTGAGGAAGAACCCTGGTTGAAGCCTTATCTTGTCCCGAAATGTGAAAGATGGGGATTCTGTGATGAAGACAAGTCTTGCGGCAGAAAACCGACTAAAGAAGCTTTTTTGAATGTTCAGCCTGTATAAGAAATATTTGGAACTCATAGATAATACTCTTGAAGCGGAATTTGAGAGCCAGAAACCTTTTATTAAATGCAAAAAAGGATGTTCTTTATGTTGTGAAGTTGGAGATTATCCTTTTTCACGGCTTGAGATGGAATATTTGATGGCAGGGATTTTGACGTTGGATGTTCAAGCTCAAAAAAAGATAAAAGCTGAAATTAAAAGACTTTTAGAAGATAAAGCTTCTTTTAACGGGCGATTTATGCACAGGTGTCCTTTTTTGTCAGAAGAAAAAACTTGTTTTTTATATGAAAGACGAGGGCTTGTTTGTCGTGCGCATGGGCTTGCATGTTTTGAAAATTCTGAAAATGGTGTTTATGTGAAATTGCCTGAGTGTGTAAATGAGGGATTGAATTACTCAGAAGTTTATGATGGCAAAGATGTGATAGTTGAAAACTTCAAAAATTTCGGGGTGGAATCTCCTGTAAAACATTCTTTAAATCTGAATTATTATGAAAGGAATTTGCCTGAGGAGTTTAGCTCTTTGGAGTTCGGCGAAATTCGTCCGATGCTTGATTGGTTTATGCAGAAATAAAATTATCCTCCCCCCAAAAAAATCCGGCCCCGGCGCGATTGTCTTGGTCGCTCGCGTGTAACGGCATTTCGTGTTTTGCTAATTTGCATTCGCAAATCGCAAAAGCACTACAGC
>CASFTJ010000012.1 GCA_949297715.1 uncultured bacterium | reverse complement strand
ATATTCTTAAAATTGCAAATTTGCTCATTTATTTAATATTTCAAATTTATGTTGCCCAAAATAATCAAACCATGTGGAACAAATAATCAAACCATGTGTTCTTTTACAGTTGTTATAATCCATAATTCTATAACCGTTTTTTAATTGAAATGGAACCGCCATATTATCAGAAGCAAGAAACACATCCGTATATATATTTTTAGAACATTCAATTGCTTTATCCATAAGTTTTGTTGCTATATGGTTTTTTCTGTAATCTTTGCGGACAGCAACAGAATCAACATAACAGGTTTTATTATCAAATAAACCGGAAATATCTTTAAATGTATTGGTTACAACAGCTCCGCACAATTCACCGATGGAATTTCTTGCCACTAAAACCGTTAGATTCCCATCATCTTCTACAAACATTTGCTTATAATAGTTTTTAATTCTATCTAACAAAGCAATGTACTTATTGTAATTTTGAGGATTTTTATATTGAGTAAGTGAAGGATCATTTGTATTATTTATAAAATTATCCGAAAAAAACTTTGTAATTTCTTTTAATTTTCCTTCATTAGCTACATCTTTATCCGTTTCATTTGGTGCTATGAAAAAATCAGAGTTTAAAGGGATAGATTTGTCGGTTGTTCAAAAATTCAAAGCTCCTATTGAAAAATTTAACTCAGATGATGATTTGCAAAACTGGGCAGGGGAACAGGCAAAAGCGATAGCAGACAATGACTTTGGCGGGCGCCATGAGGAAACTGAAATTCAACGAAAAGCAATGTTAGGAGAATGGTCTGACTATGTTTTAGATGAAAATAATGCTTATAAAAAAACGACGGCACTTTTAATTTTGAATGCTATAACAAAATATTTAGAACCTGATAACGATAATATTCCGCCGGTATTAAATAAAGGTGTTCTTGCTGATTGCATAGATGAAATTGATAAAAATACTAAAAACAACCCCAAATACCAGTTTGATTTGAACAAAATGTATCAAAATAAACTGCGTACATTTTATATGGATGATATAGAAACAGATACCGGTGAAACTGCGACAAAATGGGTAGTTATACCATCAGCAAAGCACGACCCGAAAAATTTTAAGGCAAATGTTGAAAAATTAAAGGTGTTTTCCCATAAAACCTGGTGTACAAAAAGTTCCAATACTGAACCATATTTGTGGCAAGGTGATTTCCACGTATATCTTGAAAACGGCAAGCCGAAATTAGGGATTAGATTTGTAGAGGAAGAAATAAAAGAAATTCAAGGCGAACAAAACAATAACAAAATTCCTCTTAAATATCTTGATATTATACAAAAACACATATCTGAGAATAAGCTGAAACTTACGACAGATGCTAAAAAAGAAATAAAATCAGCAAAAGCAATAAAAACAGAAATAAAGAAAATAAAAAAAGATTTAAAAGAAGCCATAAAAAAGAATGACGTTAAAAAAATTTATAACTACTTTGGAAAAAAAGTGGAAGAAGATAAAGATGGATATTTAACAATTTCAAAATACGGACAGCCATCTGAAGACTACACATTTAAAGATTTAGGAATAGATGAAAACAAACTGTTGGAAAAAGTTAAAAGAATCGAAGCAGATGCTGATTTTAGTAATTCACAGGCTACTGATTTAAGAAATCTTGAAACTATTGGCTGGTGTGCTAATTTCAGAAATTCACAGGTTGTTGATTTAAGAAATCTCAAATCTATCGGCATGGACGCTGATTTTAGAAATTCACAGGTTACTAACTTAGAAAATCTTAAAACTATCGGAAGAGATGCTTATTTTAATAATTCACAGGTTACTGATTTGAGAAGTCTTGAATATATTCATGGGGATGCTGATTTCAGTCATTCAAAAGTTACAGATTTAAGAAACCTCAAATCTATTAGAGGGAGTGCTGACTTCAGTTATTCAAAGGCTATAGATTTAAGAAATCTGAAATCTATTGGAGAGTTTGCAAATTTCAGTCATTCAAAAGTTACAGATCTAAGAGCCCTCAAATCTATTGGAGGAGGTGCTATTTTCAGTCATTCAAAAGTCATTGACTTAAGAAACCTCAGAAGTGTTGGAGTGAGTGCTGATTTCAGTAATTCACAGGTTGCTGATATTAGTAAACTTAAATTAGTTAAGCATAATGTCTTTATAAAAAATTCACCATTGACTATTGAAGATTTTAAAAATACTAAAATTGGCGGTAGTCTTATTAATAAATAAAATTTAAAACTTGAAAAATTCTTGGAAATACTAAAATTTTTTGTGAACATTTAAGCTTAAAAGAGAAAATAAAGAAAATTTTAAAATTGCTAAAAGGCACTAAAAAACGGAGTAATAGGGATTTGAACCCTAGATGCAGGTTAGACCCACATAACACCTTAGCAGGGTGCCGCCTTCAGCCACTCGGCCATTACTCCGTATTTAAATATTTTCTTGTCATGTCACAATAACTATAATTCAACTATATCATAAATATTTTTTTTCGTAAATATCTTGTCCTTTTTCATCCTTTTAGCTTACTTTCAACTGTTTTCTCTTGACCGCCCCCTATAAATAAGCTATTATAATTGTAAGATACTTTTGAGAAAGGCTTTATAATGATTGAAATGAAAGTTATGGGCATTGCCCTTGATACAAGAACCGGCTCTCCAATTGTCGTTCTGCACGATAAAGAAAACAGAAAAGCTCTTCCGATTTGGATTGGTTCCGCTGAAGCCAGCGCTATTATTCGAAAAATTGAGAATCTTACGGTTGCAAGACCTATGACACACGACTTAATTATAAATATCATTGAAAAAACAGGGTATAAAATAGATAAAATCGAAATTAATGATGTTGAAAAAGAAACTTATTATGCAACTATATTCTTAAAAGGCGATGATGACAAACTTATTGAAATAGATTCCCGTCCTTCTGATGCCATTGCTGTTGCAATTAGAGTTGATGCACCAATATTTGTAACAGCAAACGTTATATCTAACGGCTCCGTTTCCACTGACAGCGCAAAAGATGAAGCTGAAGCTCAAGAATTTAAAGAATTTATTCAAAGCATTAAGCCTTCTGACTTTGAAAAGCTTTTAAAGAATAATGATCACCACGAAAGTGATCAATAATTACTTAAAATTTGTATAAATTTTAGGCTTACTGCTGATTTTCTCTTAAAGCTCTGTTTTGCTCCATTAGCTCTTTCACTCTTGCAAGCGTTTTTGGAAAATAATTTGCTATTACATATTCGGATTTGCTGCTTCCTGTATTCAGCAAAGCATAAGCTTCTGCAAAAAATTCCAGATTACTTGTTAGTGCATATTTTGCGTTTTCATTTACATTTGGGGGATTTTTACGGAAATTTTCAAGCTCAGCTTTAAATACTTCATTAAATTTTTCATCAACCGCAGATACCGGCTGAAGAGTACCTCTTTTATCCAACATTTCTTGTATTGTAAGAGGTTTATCTCTGTTAAATGTTGCCATGGGATCTTTCATTTCTTCTTTCAGAAACTTTATAGCATTATCTTTATCATCAATGTGATCACACATATGCCCAACTTCATGCGCTATTGTTTTTATAGCTCTTTCTCCTATCAATGCGTTCGGATCAAGCACAATAATACCACCGTCTTTATTTGTATAAAGCCCGTTTGTTGTACTGCCAAAACATTTGGTTTCTTCACTCATTTTATCATTTAATTTAACTTTCGTACCGCTTGAAGCTATATCATATAATACGGTAGAATTAACCTTTGAAAATACTTTTTTTACATAATCTTCCGGCAGCTCACTTACATCTATGGTTTTAGCTTCCTGACCGTTTTTACTTATTGTTATCTTATTTTTTGTTATATTTACATCGAACTTATCGTTATTTACGGTTTCAGAGAAAAAATTTTCGCCATTTTGAATTCGCTGAATTTTAGGAAGTAAATCTGCTATTTGTGATTTTTGCGGATCAAAAGCCAATATTTCTTTAAATTGTTCATACCCTTCATAATAATTTTCTATAATTGCCTCTTTTGTATCACCCCTTGGCGCACCTTGAGGCTGAAGTTTTGCAAGTAAATTTCTCATGCCGGAAACAGTTTTATCATCTTTTGCATTCTGCATAGCATCATATACATCCCCGATTAACTCACGTCCTGTCATATGTTTATATTTTTCGGCTGCCGGATATATATTATATCCGCCTGACAAAATGTCATCCGCACCTAAAATTTTGCCGGCTATTGAAAAGTTTTTCTCTGTAATCAATTGCATAAAGGCATCATCAAATGGCATTTTTTCAATCTGCTTTTGCCCGTTAACCATACTTTCTTTTATAACCTGACCATTCTGAACTGTTAAAGAAGATACAAAGTTGCCGTCTTTATCGTAAACTTCGCTTCTGTATTCAGCATCAAAGCCTTTAGCCTGATTATTTTTGAGATGATATCGGGAATTACCGTTTTCATCATATTCCACATCAAAATCTTCACCTACATGAACGCCTTCGCCGACAAGGTCTTTGTACTTATCAAAAGCATCACCTTTTAAGGGCGGCGCCTCCTGTCCTGTTTCGTTTTGAATTTTTGGCACAACCTGTAACTTGCCGTCTACAATTTTTAAATCAAAATCTTCTCCGTATCTGGCACCACCATCTATCATCTGTTGAATCGCTTTTACTGTCGCTTCATCAACACTTGTTTTTTGCGGAACAAGAGTTAAATACACCTCACCATCTGTCATAACCCCCCGCGGTGTATCGTCTTCCGGCGTGTTATCCTTTATATCTATTCCGGTTAATTTGTTATTTTCATCATATTTAAACGAAACTTTTGTTGAATCCGGAGTTCCTGCATTAAAAACAATATCCTCTAATTGCATATTTCTCCAGTACATATCATCTTCTGACGGCATGTGTGACTGTCTTACCGCAACGCCATCTTTTATATGGAGTTTATAACTCTTATCATTTTCAGTTTTACCGTAATCAAATCTTATACACTCATTCGTTTCACGATTTGTATATGTACAGGAAGTTTCCCCCCCTCTCATCATAATCTGTTACCTGTTCAAATCCTTCATATCCAATTATAGAACTGTCATCATCTTTTAGCTGCAAAAGTCTTCCGTTCTCATCCCGTAACTCGGTATATCCTTCCCCTTTATACTCATAATAAACTTTGCCGTTTTTTTCAATTCTTTCAAATTCACCGGCTATATACACACCGCCAAGCTTCTCTATCAAATCCTTAGACATTCCAAGCTTTTGAGAGGATTCTTCTAACTTATTTGCATAAACTTCATCACCTTTGGCTGCTACAAATCCCAAAAATTTTCGATAATCTTCTTCTTGTATATCTTCGCCATAAAACGATTTTGCCTCTTTTAAATATTCACTTAATTCATAATCCGTTATTTTATCATCAAATTTATTCTGCAAAAAAGCTAATTTGGGTTCACCACTCGGCCATTCCCCGCATTTGATACTCACCATCTCATTCAAATCGCTTTCGCTTAAAGTATCTTCTACTTTCCCGTCAAGACTGTTTATTTTATCAAAGATGAGCAAAATTTTATCTAAATGTTTGTCATTGGCAAACTGTTTCTTTATATCCTCACGTGATATGCTGCCTAATCCAAGATTTTTTATATTTATATCTGGCATACTAACCTCGCTTTTTAATTTATTACATCTTCTTTCGGCAATATATTTAAATTCTTTAATCCTTTACAAATTAAATGTTACAAATGTAAATAAAATTTTGATTTCTGAAATTTATTAATTTTAATATTTTTTATTAATTTAAGAAAGAGAGCGACATTATGAACATAGACTCAATCCAACCTAATTATATTTTCAAGGTTGCCCCTGTCAATTTCTTTGAGGCACAGAAAAAAGAACCCGCAAAACGCAACTTCTTCTCAAGCGGACTTTTCGCCCAGCAAACTGACGACGTGTTTAATCCCAATCACCCGAAAGTTGCAGGAAGTGCAACTACTGCTAACAAACTTGACAGGTTAGCTTAATATTTCTTAATATTTTGCAATTTTTTGGCAATTTTTTGACCAAAATTTCCTTTATAATAATATAGGGAATTTTGGAGATTACTATGTTCAGATTAGACATATCGAAAATTTCATCAAATGGCGGCGCAGGTTATATTACAAACCCTTATTCAAAGCCGAGTGAAACTTTTGTCAAACAATCTTTTGACTTTACACCAAGCCTTGACAGACCTGCTACTAAAAGCGACTTCCCCGAAGAATTACTTTGCGGAGCGCCTGTTAAAGCTGAAAACTTAGATTTGTGGGCATAAAAACTGTTTTTTACAGCAGAAAGAAGTTATCTTTAGTATTTGTGCGGTAAATTAGTTTTTGTGCATTAAACTGCGGAGTATACGTATATGATACTCTGCCGTTTTTTTTGTTCAGCGAACACAAACCTACAACCCTTTCTTCATTTTTAAACAATTTTTTCAGAAATTCCATACTTACTACATCCTTCTTTTTTGTTGTATAATGTTCTTAAGGATTTTGATAAGAAAGTCAAGGAGGTAATTATGACACAGAAAATTTCTAAAGATATGAACATTATGGATATCGTTCAAGCTTGCCCTGAAAGTGTTGCGGTATTCCAAAAATACGGTTTAGGTTGTATAGGTTGCGCTGCTGCTCATTTTGAAAACTTGGAAGCAGGGGCTAAAGTTCACGGATTTGACCCCGATGAAATGGTTGCTGAAATCAACGAACTTATTGCTGAATAAGCTTTATATTTATATTTTAAAGCAGGTTCTTAATTTCTAAGAACCTGCTTTTTGTAACTGTATATTAGGAGTTTGTTATTTTTTTAAGAAACCTGCCATTGTCGGCTGCATTGAATTTACCGGAGGCGGGGTTAAGCTTATTCTGTTTTGCACAACTGCAGCCTGTGTCTGAAGATTTTGAGCTTCTTGTGCTAAACGTTCTTTTGCCTTGCTTTCCTTTGTCATTCTTTCACAATATCTTGCAAGCCATATCATAAATGCAGGTACTAAGAATATTATTGAAGCAAATTCAAATGAGCTATTTAGGGTTTTTGCTATCTTTACAAACTTGTTGTCTGATTTCTCAAAAGCTTTATATATAGTATCAAGTGCCTTTGAACTTTGCGCTTCTGCAGTTCTGAAGGCTTTTTCAAAATCTTCCATTGATACGTCTTTAAGCTTTTTACCGCCCAAGATTTCTTCTGCAGCAGCTTTTACGGTCTTATCCATTGCAAATACTTTTCTCGGATCACCGTCATTGTTCTTCAAGAATTCTATATAACCCATAATTCCGTCTTTGTACTGTCTTAGGTTACTGTGTTTTGAAGCTAACTGTTCACTGCTCAATACATTTACACCGCCGCTTGGTGTAAAGTAATTTTTGAGCTTGTAGAAGAAACCTTTTGAGTGATCCGCAGGTTTTACGTTAAGCGCTAAGCCTGATAATTTGGCAAACATTGATGAGAAACCTCTTGACAATGCTTTTGCACCGAACAATATCGCCGTAAAGCTCAACATATCACGTACAAAAATTTCTTTTCTGTCGTGTTCATCTTTTGCATTTCTCAATCTAGGGGGCAGGCAGAATCCGAACAATAATGTCAACATTGCCTGAACTGACATTGATGCTTTATCAAATTCAAATGTATCAGAAAGCTTTTTAAGCCATCCGCTTTTTGTTACAGTCTTTCCGATTTTTTCATTTAATGCCGATGCAGCACCTGTAAATGAAGTTTCTTTTGCATTATTATCTTTTTCTGAGTTTTCGGCTTTGTCGACTTTACCGTCTGCATTTTCAGCAGTTTTATTTGCATCTTCCGGTTCTTCTTTTATTTCATCTACGTTAGCTGAAACCCCGATATTATAAATTTTCGGGATAATATCATAGAATCCGACAACTGCAAAGAACATACCGAAGTTAGACAAGAATCTTGTTCCGGAACGTCTTAAGCTGAATGATTTCAGGAACTTAGCAAGATCAGGAGCTGCTTCATTTTTCAAGTATTTATTTGTTGATTTAATTACATCGTCTGTATAATCCACCAAATTATCAAGCATTTGATGGAATGAAACAGTAACAGGATCCTTTCTCCATTTAACATTCATAGTTGCAGAAAGTTCATTTGCAGAAGGGCTTACGTATTTTTTACGCAAATCCATAAACTCGCTAACTAAATTTGAAGTTAAATCTTCTTTCATACCCGGAGTTTTCTTACCGATAAAATGTTTCCAGAACCCTTTAGACTTAGCGCCTTCAATCTCGATAAGTTTATCTGCCATCTCAGCAGCTTTTCCATCAAAATCAAAACCTTCAATATCGCCTAATGAAGCTTGCAATGTTGATTTGAAAATATTTTTATAGAAATCTTTTTTAACAGGATTAACTTGTGATTTATCTTTAAAGTCGGTTATACCCTTAATGGCATCTTTATTATTTTCAACAATTGCGCCAAAACTTTCGCCAAAAGTATTAATCATGTTAATAGGAACGTTATTAGCTCTGCCTGCATATTTTTTAATACCCCACATTATACCTGCAGGAATCAAAAATGCACTGGGCCCTGATAGAATTTCTCTTATACCTTCACGGCGAGCAAAAGCCCAGTTATAAGGCCCTGTTTTTTTGCCGGTTTCTTCACCGGTTACGGGATCCTTTTCACGCTTTCTGCCTCTGTTTAAGCCTTCTTTAATTCTCGGAAACACCATCCCGATACCGTCTTGAGCTATAAACGACGCTGCAAATCCGCCTCTTGAAATAGCATCGGTCACTGTAACGACAGGATTAAAACCGCTTGTAAAATGAGGAGTGTTATTTTTTCTGGTTACCTGCCCAAGCTTGTTTCGATTGGTATTTTCTGAAGAATTAATTGCTTTTACTGACATATCCCTACTTTTGTTTCCATGACTAAACTACACACATACATACTATTTAAAAAACTTAAAGGTTACATTTATTGCTTTTTTCGGCACCGATTGTTGAGAAAAATTTACATGACAAACAAAGTGACGTAAATGTAATATTATTAAGTGTAATAATTATACTTAATCTGTCTTTTTTTTTCAAGTAACATACTACAATTATAATATTTTTATTCACATAACTTTACATTTTTTTCAAAAATTAAGTCTATGTATTGGTTTGAGATTTGACAGTGCGTTATTTTCTTAATACGATTCAAGAATGGAAGCGGCAGTAATAGGTGCAGGGCTTGCGGGATCAGAAGCCGCTCTGCAATTGGCAAAAAGAGGAATTAAAGTCAGGTTATATGAAATGCGCCCTGAGGTATCGACAGGGGCACATAAAACCGGTAATTGTGCGGAATTTGTCTGTTCAAACAGCTTGGGGGCAGCAGATACCACGAACGCAAGCGGGCTTTTGAAAAAAGAAATGGAGCTTTTAGGCGGGGAACTTATCAAAATCGCCTTTGAAAACAGTGTTCCTGCCGGAAATGCTCTTGCAATCGACAGAGAAGGCTTTTCAAAACAGGTAACAGCAAAAATTCTTGAAACCCCCAATATTACACTTATAAAAGAAGAATTTAAAGATATTCCATCCACGCCTGCGATTATTGCATCAGGTCCTTTGACAAGCTCTAAATTGGCAGAAAAGATTAAAAGGTTCACAAACAGCGAGCATTTATACTTTTTTGATGCGATTGCTCCAATAATAGAAGCCGAAAGCATAAATTTTGATATCGCCTTCCGCCTGAACCGCTACGACAAAGGGGAGGCAGCTTATATAAACTGCCCGATGAATAAAGAACAATATGAAAAGTTTTACGAGATCCTCACAACGGCTCCAAGAATTGAATTGAAAGAGTTTGAGAAAAACGCAAAGTTTTTTGAAAGCTGCCTTCCTGTTGAAGTTTTAGCCTCAAGAGGGAAAGATACCCTTCGCTTTGGCCCTATGAAGCCTGTCGGACTTGTCGATCCCAGAACCGAAGAAGAAAATTATGCTGTTGTTCAATTAAGACAGGACAACGCCGCAAAAACCCTTTATAATATAGTCGGATTCCAGACAAACCTCAAATGGGGAAGCCAAAAAGAACTTATTCACTCAATTCCGGGACTCGAAAATGCCTCTATTGTCAGATACGGAGTTATGCACAGAAATACGTTTATTAATTCGCCAAAACTCCTTAATCCGACACTTCAAACAAGAACAAGAAAAGATTTGTTCTTTGCAGGCCAGCTCACAGGCACAGAAGGTTACACAGAATCTATTGCCTCAGGACTTCTTGCAGGAATTAATATGGCAAGATTCCTGAATGGAGAAGAACTTTTAACACTTCCTACCACAACAATTCTCGGCGCTTTAACCCACTATATTACTAATCCCGAGCATGACAAGTTTCAGCCTATAAATTCTAACTGGGGAATTCTGGATAAAATTGAACTTCCTAAAAAAGAACGTAAAAATAAAAAGCTTAAAGCTGAACTTCTTGCAAATAGATCTATTGAGTATTTAAGCCAAATTTCCGTATAAAATTCATTTGAATTTAAGCTTTTTTAATCAATTAAATGTTTGTCATCCTGCGAAGTCTGTGCGTTTTTATGACTATCAAGCCCTAAAGCATTCAAAGCCGGATGAATAAACAAATGCGAAACCTGCGGCGCAAAAATCGCAAGACCGAAAACTGAACCGACTATATTTCCAAACTCTACGGCACCCTTCAATATCGGAAATTTATTGGGCTTTTCCTTATTCAATTCATCAATAATTGATGAATCGTATTCATCTCTGACAAGCCTGCGAACTTTGTTTCCGTTCTCATCAGTCTTGTAAACCCCTCTAATCTCTTTTTCGATTGTTTTCTGACGGTTATTCAAAGTTGTGTCGCAAAGTTTTAAATAATGCTCATACTGCTTACTTGATTTAAATTTACCGATTTCCTCGGGCTTGAATAGCTTCTGTGCAAGTTTAAACGTACCTTTTTTAAAGACAGGAACAACAAGCGCTACATAAACCAAAAGACAGGTCGCCTGATACAGAAATTCCTTTGCCGCAGCATATTTTTTAGTATCATCATCAATATCTTTATCTATTAAAATAAATCCCGGTCTGCCAATCGCTTTTAACGTTGTTTCCATCATAACCTGTGAATTAGTATTTGAGGTGATATTATTAAGCGAATTGCTTGTTAAAATTTTTGTAATTCCGTTAATCATACGCCACCTGCTTTCATACCGTATGATTTATAAGCTCTGACGCCTGCAAAACTTTGCATGCTTGGACGACTAACAGGGGTATAAACAGGTTGAGGAACCGATTTAGATTTTATTTCAGGAGTGGATGAAATTTTGTCAAATTTTTCGGCCAATGTACCTTTTCTATTATGATAAAATTTGTCCATTAAAGGCTTAATAGCAAGTGAACAAAGCCCCGGAATTACAACCAACGCCGCTGCACAAACCCCTATCAGCATACAGTTTTTTGCGCCCTTAGCTTTTAATTCCTCAGGTAAAAACTTATTCGCTAACTTTGCCGAACCTTCTCCCAAAAGCCAATATACAGGTATCGCAATAAGTTCCGTTAACCCTTCCCTTATCGCCGTATATTTTTTTGTCTTTGGCTCTTCTTTTTTATCCATCATCGTGAATGTTGGACGACAAATCCCCTTCACCGCTGCTATTGACATAACAACATACGTCGGTTTATTATTCTCGCCTAATTTTAGGCATATTTTTCTGAATTTATCTAATAAAGTCGTGTTCATAATTCTGATAAACTAAAAATCATAAATAAATTTTTTTGCTATCAAAATATCTAAATGCCTTCATCTTCCAGTATTATTAATGTTTTTGTAAAAAATTAATCGAAAAATGAACTTTTAATTTTAAAATTCGTTATAATAGTATAGAGGTTACAAAAATGAAAGATAAATGTACAAAATACGAAGCTCTGTTCACATTTGCAGACGAGGAAACTTTGAAAAAACATCTTGAAGTTTGCGAGGATTGCCGCAAAGAACAGGAACAAATGGACAAAGTTTCAGAACTTATTAGTGAAGTTAAACCTTTTTATAAGAAAAAAAGTACACCATCCCATCATCTTAAAGTGGCATGCATTCTTTTTGCTCTTGTAATAGGCGGAGCTTCAATAGGTGTAGTAGGAACAAATCAAGACCTTATGGATTATATCCAATACGGCGAAACACTTTCAGCGGAAGATTTGGGATTTCCTGTTGATTCCTACGGCTTTTTACTGGTGGAATAATGGATTTAAACGAAATCATTAAACAAAACAAACAAAACGTAAAAAATATAATTAGACTGATTACAAAAGAAGAAGAAAATGAGGATCTTGAACAAGAAGTCTATGTAAAAATCTGGAAAAATTCCGGCAAATATAGAGAACAAGGCTCCCTAAAAAGCTGGATAACTACTATTGCCAAAAATGTTTCAAAAGATTATCTCAAATCTTCTTACCGCAAAAAACAAGATATAACAACTTCAGAAGATGAAGTTCTTGTACTTATCAAAGACAAAAAAGCAACTCCGGAAAATAAACTTTTAAAAACAGAAAGACAAATTCAGATAATGAAAGCAATAAACGAGTTGAAACCAAAATTTAAAGAAGTAATTATGCTTTGTGAAATAGAAGGCTACAGTTATGAAGAATGTTCTAAAAAACTTAAATGCCCGCTTGGCACAATAAAGTCGAGAATTTACAACGCAAAAAAAGAATTAGCAGAAAAATTACAAGATTTAATGTAAAAAGAAAGGATGGAAAAATGATTAAAAAGACACTGATTTTAGCGGCACTTGCAGCATTTACTCTTAACGGCGCTATCGCAGCAGACACAATCGCAAATCCGACCCCTGCAACAACTGTTCAAACCCAGCAGGCAGCACCGGCTGAAACCCCAACCGTAAAAACAGATAAAGCTGAATTCGATGCTCCACCGCCGCCTCCGTGCAAAAATAAACAAAAAGGTAATGCTGAATTTGAAAAAAGACTCAAACTTACTGACGAACAAAAAGCTAAAGCTAAAGAATTGCGCATGAAAGGCCACGAACAAATGGAACCTATTATGGCAAAAATTAAAGAATTGAAACAAGAAAAAGAAATGGTTATCAAATCCCGTATAGCTGTTGAAATGCAAAAAGAAAGAATTGCTGAAATTGACGCTAAAATAAAAGATTTGAAAAAACAGGCTCGCGAATTAAGAGTACAGAATATGAAAGATTTTGAAGCAATTCTTACTGACAAACAGAAAAAAGAACTTCAAAAAATGAAAAACGAAGGCAGAAAAAAATTCGAAAAAGCAAGAAAAAAATGCATCAAAGAAGGTAACTGCAAACCTATGCAAAAACCGGTTCCGATGCCAAAACCTGCCTCACCGATTGAAGAGTAAAACCTACTTTATATTATAAATTAAAGGGCTTCTTATAAAAGAAGTCCTTTTTTTAATATTAACAAAAAATTGTTTATTATTTTTTAAATTTCTTCAAAAGATTACCTTTATTTTGGTTATCAACGGCAAAATTGTCAGCGGCGGGTTGAGTTTGAGTCTGAACTTGAGGCTGCTCTTGAGATTGAGATAGCGAAGATGTTTTTTGTGGTTGTTTATTTTCAATTATATTCGCATAATAAGCAGGATCATCAAGAGATTCTATTGCTTTCATTACGCCCAATCTTCCGGCTTTCAACTGCATATCCGCAAGTAATGTTTGTACTGCCCAGATTATAATTATATTTAATGCTGTCCAACTTATACCAACTGCGGCCGCTGATGCTACCAGACCATTCGTTAATAACGACGTTGCAAGAGTTCCTGATTTTAATGCCTGCATAAATTCGTCAGGATGTTCTTTTAATTCCTTTAATAATGCCTTTCCAATTCCGGCAAGCTCTTCCTTTGGAATGTTATCGTATATCTTCTCAAGATTAGAAATAACCGACAGCATCGTCTTTTTATCCATACTTGAAAAGCCCCTCAAATCTGCTTTGTTCTGGAATTCCACCTCCGTCATTCCATTTATTTCTTTCTTAAGCGACAACAAATATTCTTTCGGATCCGAAAGTTTTTTAAGAATGCTTCTTATAGGCCCTGAAGCTGATTCTGCCGTTTCGTTTACTGCTCCTGTAAGCGCCGGTCGTTCAATTTTTCCAAAAACATCACTTCCTTGTCTTTGGAAAAATTCTATTATGTTATCCAAGCCTGCCGGAACCTCCTTCAATGTATAAGGGAAAGCATCACTCATACTCTTAAAGATTCTGTCTATCTTTTCATACACAAAGACAACGTCACTTTTATCAAAACTATTTGCAATTGCTTTTTTGAAAGCTTTTATATCAAATGTACTCATTCCGTATCCGGGATAATTCTTTATAAATTTATCTGCAAATCCTGCCAACATTGGATCCATAGTTTCTCTTGGTGCTGTTGCCAATTCATTTGCTATTCTGTAAATTTTATCTTCATCGTATGATTTGCAAGCCAAATCTACATATTTATATACAGCATTTTTAAATCTTTCATCAGACATTATTTTGACTCTTTCTGTGTTCTTTATCATTATGTCAAACATGTCAGATCTTAATTTTACGTCATACGAAGATGATTTAAGTTCTTTTATAATATTCAATAAATTTTCGAAAAATCCTTTATATCCGGATTCACTGATATCACCAACAGCCATTAAATTCTTAATAGAACTTTCAATTTTTCCAAGCAATCTTACCTGATCACTATCGCTCATATATCGGAATCTGTCAGATGCCATATTTAGATTTTTAAGCAATTTAGATCCGATTTCACCAAGTTTATCGTTATTAAAATCTATCCCTTGAATCATTGCAGCTAAAGGTTTGTTTTCTAATTCTATGTTTCTGACTTTGTGAGGAATTTTTTCTGAAACATCTTTTAGATATTTTTTAAAGGTTTTACCTTTCAAGAATGAACTTAAACCTGCAAGTTTTTTGGTAGTCCAATCAATAGCGGAAGCTGCTGTAATTTTACCTCTGCCTATCTGAATAGCTGCAATTAATACAGGAGAAATCATTACCAACATACCGGCACTCAGGGCAAACGGTTGTAAAATTTCAGTTGCAGCTTCCATTGACTCTGAATAAATCTGAGAATTATCATCTACTTTTTCAAAAGTATTAAACAATTTTCTCTGAAGATTTTTCGCATCGTTAAGCTGTTCTTCGCTTACTTCTGACTTTTGAAGCTGCTCCAGTAAAAGTTGATGTTCTTTAAATTCTGTTAGTTTATATTTTTCATAAGCATAATATTGCTTCAAAACTGTCGGGACAAACATTGCATATTCTTTTAATTTTTGTCCGAAAGTTTCCTTTTTGCCTTTGACATCTTTAACTTCCTGCAAATCTTCTTCCGTATAACCGATAAAGTTTCTAGAATCCTTTTCCAGCTCTCGTTTTGCAGTGTAACGACCAGCGCGGGCGGAAGATTTTTGAAGTTTCAAAGCTATTAATGCCGCAGGGATTGAAGATACTAAGGCACCGATAAGACCTATAATCTTTGCATTTCCCCATCTATGCGACATTCCGGCAGCAAACATTTTCTTAAACATGCCAAATACATCTTTTTTAGGCGTTTTAATCTTTCCTGCTGCTTCTTGTACGAGCTCAATACTTGCTTTTTTAGCACTGTTATCTTCCATAAGTTTGTCTACAAATTTACCCCACCTTACAGAATATCCGGGGGCTCCGGGCTTAATTTCTTTAAACCTTGCATAAGCAGCTTTGGCTTCTTCTGTTCCGTGCTTATCGACGATATTTTTTACTATTCTGTCTGTCATACCGGTTTTGTTCATAAATAAGCCTGTAAGCCAGCCAAAAAATCCGCTGACTATCGGAGTTGAACCAAGAATTACACCTGCTGCAACTTCCATGTTTTCAGAGTATTTTTCGGCTTCGTTATTGATAAGTCTGACTGATCGCTGTATTACTTCTTTGTCTTTCTTTGCTTGAACTATTTCTTCAGAAGTCAATGTACGGGTAACTTTTTTAGATGTATCTGTATCCGCCTTTTTAGCTTTTAGGTATTCTTTTCTATCTCTAAATATATTAATAATACTTTTGAACATTCCGCTTTTCAGCTTTTCTTTTTTCTTTTGTTTTTTAAGCTCCGGATGTTCTTCAATATATTTCTTGGCTGCTGCTATCTGCTCAGGGGTATAGTTTACAAAGGCTTTCGGATCTTCTAAGATTTTTCGTGCCTGATACCTTGCGATTTTTGAACTGTCTATCTGAAGTTTTGCCGCATAAATTGTCGCACCGACAAATGCTAAAACACCTGATGCAGCAACACCTATTCCGCCTCCCCAGAGTTTACGCTTATAAGGTTTAACTTTTTGGATATAATTTTGGTATAATTCCATTGCTCTTGCTTTTAATGAAGCATCCGGAATTTTTTCTATTTTTCGTTTATCTATGAAATTCCAATAATAAAAACCCTCTTTATTCGGACGGGTTTCACGAATTTTATCCGTAATTTCGTTTGCTAACTTTTTGATTTCTTCATTATCCCAAAACATTCCTTCTTCGATTTCACACATTTTATTAATTGACGGAATAAACATTTTTTTAAAATAATATGCACCCGTCCCCAATGTTGCCAATAATGGTGCTAAAGAAACCAAAGGCGACACCGCTGTTTCTACGTTCTCTGCTACGTTTTCTGAGTGATTATCCATTATGTCGACAACATCAATAATCCTCTCGCCAAGCTGTTTAGCTTCTTCGATTTCTTCAGGGGTATATTGTCTTCGATTATACAACTCCTGACGCTGAGCTTCTGTATCCCGCTGATCCTGTTCCCATTTTTTAAAGTTTTCACGATTTTTTACTACCTGCGATAGTGAATTAAAAAAGTCCATATTTTCCCGCCACTAATTAGTATTATACTAATATAAAATACGCAGGATAAAATTATTTGCCATTATTAGAAAATATTCATTAAGAAATTTTAAGAGGCAAAGATATTTCAAATTCCGTTATTTCATCTGTTGATTTTATTAAGTTTAAATCAGCATCCATTTTCTTTAAATTATTTTTGCAGATATAAAGCCCTAACCCGCTTCCGTAGAACTTTGTAGTCAGACCTTCATCAAAAATTTTGCTTATGAAATCGTCGGGAATTTTTTCACCGTTATTGGAAATTTTTACATTTACAAAATCCTCTTTCATTTCAGCTTTTACATTTATAAATCCAGTTTCTTCTATTGCCTCAATCGCATTTTTTATAAGATTAACAAGCACTGCCAGAAATTTATTTTCGTCAACTGAAACACAGAAGCCGTTTTGGCATTCCAAAGTTATGTCGATATTTTTGTCGTAAACATAAACCTTCGAAAGCTCTATTCCCTGAAGCAGTAACTCTTTCAAATCAAAAATATTACACTCGATATTGCTCAAAGATTTCAAATCCAATAGCGAATTTGAAACCATTTTAAGGGATTTTAAAATGCAATTAAGAGCGTTATCTACAGGCGGAAGATTTACATTATTTTTTTGTAAATGTTTCCTGATAATTTCACAATAAACATCACAAATAGAAACTTGATTACGAATTTCATGTGAAATACATCTTGCCTGAGTTTTCAAAATATCGTCCGTTGTCTGCATATAATCCTCTTTTATCTGTCAAAAAAGGTTTGACTCAAACATAATAAGCCAAACCTTTTACAAAATTTGCCGCTTTTTTATTTTTAAACAGCCGCTTTTACGCGTCTTCTGTTTGCAAATCCGTTATTTAAAGCGTAGAGAACAGCTTGAGTTCTGTCATTCACCTGCAATTTTTGGAAAATATTGTTTACGTGAGTCTTAACCGTAGTTTCCGATATAAACAATTTTGCTGCAATACCCTTGTAGTTATTACCCTGTGTGAGAAGATCAAGAACTTCTTCTTCACGTGAAGTAAGGTAAGAAAGAAGATTTTCCTGAACAGCAGCATCGCTTTCGTTTTTGAAAGATCTCTGAAAATATTCGAAAAATCTTGAAGAAAGAGCTGACGGAAGATAAATTTTTCCTGCGGCGATTTCATCAATTGCATAAATCAATTGAGCTGATGCCATTGTTTTCAAGACATAACCTTTTGCACCAAGCTTCATTGCTCTGAAAATCAAATCTGCATCATCATATCCGCTTAGAGCAACAACTTTTGTATCGAGTTCAAGTTTTTCAATTTCCTGAATTGCTTGTAAACCGTCTTTTTCAGGCATATTAATATCCATCAAAACTACATCCGGACGGTATTTTTTAATTAAATTAATAGCAATATTTGCGCTTGTTGTCGCACCAACAACATCATATCCTGTTTCCAAGCTGATTAATTCCTTTACCCCGCGCAAATGTTCAGCATTGTCATCAACAAGCAGCACTCTCAATTTTCTTTTGAACTCTCTCATCATCTTTCCCCTTTATAAATTTTTATTATTGTTCTCTACACTATTCATACTACAACTTTCAAATGGGTAAATTCATCCATGCCCCGATTGATATTGAAGTCATGGGGGTTGTAGAAAATGTTCTAAATCTTTAGATTGATAAAATTTCTCAATCTCTTTATACATCATGCTTTGCGGCATGGTTGATGTTTTTGGTGTCAAAAATTTAACATAATCTTTTTGCTGTAAACCGATTATGGTATAATCATAAAAACAGAGGAGACAAACTGGTGGATATCGGATTATTTATTACAGGGTTTGTATTAGGCGGAATTGCGGTTTACATTCCGATACTTTGGGCAAGAAAAAACGAAAAACTTCATACTGATATGATGTATGAGCAGATGAAGCTTTATTTTGAAAACACCGCAAACAAGGTTTTTGCCGAAAACTCATCTAACTTTAGCGAGCAAAGCAAAGAAAAACTTGAAGAATTTTTCAAACGGTTTAAAGACAAAATAGAAGATTTTGAAAAACGCACACAAGCAAATTTTGAGAACGAAAACGATAAATTAAAAAGCTTCGACACCAATCTTAAAAACTTTCTTGAAGCAGGACAAAAAATTTCTACAGACACAACAAACCTCATAAACGTAATGAAATCAGACAACAAAACCACAGGCAAATGGGGTGAGATTCTTTTAGAAAGGGTTTTAGAAGCTTCAGGACTGAGATTGGGAGAAGAATTTGAAATACAAAAAGGAACATCAGAAGGAAGACCTGACGCCGTTGTAAACCTTCCAGCAGGAAGATGTATCTATATTGACAGCAAAACCTCTTTTTCAAGCTGGTACGATTACGTAAACGCAATAGACGAAAATGAAAAAGCCATACATCTCAAACAATTTACCGATTCCACAAAAGCACACATAAAAGGACTTGCAAAGAGGGATTATGCAACAGACAAAAGCTCTCCTGATTACGTTTTAATGTTTATTCCGATAGAAGGCTGTTATTCAATGATGTTTTGTGATGACTGTGCGCTTTGGGATTTTGCGTGGAAAAACAACGTAATGCCGGTTTCACCTTCAACTCTTTTAGCAGCTTTAAAAATAATCGAAGCATTCCATAAAATCGACAAACAAAACAAAAATATTATGGAAATGGCAAAACTTTGCGCAGAAGTACACGACAAATTCGCAGGGCTTTTAGAGGACTTAAACAGCACCAGAAAAAACTTTGACAACGCATTAAAGAAACTCAACGGCAACGGAAACATAATTTCAAAAATCGAAAAAATCGAAAAACTTGGCGCACCTGTCACAAAAGAGCTTCCTAAAATTGCAGATTTTACTGATGAAGAAGAAATCGTTTAAACAAGTGCTTCTTTATCAGCAAGTGCGGTTTCAATTTCATCAATAATCAATTTAACAGCGGCAATTTTATCATCAGATTTTGTAATCGGGCGTCCGATAACCATAAAATCGACACCTGACAAAATAGCCTTGCGCGGAGTATCGACTCTCACCTGATCATCAACCCCTGCCCAGGTCGGTCTTGTTGCAGGACATACGATTATAAAATCTTCTCCGATTTGTTTTCGAATACGCTTTGCCTCATCAGCACTCGCCACAACCCCGTCAAGCCCGCTGTCTTTTGCTACCTGCGCAAGCTGAAGCACGTAATCTTCTATATTTTTATTAACGCAAAGTTCTTCTGTTAAAGTTTTTTGCCCGAAGCTTGAAAGCAAAGTAACCCCTAAAATTACGGGCGGTTCTTTTTCAAGCCTTTTAGCTGCGGCATTTACAGCTTTTACAGCAGAAGTAACCATTTTGGAGCCGCCTTGTATATGAATATTAAAAAAGTGAATGTTATTTTTTACAAGATTAATACAAGCTTTTTGAACAGTGTTCGGAATATCATGAAACTTTCCGTCATAATAGCATTTTGCACCTAGTTCCTCAATTAATCTCACAGCCTCAAATCCGCAGTTGATAATGAGCGGAAGCCCGATTTTAAAATACCCTACATAATCCTTTAATTCTAAAACCAACTCTCTCACTTCATCAAGAGTATCAACGTCAAGTGCCAAAATAATTCTGTCTTTGGCGGAAGAAGGTTTCAACATAACACCACCTCACAATACAAATTGATTTTATCATAAAAAAAAATAAAATCAATCCTTCTTAATGCCGATAACAGGATAATACAGGCATTATAAATAAAGGAAAATCGCCCGAGGTGAGCTCAGGCGAGAATTATAACAAATAGTTTATTAAAAAGCTTTGGTTATAAGATTTTTGAATTATTATTGAAAATTCCGAAAAAACAATCCCGAGCCGAAAAAGCAGGGGATTGTTTTCTAATTTATTCTTAAGAGAAAATCCCTCTAAAATTATTTGTTATAAAGAACTGCTCTAGCAGCAGCTGAAGCCGGAATTACAGATTGATCGTAAAGTGCAATCGGGTAGATATCTGTCGGGTTTGATACCGTGCAAGCAAAATCATCAGAGCCATCAGGTCTATTTGCTGCATCTGCGCCACCAGCGCCATCACACTGAACAACACGGTTCGGAGCTTTTTGTCCGTTTACATCAATAAAACCAAAGCAATAACTGTCATTTGCAACACCGATATCTGTGTTAGCTTTTTGGCAAGTGCTTTGCGTGTTATCAAAAATAAATGATATGCCATCATTCATCATAATAATTGTTGCATCATCAGCCCATTTGTCACCTACTGTAAAACCAGGATAATTATTTGCACATCCGGTGCTACAATGGCCTGCTTTGTATGCATTACGATCAGCACTATCTGTATCACTAACAATAAGCCATTGATTTGAAGAACCCGCCGTTGCATCAAAATCTGAACCGGCTGCTGTTCTTACGATATTTAAACGATTGCTAAATAAATCATACAATGATTGAGCACCGCCTAATTCTGTCGCAGGTGTTGAAGTCCCATCAGTGCCTGTGCCAGCAGCTGCAGTATTCGTCCCTGCTACAACCTGTGACAAATCATAGTCGTTAAGTGCGATATTCATAACTACAGCCTGCGAAAGAACCGTCAATGCTTTCTTAAATCCTGTTTTGTACTGTGCACCTTGTGTTGAGTTAATCAATGTAGGCATTGTCATAGCCGCTACAACACCAATAATACCAAGGGTAATCAACACCTCGGCAAGGGTGAAACCACCCATACCAATAGTTTTCTTTAACATTTGTAAATACCTCCATAATATAAGTTACATGTTTATAATAACATATCTATATCAATTTGTCAAGATAATTGATATAGATATCATTATTCAGCCGGATTAAATAGTTAAACTTTTCATAAAGGGAGGAAAGGTGGATAAAGTCTTACTCGGCAAACAACTTAGGCAAATCCGCATCGAAAAAGGGCTTTCTCAAGAAAAGCTCTCCGAATTGGTGTTCATTTCGCCAAGACAAATGTGCCTTATTGAAAACGGCAACTCTTACCCCTCACTTGATACTTTTGTCAGAATCGCCGAAATCCTTGAAATTGATATCAATAAGTTCTTCAGCATAAATTCCTCTGAAAATGATAACATCAGAACTTCTATTATTGATATGGTTAAGGGGCTTGACAGGAAAAAGCTTCCGCTTTTAAAGGATATTATCGTCGCTGTTGACTGCCATTAATTTTGCCCAAAATCCCCAAAACTTCATTCAGCCTGAAATTGTGAAATCATTTCGTAGTGCTTTGTACTTGAATTGAAAGTGTAAGTTTCATAGTTTGAACCGTCTGTCGTTATTTTTATTGAATTGTCTTTATCAGTTCTGTATATTTCTGTCGGGCTTAGAATATCAAGAGTGCCTTTATTCGGATGTCCGTAATTGTTTTTGCCAGTCGAAATTACTGAAACTCCACAGCCTAAGCGGTTCAAATATTCTTTATTCATAACGTTTGCCGCACCGTGGTGTCCGACCTTTAAGACCTCAACTTTTGAAGGCATTTTATCCGCAATCCGCCCCAAAGCCGTCAATCCCGCATCACCCGTAAATAACATATCAAAATCTTTATAACTCAACAGAGTTATGACAGAACTTTCATTGTCGGAATCGTAAGTTTCAACAAAACTTCTTAGCGTCAAATTCGGCTCCTCATAAACAACTTCCCCGTCAAGAGCTTTTAATATAGGAGTTTTTGTGTCTTTTGCCGTTTTATAAATCGTTTGTGCTATCCGAGCTTTATCTGTCAGAGAATTAGTCAAAATATTTTTGACTTTCATATTCTTTGCAAGCTCTGACGCACCTCCTGCGTGGTCTATATCAAAATGAGTTACGACCATCAACTCAAGATTTTTGATACCTCTGTCTTTCAGGTATTTTCTTATAATAAATTCCGCCTGAGGCTTTGACCCTTTATAGCCTGCCTTTGCCGTATCAATCAAAATATATTTTTCTTCAGGCGTTTTGATAAGAAAAGCATCTGCATTACCGACATCAAATGCAATAACATCAAGCTTGCCGTCAGGAATTCTTATCCACAAACCGAAAAACAAAACGATTAACCCGCCCAAAATCGCCAGATGACGTTTTGTAAAACCTTCTTTTATCATTAAAGTCGCCAAAAGCACCGCTATATAATAAACAAAAACCTGCAACAAAGACGGATGCGGAGTTTCAATAAGAGAATTCGGAAGTGTTGCAAAAAAGTTTGAAATCCAGACAAGCGCCGTCAACATATAATTCAAAATGAAATCAAAAATTCCGCAAACAAAATTCGCTATCGGAGAAATTACAGACAAAACAGACGATACAAATCCGCCAAAACTTATTACCGATAAAAACGGCATTATCGAAACATTTGCAAAGAAAGAATAAGTGCTTATCGTATTAAAATAAAACATCTGAAGCGGAATTACCCAAATTTGCGCAACTATCGGAATTAACAAAGCGCCAAGAATTTTATAAACAATCCTGTTTCCCTCAAAACGCTTCATAATAACATCTGCCGTACAAACTATCCCGAAAGTTACAAGAAAAGAAAGCTGAAATCCGACATCATTCAGAAACGCTGGGTTATACAAAAGCATCAAAAACGCAACAAACGACAAAAGAGAAATACTATGCGAATCCCTGTCGATAAGTTTGCCCGCTAATACAAACAGCAGCATTAATGCGGCTCTGATTACAGATGCGCCCAGCCCTGTCATTAATGTATAAAGAATTACAACTCCCATACCGCTTATGACTCGGGGTTTATATGGAACTTTCAAAAGCGACAATATATAAAACCAAAATCCGTATATAAATGCCACGTTCATTCCTGATGCAGCTAAAATATGAAGCAAACCTGAATTTGTAAAACTGTCTTTTATATAATCAGGAGGCGACACCGCATCATCACCAAATACCACTCCGCCTAAAATTTCAAGATTCGGACTTTTTAAATATTTTGAGTGTGTTTTCAAAATCCTGTTTCTGACATTATTAAGCTTTTGCATAAACCTCCATTTTAGAGGAAGTTCTGTCTTAATGTATTCACAATCCGAGGTTTCCGCGTAAACTATCGTGAATACGTCAAAATTTCTTAAGTATTTGCCATAGTCAAACTGTGACGGATTTGAAGCTCTGAATGGAAGTCTTAAATTCCCGTTAATTTTATAAATATTCCCAACATTAAACATTGAAAAATCATTGTTTTCATCCGAAATATTTACAAAAGTTTTGCCTTCAAAATCTTTTCCATTTACCTTCTCAACCGCCATGAAAAACTTAGTTTTCCCGCTCATGCCGCTGTTTGGAATTGAAATTACACGCCCCGTAATCTCAAGATTTGCAGGCGCAAGTTTTGCAAGATTGTCCGAATTTTCTATCCTGAAATAGGCGCTGAAAAACCCTAAGTAAAATACCACAACCCATACTAACAAAAACCTGAATGAAAGCTTTGTTTTTAAAATAATTATTATCGCAAATATCGTAAACAAGATTCCAAAAATAAGCTCGCAATTATTGAAATATGAAGCAATCCCAACAATGAACGATAATGAAGTTATAAGCATTATCGTGTTTTTCTTTTCCAGCGAAGACTTTATAAAATCCCTTATCATAAATCAATTTTAAAAAATCAATACCAAAAGTCCAGACTTTATTTTTTGCGGAAGAACCAACCTTTTTTCTTCTGCTGAACCTGTGGGACAGGTTTTGTTACCTGAGTTTGAGCCGGAACAGCCGTTTCTATTCTTCTTAAACGTGTCGGAGATTTGTCATCTTTTTCATTAAATACGCGCTTTGAAAGAGTTTCTATATATCGATCATCAAGATGTGCGTAATCAAATAAAATAACCCCGTTTGCATTGATTTTTCGGGTTTCATGAATTTCTCTGATTAAATCCTCTTCGCTTCCGCCCATAAAAGTTACGAACAACCCCGCAAACAAGTCCGTTGCAGGAAGTTTTGCCTTCATAACATTTGTGACAAGAGCGTTTAAGGTTTTGGCATTACAAGTCAAAAATAATGGCGTAAACCCGTTTACATATCCCTTTTCGCTCCAAGATTTCCAATCCTGCTGCTTGTTGGTTAATGCTGACAATCTGTCAGGGAAAATTACTGCACTTATATAAACCCCCTTTTCTCTGCCTAAGGCTCCTACTTTGCTTACGAAATGAGTAATCTTATTGCGTCTGTATTCACACCACTTAAGCCAAAGAGGATCTTTTATCGGGATATCAACAGGATCTTTTCCGTATATTGTTTTAAACTCATTTCTTGCAAAATCCGTATATCCCCATGAATTAGGCTCATTAACTGATACAGCTTGAGGATATCTTATATAATCAAGGTTTATACCATCAACTTTATATTCTTTTATAATTTCTGAAATTAACTCAAGTAAAAAATCTTGGACTTCGGGATTAGCTGGATCTATAAAAAATCCGTTATGTTCTGAAATTGAAGGAGTAGGAGCTGTTATATTATAATTTCTTTTGGTTTTATTTGCCCATTCAGGCTTCACCGCAAGAATATTTCCGGGATTTACTTCAGGACGCTGGATTCCAACATAAAAAGTTTCAAACCAAATATGAACTTTTATATCGTTTCTATGCGCATATTTTATCCAGGCTCGCAACGGATCAAACCCTTCAAATTTTTCATTTTGCTTTACAAAACCGTATTTTTCCATTGTTTTACTAGGAAATATAGTCCGGCCATGAAAATATGTTTCAATAAAAATATTATCTATTCCTGCTTTTTTAATCCTTTCTACAGAATTTGAAATCTCTCTTTCACTCGTTTCTGTCGGGCGTACCCATACTCCTTTAAATTCATTGTTTTTATACGGAACAACGCTTTTTAAGGCTGTATTTGCTGACTTTATAGCTTTTTCTGAATATTCTTTAGAATTTTCAATATCATGACCTGCTTTTTTCAAATATTCCTGCGCTTCTTTTATGTATTCATTAGGAACAGTAAAATCATAATCCGCACTGCTTGCTTTATAGTAGTCTACCATTGCCCTTGCTTCATCTATTTTTTTAGAAGCTTCAAAAAGATAACTTTCTGACGTTGTATATACGTATAAAGTATTTGAAACAGCGTCTATATAAACCTTTGTACCAATTTTTATATTTTTGTTTATCCAATTTTTTGCAACACCATGCCCGCTTATTACAAGACCGTTTTTAGGAATAAAAGAATCCGCTCCGCTTAATTCAGTTACTGTATTATCTTCAACTATTGCTTCTGCGCCAAATTCATTCGTACCTGTTCTGATTGCATAGCCACCTGTATAAACAACAAGCTGATTTGTACCTCTGACTCCGGGTAGATACCCCCCTGCCTGATTAGTTGCGACCGTAGGATTTACCGAATTTATTTTTATTGACGCTTCATTAAATATTTTTTCATTCTTTTTAGGCTTGTATGGCTGATAAACAAGAAAATTATTTATCGTATACATATCAGTTACAGAAGGCTCCAAATCCAGTGAAATATCGTCTTCTGCCAAAACACTTCCCACTGTAAAAACTAAAATTATTAAAAGTATTAATACTCTTTTTAATATCATCTTTTACTCCCTGATACGATAATAATATTCATGGTTTTTATAATTTAAGGCATTTAAAGAATCAATTTTATCAACAACATTTCCCGCTCCGGGGTCTATTTTGTAGGAATCTTCATAATATTTTTTTGCTTGTTCCATATCGCCAAGTTTCTCATAAAGTTCGGCTAATTTCAAATTAGTTATGTAATTATTTTTGTAACCGTTATTATAAGCCGTTAAATAATACTTTAAAGCTTTATGATATCTGCCCCTTTTAGTATTATATTCCGCAAAATAAAAATTTGTATAAGGATTTCGTTTATCCAAATTAAAAGCTTGATTATAATATTTTTTAGCCAGAACATCCCTGCCATTTTCATCATTAATCCTTGCCATCTGAACATATGCATAATAATCTGCAGGATAAACTTGTGAAAGCATATAGTATTTTTGCATCGCTGTTTGGTAATGCCTTTCCTGCTCAGCTTTTGTCGGACTATCATAACCTTTTACAAAATATTCATCTCCTTCTTTGCGTAATTTTTCTCCATTCAGATAAGAATAATCGACAACAAAATTCCCATACCTAGAATATCCGCTATCTGATGCTAAAGACGGCGGATATAGACAAAGTGCTAACACTATAAACAGAGGAAACTTTATTTTTGACCAAATGCTACAATGCATCTACGCTCGGGTAAAATTTAATATCTTCGCGCAAAAAGTCACCTTTGTCATTAGCTGGATCAACATATAAAAATAATTTATCAACCCATTTGTAGATAACAGGTTTATTCTCATATTTTCTATCCACTGGCAATACCACTTTTTCACCATTTGCAGCACCTTTACTAAGCTCTACAATATCAACAGTAGAATTTGAATGCCCGTGGTTAATAAGATACTCACGCGAAGACGCGTCATCAACGGAAAGCTGCGCATTTACCGGTAATAGTGATACTGCAAGAACTCCTGCTAGAAGTAAAATTTTTGTTTTCATAAGTCCACCTCTGTATATTTTTGATTATAATAGTAATTTTAGATAATGACAAAAGTATTATAATTTCTTTACACAAAAAAAGAATGGATTATTTGTATGATTTTCTTATAATTTCTTCTAATTTATCAAGAAGTTTTTCTTCCGGAACTTTTGCGACAATTTCGCCTTTTTTAAACACAAGCCCTTCACCGACACCGCCTGCAATCCCAAAATCAGCGTGTTTTGCTTCTCCGGGGCCGTTTACGGCGCAACCCATAGTTGCTATCGTAATCGAAGCTTCAATATCCTTAAATCGTTCTTCTACCTGTTTTGCAAGTGATATTAAATCAATTCTTGTACGTCCGCAAGTCGGGCAGGATATAAAATTTACACCTTTTTGCCGTAAATTTAAACCTTTTAAAATATCAAAGCCTGCGCTTACTTCTTCAACAGGATTTTCTGTCAGGGAAACTCTTATTGTATCGCCGATTCCTTCGGCAAGCAATGTTCCTAATCCGATAGAAGATTTTATCAACCCTTGCCTCATTGTACCGGCTTCTGTTACTCCAAGATGCAGCGGATACGAAATTTTTTCGGCAATAGAACGGTAAGCTTCAATTGTCGTCATAACATCAGACGATTTTAGAGAAACTTTTATCAAATCAAAATCCAAATCTTCAAGAATTTGAATATGCCCCATGGCACTTTTAACCATTTTTTCCGACAACGGAATTTCTTCACCTTGCAAATCTTTTTCAAGAGAACCGCCGTTTACGCCTATTCTTATTGGAGTTTGATTAATTTTTGCTATCTTTACAACTTTTTCAACATTTTCACGCTTACCGATATTTCCGGGGTTTAACCTTAGAGCATGAATCCCGCCATTCAAACATTCAAGTGCAAGCTTGTAGTCAAAATGAATATCAGCAACTAAGGGAACTGGAGTTTTCTTTACTATTTCTTTTATAGCGGCTGCGGCGTCTTCATTCAATACAGCCAGACGAACTATTTCGCAACCCTTGTCGGCAAGTTCGTTAATCTGCCTTAAAGTCGCTTGAACATCCCGAGTATCGGTATTGCACATGGATTGTACACTAATTGGGGCATCCCCGCCGATTTTTACATTCCCGATTGATATTTGTTTTGATTTGCGTCTTTTAATCATATTTTCATGGTAGCATAAAGAAAAAACTTTAACAGAGGGAGAATTTTTTATGAAAATTGCGGTAATTTCTGATATTCACGCTAATTTAATTGCACTTAAGACTGTTTTAAAGGATATAAAAGAGCAAGGATGTGACAAAATCTTTTGCCTTGGCGACCTTGCAATGGCAGGGCCTCAACCCGTTGAAACCGTTGATTTTATTAGAGAACAAACAGATTGGACGATTATTCAGGGAAATACAGACAAGCTTATCGTTGATTATTCTTCAGAGCTTTTTGAAAATATGATGAATACTTTTCCGCTTATGGCAAAGGCGCTAAGGGAAGATGTTAAAGTTTTAAGAGATGATCAAAAAGATTTCCTAAGAAATCTTCCGCCCCAAAAAGAACTCGAAATTGAGGGAGTAAAAATTCTTCTTGTACACGGTTCTCCAAGACGCAACAATGAAGATATTCTGCCAAATCTTCCGATTGAACAGGTTGAGGAAATAATTGACGGGGTAAAAGCGGATTTAATTCTTTGCGGACACACACATATGCCTGCAGGATACCAGACAAATACAAAACAAACCGTAATCAATGACGGAAGTGTCGGTCGTCCGATGACTGAGGATTTAAAGGCTTGTTATTTAATTTTGGATATAAATAACGGCTCATTTACTGCAGAACATAGACTTCTTGATTATACAAGAGAAAAAGCTGCAGAGATTATGAGGGAAAGAAATTTTGACGGAGCAGAAGGCATTGCAAATATGCTCATCAAACCTTCTCCAAGACACGCTTAATCAAGCGTTTACAAGATAACTTCTTGTCCTCGGGAAATACCTTTCAAGATATTCGGTTCTTGTACTGAGTATTTTGCAGGTATCAGGGCTTTTGTTTGAGGCAAGAAGCTCTGCTGCTGTTTCCTGAAAACTTTGTTTTGAAGTATCTAAACCTGAATGGTTAATAAAATAATCTACGTACTGCCTTTGTGTTTGAGGAAATTCTTTCATAAACATATTTAATTCCTGCGAATAAACTTTCCTAAAATCATCTGCTGTTGAGTAAATCCCCTGACAAGCCATATCTTTAGCGGGAGCAGTACCGAAAAGGTCATCAATATGCCCCATTTCATGCCTGAATATAAATATATCATCTCCGGTAGAAACTTTACCTGCATGACAATCTGCAAATGCATCAGTGTTAATAGGATTAAATTCAAGAGTCTTAAGCTTTTTGCTTATTACCTGCAATTCGTCAGCAGAGCATTCTTTAAGCATATTTTTCAATTTCAAAGCATTTTCCGGTGTATTGTTTGCGTCAATCAAGGATTTTAAATCAATTACGCAATCGGTTTCGCCTTTTGCATTCAAAACCCTAATTTCATCAGTAGAATATAAAACTTTATATTTTTCACCGTTTACAACGGATTCCGCTTCATTTGAAGAAAGCATTTTATGTTTGATGTTCCGTTTTGAAAGCACATTACCGTCTTTTGAAATATTCAATCGCATTGTCCAGCTTCCGTCGGGAAGTCTTTTGTAATTTTGCTTGGTAATTGTTCCATCCAGTGATTCAAGGTTCTTTTTGACACTCAAGACACCTTTTTTGCTCTTTTTGACATCTATAATCGGCTTAACAGTTCCATCCGACATAACAGCTTTCCAGTTATGAAGCCCCTCAACTTTTGACGGAGTTAAGTATTCAGTTCTAAGAAGTTTTCCGTTTTTATCCCGTATTTTTCTTGTTTCGGAAACAGTTACCATATTCTTCTCAAGTAAAGGTGCACTCTCTTTTCGCGGAACAGCATGTGCTTCCATAATAACCTCAAAATCCTTTCCGATTATTTTTACCTGATTGGGTTTGCCTTGAATTGGCAATACTCTATCTGTCGATATCAAATTCATTTTATTGTCAAAAGTTTTTATCAAAACTTCTTTGTCATTTGCCCTGCTCCATTCAAAAAGTCTAAATTTATCCGCTTCATAAATATCTTTTTCTGCTGATAATACAACATCGCCTTTATGCGATTTTTTGATTTTGTTAATTACTTTTGAAACATTATTAAGGTCAATATCTTTTACTTTGGCGATTTCACAGATTGAATACCCGTTTAATCCGCTTGTTTTTGCTAACTTTACAAGTCCATTGATTTCTAAATTTTGCGTAATTGAAAGCTGAATTAGTTCTTCCCCGTCAAAAACATATTCGTCCTTAAACACAAATGAACCTTCAGGTCTTTTGATATCAACAAGTTTTCTTAATCTTTGAATACTTTCTTCCTGCAGGTATAATGAAATTTGCTGCAGCTGTTCAAATGAAAATCTTCTGGGATTTGTATTGCCGATTTTGGGAATATAAAATTCATCACCTTGTGTATATCGTATAAATTCCTTGAAAATTTTAAATCTGTCTTTTGAAAGTGAATTTGCAAAACCGAAAGAGTATTCCGGCAGACGAGAAAATTCTGCTACATCACTTAAATCTACATCTGCACGTTCTGCAAACATAACAATCTCATTACATCTGCCGTCAGAATGAAATCCTTTTAAATCCAAATTCGGGAATTTGCCCACATTCACTTTTTTAATCTCTGCTCTTAGAGCTTCCTCTGTAAACTTTGGCGTGCCGTTTTCTAACCTTACCTGCTTTAATGCATCTATAACTCTTTCTTCAGGCGAAAGTTTATATATCCCCCTGCGAGATTGTGAAAGTTCTCGAAAATAATCAGGTAATTCTATATCTTTTGTCTTTAAATAAGGTTTAAAATCCTTAATTTCCGACAACTTCGGCATTTTCAATGCTTTTTGCAACTCAAATGCATTACCCCAATTAATCGAAACTTTGCCGCCTGTTTTTATATACTTGTAAGCTGCTTTTGCTAAATCAATAGTTAAATCAATTTTCCCCATAAAAATTCTTTCTTTTATCCCCTATGTTTATATAAAGTTTTTTTATCTTTGAAAATTGCGTTTTTTATCAAATTTTGTTACTTACAATCCATTTTTGCACTTTTATTTGTTTGTGCTAAAATCAAATGGAAAGTGGAAAAGGTTATGGATATTGATAAAAAGAAGTTAATAGCTTATATAAAAAGATTAAGCGAGCCGAAAATTCTTGTAGTAGGTGACCTTGCTATTGATGAAATGATCTACGGAGACGCTGAAAGAATTTCTCGTGAAGCTCCGGTGTTAATTCTGCAGCACTCAAAAACTAACCTAATCTTAGGTGCCGCTTCTAACGCTGCGCATAACGCTTCTACTTTAAACAACGGTAAAGTCGAAGTTATCGGAGTCTGCGGGGATGATTATCAGGCAGGACAGCTTGATGAAGCTTTCAGAAAAGCCAACATCAGCACTAAATTTATGGTAAAAGATAAAACCCGAAAAACTACAACTAAAACCAGAATTTCAGGAAGTATTTCAACTTCTATCACTCAACAAATAGTCAGGATTGACCGCCAAACAAAAGACGAACTTTCAAAAGAAACCGAAGACAAAGTTATTGAAAGCCTTAAAAAAGCAATTCCGACTGTTGATGCTGTAATTCTTTCAAACTACCACATAGGAGCTTTGACAAAAAAAGTTATTGAAAAAACTATTGAAATTGCAAATAAACATAAAAAAATCGTTGTGGTTGACGCTCAAAAAAATCTTGAAACCTACAAAAATATAACCTCAATGACACCAAACCTTCCTGATACACAAAAATCAGTTGGGTTTGAATTGAATAACGAAGAAGATTTGAAAAAAGCAGGCGACAAATTATTAAGAGAAACTAAAGCAAAATCAATTTTGATAACCTGCGGAGCGGACGGAATGTTTGTCACTGAACCAAATAAAAAATATACTAAAATTCCGGTATTTAATAAATCAGAAGTGTTTGACGTTACAGGTGCCGGAGATACGGTTACCGCTGTTTATACACTTGCTCTTGCAACAGGAGCTGACAGCGTCTATGCAGCTTTAATAGGAAATATTGCAGCCAGCATTGTCGTTAAACAATTTGGATGCGCCACAACTACAATCAGCGAACTTCTTTGCGCTGTCGAAAATATTTTATAGGAGAAAATTATGGAAAACTTTTTAAATACCCTAAAAAAAATCAGAATAGTTGACTATATTATTATCATCGGCATAATAATTGCTTGTTGTGTCGGATTTTTAACTTACAAGGGAATACACAAAACAGCCGACAAAAGTGTTGATGCGGTTTCTCAAATTAAATTCGATGTATTTATAAGAGGAATAACTTATACAGGCTCTGAACTTCCGATAAAAGCCAATGAAAAAACTTTTATAAGTATCAGAAATGTTCCTTATTCAGATCTTATGATTACAAGTGTAAAAGCTGAAAAGCGAAAAATCGTTCTTCCTGTTTTGAATACAAAAAATACGAAAACATTTATAGTAGTTGAAGATGTTTCTCAGCCGAATGTTTACGATGCGGTCGTAACTCTGGAAGATACAGCTAAAATTACTAAAGACGGCGCTGTTGTCGGAGGTAACAAAATTAAAATCGGACTTCCGATTACTTTAGAAGGTGCTGATTACAGACTTAACGGTACCGTTTCCAATATTCAACTTACACACGGAACAGAAGAAGAAGTTAATAATCAACAGTTGAGCGCAGTCGAAAATGTTCAATAAGTTATTCAATTTTACTCAAAATCATACTCAATTTTTATACAATAACAGTCTGATAATTCAAAATATTGATAAGTTTATTTATTTATCAATAATTGCAGTATTTGCAGCATCAACAATATTCCCGTCGGATTACATCGGGCTTATTGCGGTTTTTACAACCTTGATGACAATTGTTAAACTTTTGTTTGTAAAAGGTCAAAAACTTGAGACTACAGGTGCTGAAATCTGGCTTTTAGCTTATTTTATGATTGTAATTATAAGCCTTGCGGGGTCAAGCTTATTTTTACTGAGCCTTAAAGGGTTTTTGAAAACCCTGATTTATATGGGATTTTATCTTTCCGTTGCGCATTTTTTAAGAAATAACAAAGATAAAATTTTTTCGATATTCTTGACAATCGGGCTTTGCGTAAGCTTTGAAGGAATAATGGGATTCTTGCAAAACTTTGCTCATGTTGAAGAAATTTCAACCTGGCAGGATGTTTCTAAATTAAATCCCGAAGAAGTAATGACAAGGGTTTACGGAACTTTAAAACCTTATAACCCGAATTTGCTCGGCGGATATTTTGTTGCGGGGATTCCTGCTCTTTATGCGGTTGTAGCAGCATTATTTATGGACAAAAAATATAACTTAGCAGCTATCGGCGGAATCTGTGCGGCTATCTCCAGCGCTGCTTTATTTCTTACAGGCTGCCGGGGTTCGTATATCGGCATGATGGTAATTCTTGGCGGAACTTTTTTGGTATCTGCTAAATATCTCTGGCACAGTTACAAGGCAATATATATTTCAATTGTAGGCGGATGTGCGGCTCTTTTAACTTCAGCTATTTTATTATCAGCATCTTTAAGAGCTAGAATTTTGTCCATTTTTGCTATGAGGCAGGATTCATCAAACTCTTTCAGATTTAATGTTTACCAGTCTTCTTTTAATATGTTTAAAGAAAACTGGCTTTTAGGCATAGGTTGCGGAAATAAAAATTTTAGAGAAATCTACGGAATTTACATGAGAACTGGTTTTGATGCGCTTTCTGCTTACAATATTTTCCTCGAAATTGCGGTTGAAAGCGGAATATTTGCGCTTATTGCGTTCTTAGGATTTTTAATCACAACTCTTAAAGACGGTATAAATATTCTTTTGAAATCAACTGATACAAAACAAGTTATATTTTTATCAGCAGCCGTAATCTCTATTTGTGCTATTATGATTCACGGACTTGTCGATACAGTATTCTTCAGACCGCAATTACAATTCATCTTCTGGACTATGGTTGCTGTTATATCAAGCTTTAAAAAGAATTACCAAGGGTAGTCTTTTCCAATTTTCCAATTGTCGTTTATTATCTTTGCTGCGCAATAATGCCCTACGCCATTAAGACTGCAATCATTATTAATTTGTGCTTGTGTTTTGTCATATCCAAACGGTCTTACGATGTTTTTGTCAAAAAATACTTGAAATATGAATACATCTTTACCTAAAGTATTCGGAGGTTTTATTCCGTTCAAATCCACAAATACTCTTTGAATAGTGGAATATTTTGCTGTAGACGAAACTATATTCCCATCATCATCATATTCATATTCCCACTGCATCATATTTATATAATATACAGTCCCATCCATTGTTGTAAAATATATTCGACCATTACTATATGATGTAAATATACTTTGTCCATAACTATCTCCGCTTATCTCTTTTAATGGCGCATAGTTTCCATAAGGATATACCCCTTCTTTAGAAACCGTCGGATTATTGAAATATGGAAGCCAATATTGTTCAAAAAATTTTTTGGTTGCATCCGCATTTACATTATCTGACGTTTCAAAATAAGCCCCGCCGTTATCTTCTTGAGCT
>CASFTJ010000011.1 GCA_949297715.1 uncultured bacterium | reverse complement strand
GTAAAAGCACACTTTGTGAGAACAATATATAGATTTTATTAAAAGCGACGCAACTATTTATATAATAAAGCTTCCAATTTATACAAAAGCGCAAATACTAATATTTAGCCAAAGGTAAAAGCACACTTTGTGAGAACAATATACAGATTTTGTTAAAAGCGACGCAACTATTTATATAATAAAGTTTCCAATTTATACAAAAGCGCTAACACTAATATTTAGCCAAATGTAAAAGCACACTTTGTGAGAACAATATACAGATTTTGTTAAAAGCGACGCAACTATTTATATAATAAAGCTTCCAATTTATACAAAAGCGCTAACACTAATATTTAGCCAAATGTAAAAGCACACTTTGTGTGCTATTCGCCGAAGTAGTTTTTAAGACCGACAGTGAGATGTTTGTTTTTGCAGAGTTTTTTAAGTTTTGCGATTGCTCTGTTTTCAATTTGTCTGATACGTTCACGAGAAACTCCGTATTGAGAACCGATTTCATCAAGAGTTTTCTTCGTCCCGCTATTGTCAAGCCCGTAGCGGAGAATAAGAACATCTCTTTCTTTGGGGCTTAATTGGTTAAGCATTTTTCTTATATCTTCAAACAAGTTTTCCTGAGAAACTCTGCTGTCGGGGGTTATAGTTGAATCATCCACGATAAAATCAGCAATTTTGGAACTGTCTTCGGAACTGTTTGCAGGAGTTTCCATGCTGATTGTGCTTTGGGCAGATTTAATGATTGATGTGAGTTTGTTTACGGAAATTCCAAGTCTGTATGCAATTTCCTGTTTTGTCGGAGTGTGTCCTAGTTCTGTTGTAAGGTCAATTGTTGCACGACGAATTTTGCCAAGTGATTCAATCATGTGTATCGGAAGCCTTATAATACGGGCTTTATCAGCGATAGCGCGAGTAATTGACTGCTGAATCCACCATGTTGCGTAAGTTGAGAATTTGTAACCTTTAGTATAATCAAATCTTCCGGCAGCCTTCATTAAGCCTAAATTGCCTTCCTGAATTAAATCAAGAAATGAAAGTCCTCGGCCGATGTATTTTTTTGCAATACTAACAACAAGTCTTAAATTGGCATTTACAAGAAGATTTTTTGAAAATTCATCCTGAGATTCATAAATTTTCTTTGCCAAATCAAGCTCTTGTTCTGACGAAAGCAGCGGAATTTTACCGATTTGCTGCAAGTATATCTTAACACTGTCATCAGAATTTACGGAGGCTAAACTTTCCTGAACTTTCGGATCTTCTACAGAATGAATAAGCTCATCTTCTTCATCCATCGGTTCCAGTTCGTGAAAGTCCACATCTTCATCCGAAATGTCTTCTGATATTAGTCCAAGTTTTTCGATTTCTTTTTTCATTTATTATAAAACTCTCCATCTCTCGCAATTATTATAATATGATTTTATATATAAAACTATTTTTTAACTTTGCTTAAAATTTTCTTTTTTAATACGCTGTCTTAAGCTTTCAAAAATGATTACACTAGCGGCATTTGAAACGTTTAGAGAATTAAAACTGTTCATCATCGGGATTTTGACTTTAAAGTCGGACATTTTAAGAAGCGTTTTAGAAACTCCTGCATGTTCGGCCCCCATGATTAGAGCAAAGTTCATATCATTATATTTGATATCATAATAATTATCATCTGCAGAAGCATCAGTTGCAATTATCCACCAGTCTGAATCTTTTAATTTTTGAACTGCGTTTGTCAGACTATTGACTTTAATTATCGGAATATGGTTAATCGCACCGGCGCTGGTTTTTTCGACAACGGAATTCACTTGAACATTACGTCTTGAAGGAATTATTATTCCGTTTACACCCGCGCATACGCAAGAACGAATTATTGCGCCGAAATTGTGCGGATCTTCCACCCCGTCAAGGATTACAACAGATGAATTTGGGTGATTTTGTTCCAAAAATTCATCGAGATCTGTGTATTTTAAAGGTGAAATTTGTGCAATAACTCCTTGATGATTGAATTCTGCGTAAGGTTGAAACTTTTCTTTTGCTACAAATTGAAAGACAATTCCTCTTTCTCGGGCAAGAGTTTTAATCTTTTCGATTTTGGCATCAGCATGAATATTTTTGGAAATAAGAATTTTATTAATTTCTCTTTCTGTGCTGATTAGAGCTTCTGTTATTGCATTTTTGCCAAAAATTATGTCATCCATTTTAAATTAAATCCTATTTTGAAACTCTGAGCATGCTTTCAATGCATTTAAGAGCTTTTTGTGCAATATCTTTATCTACTGTGATTTCCGGTGTTTCATTTTTCAATGCGTAATAAATATCCAAAACGGTATTTAATTTCATACTTTGACAAATTGAAGGCACATTATGAATGTCATAGAATTGTTTGTTCGGATTATCGCGTTTTAATCTGTCAAGAACACCTTTTTCTGTTGCAACAATAAATTGTTTTTCATTGCTGTTTTTAACAAAATTCATAATTCCTGAGGTGCTACCGACATAATCTGCTTGAGCTGAAAATTCTTCAGGACATTCAGGATGTGCAAGTACAAGCGCATTCGGATATTGAAATTTAGTTTCTTTTATTCCGCTGGGATCAAATCTGTCATGAATCGGGCAACTGCCGTTGTATGTTATGACTTCAACATTTCCAAGTTGTTTTTCTACCCACCTGCCGAGATTTCTATCGGGTAAAAATAACACTTTTGAGGCGTTTAAGCTTTTTACAATTTGTACAGCATTTGAACTTGTGCAACAAATGTCGCATTCAGATTTAACTTCAGCTGTTGAATTTATATAGCATACTGTCGGAATATTCGGGTATTTGCTTTTAAATTCTCTTAATTGTTGTAAGTTTATCATATCAGCCATTGCACAGCCTGCTTTAAGGTTAGGCAGAATAACTTTTTTTGATGGATTTAAAATTTTAGCAGTTTGGGCCATAAAATAAACGCCTGCGAATATAATAATACTTGCATCGGTTTTTTCAGCCATACGGCTTAAATATAAAGAGTCTCCGACATAATCTGCAACTTCATCAACTTCTATATTTTGATAACAATGTGCAAGTATTACTGCATTTTTCTCTCTTTTAAGCTTCTGTATTTCAGTTATATAGTTCATTTGGCAGATTATCCTCCGTATAGTGTAAATTTATGTTAAATTTGCAACCTCTATAAAATATATTGTATAATAAAAATAAGAATTAAGTACATAGGAAGAAATTAGCAGAAATGAGTTCAAATTTTATTAATGATTTTATGGATAAGTTAACCGCAGGAAATCGTCCGGATGTGTATCTTTCTGTGACACCTGGGGTTGGTCTTGAAATGATTCAGGTTGATGACACCAGTCATACTATTAAAAGTTATGCAGTAAGACCGCTTGCGTATAATGAGTCTTTAAGGGAAATATCAAACATGGAGGAGTTCAAAAAAGGTGTATCCGAAATGTTTGAGGAGCTTAAAATTAATCCGAAGTGTAATGTTACAATTAATCTTCCAATGGTTTTATTTGGCTCGATTGAGATGTCGTTAATGCTTGGTGATGAAGCTATAACTGGCGCAATAACTTCAGAAGTTGAACAGTCTTATGTGTTCAAAAGACATGACCCGATAGTTCAATGGTGGGATTCAAATGTAGGCAGTGGCGAAACTCGTAAACTTTTTTATTCTGCAGTACAGCAATTGATTGTGGATGGATTGTCTGCAGCTTTGTCAGAGCTTGGTGCTAATTTAATCGGTGTTGAAATGTCACTACTTTCAACACTTAGAGCATTGGATTATACAGGGCTTGCAGCTTCAGAGATGCAGGACGGTATAACTTGGAATTTATTGACTATAAATTCCAATGGTTATGCTTTAATATCAATGTCAGGACGAAATGTTGTTGATTTTTATGAAGAACCAATAGCTATTAAATCTTATGAAGGTGATGAAATTTATAATGTAATAAGTTCTTCTGCTCAAATTACTTTAATGAGTTATCCAGCTAATTATCTTTTAATATTATCCGATACAGATTCTGTAAGTGCTGAAATGCTTGCAAAATCGCTTAATGTTGACGGAACAATAGAGTATATTGAAAATAATAAGTTTAAACATAAAGAGTTTTTGCCTGTAAGTTTAGATGTATTACCGGACAATATTTTGAAGATTTCATTGCAGGCTATTGGTACTGCTGTTTCTAAAAGTTTTAGTTATCCGATAAGCTGCAATTTTTTGTCCTCTGCAAGTGGTGACATTGCAACAGCGGAAGAAATTATTAAGATTCCAATAGGTGAAAATGAATATACGACCACACCAACAATGGCGAGGGTTATGTCTATTGCTATAGCGATTTTATTGCTTGTTCCGGTTGGTATTGCGATGTTGCTTTTACCTAAAATTCAAGCAGATAAGCAAGCTCAATTAGATGAATTAAATGCAAGTATTCAGCAGATAGAAAAAGAGATTAAAGAATTGAAAGAAGCTCAGCAAATGGCCGGTAAATTCAGTGTTAAAAATGAGATAACTAAGACGCTGCAGGATAATCGTGTTAAGCTGATGGCATATTCTGCTATAGGTGAGTCTGTTCCGTCCCAGTTATGGCTTTCTTATTTTATGACTGAAGGTAGTGGTAAAATATCTATTAAGGGTGGCGCAAGTTCTGTTGAGGATGTATATAGTTTTTATAAAAGTTTAAAAGAGTACCTTGTTGCCAGTGATTTAAAACTTCAAAAGCTTGAAATGGTTTCGGATGATGTGGATGAATTTATGTCTAATCTTCCGGTGACTTACAATTTTGAAATTTCAAATATTTCTCAAGTTTCAGCGCCTCCAGTGGTTGATGCAGATGCAAAGAAAGATGGAACTGCTCAGAACAAAAGTCAGGATGCCGCAGGTAAAACCACCGGAAAAGCTGTTAATTTGCCGCAGGATAAAAAGTTGTTAAGCGATACACCTATAAATTAATATGAATAAATACGGAGATTTTTTATAAATTATGCCAGAAGAAACTAAAGAAATTTTAATGAAGCTAAAAGATGCAGTAGCGATATTAGTATTGTCGGTAATAGTAGTTGTTTTTCTTGTCGTGACTAAAATAGTTCCGATTGTTCAAAGTATTATGGACATGAATGAGCAATATGCGGCACAGACTCTTGTTCTTGCTGATAAGCAAAGAGAACTTGATGAATTGAAAGCTGCAGCAAAGAAACAGGACGATATGTCAGGTATAGAAAAAGACTTTTTTGTATCAGATGAACCCGGGCTTGATGCTGAAGGGTTAATAGCTGGCGAGTTTTCCGAAATTCTTAAAATTCTTCAGACTAATACAATAAAGATGCTTTCTATAAATTATACTTATGATCCTAAAGATGATAAATTTATACAAGGTGTTCCAGGTAAATATAATGTTGCTTTGCTGGATATGGAATTGATTTCTAATTATAAAAATTTTGAAGCATTTTTAAAAGCTTTATATCAGCATGAACATTTTCTTGATATTTGTAAAGTTGAAGTTGAACCTTATGAAAAGGATAAGTCTATTTTGATGATTAAATTTTCAATGAAACTTTACGCAAAGAAATAGTTAGTTAAAGTTTTTGAAATTAATCGAAAACATTTGAGTTTGGTTTTTGATGCAAGTTGCGCAAAAGTTTGTTTCAAGAATGCTTTTATCGGAGTAGTCATTAAAGTCGCTTCCAGAACGTCCTCTGTGGTCGTTTGCAAGGAACGGACAAGTGTAAACACCTTTTGTGGTCAGGATTCTGCCGTATTCGCAGTCCAAACTTTCCCATTTGCCTAAAAGATATTCAGAATTTATATTTGGATTGAAAGGAGTATTTATTTTAAAATTGTTTTCGGTTGCTATAAATCCTATTTTTTCGCATATTGGTTTTAAACCTTCAAGAATTTTATTTTTGCCTTCTGCGTAGAAATCAGTTATGCAAATAATCGGGTTAAATTCATATTTAACAAGGCTTTTTATAGCGTGGAGGGTTTGGCGGTAGGTGCCTCGTCCTCTAACATCGTCATTTTTTATTTCGTCGTAATGAGCAAGACTTAATTGAAAAATAATTTCAAATTCACTTTCGTCTTCAACTCTTTTTAAAAATCTTGCTTTTTTTTCGTTAATAAAGCTTCCGTTTGTGCAAATACAAACGTTGGTGCGTTTTAGGCAGAGTCTTAGTATACTGTTAAAGTCAGGGTGTGTCATAGGTTCAGCGCCTGTGAGATAAATACATTGAAGATTTTCGTCTTTTGTGTCGGAAAGGGTTTTCTTTATCAAGTTTTCGTCGATAAAATCTTTTACGTTTTTGGATAGAGGAAAGTCGATATAACAATTTTTACACCTTTGGTTGCAGTTTTTTGCCGTAAGCTCAATAAAAAGGTTGTTTAATTCTTTAAGTCTGCAGGTTTGTGATTGATAAATGTTTGCCATAATTTTTACTCCGTTTTAAATCTTTGATTTATAAATATTTTAGATTTAAAAGAATAAATAAAATCCGACAGCAGGGTATTAAGTGTACTATTTTTTAAAATCTTCGGGATTTTTATCATCCAGCCATTTTTGCATAATATAATGCTCGTAACTTAGGGCAAAGTTATATAAAGCATTTACAAGAGTTCTTCCGCTTTCTGATTTAGCGGTAATAAAAAATTCTCCGTATTTGTTTTCGGCAAGCAGAATTTCTGTTTGAACAATTTTGTCAACATGACCTTTAGGATTTTTCTTAATCACAAGCCGAATCCAGTCACAAAGAATTTTTAGTGCGGTGGATTTACCTGAAGTCAGGTCATCTTTTCGGTTTTGAATATAAGAAGCAAATTCTTGTAATATCATCTATTCCTCAAATGGGGTTGTGGCAGCAAAACATGTTATATCAAAAATATTATGTTTTTCAAACTCTTTTATCATTTCTTCAAAAGTTGAGCCTGTGGTGCAAATATCATCAAGTATCAAAATTTTCATCGGCAGAAGGTTATTTTCATCAACTTCAAAAGCATTTTTAAGATTATTTTCACGTTCAGATTTTTTAAGATTGTACTGAGGTTTGGTATTTTTAACCCTTTTTATCAAATCAAGGTTAAGCGTACATCCTGATAGGTTACAAAATTCTTCGGCGACAAGATTCATGTGGTTGTATTTACGTTTCTTTTCTCTTGATTTGTAGATTGGAACCGGAACTACTTGAAAATTGCTTTTACCGCCGATTTCAAGCCAGTATTCATACATAAATTTAGCCAAATATTTAGAGAGTTCTCTCTGGTTATGGTATTTAAGCCCGCGGATAAGTTTTTGGAGATTTTTGTCATAAACCCCTGCGCAGTAAATATTTTTGCTTCTCAAAATTCTGTTTGGCGCAGGGCGAAGATGCTCTAGAGTCTGATAACATTTTGAACACATTCTGACACACTCGTCGGAACGCTTGCAAAAGTAGCATTTCTTCTTGTAAATCCAGTCTAAAAGTCCTATAAAAAACTCTTTCATAGCAAAGATTATATAATAAAAGCTTTAGTAAATCATGGACTTTTTAAATAAGGCGAAAATGTAATTAAATATAACAAAAATACTAATTAAAAATTGACATTTAAGGCGGTTAAGACGACAATAATTTCAAAAGGGGGAATTATGACAAAAGAAACTTTTTTGCATGACAAGCATATAGGATTAGGGGCAAGAATGGTTGATTTTGCGGGCTGGAGTATGCCAGTTCAGTATACGTCAATAATTGAGGAGCATAAAACCGTAAGAGAAAGTGTCGGTTTGTTTGATGTTTCACATATGGGAGAGGTGTTTGTATCAGGAAAGGATTCTTTGGAATATTTAAATAAAATAGTTCCTCAAGACATAACAAAATTGACTTATGAAAAAGCTGTTTATTGTCAGCTTACAAACGAAAAAGGCGGATTAATAGACGATTTAATAATTTATAAACTTGGCATTCTTGAATATCTTATAATCTGTAACGCAGCGAGAATTGATGAAGATTTAAACTGGATGGTAAGAAATAAAAAAGGGTTAGATGTAAAAATAGACAACCAATCTCACAATTATTCACTTTTGGCAGTACAAGGGCCCAAAGCTGCTGAGGTTTTAAGTTCTATGGGGCTTGATATAAACCAAAATTCATTTACAATCAGACCGGCAAAAGTTGCAGGGATAAAGCTTTTGGCTTCCAGAACAGGATACACAGGAGAAGACGGATTTGAACTTTTGGTAGAAAATGAATTTAGTGAAGAATTGTTTGATAAGATTTTAGAAACAGGAAAACCTTTCGGGATTAAGCCTATCGGTTTAGGAGCCAGAGATACTTTAAGATTGGAAGCGGCATTACATCTTTACGGAAACGATTTGGATGAAGATACAACTCCGATAGAGGCAGGACTTTTGTGGTCTGTTCCGAAGGATAAGAAAGCTGATTATAACGGAAAAGATGTTATAATGGAGCAGATTAAAAACGGTACGCATAAGAAACTTGTCGGGTTAAAGATGCTTGATAGAGGAATCGCAAGACACGGGTATGAAATTTATTTAAATGGTGAAAAAGTCGGAACAGTTACAAGCGGCGGAATTTCACCTGTATTAAATACCAATATTGCGCTCGGTTATGTAAAAAATATTGAAGAAATTTGCAACGGCGCAATTGTTCAGGTTATGATAAGAGAAAAACTGCACAATGCCGAAATAGTAAAGCGACCGTTTGTGACAAAAAGGAATATAGTTAAAATAAATTAAGGAGAAAAGAATGAGTATAACAGAAAAGATTTTATGCGCAAAAACTCATGAATATATTTATGAAGATGAAAATGATGAATACATAGTAGGATTAACTGATTATGCAGTAGAGCAGCTTGGAGATATCGTGTTTTTGGAATTACCTGAAGTTGGGACGGAATTTCATAAAGGCGAAACTTTCGCAACAGTTGAATCTGTAAAAGCTGCAAGTGAAATTTATATGCCGATAAGCGGAAAAGTTACGGAAGTAAACAACGAAGTTGCTGACAGCCCTGAAATTCTTAACGAAGATTCCTACGAAAAAGGCTGGCTTGTGAAAATTAAAAAAACAGGCGATGAAGCTGAACTTGGCGATTTAATGGAATACGAAGATTATAAAGAAGAATTGGAATAATGAAGAATTTTTTGGTACATAATGACGAAGTAAAAGCAGAAATGCTGAAGGTTTGCGGTTTGGATAAGATTGAGGATTTGTTTGCCGATATTCCCCGATCTGCAAGGATGAATGCTCTTGAGTTACCTGATGCAATAAGCGAAATGGAAGTTCAAAGAAAAATCAAGTCGCTTGCAAAAAAAAATAAAACCGATTATGTAAGTTTTCTTGGCGGCGGGGTTTACAATATTTTTATTCCGGCTGCGATATCTCAAGTTGCTCAAAGATGGGAATTTTTGACGGCATACACCCCTTATCAGGCGGAAATTTCTCAAGGTACACTTCAGGTTATGTACGAATTTCAGACTATGATTTCGCGCCTTACTGGCATGGATATATCAAATGCTACGGTTTATGACGGCGGAACGGCTTGTGCTGAAGCTATTTTGATGGCCAAAAGAATTTCTAAAAAATCAAAAGCTCTTGTCGCGGAAAACTTAAACCCTGAATATAAAAAAGTAATTGATACTTACGCTTGGGCTAATGAAATTCAGGTGGAATATTTCAAGGATTTGCCTATTAATACTTCTGATTATGCGTGTGTTCTGGTGCAAAATCCTGATTATAACGGTGAAATTTTAGAAGTAAAACCTGTGAATACTCTTTTAATTGTTTGTACAAATATCTCATCGCTTTCAATTCTGAAACCTCCTTTAGAATATGGCGCAGATATTGTTGTCGGGGATATTCAAACCCTTGGTATTCCGCAGGAATTTGGCGGGCCTCATGCTGGGTTTATTGCGTGTTGTGAAAAATATATGCGCCAGATACCCGGACGTCTTGCGGGAAGAACAGTCGATGCGGACGGAAATCAAGCTTTTTGTCTTACTATTCAAACCAGAGAACAGCATATAAAAAGAGAAAAAGCTACAAGTAATATTTGCTCTAACCAAGCTTTAATAGGGCTTTGTGCTACTTTATATCTGTCATTGTTGGGAGAAAAAGGCTTTAAACAAGTCGGATACCTTTCAGCAAAACAAGCACACAAATTATCTCAAAAACTTTCTCTAAAAGGAATTAAAACGCTTAATAAGAACTTTTTTAACGAATTTGTAATTGAAGTTGAGTATTCTGATAAATTTCTTAAAAAACTAAAGGAAAACGGTATTCTTGGCGGTATAAGGCTTGATGAAAAAAGAATTTTGGTTGCCGCAACAGAAATGATTTCGGATGATGATATCGAAAAATATTTGCAGAATGTTTAAAGAGTAATTGCTCTAGTTGGGATTTTTGTCGTAAATCATTTGTTTGTAATCTAAGACGTTAAAGCCGTGTTTTTTGTAAGCAGTATAAGCTCGTGTGTTTGAAGTGCAAAGCTCAAGTCTTAATCTTGCGCAGTCAGTGTTTTCTTTTAAAAAATTAAGAAAATCACTTCCGATTCCTAATGAGCGAAATTGTGGCAAAATGTAAATTTCTTCAATCCATACAACAAGTCCGCCGGCTTCTTGAGAAAAAGTTTTTGCTAATAATGCGTATCCGGCTTTTTCTCCGTCCTTTTCAAATATGTAGCATTCTGCGTATTCTGTTGAGCGCATTAACTCATTGAAAGTGTTTTCAATATAATCTAAAGGTATTTTATGGTCTACTGCATCAGAATTGTAAAATTCGTTTGCTGTTTTAATATAAAAAGTTTTATCTTTTTCTTGAATTTTTCTAAACATAGTGAAATTCTATCAAAAAAATATTTTTTGTCAAAATAAACTGGGCGATACGTGACTCGAACACGTGACCCTCACAACGTCAATGTGATGCGCTACCAACTGCGCTAATCGCCCATAAAAAAGTTATTAAATTATCAAAGTTTGAGCTTGTTGGCAGCTTGCGCTACCTTCCCTCCACCTTTTCGATATTCAATCGAAAAGCGGAGTCCTTGCTAATCGCCCATAAAAAAGTTATTAAATTATCAAAGTTTGAACTTGTTGGCAGCTTGCGCTACCTTCCCTCCACCTTTTCGATACTCAATCGAAAAGCGGAGTCCTTGCTAATCGCCCATAAAAAAGTTATTAAATTATCAAAGTTTGAGCTTGTTGGCAGCTTGCGCTACCTTCCCTCCACCTTTTCGATACTCAATCGAAAAGCGGAGTCCTTGCTAATCGCCTATTTTTATTTGATTTTCAATGTTTGCTTAGTTTTTTTTTAGCTAAGAATTTTGTTCTTGCGTTTCATCTGTTTTTTTCTTGTCGATTGCAAAGAAAACAATACCTGCTATAACCGCAAATAAAGGTATCAGCAATAACCAAAGCCAATTTTTGTTAAAGGGCTTTTGCAAGCTTTTTTGATCTGGTATGTTTCCAAAATGTTCTATCTCTTGATTATTAACTTTTGCAATCAAATCTGCCATTAAATAAGTTCCGCTTAAAATTCCGTCTTCATATTTTCCGGCTTCAAAATATGGTAAAACATTTTTGCTGATTATATTTTCAAGTTTTTTAGGCTCAATATCTTTAACAAGCCCATCGCCTAATACGACTTGAAGTTGTTTTTCTTCGATTGAAATTACAAATACAAGTCCGTTTTTCTTTGTGTCATCTCCGATTTTGTATTCAATCATAACTTTATTCGCTACATCTTCTATTTTTTCGCCATTTAAACTGCTTAAAGTAACTAATGCTATACTTGCAGTTGTTTTTTTATTTAAATCATGCAAAGTATAATTTAAATTTTCAAGAGGTTCCGGAGAAAGTAGATTTGCTTTATCTGCTATATAACCATTAAAATCTATATCTATTGCAAAAGCAGATCCGGTAAACAATCCTAACAATATAAAAACTGAAATTAAAAATCTTTTAAGCATGCATTTCCCCTTTAGAATCTTGAAAATTAAAAAAGGCGACACCCGGATTCGAACCGGGGGTAAAAGCTTTGCAGGCTTCTGCCTTACCACTTGGCCATGTCGCCGTCCTCGTTTCTTCATCATAAAAAAGACATACCTTAATGTCAAGGTATGTCTTTTTTAAGTTATATAAAACAATTATAATTGTATGTACATTTCGTTGTATCCAAAGCCGCCTTTATCAAATATAATCTTATGTGCAATAGAAGGGTGTATTGAGCCTGCAAGCTTTGTTGCCGGAAATTCGGATTCTCTGTTTCCGTATGAAATTACTGTTGTATTGGACCCTCTTCCTAATCCTGAATATTGGTTTGCTTTTTCTTCAATTTTTCCGGTTTTTGTGTTTATTAACACTTGTCTTTCGTGGTAGCTGATGCCGGGAAGATATTTTTTCAGTATTGAAATTAATTTAAAACCTTTTTCTGAAAGGGTTTTTTCTCTTTCTGTTATATTTTGAGTCCCGTTTGAATTTATAAATAACGTTCTGGTTTTATTTGTATTTCTTGATTTTGTTCCGTGTTGAAGTACAATGATATTTTTAGGTAATTTTTTTTGATAAATATCGACGCATCCATTAGCCATTTCACGTATATTTTTAATCTCTTCGTTAGCGAATCTTCCTGTTTGGGTAAAATAATTTTTAAATATTGTTAATCTGTTTACTTTTTGTATCATTATTTAATCTCCTTATTGATTATTGTAAAAATGCTGAATATTTTTTTTGCTAGTAAATTGATAATTATTTTATTCCATAGCTTTTGCAACACAATAAAGCAAGTACTGTTTTTGTTTGCTTAATTTGTCGTATATTGAAATTATTTCGTCTTTGAAGTTTTTGTCTTTAACTTTGGTAAATTGAAATAACTCATATAATTCAACATCAAGTGCGGAGGCTATTTTTTCAAGGGTGCCGATTGTCGGAAAGTTTCTTCCCACTTCAAGTTTGCTAATATATCCGACATCTAAATCCAATTTTTCAGCCAGTTGCTCTTGTGTGATTTTGCGTTGTTTTCTGACTTCTTTTATTTTTAGTCCGAGTAATTCTTTTGTTTCCATTTCCACCTCATTTTACAATTTTATGCATAGTAAAATGTAAATTTAAGGCATGAAGTGTGCTATATTTCAAATAATAAGCACAATAATTGACAAAAATGTCAGTATATGTGATAATAAATATAGAAATTAGTAATTTTAATGAGGATTTTGCATGAAAAAAGGTTTTACTCTAGCTGAAGTATTGATAACTTTAGGTATTCTTGGAGTTGTCATTGCTATGACTATGCAGACATTAGTTCAAAAACATCAAAACAAAGTCATAATTACACAACTTAATAAGACTTATTCAGAATTACAAAATATAGTAAATTTAATTTCTTTTGAACAAAATGATGATATTTTAAATTTTGTTGAATTAACAAAAGAAGCCGAGCTCAATAAAATTTTTATGAGTTATTATGATAATGCAAAAGACTGTACTGCGAACAAATGTTTCGAAAACCAAAATATAACATATTATACTTATGCAGGAAATCCTATAGCAAATTCTGAAGGTATTCAGCCCATAAACGTATATTTTTCACGTCCACGATTTATTACTAAAGATGGAAGGCTTTTTATATTTGGTGGTCGAGATTCCTATGGTAATAATAGTGCTACTAATTATGGACAAATTATATCTGTTGATGTTAATGGGCCGTTTAAAAAACCAAATGCTTGGGGGCGGGATACTTTTTCATTCCGCATTATGGAAAAACAAATATATCCATGTGGCGGTAAAGTAGTTTGTTCTAATCCCTATAATTATAATTGTAACGAATCTGAAAAAGGACTATATGCAGGTATTGGTTGTACATATTATGCACTAACAAAAAAAGGTTTTTTAGATGCGAAATATTATTACGATAGGTATATTCCCGGAGAATTATGATATATTATTTGATTTGAATTATTCTACAGTAAATTAGCTTTTTTATAAAAAAGAACCGTCAATTCTGACGGTTCTTTTTTGGGTTTGTCTTATCAAACTACTTAGCCGGATAGTAATCTCTTACGATACCTTCGTAAGCATCTTTGTAAATAGCTTTGATATCTTCCATCAACGGATAAGCCGGGTTTGCACCTGTACATTGATCGTCAAATGCAAGTTCAACCATTTCGTCTAACTTAGCATTGAAGTCTGCTTCTTTAACACCGAAGTCTTTGATTGAATTCGGTAAGTTAACTGCTTTCATCAATTTGTCGATAGCGTCGATTAACAATTGAACTTTTTCGTCGTCGTTCTTTCCGCCCAATCCTAATTCATCTGCAATTTGTGCATATTTTGATTTTGCATTCGGGAATTTGTATTGCGGGAAGATACATTGTTTTTTCGGGCAATCTGTTGAGTTGTATTTGATTACCTGTCTGATTAACAATGCGTTAGCCACACCGTGAGGTACGTTAAACATTGCACCCAATTTGTGAGCCATTGAGTGGCATAATCCTAAGAATGCGTTTGCAAATGCCATACCTGCAATTGTTGCCGCATAGTGCATTTTTTCTCTTGCTACAGGATCATTTGCGCCTTCTTTCCAAGATCTTTCCAAATATCTGAATACAAGTTTTGATGCTTCTAATGCATTTGAATTTGTGAAGTTTGTAGCCATTGCTGATACATAAGCTTCGATTGAGTGAACCAAAGCATCAATACCGGAAGCGGCTGTCAAACCTTTTGGCATACCGTCAACAAAGTTAGGATCAATGATTGCCATATTCGGTGTTAATGCATAATCTGCAATTGCATATTTTACGTGAGTTTCGTCATCAGTAATGATTGCAAACGGAGTTACTTCCGAACCTGTTCCTGAAGTTGTCGGAATTGCAACCATTGTTGCTTTCTTACCTAATTCAGGTATTCTGCAAATTCTCTTTCTGATATCCATAAATCTCATTGAAATATCTTCAAATACTGTATCAGGTTGTTCATACATTAACCACATAATTTTTGCAGCATCCATCGGAGAGCCGCCGCCGAGTGATATAATTACATCCGGTTCGTATGGTCTTATGATGTCCATTGCCTGATTGATTGTTGATAATGTCGGATCCGGTTTTACATCAAAGAAGATTTGGTGATCAATACCGATTTCATCCAACACGTTTACTATGCTGTTTACCGCACCTGAGTTGAATAGGAATCTGTCAGTTACGATGAAAGCGCGTTTTTTGCCTTGAAGTTCACGAAGTGCTAAATCAACTGCGCCTCTTTTGAAGTAAACTTTCGGCGGAACTTTGAACCAAAGCATATTTTCTCTCCTTTCAGCAACTGTTTTGTAGTTCAATAAGTTTTCAACTCCGATGTTTCCGGAAATTGCGTTCTTACCCCAAGAACCGCAGCCTAGTGAAAGTGACGGTTCAAGTTTGAAGTTGTACAAATCTCCGATACCGCCCTGTGCTGACGGTGAGTTGATTAATACACGGCAAGCCGGCATTTTTTCTGCAAATTTGTCAACTCTTTCCTGGCAGCGTGTGTCTGTATAAAGGTCTGCAGAGTGGCCTGCTCCGCCTTTTGATACAAGTTCGTATGCCATTTCTGTTGCATCGTCAAAGTCTTTTGCTTTGTACATTGTCAAAATCGGTGATAATTTTTCTCTTGAGAACGGATCTTCCCAATCTACGGTCGGTCTTTCTGCCAGAAGAACTTTTGTGTTTGCAGGTACTTCAAAGCCTGAAAGTTCTGCAATTTTGCGTGCTGGCTGACCTACGATGTCAGGATGTGCTGTTCCGCGTTTTGGATCAATGAACGGCAATGCAATCATTTTCTTTTCATCGGCAGCACTTAATAAGTGGCAGCCTCTGTATATGAATTCTTTCTTAACTTCTTCATAAATTTTGTCAACAACGACTACGGATTGTTCTGATGCGCAAATCATACCGTTATCAAAAGTTTTTGACATAATAATTGATGAAACTGCCATTTTGATATCTGCTGTTTCGTCAATTACAGCGGCAGCGTTTCCGGGGCCTACACCTAATGCAGGGTTGCCTGATGAATAAGCTGCTTTTACCATTCCCGGGCCGCCTGTTGCCAATATGCAGGAGATTGATTCGTGTTTCATTAACTGATTTGATAAATCAATTGATGGTACATCAATCCAGCCGATAATATCTTCAGGTGCGCCGGCTTTTACGGCTGCTTCAAGAACAACTTTTGCTGCTTCTATTGTACATTTTGTTGCTCTAGGGTGCGGTGAGAAGATTATTGCGTTTCTTGTTTTTAAAGCTATTAATGATTTGAAAATTGCTGTTGAAGTCGGGTTTGTTGTCGGAACAATACCTGCGATTACACCTAAAGGTTCTGCAACAACTTTGATTCCGTTTGCTTTGTCTTCTTTAATAATTCCGCAAGTCTTTGCATTTTTGTGTTTGTTGTAAATGTATTCTGATGCGAAATGGTTTTTGATAATTTTGTCTTCCAAAACACCCATTCCTGTTTCTTCATAAGCCATTCTTGCTAATGGAATACGTGCTTTGTCTGCTGCTGTTGCTGCTGCTTTGAATATCGCATCAACTTGTTCTTGTGTAAAGTTTGAATAGATTTTTTGAGCTTTCTTAACTCTTTCAATAAGCAATTCCAATTGCTCTGCGTTGTCTACCAGGGTTGACTTGTTTAAAGTCTTTTCCAGGTTTTCAACTGTTTTTTTGCTTTTTGTTGTCATAATTATTTTCTCCTTAATCGTAACTTGACAATTGCTATTTTTATTCCGCATGTTAATTTTAACAGGATAATAGTAAAATTTCAATTCGTGAATAATTTCACAATTACATTATAAAATAAAGGGTATTAAAAAGCAAGTGTATTTTGTACAATCTTTATACAATTTTAATATTTAGTCTTTTTGGAGGAAAGTCTTGCGGGGCTGTTGTTATATAATCTTTTTATGAATATTTTTAAAAAGCTTATTTATTTCTTTCTTAAGTTGCAGGAAAAACAGCTTTCTGCAAGGCTTGACAAACATTTGAAAACAAGTTCGGCGAATAAAACCTCTAAAACCATTCTCTCATCTAATGTTACGGTTACTTTGACTTCTGAAACCGAAAAGAATAAAGAATTGGTCTTAAATACAGTAAGAGAAATAGTTTCCGGGGTTAAGAACAATCCCGCGCTTTTGCTTGAATACATAAAATCTCACGGAACAAAGGTTGTCAAACTCAATAATGCCGATAAGATTTTGGCGTTTATTTGCGAAGATGAGGGGCTTGTGTGTGAGTTGAAAGGGGGAGAGGCTTTATATATCAATATTTTAACCGACAGCGGGTTTTCATTTAAAAGTAAGCCTATGTTTATATTGAGAAACGGTGAGATTGATCCTTATTATATGCTGCATCAGTTTTACAAGTGGTTTTCGCTTTACAAGGGGCTTCCGGGGTTTGATTATGAAGCGCAGAAGCTTTTTAAAACTTACCTTAATTCTAATGACTTGAAGGGTATGGAGAATTTGACGCTTGAGCAAATGATTGGTTTGAAAGAGGCTATTGATAGAGATAATGAGGCGATAGATTTTACAGTTAATTACGCAAAATCAATTGACGGCAGCAAAAATGTTCTCAATAAAATGAAAAATGACGGCGGGGCAAATATTTAATTAACTCAAAATAAAAACCCGACAAATCGGGTTTTTATTGTTCAAGTAAAGTTGTATATTGAATTCTGATTGTTATGGAACTTTATTATCAGGTGTTTGTTCCGGTGTTTTGGGTTGTTTATCTCTACAACATAGATATGTGCCGATTCCGAGGGTTGCTGCGCCTATTGAGCCGTAAATTGCGGCATATTTACCTTGAATTTTTCTTGCGACACCTTTAATAGCTTTACCAAGTTCATCGCCTTCGCAATTTATAAACTTCTTTTTATCTAAATCCCAATGATAATTAAATTCTTCATTTGCTAGGTCTCTAGATTTTTTAACAAATTCATTTTTTATGGATGTTTTTACTTGGTCAATAGGTCTGTTAGCATATTGGCTATCAAATGATACAGCATAAATATCTGATAGCTCTTTATTACCGTCAGCATCAAAATCAACTATTAGTTCTTTAATGGTTTCTATGTCATTTGCAGCATCTATTTCTTTTAAGATTGATTTTCCCTGTATTCTTTCTTCTATGAAGCTTTTTTTATCGGATGTTGCAGACTTTAAAATTGCACTATTTATCTCTTTAACAAATTCATCTGTCGGGGCACCATTTTTTAAGAAGGGTTTTGTTAGATATCCTGTTGCAACACCTGCTCCGGCTCCCGCAACCGTGCCGATACCGGTATATAAAGCGGTATTGTTATTTCCATTCACACTATCTACTGCCATTTTCTTTCCTTTCAATTTTTTGAGCTCACACTTATATTCTATTAAAAATAAAATATAAAAAAAATTACTAGTTTTATAAGTATTTAGAAATATATAATTGGTTTAATAGCGCTGCAGGCTTGTGTTTCAGGATGTTTTTTAAGCTTAATGTTTTTTAAACTTTTTAAGTTACTGCAAAGCGGAAGTCTTCTTTCCAAACTTGAAAACCGCCTTCCAAAAGCATTACGGGATATTCGTAATCCGCTAAAATTAATGCGGCTCTTGCCCCTAAGTGGCATTGTTGATTGTAGCAATAGATAACGTTTATTTTGTCTTTTGAAAGTTTGTTAATATTATCGGCAAGTTCGTCTTTGGGAATCGAAATTGCGCCGGGAATATGGCTTATCTCATAGTCTTCCGTACGTCTTACGTCTATAAGCTCTACATCGTTTTTGTCCATTAGGCTCTTTAGTTCAACGGGGCCTAGTGTGTATGCTAAAATTTTCTCAAAATAAAACTGCGCCTCTTGTGAATTGCTGCGCAGTGCTTTTATTTTTTCGTTCATAACCTGAATCTCCTTTCTTTCTTAAAGAGTAAATCAGGTTATGAAAAAAATATTCGGTTAGTGGGGTAAAAATAATTTAGTAAGATGGGTAAATGTGTATTATATAATTCTTGTCTGGTTTTCGCTTATTACTAAGCTGTATAACTTATATGATTGTAAATATCAGGGTTGATATTTGATTCTTTTGCAACCGGAGCGGTTCTTTTGAATTCATTGATTGCACGTCCTACTTTGTTTATGAAAGCAGTAACGAAGTTGGGGTTCTGAACCATATCCGATTTGCTTGAACGTTTAAGGTCGTTTTCAAAGTTGATTTTAGCGTTGGGGTTTTGTAATGCTAAAATCGCTACACTCGGGGTTATATTATTCATGTTTCCTTCACCGAAGGAGATATATTTTCTGCTGTTGTTTTCTATTCTGCCTATTCTCATTGTAATCCTCCTCTCTTGAGGTCTTATTAAGTGTTTATTCAACACTTCATCCTTACATTCTTACTATAAACTACAAAAAATTATTTGTCAACCCCTATTATAAAGTTTTGTTAAGCGGTTGAAATCCTTGTAAATACCGCATATAAGGCATAAAGTGACAAATGTACACTTATTTTAATAGTGTTTTTTTTACACTTTTCTCTAAAATCCCCCATGCCGGCATGTTTGGAGAGGGCATGTTCGGCTATTTTGCTTCTTTAAATACCCGATAACCGTGTAATTGTGCTTCTTTATTAATTCAGGTTAAATATAATTAAATCTTTTTCATACTTCCAGCTATTCTTAATTCCAACGGGAGCAATTCAGCTCCCTTTTTTTTGTTTGAAAATATATATTCGGGTGAATTAGAAAAAATAGGTGCGTCTTTCCGACGCATTGAAAATAATAATATATATAAAAGTCCTCCGGACAGGGGCACTTTTTATGGAAAAAGTGCCTCAAAACCATCGACACGCTTTCGTTCGCTAATAATAAGCTAAGCTCAAGATTAAAGCCGTCTAACTCGATCCGCTCAAACAAAGACGGCTTTGTTCTCCTTTCGTTTGCTATTATTGCTCACTCCGCTATCGTCGCAAAGTTTATTTTTTTAGAATGTTTAAGTTATTTAGCAGTAGGGTGCGTCGTTTTGACGCACCAAATTATAAATAAAATCATTTGAAAAAAATTACTTTTAAATATAACCGCCCTTTACGTAGTGAGCAATCATTGTTTTGTTTCACGACATCAAAAGCAAGCTTTGTTTGAGCGAAGCGAGTTTGCTTGCTTTAGGTGAAACAATTACAAATAATTAGTGAACGAAGTTCAGGGCGTAGTTTGCGTCGCTTTTTCACAAAAGCGACCGACATTCTAGCGCAATACCCGCCGTAGGTTTTATTTATTAATTTTATTATTTTGGTGCGTTAAACGATGCATCAAAATGATGGAGTGATAAAGAATGCGCGGTTTTCTTTATGAAAACCGCGCATTCTTTAAGTTTAATAAAAATTCCCCTTAAATTATACGTTTGGCAGGTCGCCTTTTACTACTGCCGTTTCGCTTCCTTCAAGTTCAAATATACTATGAAGTGCTTTCAGGGCTTTATTTGCATCTTCTTTATCTACAAGACAACTTATTTTAATTTCACTTGTCGAAATCATTTTGATGTTTACACCAAGTTCAGCAAGGGTTTGGAACATTGTGGAGGCTATACCGGGTCTATCTATCATGCCGGCACCTACTATTGAAACTTTTGCTATATTGTCATTTACCTGTATATCTCCGCAGTTCAAATCTTTTTTTATCGCTTCAAGTGTCTTAATCGTTTTGTCAAGATCTGCGCTGTCAACAGTAAAGGCTATGTCATTTGTATTTGAAACCTTTCTTGCGTATGACTGGATAATCATATCGACTGAAATATGTTCTTTTGCAAGGTTTCCGAATAATTTTGCAGCCTGCCCCGGTGTATCCGGAACATCACAAACTACAATTCTTGCTTGTGATAAGTCTGCTGCGACTCCTGTGACGGGTTTATATATTTCCATTTTGTCAACTCCTAATATTAATGTACCTAAATTGTCGGTTTTAAAACTGCTTCTCACACGTATCGGAACGTTGAAAATTTTCGCTGTTTCAACACTTCTCGGGTGCATCACGTTTGCACCTGCGTGAGCAAGTTCCAGCATTTCTTCATAAGAAATTTCTTTCAGACGTGTGGCTTTAGGAACTATTCTGGGGTCTGTTGTGTAAACACCTTCTACGTCTGTATAAATATCGCACCTTTCGGCGTTTAATGCGGCAGCCAGAGCTACAGCCGATGTGTCGGAGCCGCCTCTGCCTAAAGTCGTAATTTCTCCATCCTCGGTTACCCCTTGAAATCCAGCAACTACAATTATTTTTCCTTCTTTTAAATTCTTTTTAAGTTTATCTGTTTTAATATCGGTTATTCTGGCTTTGGAGTGGACATTTTCTGTCATAATCCCGATTTGCATTGCATTAAAGCTTACCGCCTCATATCCTTGTGCCTGAATTGCCATAGCTAAAAGCGCTATCGACACGCCCTCTCCTGTTGAAAGAAGCATGTCCATCTCTCTGCTTGAAGGATTTGGCATTATCTCTTTTGCCATTTTTACCAAATAATCCGTCGTGTGTCCCATCGCTGAAACCACAACTACAACATCATTCCCGTTTTCTTTTTCTTTTATAACCGTTTTGGCAACATTTTTTATCTTATCTGTATCTGCGACAGAGGTTCCGCCAAATTTTTGTACTATTATTTTTTTCAATTATTTTCCTTTTCCTGAAGCTTGTTCAACATCTCGGTCAATTCTGCCGACTTGTCAGGGTATTTGAATCCGTCTTCATTTATACTTCTAATCTTTTTCTCTAACTCTAAGGCTTCTTTTATATTATATTCACAAACGTTTTCTTTGACAAGTATGTAACTTGTTAAAAACAGCATGTTTAAAATTTCAAGATTGTTTTCACCATGTTTTAGCGATTTGCGAAGCTTTCTGCCCGCTTCGGCAATATTTTCTTCAGAAATCAAAAATTTTGCGTAATCAATATAAGTTTTTAAATGTCTTGGGTTTTCTTTTATGGCATGCTCAAAGTATTCTTTTGTATTTGTGCTATCCCCAAGATGCATATAGGCTTTTGCTATGTAGTAGTAATTAATCGGATCGTGTAAATCCGAGGCAAGAGCTGATTTAAAACAATGGATTCCTTCTGTGTAATTACCTTCCGTGCAATATAAAAATCCAAGTCCCATATTTGCAAATGAGGCCGTTTCAGGGTTATCTGCGGCATGCTCAAAAATTTCTTTACAGTTTTCTGTCTGACCGCTTATTGTATCAAGATAAGCCTTAATTAGTTTTACTTCAGAATTGTCTGAATCCATTTCTGATGCTTTTGAAATTTTTTCTCTTGCTTCATCATATTTCCCAAACCTGATAAGCGAAAATGACCATTCTATATATAAGCTTGGGGCAATTAGAGATAAAGTTTCGGCTTTTTGGTAGTTTTCGAGCGAATCTTTTTCGGCGTCTTTAATTCGGTAAATCTCGCCTTTTAGTAAATATGAAGGCAGCATGTTCTTATTAAAGTCAAGCGATTTGTTGGCATAAAAAAGTGCGCTTTCATAATCTTTTTGTAAAAATTTCAGTTTTGCATATTCGTAAGAATTCCCCTCGTTTGGCGCAACATTTGCTAGAAATTGAAGCTTGCTTTCAGCTTCTTCGTACATTTTAAGCTTTATTTCCATTACAGAGGCCAGAAAAAGTGCGTTAAGATTGTATTTGTTTGCTTTGGCGGATTCGACAAATTTTTCTCTTGCAGCGGCTTCTTTTTTTTGTTTCATCAATGTCATGCCCCAGCCCATTAAAACTTCTGAGTTGGCTGAGGTTATTTTATCTGCATTTTCAAATGCTTCTATTGCTTCGTCGTATATCCCTGTGTTTAAAAGTGCAAAACCTAATAGTTTCCATATCATTTTATCATTTTGGTTAAGGTTTGCTGATTTTTTGTAAGCTTTAACCGCATCGACAAATCTTAAAAGTTTGTCATATACAAGTCCTTCATATTTAAATACAAGCGCATCTTCCTGCGGAAGGCTTTTGGCTTCTTGCAAAATATCCAAAGCTTCTTTTAGTTTGCCGTTTTCTATGCATTTTTTCGCTCGGTTTACATAAGCAACCGATGGCAAGGATTGAATTACGGTATCTTCTTTGTAATTGTCAATTTTATCACTTATATTTTGTATCTTGTTTATAAGCTTTTCAAGCCAATCAGACATTCCGCTACCTCTCTAAATGCTCCGTTTCCGCCGTCATTTTCCGTTATTTGTATTCCGTCAAGCTCCTTTAATTGTTTCGGCGCATGCGGAACTGTAAGCTTGTTTTTGGAAAATGCTAAACTCTCCAAATCATTTACGTCATCGCCTATGTATAAATATTCGTCTTCTTTTAGTGAATATTTTTTTACTATTTCTTTTACGACATCTATTTTTTTTCTGATGTTTGTGTGAACTTCTTTTATTTCAAACTTCTTTGCCAGAATTTCTATTGCATAATTCTTTTCACCTGAAACTATTGCTATCTCATAACCGTTTTTCTTTAATCTCGAAAAACCCATTACGTCTGCAAAATTTAACCTGCGTGAAATATCTCCGTTGTCTGAAATATACACGCAATTGTCTGTTACGACTCCATCAAAGTCTGTTATTACCATTTTTATTGAGGCTGGAAGTTTTAGTTTTGACATAAAATGCAACAATCCTCATTTTATATTATTAACACGATTTGCATAATCTGTTATAATGAATTATAACATAAAGGTTCGGTAAAAACTAAAGGTTAAAATTTTAAATGCTATGGTATGTAATTAATGTTTTAATAATTCTGGTTTTTGTGGCTCTGTTTTTGATAACCAGACAAATGAATAAAAGATGGTCAAAAATTAACGATTACCTCGGAATGGTTACGAATACCGTCAATTCCGTCCGATATGGAAATTTGTCCACTAAAATTGATAAAATTGAACATTCTACTTATCAAAATGTTACGGATAGTATTAACAGAATGGTCGAAACACTTAACGACAGAGAAAAAATGATTGTTGAATATCAGGCGGAACTTATTCGACAGAATAAGCTTTTGGAAAGTGTTATCAATTCTCTCTCTGACGGGATTTTAATCGTAAATGAGCAAGGGAATATTCTAAGAGCTACTCCAAAAATTATTAAATGGTTTGGGGTGAAGGGTAATGATATTTTAGGTAAAAATGTTTACGATTATGCCGAAATTGCGGATGGGAATACGATTGAAAAACTTTCCGATACTGATGTTTATATAAAAAATACCCCGACTAATAATTTTATTATAAATTCCGTTCGGCTTTCTTTGGATGATAAAAAACGCTATGTTCTTTTAATAAAAGATGTTACGACTCAACGTGAAATCGAAACTTTAAAAGAAGATTTTGTCGCAACTTTGACTCATGATCTTAAGGTGCCGATTGTTGCAGAAGCTAATATTTTAAATTTTTTGATAGATGGTAAATTCGGCGAAATTAACGAAAAGCAAAGGTTTGCGCTTTTGAATATGAAATCCTCTAATGAAGAACTTATTGACCTTGTTCAAATCGTTCTTGAAACGTACAAGGTTAAAGAAACAGGTATTCCGCTTTTAAAAGAAAATATAAAATTAAACGAATTCTTAACTGATATTGTTGATGAAGTCCAGCCTATCGCTACAAATTCAGGACTTGTGATTAATTTCACTCCATCAGAGAAAAATTTAACCGTTTCGGCTGACGTTATGCAGCTTAAGCGTGTTGTCAAAAACCTTATTTCTAACGCTATTTCGCATAGTAATACCAAAAAGGATATTGATATTAAAACTTCTGAAATTCCTGATTTTATAACAATCTCAGTAATTGATTACGGGCAAGGGATTCCGCAGGACGAGCAGAAGCTTATTTTTAATAAATACTATTCTGCAGCAAAGAAGTTCCGTAAAATCGGCACAGGGCTCGGGTTGTATCTTTCTCAACAAATTGCAAAATCTCATGGTGGGGAGATTACTGTTGAAAGCGAAGAAAACGTCAGAACAGAGTTTTGTATAAAACTTCCAAATTAATTTCCGCATTTGTAGGTATAAAAAACGCGCTTTGCAATTTTGCAAAGCGCGTTTCGGTATATTTGATAATATAAATATTAACGTTTTGAGAATTGGAAACGTTTTCTTGCACGTTTGCGTCCGTATTTCTTACGTTCTTTAACACGTGGGTCACGAGTTAAAAGCCCTTCTAAGCGAAGTACATTTCTGTATTCTTCATTTGATTTTACAAGAGCTCTTGCAATTCCGTGTCTGATTGCTCCGCACTGTGCGACTACTCCGCCGCCCAATGTTTTTACTCTTACATCATATTTTTCTTGATTATCTGTAAGGACTAGCGGTCTGTAAACTAACATTTCTACTGCCGGTCTGTTGCCGATGTAATCTCTTAATGTTTTGCCGTTTACAAATATTCTTCCTTTACCTTTGACCAATTTTACCACTGCTATAGAGGTTTTTCTGCGGCCTGTTGCCATAATTTCTTCTGCCATTATTTAGCCTCCTTTTCCAGTACAATCGGTTTCTGTGCTGCGTGCGGATGTTCGCTGCCTGCATAGATCTTTAATTTTGTTAACTGCTGTGCTCCTAATGTGTTGTGTGGAAGCATGCCTTTAACTGCTTTTTCTAATGCCAAAGTACCGTCTTTTTCCATAAGTTCTTTGAAGCTTGCGCTCTTTAATCCGCCCGGATATCCGGTATGATGATAATATATCTTATCTGTTTCTTTTTTGCCTGTTACACGAACTTTGTCTGCGTTGATTACTACTACGAAATCGCCTGTATCAACATTAGGTGTGTATTCAGGCTTATTTTTTCCTCTTAAAATGTCAGCGATTCTGCTTGCTAAACGGCCTAATACTTCGCCTTCAGCATCTATCAGATACCACTTTCTTTCTACTTCAAGAGGTTTTGCTGAATATGTCTTCATGCTAATGTCTCCATTTATTACTTTTAGTATTGTACTTCCAATAACGTCAGACCGTACGGACTGACTGTTTGTCCCGCCTTGCGGCGATCCTTTGCCTCCAAAACTTCTTTCATATGTTCCGGCGGCAATTTGTGCCCCTCTATTTCTAGAAGGGTGCCGACTATCGTTCTTACCATATTATACAGAAATCTGTCTCCGATAATATCTATAATAACTCGGTCGTTTTCGAGTCTTTTGCACTCGGCTTTTTCGATAAAACAGACTGTGCTCGGGTTTAGCGTTCCGGAGCTTTTGAAACTTGAAAAATCGTGCTCACCTATCAGGTAACTCAGCGATTTTTGCATTTTCTCAAGGCTAATTTCGTATTTTACCCTCATTAAATCTCCGTCAAACGCATCCTTATTCCGCCTGTTTACAAATTCATAACGGTAATGTCTGCGTTTTGCAGATTTTTGAGCATGAAAATTTTCGTTAACCTCGATTAAATCTCTGATTGAGATGTCCGGCGGTAGAATTTCATTTACGGAATACACAAACCGTGAAGCAACAATTGGTTTGTCGTATCTGAAATGAAGCATTTGGCCTTTTGCATTGACACCTTTGTCAGTTCTTCCGGAGAAGACTGTCTTAATCGGTCTTTTATTTTCTTCGGTGATTTTCTCACCTGTCACTGTACAAATTGCTTTTTCTAAAATCCCTTGTATTGTCGGTTTGTCTATTTCTTTACCGTTTTCAAATTGAATCTGGCTTCCGTAATAATTCTTACCGATATACCGAACTTTTAAAGCATATTTCATTTAGCTTATACCAATTGGATTAAAGCCATTTCTGAAGCATCTCCGCGGCGGGGCGGAAGTCTGTAAATTCTTGTGTATCCGCCTTTACGGTCTGAATATTGTTTTCCTATTATTACAAATAATCTTCTTAACACTGTCTGGGGTGTTAATTTCTTATCTGCTACTGGTGCTTCAAATTCTTCGCCGGTTGTCATATCTATGAATTTGCCGGTTTCTTTGTTATAAATGTGTCTTGCAGCTTGACGAATTGCGTGAAGGTCGCCCTTTTTAGCCATTGTGATAATCTCTTCAGCATATGGTCTGAGCGCTTTTGCTCTTGCCATTGTTGTTTTGATTTCACCGTGGACAAAAAGTTCAGTCGCCAACGAACGCAAAAGAGCATCTCTTTGATCTTTTGCTTTGCCAAGCGTGTGTTTCTTTGTCATGTGTCTCATTGTTCTTTTCCTTTTATTTCTTTAGTTTGTATTATTTTTTATTAACCGATTTCTTCTTCGATTTCCGGGTTCGGCGCAAGATCCAGTCCGAAATGATGTAGTCTTTCGATTACTTCGTCTGAGGATTTTTTGCCGAAGTTTTTAATGTTTAATAAATCGTGTTCTGATTTCTTAAGTAATTCAGCCATTGAATTGATGCTTGCTCTTTTTAAACAGTTGTATGCTCTTACGGAAAGTTCAAGCTCTTCAATTGTCATTGAAGGTACGTTTGAATCTTCTTCTGCTTCTTCATGAACACTTATTGTCGGTGCAACTACAGGCTGACCTGTGATTGACGCAATCTGAATAAAGTGATCAATCAGAAGATTTGATGCTTGGCTCAATGCTGTTGTTACTTCGATTGAACCGTTTGACCAAATTTCAAGAGTCAATTTATCAAAGTCTATTGAATCGCCTACACGAGTGCTTTCTACGTTGTAGCTTACACGTTTGATAGGCATAAATGTTGCATCAATCGGCAACACGTCGATTGCAATACCTTTTGAATCTCTTGGAACATCGTGTGCAACGTAGCCTTTACCGGTTTCAACGATTACGTCAGCGTGGAAGCTGCCGCCGTCGGCTACTGTACAAATTAACCAGTCAGGATTTACTACTTTTACTCCTGCTGGAAGCTGTATATCACTTGCTAATACTGGTCCCGGACGATCTATATCTATTCTTAAGTGTTGAGCATCTTTAGAATCAGTCTTTACCACTAGTCCTTTAAGGTTTAACATTACGTCAATAACGTCTTCTAGAACTCCCGGAATTGCTGTGTATTCGTGTGTAATACCTTCTATTCTTGCTGAAGTTACTGCTGTCCCTTCAAGGCTTGATAAAAGTACACGTCTTAAAGAGTTTCCGATTGTTGTTCCAAATCCCTTTTCCAACGGCTCTATTACGAATTTTCCGTACTGTGAACCGTCTGAACTCGTTGTGGTATTAACGCATTTGATTTTTAATTCCATGTTTTAATCTCCTAGTTTTTTAATTAACTATTGTGGATTTCTCCATTTGATTTACTAAATCGCCAGAGCTTTTTAAAGCTCCCAGATTATTGTTTTGCGCTTTGGCTTATTTTGTTCAAAGCCTTGCGTGTTCTACAAAATCCGGCTACTTAGAATAGTACTCAATTACCAGTTGTTCTTTGATTTCTGGATCTAATTCTTCTCTTTCGGGAATTCTGTCGAATGTGATTTTCAATGCTGCTTTGTCTATCGTCATCCAAGCCGGTGCGCATGCCATATCTATCATTTCAGTTACTGATTTTAAGAATGCTTCACTTCTTGATTTGATTGTGATTACGTCGCCTGCTTTTACCTGGTATGACGGAATATCTACTTTCTTACCGTTTACAAGTACATGTCCGTGATTTACGATTTGTCTTGTTTGTTTACGGGTTATGCCAAGGCCTGCTCTGTATAGAATATTGTCAAGTCTTGATTCCAAAAGCTGAAGAAGGATTGTGCCGGTTACGCCTTTTCTTCTTGCTGCTTCGCTATAGTATCTTGCAAATTGTTTTTCGCTTACGATGTATGTAAATCTGATTTTCTGTTTTTCTGCAAGATGTACTGCATATTCAGACAATTTCTTTCTTACTGCTCCGTGCTGGCCTGAGGCTGTTTGGCGCATTGAGGATGTCAATTTCCTGTTTGATATGTCTTTTACTTTCTTATTTCTGAATAATTTATTCGTTGGTCCTGAATATCTTGCCATTTCTAATTTTCTCCTTTTATTTGCTGCAGGGCATCTATGGTTTGCGATTTTGGCTTAACGCAAGCCCCCGCTTGTTTGTAACTGTGTCTTTATTACCGCAGTATCAATATCCTTGATATTATACACGGCGTTTTTTAGGCGGACGGCAGCCGTTGTGAGGAATCGGTGTTACATCTTTGATTAACGTAATTTCTAATCCTGCTGCTTGAATCGCTCTGATTGCTGTTTCTCTGCCTGAACCAGGCCCTTTGATATGTACTTCAACTTTTTTCATACCTTGGTCGATTGATTTCTTTGCTACAAGTTCTGCTGCGGACTGAGCGGCAAACGGAGTTCCTTTTCTTGCGCCTTTGAAGCCTGTTGCTCCAGCCGTTGCCCATGCTATAGCATTACCTTGTGTGTCGGTTGAAGTTACTATTGTATTGTTAAAGGTTGATTGTATATGTACAACACCCTGCAATACGTTTTTCTTTTCTTTTTTCTTTGTTTTTACTGGTCTTGCCATTTCTTTATCCTTTATCTTTGTTACTTTTTAATTATTTCTTTTTAGCTACTGCACCGTTTTTCTTGCCGCGGCGTGTTCTTGCGTTGGTTTTTGTTCTCTGGCCTCTTACGGGAAGTTTTCTTTTGTGTCTTAGGCCTCTGTATGAACCGATTTCCTGAAGACGTTTGATGTGCATTGTTACTTCACGTCTTAAGTCACCTTCTATGTGGTAGTTTGCAAGTTCGTTACGTAAATTCTTGATATCTTCTTCTGTCAAATCATCTGTTCTTAAGTCAGGTGATATGCCTGTTGCTGCAAGTATCTTTGCGCTTCTTGTCGGGCCTATTCCGTAAATATAGGTTAGTGCTATTATCATTCGTTTGTTACGGGGTAAATCCACCCCAGCTAATCTTGCCATTTTTCTGTTTTCTCCTTTTCTTGTTGTTAGATTTTTTTGTGTATGAGGCTTAAATACTTCCTCACCACTCACCGATTTTGCCCGTGAGTTCGGCTTTTGCTTTTTTGTGTGCTTTTTTAGTTTTTGTGCTTCTGCATCTTAAGCTTTTAGGCGGCCTGTTTCCAGGTAAGCTTTTTTATGCCAATACTAACCCTGTCTTTGTTTGTGCTTAGGGTTTTCGCATATGATTGCTATGCGCCCTTTTCTTTTTATGCATTTGCATTTGTCACACATTGGTTTTACTGATGATCTTACTTTCATTTTTTTGTTCCTTTATATGGTTTGTATCTTATAATTTAAAATATCTTTTGTGCTATTTTAGACGGAATGTTATACGTCCTCTGGTTAAATCGTATGGCGTCATCTCTACTTTCACTTTGTCGCCCGGTAATATCCTTATAAAATTCTTTCTGATTTTGCCCGATATGTGTGCTAATATCTCGTGATCATTCTCTAATTTCACCCGAAACATCGCATTCGGCATTGATTCTATTATGGTACCTTCGATTTCTATGACGTCTTTTGACATTGTTTCCTCTATTCGGCTATTTGTATGTGCACAATCGTCCCCTTATAAGGGAACATGTATATATTACTTGGAAAATATTTCAATGCAAGTGTTTTTATAACGTTTTTTAACAATAAGATTTTGATATTTATTCGATTGTTTAAATAATTATTGCACATAATCAAGCGTTGCCGTATAGTTTGAAGTTGTTATTTTGGGCAACTTTCAGACTCGTTTGTAAATTTTTCTTAATAATTTTAATGTGTGTATTTTTAAATAAACATTTATTTATTTTGGCAGGCAATCCCAGTATGATTTATTGCGGTTGTCCGGACAAAGATCATTGATTGCATAATATGTGCAGGCAAGACCATTTTGTTGTGTTGTTGAATTTATGGAACAATATTTTTGTTGATTACCATATTTATAACTGCTGTTTGGGGCTTCTGACGGGATTAGGCGTCCTTTATTTTCTATCCTAAATGTAAATAAATCGTGTCCCCATTTATTAGGTATTTTTTTTATTCCGTTTACATCTATTGTTATTAGCATTCCATAGGTTTTATATTGGCTGTTTTGAATGAATATTGCCATTCCGTCATTAATTATCATTTGTCCTTCATCAAATAATGATGCATCTGCTTCATTGCTGTTGTTGTAATTTTTATATATTTTAGATTTGTAGTAGTCTTCGCTGTCGATTCCTGTTATACCAAAACTCTTTGAATATTGATTTGTTATAAGATACTTTTTTAGTGAGTCAGCAAAAGTCTTTGCTGGATAATCTTGTGGTGATATTTCTTCTCCTGTGTCTGCGTACATTTGTGTTAATGCTTGTGAAATTGTTGAGTAACCTTTTATTAGCTGAGTTGCCAGAATTTTTTTTTGATAGTTTTTTATTAAAGTTGGCAGGGTCATTGCTATGACTATTCCTATAACTCCCAACGTTATTAATACTTCTGCTAATGTAAATGCTTTCTTTTTCATTTATCCTCCTGTGTGAATATTAATGTATATTTGAACATAATAATGTTCACAAAAACATTATTCAGCATTTAATGAGATTTGTCAATTGTGTAGGATTAAATCATGAAGGATGACAGATTATTGCAGTTAGGCCAAAAAATCCGTTATGAAAGGCTGAAAAAGGGGTTTAGCCAAGAGGATTTGGAAGAAAAATCTTTGGTTTCAAGGCGTACTATCAGTGAAATAGAGAGAGGTAATGCGGATATTAGATATACCAATTTATATCAGATCGCAACAGCTTTGGATATGTCTGTGTCTGAGTTGTTAAATTTTAGTTTGTGATTTATTAAGTTTTATTACAAAAATGTTTTTTGCTGAAATCCGACGGGAATATTTTACTTTATATAGTTAAGAGGTGTATAAAGCATTTCTTAATGTTCAAAGGAGAGTGTTATGCCGGACAAAATTAACAGCATTGAAGATTTGGAAGAATTAAGGGCTGCAGCCGCCGCACAAGGAACTTCTGTCACTAATTATAATGAGTGGTATCAGATTATGCAGCAGTTGGAAGAACTTGGAGTAGAATCTACAGGTTCTTATGCTGGTGATAAAGCTAAAATTGAGCAGGTTCAGCAATCCGTCGAAGATTATATCAGAGAAGCTCAGGTCGAACAGGCCGCACAAGAAAGCAGAAAAAAAAATCAGCAGGTTAAAGAAGTTTCCGAAACCGATAGCGAACAAACGGTTAAGGCTAATGTCGCTAATGCTACAAGTTCACAACTTATGGCTGATTATATGAAAATTTATCATTTTCTGCCGTAATTTTCAGGTTTTAAGACTTAAAGCCCGCAGCAAAATTTATTCTTTAATTTAGTATGGGGTATTCCAAAGCCGTTTTATGCGTTTTATCGGCCAGAAAACTGTGACCGCTCTGCCTATAAACCTGTCTTTAGACAAAAGTCCCCAATATCTTCCGTCTTGAGAGTTTCCTCTGTTATCTCCAAGCATTAGGTAGTAGCCTTCAGGTATTTCAAATTTACATTCAATTGCTTCCGAGCATTGCGGGTAGTCGTAAGGACTGTTTACATAGGGTTCGTTGAGAAATTCCCCATTTATGTAAACCGCATATTTCCCATCTTTATCGGCTTTTATTTCAACCTTTTCTCCGGGAAGCCCGATTACTCTTTTAATATAGGCAATGTCTTTGCAGAAAAATCCCGTTAATCTTGAAAATACCTTAATAGGGGTGTTTTTTAATCTTTCAAACGGAGGGTAAAACACCATTATGTCACCGCGTTGCGGGGTTCTGTAAAACCTTGAAAATCTTTCAACTACTATCCGATCTCCTTCAAGTAGCGTCGGATGCATTGAGGCTGAAGGTATCCAGCGGATTTCTCCAACAAAATATCTTATGATTATTACCATTACTAAGACAAATACTACCGTTTCTATTATCTCTCTTGTAATCGGATTAATCGCTTCGTATTTTGTTTTTATAAGATTGAAAATTTCTTTTAATTTATGCATTGTTTAAAATTCCTAAAAGCTCTCCAAGCGCTGTTTTATACGGATTATCTGCAAAGTTGTCTAAAATTCTTTGTGATTTAACTACATAATTATTTAACAAAGTTTTGGTTTTTTCAATACCCTGCATAAGATCAGCGGTGTTTCCGGCAAAAATTACGGGGGCATTGTATATTCCGCATTTGATGTCGTTGTTTGAGGGTTTTAAGGCGTCGGTTTTTAGTATGTTTAAAAGGTCATCTCTTATTTGAAAGGCAATTCCGAAATTTGTTGCAAATTCAGCGGCTTGTGTCGTGTTTTCTGCCCCGCTGAGTAGCATTGCGCCTTCTATTGCTGTTCTGAAAAGTCCTGCGGTTTTATGTTTGGTTTTCGTTAAATATTCTTCTAATGTCGGAATTTTGCCTTTCATAAAATCTTGAAAAATTTCACCTTTACACATTTCCCGCATTGTTTCTGCGCACATTGCCGTTATCTTAGAATTATTCAGCCGGTTAAGCTTATCAAGAGCTGATGACAAAAGATAATCCCCGCATAGAACTGCGGTTTTATTGTTAAATTCTTTATTAAGAGTTATATTTCCTCGTCGGGTTGAACATTCGTCTATTACATCATCGTGAAGTAGCGATGCATTATGAATTATTTCAATGGCACTTTGAAGTATATAATGGCTGTTATCAGGTTCAAACCCGTTTGCGCGCAGGTATAAAAAAGCACTTGTCGGTCTTATTCTCTTTGATTTTCCCGTCAAAAACTTCTCTAAAAACGGATTAACTGCAGGATAAACCTTAATTTCAGATTTTAATTCCCCTTCAACCTTTAAAAGATCATCGCTTACCAGATTTGAGATTTTCTGATATTGTTCTTCAAAATTCATATTTTTATTATATCACGAACCAAATTTTTGTTTTTAATAAGATTTATTGATAACTTTTTTATTTAAGTAAAAAAAAAACGGCGTTGCTGCCGTTGAAAATTAATAGGAAAAAGGGAAAGGAAATGTTTAAAAACTTTTTTCTTCATTTGGCTTTTTTCCTTGTCATTAATATTAAATCCGTTGCGAAACGAATTTGTTTTAGGGTTAAGGAAACAGACATTATATCTGCTCCCTTTTTTATTAACCGAATGTTTTGAATGTTGATTCAACGTTCTTTTCAATAACTTTTTCTACAGCATCCATTTCGGTTTGAATTGCACTTTGTTCTGTGTCTAATTGTTTTAATCTTAATTCAAGGTTTTTATCTTGTGCCTGAATTATTTCGATTTTTGCATTAATTTGATCGATTGATTGATCATAAAGGTATTTTTCGTGTTCATATTCATTCATAGCATCATTGTATGCATCTTGATCTGTTACTGTTGACGTGGTCAGTGCATAGGTAGAATATGTGCCAGTGCCGTCATCATTCGGGATTGAAATTGACATAAATCTTCCTGATGAATCCCTTTCAACTTTACAATCGGTTACAGCTTTAACTTCTCTGACTTTTGTGTCGCTGCCAATTGTGTAACAATTGATGTTTGATAGAATATTGCCGTTATCGTCGGTTTTGTCTTTGTTATTGTCTATATCAGCTTTTTTGTAGAAGTAAGGAACTTCTTGTCCGGTAGTTGTGTTGGTTACATATCTTATATACCATTCATCAGTACCGTATTTTTCATTAAGTTGAACTTTCCAAGCTTCTTCTTCTTGTTGTCTTGATGCTTGCTGATCAGGATCTGTTATGTTCGGATCTGCATCGCCAAGAACTCTCAATTGTTTAGCGCCTACAAAGTAATCTGCACCTTGAACATTGATTACACTTGTTGCTGCTGCTACCGGTACATAATCATCCTGCCATTTTGATAAATAACTTACAGTATATGTACCATCTGTTTGCGCTATCATTGATGTTATTTCGTTTGTTAGAGAACCATCTTCAAATGTGTAAACCGTTTTGGTATAATCATCAACTGACGGAGGAACCGGTACAGTCATACCTAACAGATCATTATAGTAGTTTGCAGATTGGTTAGACAATGATGTACGCTGTTGGTTGATTTGTTGACCTTCGTACTCTACATTAGTCTTGCGGGCTGTCAAACCTAAAAATCTAGCTTGTGACGCTGCCATTCCCATGACTGTCTGCTTCCTTTCGTCTTTTCTTGTGTACTTACATGCATGTTTACGACATCATGAGTTTTAAACTTTAATTTTTGTTTTAATAATATTAAGAAATTGTAACAATTAAAATTCAAGCTAGTTTTTAAATCGGTCTGAAAGGTACGACAATATTGCCCCTCCGACTTCTTCATTAGGATCGAAATTTGATTGCGGTGGATTGATAGAATTCCTGATTAACATGGCTACAAGAGGTCCGAAGGCATCCGGAACTTGTATTTTTCTGTAAATTCCCGCTAAAAATGTTTGAATGTTTGGTGAATTGGTTCCGTTAAAGCGTGATAACACAGGATACATCTTGTCTATTCCTTTGGTGCCGGCTTCTATTAAGCGGTCTGTTATATATAAAGTTTCCGTAATTTCTGCTTCGTCATTTGATGTTGAGAGTATATTATATATATATGGAAGAGCATTCTCTTTTTGTTTTACAAAAGTATCCACTTTTATTGGATCTACAAGAATGTGGTTTCTTGCGCCTGAAGGCATTTGAATTGTTTGCGGAAGCTGCATTTGCGGCGGAACAAAATAACCGTAGTTTTGCGGATACATATTATTATATATATATGGTTGTATCGGTTGGAGCATTTTAAAAATCCTTTTTAGGTTAAATTTATACTATGAATATACAAACGGCGGGCCGTTTTTGATTTCAAGAAGAATGTTTTCTGCCATTGTTTTCAGTTCTTCTTTGGGTTTGCCTGCTTTTGCCTGTTTGTAAAATTCATCCATAAGCGGTTGAATTGCGGCGTCTTTTTTGGATTTGAAGTTTCTTAATTCTGTAGAAACCAGTCTTTGCTGCAAATTGACTTCGGTTTCAGCGTTAAGTTTTTTAACCTGAACATCTTTTATCGCTTCTCCAACAAGCTTTCCGCCGTATCCGACCGCTGCAAGTCCAGTCGTTCCAAAGAAAAGGGCTTTAAATTGCTTGTTATCTGTGTCTAGCAGGTAATTATAAAAGAATGCTCTGAAATCATCAACGTGTGAATAGAAAGTTACTTTCGGTGTAGAACCGCCTCCGCAGCTTGGGTTTGCATCTACTGTCGAGCGTTTTAAATCTTTTAGAACGGATTGAATGAAGTCCTCTTTGTTTTCAAGTTTGAGGTCTTTAAGATATTCTCTTATCTGCTGTTCTGAGGGTTCTATTGACTTAAACAGGTTCTTTAAGTCCGCCATTGTCTGTTTTTCGTTATCTTTTGTCGAATTTAATACTACTTTTTTAATCTCTGCACCTGTTTGAGTTATAAAATCGTTGATGTTTCCTTTGCTTTTGGTAAGGTTTTTGAGTGAAATAAACCCAAGTCCGACTATTCCGGCAAATGTTGCAAGCCCCATTAACATATAATTAATATTATTATTATGTTTATTATTTGAAGAAGCTTTTGAATTTCCCTCCTCTATGCCTTTGAACATAATGGCTTTAAAGGTTTCATCAGGAGTTTTTCGTTTTTGAGGTTCGTATTTTAGGTATTTGCCAAGTTCTATTGCCTTTTGAGAAAGCATACTTCGGGTTATTTGGATTTTGCCTGCAAAGGATTTAGTTTCGATGTCAATAAGCTTTTCCTGAAGATTTTTTTGGATATCTGCTTCTCGCTTTTTAACCCATACGTCACGAAATCCGTCGAAGAAGGTTTTGCCCATAAACGCCATCGCTGTTAGTGCAAAAACACCTGTTCCGGCGGTTATTGTCTTCCAGTTCGGGCATTCTACAATTCTGTAAAGTGCTTGTACCGGTTCATCGTTAATCGCTACGTTTCTTAAAGTTGAGGGAACTCTTTTTAAGGAATCAATATTAAGGTTAATTTTTGCACTGTGGTGTATAAATGCCGTAATCCCTGCGATTATACCCATTACGCCAAGCGCAATTCCGCTTATCGGAAGAAGGCTTTTTTCCCCTTGAATATCTTTTTCGTAAAGTTTGGGCGGCATTTGGGTGTTTTTGGATATTACAAGAGTATCCATTGTTTCATCAAGTGTCAGGTTTTTACTTGTGTCTGTGTCTTTTATAAACTGATTGACAAGGACGCCTTCTTTGGTGTCGGAGTTTGTCCTTTTTTGCGCTCGGGTAAGGTTCTTTTGCTGGCGCAGTGTTTCATTATCGTGGAATGTGTTATTGTTGACGTTCATTGTATTCTAAATCCTTTTCGTTTTCGGTCAACTTTTTATATAAGTCGTGGATGAAGGTTCTTAATTCAAAAGTTTTCTTGGTTTCATCAATTTGTTTTTCTTCGTTATCGGCGTTAAGAGGTTGGAATATTCCAAACAGTGATTTTACTTTTTTCTTAAATTCGTTGAAGGTTTCGGAAAGCTTTTTATTTATGGCGGCTTTTAGTTCCCCCATCATCGCAGTTAATTTGTCTGAGATATCCGCAAGCTTTTGTCCTAAAGCTTGGAAAGTGTTTGTGATTGCGGCCGGTATATTTTTTATAATATTTAAGGTTCCGCCTATAACCGTGTTAAGTATAAATACGGCGGGTTTGGCAACTATTGCAGGCAGGTTTCCTTTGAAAAATGCCGCAAGCTCTGCCATTCTTCCTCTCGCAGCTTCCATTGTGTTTTGAAAGTTCTGCATTTGGATTGCATAATTCTGTGCATCCTGCTGCCTTTGCGCTCTTGCGTTTGCCTGTGCTTTTAAAAATGCTCCGATTGCGGCGCACTCGTTCCAGCTCATTTCGCCGGGTTTGGCTGAAAAGTCGGCTTTTCTCATACCTCCCCCTCCGCCCATTCCGTTACAGATCGGGCAGGCGCCAAGTGGTAGTCCGTGCGGGCATGTGCCGGCTTTCAGTGTTGTTGTTTGCATCGCTGCAAGTTGCATTAAAAAATCCTCTCGTTTGGAACTTCTACAGTTCTGTAATTCCTTACTTTACGAGGGGACACTTAGAAAAATTATTTCCTCTCCAAAAAGCACGTGGAGATGGTTGTTTTTCCGAGTGTTCCGGCTTTTACGGCTGCGGCTACAGCTGGAGATCTTCACTCCATTTCCTCTCTTTTCTCAGACTAAAATAACCGCATTAAGTTGTCAATTTTTTGTTAATTTAAGTAAAAATAAAAATTATTTGTCTGATTTTATAATTATTTTAGAATGGTTAAAGTTATTTGTTTGTCTGCTTTTCAAGTAATTCCGCTATTTTTGCAATGGTGCGAGGAAAATTCTGTTGTAAAAAGTATGTTCGGGTTTCCGTGTGCGCGGTTGTTAATATTTTATTACTTTCTGCAATTGTTTCTGCAGTTGCTGATACTTCATCTCCATCATGGTCTGTAAAATAATCAACATATAATTGCATTTGAGAAGTTGAAGTTTTCTTGAAGTTTTCAAGTTCTTCGTTATATATTTTCAGAAATTCCGAATTCTTTGATATTTCTCCAAAGTTACTGCTGTTCATTTCGGTATCCAAAAAATGCCCGAATTCGTGCATTAGTATACCCATCTGTTCGGTTTCGTCCATTGCATATTCCATTGATGGGATCTCTAATATCCTTTCAAATTGCGACCAATTACCGCCAAAATTATCTATGCCGATATTTTTTATTCCACGTTCTGCTATGTCTATCAGGGCATCTCCTGATAATTTTTTCATTGCATTCATTATGTCTTTGTTATTTGTGTCAGTAATCTTTGATAAATCAAGAGTTGTTATTTTATTTTCTTTTTTGTCGGTTATTTGGACTGTGTTTCCGAGATATTCAATTTCATAAACTTTATCATTGCAAGATGATATAAATTTGTTCGGGTTTCCGTCTACCGATTGGAAAGTTCTTTCTTGATTAAGTAATATTTTTCCGTCTTTGTCGGTTATTTTGTAAGAGCTGATGTAGAATCCTTCCGGCGACTGTTCCCAATAATATTCACTTTTGGTGCCGTCAGGTGAAGTAAAATTCCTTTGAATAATCTCATTCCCGTCCTCAGCGTCTTTTGTACTCCATTGGACAGGACGTTGTTTGCCGTTTTTATCTGTTATACTTGAGTTGGTGGTGCCGTTTTTATCTATAATTAGTGTTTCTTTAGATATAATATTGCCTGCTTCATCTAATCTTTCAATATTATCTTCGAACTCTAAATTCGTTTTGCTATAAAATTTAATGGTTTGTTGCATATTATTTGCCTTGTTTTCTATGACTTTAGCGGAAATTTCTTCTGAAATCTTTTTATATTCTATTGTTTCTGCTATTTTGCCTGTTTGGGTATCAAAAACCAAATACCGTTCTTCACCTTCATTGTTCTCAAAAAAAGGATCTTTTATTTTAACAAAATTTGAATTTATACAGTCAATATCTATATTCGGGTCTTTTTGAAGAATTTTGTCAATTTCTTCTTTGTCCAGATGTGAGAGCATATAAAGCTCTTTTCCGCTTAATTGCAAGCTTCTGTTTTCTATTTTTAAAAGTTCTTTTGCGCGTGCAAATTTTTCATCGTCAAGTGTAGAGATTTGATTAAGGTCTGTAGGGAAAATACTTCTTGTGCGTCCTTCAAAACCCATAAGTTCTTTTACTCTGTCAAAGTTTTTTTCACCTTGGTCTTTTATTATCGTGTATATATTCAAAGGTTCATAACTATTTGTTTTATCAGCCTGAATAAGCTCTTTTGCTATTTTAAACTCTTCATCAGTAAAATTTACAAAGTATTTAATATCGTCAAATGAATATTTTTTGCCTAAACTTGTTTCTAAATCCTGCTGAATATTCTTTTGGCGATTAAGGTTGTTGAGCCATTTGAAAATAGGGTTTTCGCCTTTTTCAAAACTTTTAACCTCTTCAAAATCTTTATCAACACCTTTCATAAGTTTGTTATAAAAATCAATGGATTCTTCTTCTGAAAGTTCCTCAGCATTCCCGTCTTTTGCGGCAAATACCGAAAGCTCCTTTTTCAGCAGTTTAATTCCTTCATCAGTAAATATGCCGTATTCATCACTGAAACTTTTTAAAAAAGCTTCATCATTATTTATGAGTATTCCGGATCTGATTAAATCAAAATTAGGTTTTATACTCTTTGGGTAATTCTCCATATTACTAACCTCTAAATATTTTACTAACAGTTTTAATCGGTTCATATAATAAAAACTTAAGTAAATTTTTGTAAAGATTATAAAAAGCTTAAAATTAGGCAACTATAAGGGTGGCAAAAAAGTTGGGCAAAATGTAAAACAATTTAATTTTACACTAGCAAAAAAATATTTTCTCGGTTATTATATAATGCATATTAATATTCATCGGAATTTTATATGCAACTGTTAATTGATAAAGAATTAAATTCGAAAGATAAGATTTTGAAGCCTGATTTCAATTCAAGGACGGGACGCGAACTTTTGGCATTTTATCTGCAAACAAAATTTAAGCAGATATTCGCTTATGACCGCAAAAGTTCTACTCCGCTTTTTAAGGAAATAAATCCGTTATTTATCGGGCACTTTACAAGAAGGCTTATAACAAATCCTCATAAGCGGATATTAATTGGGATTACAGGAGAATCGGCCTCCGGAAAATCTACGATTTGTCACGAAATTAAAAATCTTATAGAACAATTATCAATGCCTGTTTCGGTTTTGAGTACCGATAATTATTTTAACGATATTTCGGAATTGATTAAGAAGTACGGAAGTTTTGACAATGTGCGCGATAACGGTTATGACATAGATGCACCGGAAAGTTTTCAGCTTTCGCTTTTAAGAAAAGATTTGTTAAGTCTTTCAGAAGGCAAAAATATAAAAGCTCCAAGGTATGTTCCAAACGGAACCGGAGTTTCAATTCCCGAAGCTCTGGAAGTTAAATCTGATAAGCTTATTGTTGTAGAAGGAATTGCAACGATGTATGAAGAAGTTAAAGATGTTTTTGATGTTAAGATTTACATAGAAACCGAAAATGAAATAAGACGCAGACGTTTTATGAGAAGAGCTACACAGGAACGAAATCAAACTGTGGAAAATGCTAAAAAACAATGGAATTATATTTTTGAAGCAGGTCAAAAATATGTTCAGCCCGGCAGAAATTACGCTGATTTTATTCTCGACGGAAATGTTGATTTGAATTATTTTGATAAAATACTTGAATATATTCATACAATAACTAATAATTTCCAATAAATTTTACAAATCCTTAACACTTGTAACGTATTTTGCACTAAATATCAAAGTATGCTAAACTAAAATAAGCTAATTGTAAAATTTATTTAAACTGGGAGCATTATTAAAATTAAATACATTAAATAACTGATACTTTAATTTATTAATTTTAATATAATTAGTATGTGTAAAACCAGAATAAGTAACAGGTGGCGAGTGATTAAAAGTTTTATGAATAAAATGGAAGAGAAAATGGAAGTAATGGAAACTTCCCGTAGAAGCAAAACAGGGATGATTATAGTAGTAGCCTTTTTAGCGGTATTAGTTTTTGTTGCAACAGGTTGCGCTGGTGGTGGCGGAAATTCTGATATTGCAGCTAATATACCCAGTCCTGAAACCGGAATACCGGAGCCAGCAGCCCAAGAGCAAAATGCAGAACTTGGTTCTGATGTTGTTGATATTGAAGCTGGTGCTGCTGGAGAAAAAACGACCAATGATTCAAAAAAGAAAAAAGATGAGGTAGCTGAAGGTGAAGATGTTGATGTCATAGCATCACAGGGTGATAAAATGGTTTTAGTGACGGTTGATGCTTCTGGGCGTTTGGATCCGTTTTTGCCTTATAATGAAAGTAAAAAAGAGAACGATGCTCAAAAAAATATAAATTTAGAAAAAGCAAAACTTGAGTACGATTTGGTTGATCCGCCAAAGTCTGCATCTTCAAATCCGGAAGCAGAAAAGATACTTACAACAAAAGTTTCCGGTATTATGTACGACAAGGATAGCCCTTCGGCAATATTGAATATAGAGAATGCAGATTATCTTGTAAGATCAGGTGATGTAGTGAATGGATATAAGGTTTTATCAATACAACCGACAGTAGTTACGGTTCAGCTTGGGTCAAATGTTTATCAGGCAGGTGTAGGTCAGTTGTTGGTTACAGATGGTATTCAATACAACACTATATCGAATTTGGAAAATAAATTTGGCGGCAGTAAAAAATAAGTTAAATAAGCAGGAGCAGATATGAAAAATAAAGTAATGAAGAAAGTTTTAGCAGGTTCAATGTTGTTAGCATTTACGTTAACTAATTGTTCATTGCCGGTGTTGGCTTATGGAATTTCCGATTACATGAAAGATAGTGCAAATGGAATTCTGTTAGCAGAGGATATGAGTGGAATTAGAGGATTTAATTCATCTTCAGTTGTTGGAGATGTATTTTCAGGAGCTTCATATGAGAGTGGTGTTGTGCATAAACCTACAGAAAATATAAAGCTTCGCGGAGATGTTTCTCTTACTGATAAAAATATTCCTGTTACATTGAGTCTTAGAGATTCTGATGTGACTCAGGTAATTAGAATGTTTGCTGATAAGGCAGGTTTAAATATCATATTTGCTCAGGATGTATCCGGTACAGTAACTATGGATTTGGTTGACGTTCCAATTAATGATGCTTTTGATCTTATTATGGAAATGAATCAGCTTTTCTATTTGATAGATAACAATACTCTTATTGTTTATTCGGATCCGAGCGGGTCTACTATTAATATGAAAGAAATGATAGCAATTCCTGTTAAGTACATAGATGCTATGCCAATGGCAAGTTTTTTGAACCAAAATATTTTCGGATTGAAAAAGCCAGGACTTTCAGGGACTTATGTAGCAACTACAAATCCTCGTAAAAACGAGATTTTAATTTTTGGTACTAAGAGCGATGCAGAAATGGCAAAAAAAATTGTAGAACAGTTTGATACAAAGCCAGTATTCAAGACATATAAAGTCAACCATGTTACTCCTGATGTAATGGCAGAGATGATTTGTACACAGTTGTTGCCGACGATAATAGATATGGATGCTTCAAAAAGCAGTTCTATAGGGCAGATCACAGGTGCTGCAGCCAGTGAAGCTAAAGGGCTTTCAATAGGTGGAGGCCAGATTGCCTGCGGGTATACTTCAGATATGAAGACAAGCAGCAGTGGCTCAGGTGGTTCTGTTGAGTTTTCTTCATTACCTCTTTTGGCACTTGAAGTTTCATTCTCACAAGGTCTAGGAACAATAAATGTCATGGGAGCAACTGATGCCCAGTTTGGCATGATTGAAGAATTTATTAAGAAAAATGATATTAAAGAACCTCAGGCATATCTGGAAATATCAATTATAGAACTTAATGAGGCAGGCAGTAGAACATTTGACAACGCTTGGACTTTTGTAAGTAAAAATTTAAAAGCTTCCTTTACCGGCGAAACAGGTACAAGAACAGACAGTCCTATATATATAATTGACCACGCAGGTAATAAGGTTCCAAGCGGAGAAGGTGCTCAATACCCTGCAATGTCATTATCATGGACAATTAATTATATTGTAGAAAACAGAAAAGGACGTATTGTAGCAAACCCGAGAATCCTTGTTACAAACGGTCAGGAAGCAACAATAGACTTGACTTCAGATTACGTAAAGACCGTAACATCTCAGATTGTACAAGGTGTAAACAACGCAACTTCACAAAAGGATTATGAAATTGGTGATGATAACGGTATTAAAGTTACTCTGACACCGTTCATAAGCCCTGACGGTTATGTAACTCTAGACATAAATCCAGATTATGCAACAATCAGCGGTCGTGAGTATACTTATAATGAAGATGGCGAACAGGAGCTTGCGGCAACATTGCTTCAAAGACGTAACCTAGAACTGAAAGGTGTGCGTATTAAAGATGGTGAAACTCTCATTATCGGCGGTATGATAAGAGATGAAGAAACCAAAAATATTGCAAAAATCCCGTTCTTAGGTGACATTCCTTATATAGGAGCAATTTTCAGAAGTTCAAATACAGAAAAGACAAAAGAAGAAATGATTATAATGATAACACCGAGAATTATTACGGATAATGAGGATGCAATAAGCGAGCAGGATACATTATAAGCGGTAGCAAAACAAAATAATGAATGAAGTTTTAAACAAATTAAAAAACAGTGTAAACAATCAGATTCTGAATAAAGTAAAATTTTCACTGATGGAGGAATATAATTTTGTTCCGATAAGTGTGAAAGATAAGTTTCTGTTTGTTGCAATAAATTCAAAATCCGATAAAGATGTTGTAATTTTAAGATTGAAGGAAATTTTTCCGTTTCAGATTAAATTTATACAAATAGCGGATGGTGATTTGCTGCAGTTGATAAATAGTCTAAAGTCAATGATGGCAGCGGATTCTGCGACGTTAAATTCATCAGAAAACCAAGCAAAGTTAGGCGAGCTTTTAATTAAAAAGGGTTATATTTCAGATTTGCAATTGTTGCAAGCGCTAGCTGAGAGCAAGCGTTTGAAGATGCCTATAGGATCGACACTGTTTAAATTAGGTTTTATAACGCTTCAGCAGTTAAAAGAAATTTTGCATGATCAGACCGGATTTGAGCTCGTGAGTCCGGAGCAGCTGGCAAAGCAGGACAAATTTATTAATATGCTGCCAGAGGACTTTATAAAAACAAATAAAGTCGTTCCGATATCATCAGATGGAAAAACGATTTTATTAGGTGTTGTATCACCTTTAAAGCCTGATGTATTAAGAGAGGTAATTTATTTAACAGGTCAAAACCCTAAGCAGTTACTGATGACTCACTACGAGTATCAGAACTCAATGGACACATTTTTCTCCGAGCAGAAAAAAGAAACAGAAAGAATTATTAAAAAGATAGAAGAAGAATCTGCGGAAATAGAGAAAGAAGAAACCTTATGGGAGCAGGTAGATAACGAACTTCAGGATTCAACGGGATCAATTGCTAAATTTGTAAATCAGATAATTACAACAGCGATAGATAACAATGTATCCGATATTCACATAGAGCCAAGGTTGGACGGATATATAGTCCGTTACAGGAAGTTTGGCATGTTACAAAAAGTTCTTGATATACCACCGAAGGCAGAGTCTTCGGTAATTGCGCGTTTTAAGGTATTGTCAAGAATGAACATAGCAGAACACAGAAGGCCTCAGGACGGAACTTTTTCTATTAAATATCGTGACGGATCTTATGACTTTCGTATAAATACTCTGCCTGTATCCGGAAAAGAAAAGGTTTGTATCCGTGTACTTGCGCCTGCTGTCAGCTTGAATGCAGCTGATAAAAACATAAAACTTATAGGCGGTTCGGATGAAGATATTGCAAAGATTAAAAATATGGTAAGTTGTCCGAACGGAATTATTTTAACCTCAGGTCCAACGGGTTCGGGTAAAACAACGACTCTTTATTCTGTATTAAAAAGTTTGAATAATGAAGATGTTAACATTACAACAATTGAGGACCCGATAGAAATCAAGCTTGAAGGTATAAACCAGTCACAGATTAACGCAAAAGCTGGTATTACGTTTGCATCATGTATGAGAGCGATATTAAGGCAGGACCCTGATATTATTCTGGTTGGTGAAATTCGTGACTATGAAACCTTAGAAATTGCGATATCCGCAGCACTAACAGGTCACCTTGTATTAAGTACGGTACACACGAACTCGGCAGCTGCAACTGTTACCCGTCTAATTGAAATGGGTGCAAAAGATTACTTGGTGTCGTCAACACTTTCAGGTGTAATAGCACAGCGTCTTGTAAGAAAACTCTGTGATGAATGTAAGGAAGAATATTATCCAACTTATGAAGAAGCAAGTCAAATTTTGGTTAATGAAGAAGATATTCAAAAGTTAATGAAAACACCGATTTATAGAGCAAGAGGTTGTAATAAATGTGAGTTTACAGGTTATAAAGGACGTTTGGGTGTTTATGAAATAATGCAGATAAATAAAGAAATCAAACGTCTTATAGCCATGGGTGCGCATGACTTGGAAATAGAAGATGCAGCGGTTAAGAATGGTATGAAAACGCTTCATCAATCTTGTATGGCACATATTCTTTCAGGTTATACAACGATAGAAGAATTCGTCAGGGTTCTCGGGGTTGTTAATGAATAGGAGTTCCGATGACAATTTATAATTATGTAGCATTAAAGAACAATAAAGATATAGTAACCGGTAAAATAGAAGCAGAAAGCTTGCGAGATGCGAGGGATCAGGTTCGAAAGTTAGGATTTTTACCGACCAAAGTAACAGAGGAAAATTTAAAAAAGGATGATGTAAAGAAAGATGATAAGCCTGGTATGATGAAAAGTCTCGGGCTTCAGGACAAGATTGAGTTTACATCTACCCTCCAGATTTTGGCGCAGGCAGGTATTCCAATTATTGAGTCCTTAATGTTTATTGAGAACGATGCTGCAAAATTAAAACAAAGACTTGTATCAAAAGAGTTAAGGCGTCAGATTATGGGCGGTGCGACTTTTGCGGATACCGTTTCAAAATATCCTGAGATTTTTGGTCAGGTTTATATAGGTCTGGTAAAGGCCGGTGAAGATTCAGGTGAATTGGAAAAGACTCTGGAACGTTTATTGGAACTTTTGAATAAAGAGGCAAATATTAGAGGCAAAGTTATCGGTACATTGATGTATCCGATGTTCGTTATTGTATTGGCAGTTTTGATTGTGCTTGTCATGTTGATGTTTGTATTCCCTGTATTTAAAGACATGTTTGACAATATGGGGCAGGAACTTCCTTGGATTACGGCGACATTAATGAGTGCTGGTATTTTTCTTAAAACTTACTGGTATTTTGTACCATTGATTTTTATTGCAATATTCGGCGGTTTGTCCTTTTTGTTTAAGTGGGAGCCGAGTAAAAGAAAAATTGATGAAAACGTATTAAAAATTCCTGTTTTATGTGATTTGATACAATATTCAAATTTTGCGAATTTTATTGCGGTTTTGCAGGTTGCTTATGATGCGGGTGTTCCGATTATAGAATGTTTGTACTTGTCGATTTTGACGTTAACGAATTTTACTCTAAAAGATCAGGTTGCAATAGCAACAGGTAAAGTTCAACAAGGTCAGCACTTGTCAACGGCATTAAGAGCGACAGGGGTTATGCCGAAAATGATTTTGTTTATGATATCAACAGGTGAACAATCAGGTCGTCTTGGCGATATGATGGGACAAGCAACAAAATTTATTGATAAAAAGCTTGATACAATTATAGATACAATGACCAAGATGATTGAACCTATAATGTTAATTGTAATCGGTTCTATCGTACTTGTTTTGGCATTGGCATTGTACTTACCGTTGTTCGGATCTTATGTAGGTCTTTAAAAAGCGATGAAAAAATACGTAATTACAGGTGCAACATCAGGAATAGGCAAGGCTTTAACAGAAGAATTTTCTAAGTCAGGTTTAGTATTTGCCGGGTATAGAAATCCTGCGAAACTTGATGAATTGTTGAAAACTTCCGACAATATAATTCCTTTTTATATAGATATGTTTAAGTCTTCGACAATTTTAGAAGCTGCAGAATTTATAAAGTCAAAAACTGATAAGATTGATACTTTAATTAATGTGGCAGGGAGTGTTTTAGCTGGAGCTGTTGAAAATTTGGGAATTCAGGATTTGAAAGAGCAGTTTCAGATAAATACTTTTTCGCATTTGGAATTTTCGAATAATTTACTTTCATTATTAGAAGGGGGAAAGATAATAAACATAAGTTCCATTTCAAGTTTTGGAATCTTCCCGTTTATAGCGCCATATTGTGCATCCAAAAGAGCATTGGACATTTTGTTTAATTCTCTTATGGTTGAAACCAAAAAGGACATAAAGGTAATTTCTATAAAACCCGGGGTTATAGCGACACCATTGTGGGAAAGATCTGTAAATGAAAACTTTGAAAGATTGGAAAATGACAAAGTCTATGAAAAAGAAATGAAATTTTTAGAGCGGAATGCTTTAAAAAATGCTAAACGAGGGTTAAATGTTAAGAAAGTTGTCGAAATTGTAGAAAAAGCAGATAAGGCTAAAAATCCGAAAGCTTCATATTTAGTCGGAAAAGATGCTGTAATTGCTTCAATTTTTTCTTATTTACCCATAGAAATATTAAATTTTTTAACAAAACAATTAATAAAAAAAAGAGTTAATAAAATATTAGGGAATAAGAAATTTAAGAAACATTAAGATAATTAAAATTTATGAAATTAGACAGATAAAAATTTTTTATAATAAATAGTCAAAAAATAAAGAGGAGAAAAAATGCCAAACAATATTAACTCAAATATGCCTCAAGGTACAGACAAAGCAAAAATTTTACAGAGTTGGAGGCAATTATCACCTGCTGAACAAGATTCTATTCGCAAGATAAATGCAGAAGTAGATAAGTATTTTAATGAGCATAAGTCAGACAAAAATTTAGATAAAGTTTCAGTAGACGATATATTAAAAGGTGATAAAGATAAAGTTGAAGAAAAAAGAACTAATTTGCCTGACGGTGGAATATTAATAACACAAAAGCAAAATGGTAAAGAAATCGGAAAATTATATTATGATGCAGTTGGAAATCTTTTAGGTTCAGAGCATTTTGAATATGACAGGAAAGGCAATGTAAAAAAAGAAACAATTAACCGTGGTGATGGTACAGTCAAACAGATTACTGAGTATAAAAACGGAGAAACGACAAGGATTTTAGAGTATAATGAAGCTGGGAATTTAGAAAGCCGTACGGAATACGATAACGGTGGAATGTTTTCAAAACCGAAAGTAACAGTATATCGAGGAGACGGAACAAAAGAATCCGAGATTATTCAGGACGGTGAGAATTCAAAAGAAATTCATTATGCAGAAGACGGTAAAACTGTTATTTCAGAAGAATAAATTTAGAATAAATATACTTAATAAGTTAATGCGAAGATATTATAATTTATCTTCGCATTAACTTTAAATATAAGTATTGTGTGTTGTATAGATGCACTAGAATGATAAAAGTATTTGTTTGGTGTGTCATTTGCCGCACCGAAATGGTAGTTTTACACACTGAAAGAATAAAACTAATTTATTTAAAGCCTCCTGCAGGTCTTACGCAAGAAGGGCGGTCGCTTTTTAAATATATTCTTAATTAAAGTCCTCCGGACGGGGGCACTTTTTGTGGAAAAAGTGCCTCAAAACCATCGCTACGCTTACGTTCGCTAATAATCCGCAAAGCTCAAGTAGGGTGCGTCGTTTCGACGCACCGAAATTTTATAAAGCCTCTGGCAGGTCTTGTGCAGACGGCGGTTGTTTTTTCGCAAAAAGAGTAATATATTAAAAAAGTCCTCCGGACGG
>CASFTJ010000010.1 GCA_949297715.1 uncultured bacterium | reverse complement strand
CGGAAGTTTAAATGTTAATGCAGGTGCTACAGTAACCAACAGCGGTACAGGACTTGCAATGAACAATAGCGGAGCCGGAGGCTTCTTAATAGACGGTACAGTAACCAGCAGTAATGGAGACACCGATTTAACTAATACAGCAGGAATGTTTGACATAAACGGAATCGTAACAAACTCCGGCGACAGCCTTGATGTTACAAATTCTGGAAACGGCGGACTTGCAATCTCAGGAACTGTTACAAACCAAAAAGGTACTGCAAATATTACAAATACAGCAGGCGCATTGTATATTGACGGCAATGTAATCGGTGAACAAGAAAGCCAAAAACTTGCCATTACAAACAAAGGCAACGGAACAGGCTTAACAATAGCAGCCGATGGCACAGTCAATAATATTAACGAACTTTCTATATCAAACGAATCCGGAACAACAGGTTTGAATATAGCAGGAAAAGTTGTTAATAACGGTAATGCAAATATTAAAAACACAGGCAAAGGCGGATTGTTAGTTAGCGGCAACGGTTCAGTAAGTAACAGTACCGGTGCTTTGAAAATGACCAATACACAAGATAGAATGCTTGTAGAGTCAGGTGCTAACGTAACGTCTTCAGGCACTGAATTGAATATGACAAACAGTGGTGCTGGCGGAATGCATATTCAAGGACATGTTACAAACACTAATAAGGATGCAAAGGTTGAATTTAATAACAGCAATTCAAATATGGTTATCGGTCACGAAGACACAGATGAAAACATTCAATCAAATGCAGATATTTTAATTGCAATTCAGAAAGGCAACTTGCTAAATTACTTTGCAGATAAGAATATTACCCCAGACAGCGCAGGCTATAAGGATGCAACTAAAACTCTAATAACCACAACAAACGGTGCAGATCTTACAATTAATGCACAAGATGGTCAAATCGGAACAGATTTAGGACTTTGTGACGGCGGTGTCTGCACAGGTATAGGCCCAAGTGAAAGAAATCTTACAAAATCAATTAACACATCAATAGACGGTGCGATAACAGCTGACAGCACGGGCGAAAACGCACTTGTAAATATGGCAAGCTTGGATAAGGATATGCACGTTAACAGAATTCACGCAGAAAACGGTAAAGTTATTCTTCTTGCAGATGACAAATATAACAAAGGTGCAACAGCATATAATATTGTAAACAGTTCAGCAGATAACAATACAACTCCAAACCTAAAAGGTGATGCAATTTCAGCAATAGCAAGCGGAAGTATAGGTGCAAGCAAAGCTGACAGAATTACATTTATCCAAACCGGAGTTGACATTGATATTGCAAATGAAAACGATGAAGCTTCTGATCCGCACAGTGCAGGTCTAAGAGAAGATCCTATCTTAGCTTCAAACGGCGGTGTTGAATTCCTTGCAATCAAGGATGTAAATATCAAAGGTCTTGACAATGCAGACGCAAGCAAAAATGACACAAGAGTTTGTACGATTGTTTCAAGAGAAGGCTCGGTAAACGCTGAATTTTCAGGTGAAACTTACATAAATGATGTAACAGCGCAGAATGAAGTTAATATCGACAACAGAGGTCCTGCAATTTACATTGAAAACCTTGGAGGTGCACCGTCAAGATATGCCTCAACAGGTGATTATTACGGAAAATATGAAGGTATAGTTCCGGAAAAAGCTGATATTACAGCACTTGACCTTGGAACCCCTTCAGATCCGAACACATTTGAAAACGGACACTATCCGAATTCAACGATAATAATTAAAAACGGTACAATAAACGGCAAAGGCTCAGTAAGCCACCCCGGAATGGATCAAGATATTACAGTAACAGCAGATAACGCTTATGTTGGCGGATACTACTTCAACATGGGTAAACACAGATATAATGATCCTAACAATCCTGATGGATTGTCTCAGGTAACAAAAGATCCGACAACTAACCCGATAGTAAATGCGGGAGATCCTGATACTCCTGTATCAATCAGAGGTAAAGCTGTACGACCGGATGATGTTACTGAAATCGGTCAGGATGAAGGATTAAGAAGCTATTATTACTGGGATCAAGACGGTGATGGCGACCCGACAAATAATGATCCAGATCCTGATGGAAGCGGTCAGAAAGATAATGATGAATTTGAAGAACCATTTGATCCTGATATAGAACAAGGTGATGATTTAGTTGTTCCCGAACCAGAACCGGATCCACCAGTAGGTGATGACGACGATGGTGATGATCAACCTGATCCGCCGATTGGTGATGACGACGATGATGGCGATGATGGTGATGATGGTGACGACGGCGATGACGGCGATGACGGTGACGACGGTGACGACGGCGATGATGAGCCAAATCCGCCTGTGGGTGATGACGATGATGATGAACCTACTCCGCCACCGGTAGACATGGACGATGCTAAACGGACTTGGAAAAAAGAAATCGATGACAATATTTCGGTAATAGACAAACGTCAATATATAAGATTTGATATTGAAGGCAACCCGAACCCGATAGTATTTGAATCAGCACCGGAAGTCGGCGGAATCCTGAACATATCAAGAGGCGGTGTCCTCTTAAGCCACAACAAAACCCTTAAAGTTGGAGATGTTGTTCCGGTACATCTTAAATACGGTGATGTTGAAATAGATGCTAACGTAAAAATTGTATCAGCAAATGACAGAACTGCCGGAGGTGAATTCGTAGACCTTGATCTTGCAACAGCTAACAAATTATTATACTTAAGCTTGTTAATGGATGGTAATGGCGATATCCAAAAAGATCAAATGTACGCAAACACTGAAAACGGTAATCTTTCAACAACTGGTGTTGATGAATAAATAAAACAAATGACAAAAGGAGTCCGAAATTTTTCGGACTCTTTTTTGTGTATATAGATAGATTTTTAATTTTATTTATGATATAAGGAATAAGAGCATATAAATTGCAATTGAAAAATAAATAAAAAATAATGTCGGAGTGGTGGAATGGTAGACACGTACGTTTCAGGTGCGTATGGAGAAATCTGTGTGGGTTCAAGTCCCATCTCCGACACCATAAAAAAGATGATGACTTTTGTTATCATCTTTTTTATTTGAAGAATGATGAGGGCTTTAATCCGTTTTTGTGGGTTCAGCGGGAGCGAGCTGAGGCTGGAGTGTTTTTGTTTGGAGTGATGAAATCACGAAAACAAAACACGAAATTGCCGTTAAACGCGAGCGACCAAGACAAGTCCCATCTCCGACATTTGTTTTTAGGAGATTTAAATGAAAATAACTAAATTGATTACACCCTATGGAATTATTAAAAATCCTTCAAAAATCATTGCTGAAATGGTTATGATACAGCCATTCAATGCAAAAGCTGTAATTGACAAAACATTTGAAAAAAGTATTCAGTATATTAGAGAAAATGGGATAAAAGTTGTACCGAATACTTGTAAAAAGATAAATATTAAAGTCTAAAACATGTCTTTAAAGTTCTATAAACGGAATATTCTTTTCATATTATAATATTCTTGAGATGACTGTTTCATAATTGATATGAGTTCGCTATACAATGTTTTTGAATTGTAATTTAAAGGTTTTATATTAGAGAGTTTATCAAGATAATAAAAAATACGATAACATTGTTATCGTATTTTTTATTATTATATGTTTAAGATTTATAGCCTTTAGCCTTATGCAATTCTTTTTATGGGTATAATTTATTAAAATTTTATTCAACCGTAAGTTTTTTGTTTTGAGATTTTTCAGCAATAACTTTTGGAGCTTTAATCTTTAAGATGCCGTGTTCAAGTTTTGCGTTAGTTTTTTCAACATCAATATCCATCGGAAAATATACTGATCTTGAAAATTCACCGTATCTGAATTCGGATTTTCTGTAAGATTTTGTATCTTCTTCTATATCTTCTTCTTTTTTAGCATTGATTATGATGTGATTTTTGTCAATATCAATATCAAGGTCTTCTTTCTTTACTCCAGGAAGTTCAGCCTTAACCTGATATTCATTATCTTTTTCTTTAATTTCTACAGGAATAGTTAATTTATCAAAATCTTCCGTAAAAATATATTCAGGAAACAGGCTGTCAAAATTACGGTTCAAAATTGAGCTGATTTCGTCGTTTACTGATTTAATAAATCCGTCCGGTGATTTTTTAATTAAGAATTTCATATTCATTATCTCCTTTCAGTTTTTATTACTCTCTACACTTATTATTATCACTCCGGTTTAACTTAAATCTTAATTCTTTAACCAAAAATTAACAATCCTCCTGAAAGGCAGTTGCAAGAATATTAATGAGCTGCTTAAAATACGACAAGGCAGAGCAAGCAAAAGTTGTCAAACTTTATAAAATACAATTTGAAAGCCTATTTTATTCTTTTCAAAGAAGAAAGGAAGTTATAATGCTCAACATCCCCGTCAACGGTTGTTAAAAATACCTGACAATCCTTATCATCAGCACTTATTTGGGGCAGTTGAGAAAGTTCTGCTGCATAATAATGGCTGTCGTTTCGGCTGCTTAACGGAACTCGGTTGGCAAGACTATTGAGAGATATATTACGCAAAAATCCTGAAAATCCTTTATCTTTATTGCTTAATTTTGTATAAATTCTTAAAGAAGCATCTTTTGTTTCAAGGTCGTACCTTCCGACAACAAAGGCGCTTAACTGTTCGGCTTTAGATTTTATCATAATATTTTCAACGACATTATTTTTAAGCTTAAGTTCGCCTGAAATTTTATCGAAATTACCTTCCGGTACGTTTATCAAATCCATAAACGTTGAGGGGCTGATCATCGCAAGCGGGTTTCTGAACAGTGCCGCAAATTTAAGAATATATTCAACCAACCCGATTTTTTGAATTGTACCGTTATTTACCGCAAATTTAATTGCTCCGTTAAGTTTAAGGCTGTCATCAGTATTCAGTGAAATCAAGCCGCTTGCTTTTCCTGAAATTTCTCTTGGCAATGCAAGCAAAGATGTCGCCATTATATCGCTGTTTACGTCTTTAATTCCCAAAACAATTGAATATAAATGATTTTTTAAGTCGCATTCGATTTTGGCTGACGAAATCCCTTCTGCTATATCAAAACGATTTGAAGTGACTTTCAGAAGGCTATTTTCATCAAGTGTCATATTTGCTCCGAGGTCAGAGAATTTAATCTCTTTATACGAACCTTCTGCAATATGGAGAATACATCTTTTAATAATCAACATTCCGGGGTTGAATGCTTCCTGTGATACGTCTCCGTTTTCATCTTCGATATCAGCTTCTGTAGCGGTTGCAAAAGCTTCTTTATTAACCTCAGTTGATACTGTCTGATTATTGAAGGAATTTAATATACGTTCAATATCGAGTTTATCAATTTTCAAAGTTATGTTATTTACAACAATCGGGAACAGCAGTTCATTTTTGAAATCTCCGGTAAACTCGTAACCTGCTCTTCTGTAACGCCCGTTTGCCTTAATTTTTACGGATTCTCCGGTTGTTTCAAGGTTTGCATGTTTTACTGAAAGCCTTTGAGCAGGAATCCTTATCCCGTCAAGCTCCATATTCCCCTGAATTTTCGGAACTTTGCCGGTATTTATATAATGCAAATTTCCTGCGATAGTTCCTTTTTTGAAAACTTTCTGCTGAGCAAAAAGGTTCAAAAACTCGCTCGGCAACGGATTTGGAATATTAAAGCCGAAATCTTTTATTATACCTGCCATTGTGACGTTTCCGTTTAGAGTGAGAATAGGTTTAATCTTAGAACCTTTTTGGATAGTTTCGGCTATATAATATTCAATTGTTTCAATATTTATATTGTCACCTTTAAAATGCATTATTGCGCGTGCGGCACGGTCGTAGCCTGTTGGGCTGAATGACATTCCGTCTACCAGAATATCATCGCCTTTCGGAAGCTTGAACAGCACTGTCAAATCCATTTTTTCGCCGAGAGCGTCAAATATAATTCTTGTTCCGCCTCCTTTGCCTACAATCGTAAACGGGAAATTAACCACTTTTGAAAGATAATTTTCCGCAAATTCGTTAGTCGCAATTGTATCTATTGTGAAGTTAGTTTTTGCGGTTTTGAAATAATCATAAATCCCGCCGTAAATTTTTAGAGTATTGGCTTTGTCTTTACCGTAATAACCCTTTACATCAGAAAAAATTATGTCTTTGTTGTCGATATTAGCAACACCTGATTCAAGTTTTACAGGAAGGTTGTTAACGGGAATTAAAGAGCACTCGAAGTCATTTAAGGTAATTTTGCCTTTGATTTTTTTGTTATATAGAACAACACTTGAGTCAAAACTTCCTCTTAAATCTTTAAATCCCGCAAGAAGTGTGCTTCCGTTACTTATTATTAAATTAGATTCAACAATATCAATAACGTCTTTTATATTAAAGTTCTTTGTAGAAAGTTTTAAAAAATGGTTTTTCTTGTTATCTGCATAAGCGTTAACACTTACGTGTGATTTATTTATAAAAAATCCGAAATCTTTTATATGAAGTGCGTGATCTTCTATAAAAATTCTGTTCCTGTCAGCACTTGCAATAGTTATTTTCTTGTTATTTTTAGCAAATTCCGTAAAAACTTTAAAATGGATATAATTTTTTACGTCCTGATTATTTATTTCAAAATCCTTACCTCTCAATCTTATAAAGGTATTTGCGTCAGGTTTGTAGGTAAATAAGCTTTCTTTAACAAACATTTTTGCGCTGAAAAGATCTATATTCCAATCAAATTCCTGTTTTTCTTCGGTTTCTTGCTTTTGCTCAGGAATAAGCGACATTGCCTTATTTACATCAACAAAAATGTAATCTGCACCAAGCTCATTTATAACTATGTGCTTGTTAAAAATATCTTCAAATGAAAGTTTAATCCCGAAATTTTCAAGATTAACAACTTCAGCGCCGTCTTTTGTAATTAAAATTTTACCGACTTTAAAGCCTAAAGACGGATTAAGTGCGGTATGAAGTTCAGGTTTTTCAATTGCCAAGTCGATACCAGCATGTTTTTTTAAGGTTTTTGAAACAAAAGCAGAAGTTTTAGGATTCGCAACAACAGATGGCAGAACTTTAACGTAAGTAAATGTTGAAAGTCCTCCTATTACGACTCCTGCTCCCAAAACTATTGATAATATTTTAACCGCTTTACCAACTTTCATATCTTTACCTGACAAAATTATAACATGAAAAAATTTTATGCTAAAATAATGTTATGAAAAAAGGTTTGTTATTAATACTGATATGTATTTTAATTCAAGGCGGGGCTTACGCTATTGAGGGTTATGCCTCACAAAATTCAATGTCTGATATTGAAGTATACAGTGATGACGGAAAATTTGGGCTTAGAACCAAATCCGAAGATATAATTACGGAAGCCGAATATCAGAAGCTTATTAGGCTTGGCGAAACCTCTTGGATTGTCCAAAAAAAGAATAAATTCGGGATAATGGATTGTGACGGGAATTTTATTATCAAGCCCAAATACAGACAAGCTGAAAGAATTTTGGGAAAATTTGTAAAACTCGGCAACGATAACGATTACGGAATTTATGATGAAAACGGCAATGCGATTGTTTCGCCGGAATATTCCAAGATAAACCTTTTATTTGGCGGAATGTTTTTAACTTATAAAAATTACAAGTACGGTGTTGTGGATTTTCAGGGAAATCAACTTATTGATAATATATGTGATGATATTTACATGCCGCAACCTAATATAATGCGTGTAGAGTATCAGGGCAAATGGTACGAAATAGAACAGGTTTCGGCAGATACGCTTACGCTTCCTTCAGACATAGCAGATCTTAAAACAAACAGTAATTTTAAAATAACCGAACTTATAACAAACCCTGTTCCTGCAGCGGGATATTCGGCTGTTACTGCAACCGATTACTTTTTGAAATTGTTTTCATCAATTTCTCCTGCTTATGAAGATACAATTGATGAACTTATGCTTTCAAAAGGTGCGGATACGGTTAATATTTTTATGAGGGCGAGCTGGATTCCGAAATTTCCGTTTACTTATGCAAAAAATTATTACAGAAATGTCAGAACTCCAAATAACGGTCCTCTTTCTGATGTTAAAAAAGAACTTATGCAGCAGATTAATGAAAATTAATTTTTATTATAAAATTTTTTTTATGGTATAATTCTACCGTAGGATAAATATGTTTTCTGTAAAGGAGTAATAGTTTTGAGAATTTCACCAATATCACGGGGTGTTGTATTTGGCAGTCGGCCGTTAAACATTGAGGAGCAAAAGGAATACGAGAGCATTTTAAAACAGGGGAAGGAGATTATAGGATTAACAGGTCACGACATATTCATAATGCCGTCGCAGAGTCTTCCTCAAGCGCCAGACAAAAACACAGGTATCGGGCATTTGACTTCAAAAATCGAGCAAGAATATGTTAAATATATGCACACAATGCTTGGATTTAATGTATTGGAAGATCTTCCCTCAGGTCAAATTGAACCTTATCCAAATGAATTTTATTGTAATTACAGAAGCACTTCACTTGCTCTCGGAGATCATCAAATAAATCCGTTTTTACTGACAACTCCGGAATATTCAAATCTTTTAACTGAAGAAGAAGCAGCGGAAATTGTTAAATCTAACACAAGGAATGATAAAGACCGCTTTGCAAATTTCCAAAACATAATGAGCGAAAACGGTGGAACTGATAAAGCGTTAAAAAAAGCTTATGAAAGATTTGAACAGCTTGAAGATTCAACTCCGTTAAAGCAAGCCTACCAAAAATTTAAAGAACAAAACAGCGAATGGATAGACTTTTTATATAAAGATAAGGGTGATTTTTTTAAATTCAAACAATTCTTAGCGGAAAATCATCTTCAAAAATCAAGAGAATTTTTAAATTCAATAGGAGTAAAATACTGCGGAGACTGTCTTATAGGAGCAACCGGAGATGAAGTAAAAGCCAGAATGTACGCATTTGACTTAGATAATTCATTGGGCTGGGTGCTTCCGATTCCGAAATTCAAAGATATAGAAAACGAAAATACGGATGCGCACAGGTATTTGAAATACAAAGTGCAAAATATGGCGCGCCGATATGATATGATTAGGTTTGATGTTGGCTGGTCTTATGTGCAGCCGAGATTAATTAACAACAAAGACAATTCAAAAATAGAAAAACCGTATTTCGGGGATAAAATTCTGACTCTTATTGAAAACTGGGTTAAAGAGGTAAAAGGGGAAGATTATGATCCTAAAAATCTTATATGGGAATTTGAAGCAGGTCCCGGCGACTTTGACTGGGAAAAGGATGGAAAAGTTATAGATCCGATTAACAAAAGAGTAAAAATTTTGAGCACAATGTACATGTCAGATAATTGGGGTTCCAATGAAGCTTATGCAAGACGCGGATTTGATCCTGAATATTCGATAGTAGGTGTCGGCAATCATGACCATCAGCCTCTTGCCCAAATAGCAAACGATATACCTTATCCTATTAAAGGCGCAGACGGAAATGTCAGTTATACAAATCCAAAAGCAAATTCAATTGAGCCGTTAGCCAAATTATTTAATCTGGATAAAGATTTTGTAAATATTCCTGAAGAGTACGCAAAGGCAAAAGCAGCGGAAGCAATGACCGGCAAAAACACAATGTCCTTCTTTATGGATACATTCGGGTATAAAGTACGTTTTGACAAGCATGATTTCAATTGTGAAGATACACCAACCGAAAATTATGCTCATAAAATTCTTTATGACTTCAAAAAACAATACCACGAAGCAGTCGAAAGCGGTTACGGCGCAAATAAAATGGATTCTCTTGAAAAGATCTTTAAAGCAAGAGGGTTAGATAAAAAGCACCCTGTTTTATATGCTTCAATAGTAAAATACAGAGATTTTCTTTACGAGCAAGCCCCGTCAGGGGAAATTGTCTCATTAGAAAATCTTCTTGAAAATACGGAAGAAGCATCTTCAAAAACTAAAATTAAAAACAAATATCTTCTGCCTTTAATAGCTGCAGGTGCTGTAATACTCGGTGCAGGAGTTTATTATTATACAAAATCTTATAAAAAATCAGATTTTTCCGCAGACTCAAATTCACAAAGACCAAGTCTTGTTAGAACAGTTTAATTGTATTTCTAAGAAAATCTTTTTGTGATATTATGAAATATAAAGCGGGGGAGTAAAATTTATGAAAAAAGTTTTATTTGCAGCATTAATGATAGCACTTTTTGGCGGAAGTGTTTATGCTTATGAAGTTGATCAGGCTGTTCTTAATGCTTTGAAAGACAGACAGATTGTTGATTACAACCCGGCGACCAAAGTTTGGTCAAGAAATCTAGGTCTTGGACATGAAGTGTGTACAAAACATGTTTCGGTTGGGACTGGAAGTTATACTGAATTAACATGCGGCGACAAAACTTTTGAACTTAATACAACTTATGAATTTTTATATTACGGCCGTTTGTATGCTTACAGTGCGCATATGCTTAAATTTTTTGAATTGCTATATGACGGAGAAACAATTAACACAAGAGAGCTATCAAAAGAAGAAGTTCAGCAGTTGTTCCCTGATGTAAAAATTTTGCTTGTGTCTGAATTTAAAGATGACAAAATAGAAGTTGTGTTGCCCATATTCAGGCGCCGTGCATTTATGATATTAAACGATACAGACAGAGATTTTTACAAGTATCAGTTTGAATTTTACAATCCTGAAAACAAGCTTTTTAACAATGTCTTTGAACTTCGTATGCCGAGAATAATGGTGCTTTCACATTTAAGAAGCAAAAACGAACTTTTTCCAAAGCTTCGAGTAATCGTGAAGCCTGTAAGAAAAGATATTGAAGCAGAAAATAACAAAGAACTTTACGGAAATTATGTTGAAACAACTCAGGAAGTTAAGGAGAATACTCCAAAGGCCCAGCCGATTGGGGATCCGGGAATTGACGACAACGATTTTTAATTAGAAAGTACAATTAAATAGCTAAAATTAAAAATCTGATTTTTGTTTTTGTTCAATCATTTCCTCAATAATTTGAGCTGCAAACCCTATAAAATTTTCACAAGGGCGGTTTTCGTAATATTCCTGAGTCCGCTTTGAAGGAATCGGAGAATCCTGTTTTTCTTCAAGCCCAAGTAATTCCCGGCAAATTATGGTATCGTATTTTTGTTTAAATTTTTCAGCAAGCTCTTGAATAAGAGTATAATGCTGACCTTTAATTTCGTCATTATTAGGCGAAGTATATCCGTATAAAATTCCAGCAATCATAAACATAGCACTTACCGCTCCGCAAACTTCTCTTAGCCTTCCCATCCCACCGCCGAAAGAAGAAGATAGTTTAAGAGCATCTTCAAACTTCATGCCTGTTTCATCACAAAACGTGCAAAAAACCGACTGTGCGCAGTTATATCCGCTTCTGAATAATTCTCTTGCTCTTTTTTCTTTTTCACTCATAAAAAGATTTTACAACAAAAAGAAATGAAAAGAGCCCTTAAACAGAGCTCGTTGGAATTAAGAATAGCTGGAAGTATGAAAAAGATTTAACTATATTAAACGTTCATAGTAATTTAAATACAATTAGCCACTTGTGTAATATTTCAAATAAAAAAAATATTATGATTTATTCAGAAAGTTTAATTTCTTAAAATATTTACCTAAACAAATTCTTGGATTATAATGGCGTTATGGAAAGAGAACTAGTAAAACTTCAAAATTTGCCGATAGATACGTTTACAATTGACGAGGCGTTAAAATATGCTCAAAAAGGGCAGGTAATCACAATAAATCCCGAGATGATATTTTATGCATCCAAGCATCCTGAATTTGCGGATATAATAAAAGAATCAGAACTTGTAATTCCTGATGGCATCGGAGTTCAAATCGGATTAAAGATATTAGGGCATGATGTCAGAAGGATTGCAGGGATAGAATTCGGGAGAAAAATTCTGGAGAAATCTTCCGCCGAAAACAAAACCTGTGCGTTAATCGGTGCAAAGCCGGAGGTTATAGAAAAAGCGGTTGAGAATTTACAAAAAGAGATTAAAAATATTAATATAGTATACTCGCATGACGGGTATTTCAAAGATGACAGTGAAATTTTGAATGAGTTAACCGCAAGCTGTCCAGATGTTGTTTTAACAGCACTAGGAGCTCCCAAGCAGGAGGAATTTAATTACAAAGCCAAAAAACTTCTTCCGAATACTTTATTTATCGGAGTCGGCGGAAGTTTTGACGTATGGGCGGGAATTGTGAGAAGAGCGCCGGAAATTTATCAGAAATTAGGACTTGAATGGTTATATAGAACTGTTAAAGAGCCTAAGCGATTTAAGAGGATATTTCCGACATTGCCGCTGTTTGTGTTAAAGGTTTTAAAAGAGAGAATAATAGGAGTATAAAATATGCTTACTGATACAGAAATAAAAGAAATTAAAGCCTTCTGTAAAGAAAACAGACAAAATATTGTGAAGATGGTATATAATGCATCATCGGGGCATATTGGAGGCTCTTTATCATCAGTTGAAATATTAACGGTTTTATTTCACAAATGTATGAAAAATGTACCACAATGGCACAGATCTAATGATTTTGATAGCAGGGACAGATTTATATTGTCAAAAGGGCATGTATCTCCTGCTTATTATTCAGTGTTATCCCAGTTAGGATATTTTGAAAAAGAAGAACTAATGACATTTAGAAAATTCGGAAGCAGACTTCAGGGGCATCCGACGCCAATATGTCCTGGGGTAGAAGTTGCAACGGGTTCTTTAGGACAAGGATTATCAATAGCATGCGGAATTGCGCTTGCGCTTAAACTAAATCAAAATAACGCAAATGTTTTTGTACTTTTGGGTGACGGAGAACTTCAGGAAGGAAGTGTTTGGGAAGGTTTTATGAACGCTTCTCACCGCAAACTTGACAATCTTGTTGCAATAATTGACAGAAACATGCTACAAATTGACGGAGAAACCGAAAATATCAAATCACTTAACCCGCTGGATGAAAAGCTTAAAGCTTTTGGCTGGGATGTAACAGAAATTGACGGACACGATATTCAATCTATTTACGATGCAATAGAAAAAGCAAAGAAAAACCCTTGCCCGACAGCGATAATAGCAAACACAATCAAAGGCAAAGGGGTAAGCTTTATGGAAAACAACGCAGGCTGGCATGGTAAAGCTCCTAAGAAAGAAGAATTTGAAAAAGCAATGCTGGAACTTGCTTAAAAAAGAGGGACAATGATTTACGATAAAATAGAAAACATTGATTTGTATAATATAGATGAATCCGCCGTTGAGTTTATAAAGAATTTGACAGGTGATGAGGAATGCAAACGGTACGAAATTTCCGATAAAATTTACGCAAATATTGAGGAATACCAAACAAAAGAGAATGGTTACTTTGAAGCTCATCAGAAATATGCAGATATACAGCTTCTTTTGGCAGGAGAAGAAATAATAGAATACACTTCTCTTGAAGGCTTAGAAGTAAAGGATGCCTACAATTCAGACCGAGACATAGCATTTTTTTATGACGCCAGTAATCCGGTGATAAAGCTTCCGCTAAAGCAGGGCTTTTTTGCTTTGTTGAACCCGCAAGAAGCTCATAAACCTCAATTAATCTCATCAGCATCTTGCAAAGTTAAGAAGGTAGTCGTAAAGATTGCGTCTGAAAACTAATAAAAATCATAGCCGGTGTAATTTGTTATGACTTCATAAAAATAAAATTAACTCTTGACTGATAGCAGCTCTCAAAAGTTATAATTTAAGAGTAACAATAAATAATAAGGAGAAGATAGCCGTGAACGTATTAAATAATGTAAATTCACCCGAAGACGTAAAAAAACTTACGCCTGAAGAGATGAATAAGCTTTCATCCGAAATCAGAGAAGCAATTTTAACCCGCGTAAACACAATCGGCGGACATTTAGGGCCAGACTTAGGTATTGTAGAAGCGACGATTGCGCTGCATTACGTATTCAATTCGCCGGAAGATAAGATAGTATTTGATGTATCGCACCAGATATATCCTCACAAAATAATCACAGGGCGCAAAGACGGATTTTTGCATCCTGAAAACACGACAATATCAGGCTACTCAAACCCGAACGAAAGTGAACATGACAACTTCATAATCGGTCACACCTCAACAGCCGCAAGCCTTGCAACAGGATTAGCGAAAGCAAGAGATTTAAACGGCGAAAAATATAACGTAATTGCAATAGTAGGTGACGGTTCAATGAGCGGGGGCGAAGCGTTTGAAGGTTTTAACAATGCTTCTGTTCTTGACAGCAACATAATTTTAATTGTAAACGACAACGAAATGTCAATTGCCGAAACTCAAGGCGGATTATATAAAAATTTAAAAGCTTTAAGAGATACAAACGGAAAATCGGAAAACAATATCTTTAAAGCGCTGGGCTTTGATTACCTTTATGTTGATAACGGCAACGATATTGAAACCCTTATAAAAGCCTTTATGGAAGTTAAAGACACAAACCATCCGACAGTAGTGCATATCCATACCCTGAAAGGAAAAGGCTATAAACAGGCAGAAGAAAACAAAGAGAAATATCACTGGACGATTCCGGGATTCATGAACGAAACAACGCAATCACAAGCTCTGTCAGAAAGTTACGAAACTTTGACAACGGATTATCTTTTGAAGAAACACGAAGAAGACCCGACACTGATTGCGATATCCCCCTCAACCCCAGGTGCATACGGATTTACGCCTGAATTCAGACAAAAGATGGGCAAAAATTACACAGATCCCGGTATAGCTGAAGAACACGCAGTAGCTTACGCATCAGCGCTTGCCAAAAACGGTGCAAAGCCTGTATTGGCTGTAATAAGCTCCTTTATCCAGAGAACTTACGACCAATTATCGCAAGATTTGGCTTTGAATAATTCCCCTGCAACAATTTTGGTATACTGGGGCGGGCTGTCCCCGATGGATGCAACCCATGTCGGCTCATTTGATATTCCGATGATTTCAAATATTCCGAACATAGTCTACCTTGCCCCGACGACAAAAGAAGAATATTTAAGAATGCTTGACTGGTCTATTGAGCAGAAAGATTATTCTGTTGCAATAAGAGTCCCGTTCGCAAGCTTTGTCACGACCGGAATAGAAGATAAAACCGATTATTCAATATTAAATAAGTCAAAGCTTGTACAAAAAGGCAGCAAGATTGCCGTAATCGCATTGGGCGACTTCTTTAAACTCGGTGCTGAAACCGTCAAACAGATAAAGGATAAACTCGGAATTGACGCAACGCTAATAAACCCTGTTTATATAACAGGATTGGACAAAGAGCTTTTGGAAAGTCTTAAAAAAGACCACGATATAGTCATAACTCTTGAAAACGGAGTTATAAACGGCGGATACGGAGAAAAAATTTCAAGATTTTACGGAAATTCAAATATAAAAGTTCTGAATTTTGGCGGGAAAAAGGAATTTACCGATAGAATGCTGCTGGAGGAACAGTACAAACGGTATCACTTAACCAAAGAACTTATTGTAGAGGATCTTTCAAAGCTGATTTAAAAATAAAATTTTGTTAAAAATTAAAAATCCCGTTTTTCTGATATGAGAGCGGGATTTTTATATGCAAAAAATAAGTTTAAAAATTGAGACAAAAATTTACAAAATATTATTACGAAATGTTAAAAACTAATACTAAAGTATTAAGCCGACAGGGTTAGAGGCACGTAGCCCGAAAAGCAGAATTAGAGGCAAAAAAGGCTAAGATTTCAGATAAAAAAAAGGCTGAAAATGTAACAATTATGGGCTTCATACGATTAGAGGACTTGACAATATTGGGATATAGATATAAAATAAGTTTATAACAAATAGTTTTGAAATACCTGCACCGAATGGGTTTACCTAATTAACGAGGGTTAAGAGGTGAAAAAGATGGTCAGTTGGTACAGGGCGAAATATTTGTACATAGTTGGTTTTCGGGCTGTACGTGAAGCTCGGAGGTTATTTGGAACAAGCTGCATACGGTGAGGTATGAGGTTATGCAGCAGGTTCACAGTAAAAAAGAAAGGTGAGAATTATGACAAAATTCAAAGGTTTTACTCTTGCAGAAGTTTTGATCACTTTGGGTATTATTGGTGTTGTAGCAGCAATGACAATGCCTACATTGATTAACTCAACACAAGGTGCACAGTACAAAACAGGATTTAAAAAAGCATTAACAGTTCTTTCACAAGCTGTAGTTATGAACATCGCACTTAACGACTATGATTTGTCACAGGTTGTAGCTGGTACTAACGCAACAGGTATTACTAGTGCAGGTACGGCAGCTGCTGGTGCACAGTCATTATGGGATGTTTTTCATAACCGCTTGAACATTGTAAGAGAATCAGGTAACGGTTATACAACAACTGCAGGTGATGCTAATCAATGGATTATTGTAAGTAACACTGATAAAGATGATTATGAAGGCTTTCAAGGTAATCACGGTGGCGATGCATTTCCAGTTCTTACCGCAGGACAAAGCTGGCCGGCTGAAACAACATTCTTATTTATGAATGACGGTATCACATTTATTTTCGATAACAGACAAGACACTTGCCAAAAAGCTAACACAAATATTGGTGTTGCAGCTGACAATTACTGCTATGGATTTATTGATGTAAACGGACAGAAAGCTCCGAACCGTGTTGTTCAGTGTGACCAAGGCTCTTTGTCAGGTACAGCAGGTGATGATGATGCAACTTGTACAGTATCAAGCCCGACAGATATCTATCCGGTTGCTTTGTATGACCAATCTGTAATTCCGGCTTCAGCTGCATCAAGAGCAGTTCTTTACAACAAATAATTAATAAGTATATTGCGTAAATACCTCGCAGTATAAGTTACAAAAACAACGTAGTTTCAAAACTGAAACTGCGTTGTTTTTTATATTTTTGAAGCGTTATTTCATGTTGTAAAAAAAACTTGCTTATGCTACTATTCTCTTGTGTTATTAGGGTAAAAGGGAGAAATTTATGGTTTGTACACTCAATTATACTGATGTAATTCAAAAAGCACTTAAAACTCTTGATAAAAAGAATTTTGCTTTTATCATCCATGGCGGAAGTTTTCCTGCCTCAGCAGGTGAAAATACAGGGTTTGGTTCAATAAATTCCAACGGCGGACGTGAAGTTATTGATTTTGCAAAAGGAATTTTTAATGCAATTCAGCTAGGGCCTGCAGGCAAGACTAAAGGTTGTGATTCTTCGCCTTATACTGGAACAATATTCTCCGGTAATCCGCTTTTTATTGATTTAAAACAGCTTACAACCGATGAGTGGAATAATATTTTATCTGTAGAAACCTACAATTCTATCGTTGAATGCAATCCAAATAAAAATATAAATAAAACGGCTTATTCTTATATTTACAAAAAACAAAATGAAGCACTTGAAGAAGCTTGGAATAATTTTAAGGCAAATGGAAGTGCGGAATTGAAAAAAGAATTTGAAACTTACAAGCTTGAAAACGATTACTGGCTTGATAAAGACAGCTTATATGAAGCCCTTTCAATAGAACATGGCAACGATTACTGGCCTCTGTGGACATCAGAAGTGGACAAAAACCTCTTTAATCCAAAATCAAACGAAGAAAAAATCGAATATTCAAAACGGATTAACGAAATTTCTCAAAAATATTCGGATGCAATTGAGCAGTATAAATTTATTCAATTTGTTCTGAACAAGCAAAACGAAAAGACAAGAGAATACGCTAAAAATGCAGGAATTAAAATGATAGCAGACCGTCAGGTTGCATTTTCAGACCGTGACACTTGGGCATATCAATCATTGTTTATGGAAGGCTGGATGTTAGGTTGTCCTCCGGATTACTTCTCAAAAGACGGTCAAGCCTGGGGATTTCCTGTTATGAATCCTGACAGAATGTATAATGATGACGGTTCATTGGATGAGGGCGGAATTTTACTTAAAAATCTTTATAAAAAGATGTTTAGAGAAAATCCCGGCGGAGTAAGAATTGACCATATTGTAGGACTTATTGATCCTTGGGTTTATAAAGCAGGTAAAAAGCCTCGTATAGAACAAGGGGCAGGAAGATTATATTCTTCTCCTGAGCATCCGGAACTTAAAAAATACGCTATTGCAAGACTTGAAGATCTTGATGAAACTTTAGAAGCAGATAAAGAAAAACGTGTTAAGACTTTAACTAAAGAGCAAATTCATCTTTACGGAAGATTAATTGAAAAAATAGTTATAGCGGCTGCTGAAGAAGAAGGTCTTGATAAAGACGCAATCGTTTGCGAAGATTTGGGAACTTTGACAAATCCTGTAGCTGCGGTAATGAAGGAATACGGGCTTCAGGGAATGAGATTAACCCAGTTTGTTGTTCCTGAAAAACCCGAACATCCATACCGCTGCTGCAACATAGATTCACGCTGCTGGGCGATGGTCGGAACTCACGACAACGAACCTATCGCAATGTGGGCTGATAAAATGGTTAATACTCACGAAGGTTACCTGCACGTCAAAAACCTTGTTGAAGATCTTTTTGCAGAATGTGACAATAAAGACGATTTAATTACACAATTAACAAAAGATGCTGATTTCCTAACTCAAACAAAATTAGTAGAGATGTTTGCATCTAAAGCAGAAAATGTTCAAATATTTTTTACGGATTTCTTCAATATTAAAGATGTCTACAACAGACCGGGAACATCAGGAGATGAAAACTGGAGTCTTAGACTTCCTGATAACTTCAGAGAATTGCCGACAATTAATCTTGCAAAAATTCTTAAACTTGCAATAATCGCACGCGGTAAGGATTTTGCAGAACAAAATCAAGCCGTAATTGATGAGTTGTCAAATATTGAATAATTTGTTATTATGTATATACAGCGCCGTGTGCGGTGCACACGGCGCTGTAATCTTAATGATATAATACAAGTCGGGAGAGTTCAGATAATTTATGAATAAAAAAAGCTTTATTGTTTTATTAATGGTTTTAATGCTTGGTTCGGCCGTGTTTGCCGAAGAAATAGGTAATGATGCAAAACTTATTTATAATCAAGGGGTTGAACTCTACAAAATGGGCGAATACGAACGATCAATGGAGGCGTTTAATAAAGCAGTAAAGCTTGCGCCGAATTATATCGACGCATATTACAACCTCGGAACTGTTTTGGAAAAACTTGAACAGTATGATTCGGCCTTAACCGTATTTAAGCAGATAATAGTCCGCAAACCCGACGATTATGAAGCTGTATATAAAGCCGCTTTATTAAGCTCAAAACTCGGAGAAATTGATAATGCAAAGTCTTATTTGTCAATAATTCCGCAAAGTGCACCGATTGCGCCTAAGGCTCAGGAACTTGCGAATATGCTTCAAACGGATATGCAGACAATTAAGGCTCAAGCTAAAGAAAAAGAATCCGCAAAAACTCCTGTTACTCAGTCTAATAACGTCTATAACGGAATTCCAAGTCCGACAGGAATTACAACGGATATTCAGGGAAATGTTTATGTTGCGGGATTTTCAAATAATACAATTTATAAAATCACACCTCAAGGTCAGAAAATTGTGTACATAAAAGATGTTCGTGTAAACGGCCCTATCGGAATGGTTAGCGATGCTGACGGGAATATTTATATTGCTAATTACAATAATAACAATGTCTTAAAGATTTCTTCCGCAGGAGAAGTTTCGGTTCTTTTGAGTAATGTTCAAAAGCCATACGGGCTTCATATTGCGGGAAATGTTTTATATGTTTCCTCTCAGGGCAGCAATTCCGTTGTTAAATATGTATTATAAAAGAATAACTATTAATTAAAAAAGCGTTGAAATATTAAACTTCAACGCTTTTTTATGCACCCCCTAGCTGAATTGCATTAAAAATCGGTTTAAATCAGGTGATATAACAATAGCCGAAAAAGCAGAAGTAACGAACGAATCAAATGCAAAAGAAGACAATTTAATAGTATCAAACAGCAGTTCCGGATTGTTATCAATATTTGGAAAAATATTTAACAAAAATAAAGGTAATACAAATATTACAAACAGTGGTAAAGATTCTGGAATTAATATAGCTCAAACTGGTGAAGTAATAAATACATAAGGAAATACATGTTCTTGATGTTAACCCGGAAACAAGGGTAAATCCGGATGATGCAAATTCAACTCTTAATATTTATAATGCATACGTTAAAGGCAAAAATAACGGGGAAGCGGATGTAATATTGAGAGCAGATAATATAATAGCTCACGCATATGAAGCACCGAGTTCACCTGTTGAAAATCTTACACACGACGGATTTGACGCAGCGGAAGGCAGAACTTACGCAAATGATTTTACAGATCCGAATTCACCGAAAGACTTAAAAGCATCAGGCTTTAACACAGTTGGAGACGGCGAAAAGTTAGTATTTGATATACAAGGGGTTTCTCCTGATAATGTAATCTCAGCCGGATATTCACAAGATGCAAATTACAGATGGGCAGTAATTGTAGACAATAATTATCATAGAAATATTGCAAATATCTATAATATACCTGTTACTGCTCAACTCTATACAGCATTGACCGGTTCGTTTGCCCTAAGTATGGGAAATGTAATTGCGCAGGAAACCAAAGCACCTGTTGTTCACTACAACCCATACGAAGTAGTTAATCTTCCAAGAACAGAAAATAGCTTCTACAGATTGACATATAAAGATGACAAAATTCAAAAAACAACAGTAACACCAGACTTTTCAGATATAGATAAATCAACATACAAACCGACTAAACGTCAGTATATAAGATTCAGTATAGTAGATCCGGATGATGGATTTATAAAAGTATCGGAGAAGAAGCGTAAAAACAATGCAAGAATCATTGCAATAAATGATATTTCAAGAGGCGGGGTACTAGTAACTCACGATGGTACATTAAAAGTAGGTGAGGAATTTGTACTTTCCTTGAATTGTAATGGAATAGAAGCTTCTCCAACCGTAGAGGTTGTAAGAATATATGATTCAAATAAAGCCGGTTTAAAATTTGGAGATTTGGATTCGGCAACGGCAAACAAAATTTTGTATATGAACATGTACAGTGCAGAAAAACAAGATTTACATACTTCACAGAAATAATATTTATAAAAAATCGAATATTAATCGGCGGCAGAATTTATAATTAAGCCGCCATTTTTATGGGTTAGGCAGATTTTTCCAGTAAGATTTAGTTTCATCACCCGGAAACCTGTCCATAATAGCAAATCTTGAACAAGCTGCGCCGTTGTCACGAATTATACATTTACCTATATTACCATCAAATGCACAGCAATAATCATTATAAGAGTGATAGTTTGTAAAAGTTTCATTCATATTTGATGGTAAAAGTTGATCATTTTTAGATATTTGGAAATAAAATACGTCAAAACCAAACTTATTAGGGCCCTTTAGTCCGTTTGTATCTACCACAAAATCTAGCGAATGCTCCCACCAGCAACCGCTTGAAAACACTATCATTCCGTTTGTTGTTACAAAAGCACCATTATTATGACTATCAGAATTAAAATTTAATTTACCGTTTTCAGAGCGGTAAAAGTTGGTTTGTTTATATCCTACAGTTGTTAAAAAACCAGTATTCTTATCATAAAGTTTTAAAACTTTGAATTGTTTAGAAAAATCGGTAATAAATCTGTAATCGGAGTCGTATTGCCCGTCACCGCAATAATTTTGCCACAATTGCGGATTTTCGTTGCTCATTAATATAACAGCCTGATATAACATAGAATACGCTTTTTTGAATTGTGCTTCAAGCTGTCTGTTTCTGGCATTATTAATCACTGTTGGAAAAGTCATCGCCGCAACTAATCCTATAATTCCTATCGTAATCAAAACTTCAGCCATAGTAAAAGCCAATTTATATTTAATAAATTTTACATAACCAGCCATGTATGCTTATCCTCTTATAAATAATTATTTAAACAATTTAAATAGTTTATAAACCATTTAATATTAATATAAACTATTGTTATAGAAATTGCAACCCCATAAAATTAAGATTATGGATGACAGGGATTTTTTAAAAAAAATTGGGATTAAATTGAAGGTTTTGCGTTCGCTGAAGGGTTTGTCGCAAGATGATATAGCGAACAAACTTGACATTGACAAAAGTTATTATAGTAAAGTTGAGCGGGGGCTTACGAACCCGACACTTTTATATTTAAAAAATTTAGCCGAAATCTTAGATACTCAATTAGAAGAGCTTGTAAATCCTGAAATAAAGTTATAGCATATCCTAAACTGTAATTTGTATAGGTTATTAAGAACAAATAAAAAAGCTTTAGATAATTCTAAAGCCTTTTTAATGGTCGGGATGACAGGATTTGAACCTGCGACCCCCTCGTCCCAAGCGAGGTACGCTACCAAGCTGCGCTACATCCCGATATTAAATTTTGAAATTTTGTTGACCTGGCACCTTGTCCGCTTCCGCTACCAAGTCCTCTCACAAACGATACTTAATCGTTTGTTCGGCAGAGTGCTACACCCGATATTAAATTTTGAAATTTTGCTGACCTAGCACCTTGTCCGCTTTCGCTACCAAGTCCTCTCACAAACGATACTTAATCGTTTGTTCGGCAGAGTGCCGGAGCCATTTAAATCTAACTGAAGCACAGGTCGCTATACCAAGTCTACGATAAAAATTATTTTAAGTCAATTCTTATTTGTTGGGAAAATCCATCATATTTAAATGCACACCAGTTCCAAAGATTAAGCCTGCAATTAAATACGTCATCCAAGCAAAGAAATAATTACGTTTTAGCGGAGCCAGTTTAATTGTTTTGTCTACTGTTTTCTGAATTTTTTTTGCAGCCTTAACTCCTCTTACGGAAGCTATACCTTCTTCAATAATCGTCGGTAAAAATGCTCCAAAACCGATTAGTCCTGCGTATTTCTCCAAAAAAGTTTTCTTCCCTTTTTCTTTTGGCGCAATAGAGTTAAGCAGCAAAAGTGCAGGAGTCAGGTTGGCAATTTTGGATTTTGATTTCTGTAAGTATTTAAGAAATTTGCCTTTATTTGCATTAACGGCATGCCCAAGTTCGTGGAGTATAAGAGAAGGTTTTGATTTCGGCGCAACGGCAAGCTTTAGCCCGTCAGCATAGAAGGCATTTTCACCTTTTGCAACAGGGGTTAGTATTTTTAGAAATTCATAGTTATTTTGTCCGTATTTTCTTGCTATTTGTTGTGCGTTGCTTGTTGTTATGTATTCAACATTAATTTTGTCTTTCAAGTTGTTTGAAGAAAGCATATGTTCTGCCGCTTTTTCAATATTTTCGCGGGTAGTAAACTCTTTTCCCTGCATAAGCTTATCTCCGCACCATTTAGAAGCTTTTTGCAAAAGTACGGTTAAGGTCTGTAAAATTCCGAAAGTTATTAAGGGTTTTGCATCCTCCGGTATAAGCGGTTCAGGTTTTTGTTCAGCATAATATCCCCTTTGGATTTGAGGGGTGTTTATGTAATATTGCCCTGAAATATTTCGAGTTTTTATATTATCTGTGAACACACTTCTATAAAATCAGTAAACACTTAAAATTGCTAATTTTTTAATCTTTTTTACAATTTTTAATTATTTTAACTTTCGGTATTTTGATAAAAGATTTAGTTAATTTTTAAATATATTTCATTTTATTAATTTTCTTCCCTTATTTAGTAAAGTATGTTAAAATCCAGCTATGAAACAGAGTTGTAATGTCTTAAAACAGAAAGTGTATTATTCAGACACTGATTCATACGGTGTGGTCTGGCACGGGTCATATTTAAGATGGCTTGAAATGGGACGTGTTGAGTGGTGTCAGATGATGGGGCACAGTTTGACTGAACTTGAAGCTCAGGATATTGTTTTGCCTGTTGTTAATCTTAATATCAGGTACAAATCTTCGGCAAAACTTGACGACGGATTGATTATTGAAACTTATATTAAAAGTTTTAGCGGTTTATCCGTTACTTTTGCTCAGACAATACGTTCGGAAAAAACTTTGAAGCCGTTTGTAGAAGCTGAAGTTGAAGTTGTTGCGATAAATAATGACGGAAAACTTTACAGAAGAATGCCTTCAGTGCTTGCTGAAGTGTTTAAAAAGGAGGTTGAATGCCCTCTTACCGTCTAAATAAGTTTATAGCTTCTGCCGGGATTTGTTCCAGACGCAAGGCCGATGAACTTATAGAAAGCGGCGTTGTTTTTGTGAACGGTAAAAAAATAACGGAATTAGGGTTTCTTGTGACAGATAAGGACAAAGTTGTTGTTAATCAAAAGTTTATTCGTCCCGTAAAACTTGAATATTATAGATTTTATAAGCCTGCAGGATATATAACGACAGCTGATGATGAAAAGGGAAGAAAAACAATTTATGATCTATTGCCGGAAAATTTGTATCATCTAAAACCTGTCGGAAGATTGGATAAAGATTCAACGGGGCTTTTGATTTTGACAAATGATGGGGATTTGATTAATGAACTTACACATCCGTCAGTAAAAATTCCGAAAGAATATTTGGTGTCTGTAAATTCTCAAGTTCACCCTCATGAGCTTGAACAAATGGCGGCGGGAATTGAAATTGAACCGGGAAAAAAGGCTTATGCTGACATTTCGGTTTTAGAAGCTGATAAAAAACATACATTGATGCAAATAATACTTTATCAAGGATTAAACAGGCAAATCCGGAAAATGTTTGAGTATTTCGGGTATGAAGTTAAAACGCTAAAACGTGTCAGGCATGGTATAATAAATTTAGATGGGTTAAAACGAGGAGAGTTTAAACCTATTAAATCAGGACAGATAAAAGAATTGAAAAACTTATTGAATAGGATTAAAAAGGATGATTAAAGTAGCTATTACAGGAAACATTGCAGCAGGAAAATCTACTGTAGAGAAAATAATAAAATCATGGGGGTATTCGGCTTTGAATACTGATGATATATCGCATGCTCTTTTAGATGGCAAGAAAGATGCAATCCCGGAATTTAAAGGATCTGAATTTATAGATATAAAACGAGAGGTGCTAAAGGCCTTTAACGGTTATGATATTGTTGATTCAGAAGGTAATATCTGTAGAGCTAAGCTTGGTAAAATAGTTTTTCATGATCCCAAAATGCTGAAAAAACTTGAGGCAATAATTCATCCGTTTGTAAGATTAAAGATATATGAATTTTTTGAGGCACATAAAGATGAAACAGTTGTATTTGTTTCAGTGCCGCAATTATACGAGGCAGAGATGCAGTATATGTTTGACAAAGTTATATTGGTATTTTCAGAGGACAAATACAGATATAAAAGGCTTTTAAAGCGTGACGGATATACCGAAGAATATGCTTCTACCCGAATAAGTGCACAAATGCCTCAGGTTGATAAGCTTCTTTTATGTGATGATTGTCTTGAAAATGATGGAACTATCGGTGAATTAAAAGTCAGAATTTCATATCTGCTTAATGAATATAAGCACTTAGATCCTAAACGGGCACGAATACTCTAACTTTGTTAGATTTTTTAATGTTGCGGTTAGCAAAGAAACTATAAGCGTTCCCGTTTCCATCGGTGGTTTCTGTGTGCCCGACATCTGCATCATATCCGCAGTCCCCAGGTTCATAGCAAAGAACACATCCTGCAGGAAGTTTGTCTAAATCGGCGGCTGCTACTTTAACTTCTTTAAAATTGCTGTTTTTGCTTAAAATACGAGGTATTTCATTTGCATGCCCATATTCATAAGCCCCCAGTCCAGCAGCTTTTATGCCTGTTTTAACAGCTATTGCACAATATCCTGTTTTAGCATTTTTAAGTCCTGCAATTGTTGTTTCCGCAAGCTTTTTGCCTTTTTCTTTATTATAAATTTTGTTTACTTCTTCAATGGTTGTTGTTGTTTTTGGTGCCGGATAGTTTGAAGATGTTTTAGCTGTAGAAGAAGCTCTTGAGGAAGAAGATGTTTTTGTTTTGTTAAACGAGAATAGTGTTGTATCATATATCGGTGAATCAAATTTAAGCGGAGGTACGGCGTAATTTACAGGCTTAAATCCGTCAAGCGGTATATCTGTCAGTTTGAAGCTTTCAAAACTCGGATTCATTTTTTTTGTATAAGGTGAGTTAAAAAGATTTGTGTTAAAATCAGGCAATGTTGGTGTAAATTGATTAAAAGAAAACAGTGAAATTGGCGGGAATTGAGGCATTGTAAAAAATGCCGGCATGCAAAAATTCATTGGACAAAAGCTTGAGAATCCGCCAAATGCCTTTAAACCGCCAAAACAATTCAAATTATTAAAATTTAAAAATCCAAACGCCAAAACAATATTCCCTTAATTTCCTCTTATATATATATAAAGTATTTAATTAAGGAATAATTGCTTAATTTTTAATTAAAAGTTAATTTTGTAACGGATTTATTACAATTCCTGACAAAAGTTTCGGGTAGAAGTAAGTTGATTTTTGCGGCATTCTGTATCCGGCAGAAGAAATCCTTTTAATATCTTCGATTTTCGGATAAGCCATAATGAATGAAGCTTCTGCTTTTCCCATATCAATCATGTCAAAAGCTTCGTTTTCCACCTTAATATATTTAATTCCGTCTTGTGCCATCTGCTCTTCTTCCGTAAATCCGAGTTCTTTTGTGATAATTACCTTATGAAGAACAGTCAAATCAAGATTTTTTAAGACATCCGGAACATTGTATTCATTTAAAATCTCATCTACATTTTCTCTTAAAGTCAAAAGGTAGAATTTATTGACGTTTTTCATATACAATCCCATTGAGATTTTTTCTTCCGCTGATTTTTCTATTGCGGATAAAAATTCTTTTTTAACTTCTGCTTTATTTGCGCCTGTGAAGGTGTAATCCTTAACATCAAAGTATTTTTTGACTGTTTCAAGAAGAACGTAAGGCTCAATCCATTTTGTTATAATCCTGTGAGTCGGATATATCAGCAAATCGTCATCCATATTCGTGAAATAACTCATTACATAATTAGCTTCTCCGGCATTATCGCCAAGAAAGTTTCTGTAATTCATAGCGGTTTCATATCTGTGGTGCCCGTCTGCGATTAAAAGGGTTTTGTCTTTTAAAACATCTTCAATTAACTTTATTGTTGGCTCGTCTTCGATTTTCCAAACGATATTTCTTACTCCGTTGTCGTCTGTAACATCAATAAAAGGGGCTGAAGAAAGATCAACGGAGTTTTCAATTTTCTTTTCAGGATCTGAGTAAACCATAAAAATCTGTGAAAAATTAGCTTTGCAAGCTTTTGTAAGTTTCAATCTATCTTCCTTTGGCCCGCTCATTGTAAATTCGTGAGGAAGAATATTTTTGGTCGAAAAATCTTCAATTTTGTTTCTTGCAATAAAGCCTTTTCGGGTGATTTCTTTTCCGTTAAGCTTGTATTTTTGTACAAGGTACAAAATAACAGGTTTTTCATTATTTATAAGAATTTTATCATTTATCCATTTGTGAAAACTTTCAGCCGCATCTTCATAAGGGGTTTCGGCATTTGATAAAATAAGACGGGTTATGTTATAAGGGCTTCTTTCATAAAGCTCATCTCGGTAACTGCTGCTTATAACATCATAAGGAGGTGCTATAACGTCTTTCATGTTAACTTTTTCTTGGTTGTAAACAAGTGCATTAAGCGGTTTAACTTCAATTGTCATAAAATTTTCTCCTTTTTAAACAGCGGTTGTTTCCTGTTGGTTTTTAAATTGCATTTCATATAGTTTTCTGTAAAGTCCGTCAGGCAGCATCATTAATTGATCGTGTGAACCCAATTCTGCAAGTTCTCCGTCGTTAATAACCGCAATTCTGTCGGCATTTTTAATTGTTGACAGTCTGTGTGCGATTACAAAAACGGTTTTATCTTTAATAAGGTTGTCTAAGGCTCTTTGAACAATTGCTTCTGATTTATTGTCGAGGGCAGATGTTGCTTCATCTAAGATAACAATCGGTGCGTTTTTAAGGATTGCTCTTGCAATTGCAACTCTCTGTCGCTGTCCGCCCGATAAAGTTGTTCCTCTTTCTCCGACAATAGTGTCTAAGCCGTCTTCAAGAGCATCTATAAATTCGTCTAGATGTGCCATCTCTATTGCTTTTTCAAGTTCTTCTGCTGTTGCACCTTCATTCCCCATCATAATATTATCTTTAATGGTGCCTGAAAACAGAAAGTTATCCTGAAATACAAATGAAATATTATCCCTAAGTGATTTTAAGTCAAAGTTTCTTATATCAATTCCGTCAAATTGAACAGAACCCGAAGTTACGTCATAAAATCTTGGAAGCAGGCTTACAACCGTACTTTTTCCCCCGCCTGAGTTTCCGACAAGCGCGATTGTTTCATTTTTGTTTACTGTTAAATTAAAGTTCTTTAATACAGGTTTATCTTTTTCGTATTCAAAATATACGTTTTTAAATTCGATAGTTTTTTCAAGGTTATGCATAGCGTAAGGTTTTTCCGGAGACGTAATTTGAGGCACAAGGTCAAACAGTTCAAACGTTCTGCTCATAGCAACAAAGGTTGTTTGAAGTGAAGTAAGGCTGTTTCCTAAAGTTTTTGTCGGTTTATAAAGAAGCAGAAGCGAAGTTACAAAAGATGCAAAGCTTCCTGCCGAAAGTTCGCCTGTTAAAATCAGGTGGTTTCCGTAAGCCATTACAAGAGCGATTCCGACCGAACAAACCGAATACATAATAGGTGACATCCAGCCGACTCTTTTACTTAGTGACATTGTAAGATCAAATTGTTGATGAATTTGTCCTTCAAATTTTTCATTTTGCATATCTTGAAGATTGTATGCTGCAATTATTTTGTTTCCTGAAAAAGTTTCATTAAAATTGGTAGTCATATTTCCGCCGACGACCATAGTTGCGTTTGATACTTTTTTAATTTTTTTTCTGATAAATACAACAGGGGTTATTGCAATAGCCATAACCGTAACTCCGATAATTGCAAGCTTCCATGAGGTATATAAAAGCACCCCAACAAGTCCGACAAGCCCGAATACGTTTGCAATAAAGGATTTTAAAGTTTCAATAATTGATTTGGAAGCAGTTTCAGGATCTGTAAGAAATCTTTGGAGAACCAGACCTGATGAATTTACATCATAAAACTGCGGATCAAGTCCTGTTAATTTTTTGAATAAAGCTACTTTTAAAGAATTTGAGATTTTATTTCCTGTCCAATCGGTTAAATAGTTGCTGGCATATTTCAAAATCCCCTGGAACAGCGCAAAAGCGACAATACCGAAAGGAATTATTGCAGCAAGAAATGTTTGGATATAAATTGTTTGTCCTAAAAATGACCAGGTCTGATCGGGAGTTCCGTTAACAACAAAATCCATATAAGGTTTTAGGGCTAATGCCATAACACCATCTAAAAGTCCCAATGGAACTGCTATTAAAAGATTTAACAAAACTCTTCCCATGACGGGTTTTATATAAGGATAAATTCTTTTTAATAAATATCCGTAATTAAAAGCGTCTTTTGACGTGGTGTCTTTAAGTTTATATTCCATTACATACCCCTTTTTCATAAATTATTACATAAAGATGGCTGATTTACAAAAAATATTTTTTTAGTTATACTTTGACAAGTATGGCTAAGTAAGAAATGGGAGTTTCTTTAATGCAAATTTGTGTAATAGGAACAGGATATGTCGGATTAGTTGCAGGAACGTGTCTTGCGGATATGGGTAACGATGTTATATGTGTTGATACGGATGTTTCTAAAATAGAACAGTTAAACAAAGGGATTATTCCAATATATGAACCGGGACTTGAAGAACTTATAAAATCTAATGTGTTGGATAACAGATTAACTTTTTCAACTGATTTGAAAACTGCAGTTGAAAAATCTTTTGTGTGCTTTATAGCAGTCGGAACTCCTCAAAGTGAAGACGGTTCTGCGGATTTAGAGTATGTTATTTCCGCTGCTGAAAGCATTGGGAAAGCAATGAACGGTTATAAAGTTATTGTTAATAAGTCAACTGTACCGGTCGGTACAGCAGATAAAGTTACCGAAATTATAGGAAAATATTATTCGGGTGATTTTGATGTTATCTCAAATCCTGAATTTTTAAAACAAGGTGCTGCTGTTGAAGATTTTCTGAAGCCTGACAGAATCGTAATTGGCTCAAATTCGTCCAAAGCTACGGCTGTTATGCAGGAACTTTACGCATCATTTTTCAGAACAGCAAGCAGGTTTGTTATTATGGATGTAAGGTCTGCCGAAATGACTAAGTATGCTGCGAATTCTTTTTTAGCAATGAAGATATCTTTTGCAAATGAAATGGCTAATATTTGTGAAAAGGTAGGTGCTGATGCAGAGATGGTTAGAAACGGCATGTGCTCTGATAAACGTATAGGTACGCAGTTTTTCTTTCCCGGACTTGGATATGGCGGGAGTTGTTTTCCGAAAGATATAAAAGCTCTTCTTAAAACTGCTGTAGACAACGGGTGTGAACATAGAATTTTGCAGGCAATTAATGAGATTAATAAAGAGCAGCGTATGCTGTTTGTTAACAAAATTTTAACTCGTTTCGGAACTGATTTAAGCGGGAAAACTTTTGCAGTATGGGGACTTGCTTTTAAACCCAAAACTAATGATATGAGAATGGCGCCTTCTATCACTATAATAGATGAACTTCTTAAAAGAGGGGCAAAAATAAGAGCGTTTGATCCAAAAGCTATGGATACGGCTTATAATATTTGGGGCGGAAAAATTTATTATGCTAAAAATTCTTACGACACGCTTGAAAATGCTGATGCATTGCTTTTGTTGACTGAGTGGAATGAGTTTAGACGTCCTGATTTTGAGCGCGTGAAAGTTCTAATGAAATCTCCGGTAATTTTTGACGGGCGTAATCAATATGAACCTGAACGCATGATTCAACGAGGATTTGAATATTATTGCATCGGGCGCAAATCTTTTGCAGTTCATTCTGAATTGTGCTGTGTTAAAGATTAGTTTTTTCGTAAGGCAATTTTTCCTTAGAAAAATACTTATTATATATAGGTTTAATGGGGAAAATTTTTAATGATAAAACGCTTGTTTAAAGTTGGCAGCACTGTTGTCCGAAAAATAGTCGGGAAAACCAAAAAGTCTCAAAGTTTGTTAAAGGCTATACCCTCAGAGGAGCTTTTTTGCCATAAATATTGGAAAATGGCGGCTGAATCAGGTAAATTAAATTCTAACGGGCGGAAGTCTGTTGAATTAAGCGAATATCTGCATTCAATAAACCATCATCTTATAAAATCACCTTATCCTAAAATGATTAATGAAATTCAACCTCAAATCGGGCTTACGCCTCGTCAAATAATTACTAAAACTGATTTAGATTTCAGACGGCTTGTTCCGACTGAAGAAGATATGCATGTTTATAGATGTATAGGTGAAAAACCCGAATTTTTTTCTGAATATCCGCTTTACCAAAAGGCACTTAATGTTAAAAAAGGTGATGTTATTATGATGAGAGAGTATGCTTATGCCGCTGAAACAGAGGCGTATTCAAAGAATTTTCTGGCAAACAACAGAGGCATTTTATATGATATAGAAGTTCCGAAAGGTTCAAGAATTTCCAGAGCAGGCGATGTAGTTTTTCCACGCAGTTCACGATTTGAGTGTCTTGATACCAAAGATATTATTACGGCTGATGAAAATTATAAACTGGTAAAACTCAGATATTTGACTTAAAAATAAATTATGGAGCGTAGGGGATTCGAACCCCTGACCTTGACACTGCCAGTGTCACGCGCTACCAACTGCGCTAACGCCCCTTGCCCAAATTTAAGTTTATATGGAATTTAAACATTTTACAAAAAAATTATTAGCATTGAACTATTTGCTCAAAATATTCTAAAGTGATATATAAGGAAATGTATTCAGGTATGAAGTCAATGTGTTTGTTCAATTTTTTCTTGAATTATCGAAAAAATAAATTTGCAATAGTCAAAAACAAAATTTCTTTTTTCAATTTCTGAATATTTTATAGCTAATACTAAATCTTTAAATGCTTTTGAATAGTTTTGAAGACGGCAATATGCCATGCCTCTTTCCAAGTAAAATAAAGATAAATTACAGAAAAAAAGCATATTTTCTGTTCCATATTTAGAAATAGAATTTGGTAAGGTAGTATTTTGTTTCTTAATTAAATTAGTATATTTTCTTATAATTGCTTTGTTATCAATAGAATATTTATGTTCCATAACTTTTGCATCTACTGATGATTCTATTAAGTTATATTTCCAACAAATATAATAAATTACTCTGGCTCTAGCTTTAAAATATTCTGCAAAACTAATTCCTAATTTATCTATAATTAATTTAAAGCAAGCTTTGTTTAAAATGTCTAAACCTTGTACACAATCATTGTCAATAAACAGTATATATAATCTGTACAATATTTGATAAAATGCTTCAGTATAGGAGTTAAAAGTTTCATATTCTTTAATTATAGATATGTTATGGGTTATTAATTCTTCAAAACCTTGGTATTTCATTTAAATTTTTCCATTCTTGTATTAAACTTGCAATTTTCTGATAAGAATAATTTGTTTTATTAATATATGGAAACATTTCAGAATTTTCATCCATAAAAACTGCCATATTACTTATATTTGTAGATTTATTTAATATTTTAAAAATCTCTCTAATTTGCGGTTCTTTATTTTTTTTTGCTTTTGAGTAAGAGATAACATGTGCAAATATTTCATGAGCTAGAGATGCAATCATATAGAAACTATCATTTAAATTTAGTTCTATTCTTGCTAATTTTTTTAACTTGCTTTTTATTTTACTAAATTTCTCCTTGTAGTCAAAGGATAAATCAATATGCATATTGTATAATACGCAAAGTTCATCATAGCTTTGAGTCTCTGATAATTTATAATACCAGTTACCATCGGGGTTTGTCCTATAAGGATTCGTTGCAAGACCTAACTCGTAGATAATTATTAAAACTCCAGCTCTGGCTTCGTCTGATAACTTATAAAGATCCATAATAATTCGATCAAGATCTTTATCTCGCTCCTTTCTTAGAATTTTATTTTTTATAAATTTTATACCTTCAGCAATAAACAAACTAATTGGTAGTATAATATATACAATAAAATTAAGAATAATTAAAACTACTAAAAAGATTATAACTATAAATATAATAATTTCCTTCAAAACATTATTTTCCTTATTAGTATCAAGTTTTATGTTTTGCATGTATATTACTATGCCAAAGGACTTAAGTCAATTAATTTTTATTGTTCAACAAAATTAACTTTTGTTAAAATGAAAAAAATAACAAATTAAATAGAGTTTAGGCATATATAAAATTAAGAATTTCCGGATTTATTACTATTACTAAAACAGACCGCTTAGTGCGGTCTTTTTTATGGTGGGCGTTAAAAGACTCGAACTTTTGACCCTCTCCTTGTAAGGGAGACGCTCTACCAACTGAGCTAAACGCCCTCATTTCTCTGGGTGTCTTTCGACGTTTCTTATGTTAGAACAAACATTTTTTTATGTCAATAACTTTTTTGTTTTAATCTTCAATTAATTTGAAATCCTTTGGTAATCTCTTTTCAACTTCAATCACAAATTCAGAAAAACTCATACCGAAAGCATTTGCAAGCTTCCATAGTGTCGTAATCTGGACATCTCTTTTCCCTTTTTCCAGAAGTGCTATTGAGCTGTTCGAAATATCGTATTCATAACTGAATAACAAAATCCCTTTATTTTGAAGTTGTCTTTTTTCCCGTATCAGCTCCCCTATGGCATTTAATAACAGTTGTTTTCGGGGATCTAAGTTCTTTCTTATGTATTGCATGTTTACAATTCTAATAAGATATGATAAATTAATTATAGTCAATTAAGTATATCTAATTTATTATAGAGAAGGAGTATTATGAAAAACGAAGCTTTTACACTTGCAGAAGTGTTGATAACAATTGGGATTATTGGAGTGGTTGTAGCAATGACTTTGCCGAGTTTGATTAATAACAGTCAAAAAAAAGAGCTTGAAGCAGGGCTTAAAAAGAATTATTCGGTAATTCAACAGGCTCTAACGATGTATCAGGCGCAGAATGGTGAAAAATTGGAAGCTAATGCGTTAGAAAATCGTGAATTGAAGACAATATTAATAAAATATTTTGATGTTCTTATTGATTGTGGGTATGGTGCAGGTGATCAAAGCAAAGCTTGCGTTCCTATGTATGAAATTGCCAATCAAAATTACAAAGCAGCTTATAAAACATATAACAATCAAACAATGCGATTATCTTTATTAGATGATGGTCAGTTTATATTAAAAGACGGTAGTGCAATTTTCTTAGAAAATTCAGTGACTTCACTGTCATCTATAACGGTAGATGTTAATGGATTTATAAAAAATCCTAATCGCTGGGGGCATGATTTATTTACATTTCAATTAATGAATGATGGGAGGTTATTACCAATGGGAGCAGAAGGAACAATATTTTCAGATGAAGCGACTTACTGTTCTTATACCTCTAGTAATATTTATAATGGCGTTGGATGCACTTATAAAGCTTTAACCGAAAAAAATTACTGGAAAAATTTACCAAAGTAGTTCGTGATATAATTTTTTTATGAAAATTAGTGATGAATTAACGGTTAAAATAGAAAAGATATCAAACTTAGGGACTGGTATAGCCAGAATTGATGGTTGTGTGGTTTTTGTTGAAAACGTTTGCCCTGAAGATGAAGTCAAAATCAGAATAACAAAAGTTAAGAAAAATTTTGCAGCTGCAGACGTTGTTGAAATTATTAGTTCTTCACCTCACAGGATTAAACCTTTTTGTCCGATGTTAAAGGTTTGCGGAGCGTGTCAGCTGCAAATGATTGATTACGATTATCAACTGGAAATAAAAAGGCAGATTGTAGAGGATTCAATCAGAAAAATCGGCGGTTTGGATGTTGAGATTCCCCTTCCTGTTCCAAGTCCTGAAATTAAAAATTATCGTCATAAAATTCAGTTTCCTATTTCTCAGACAAAGGTTTCGAAAAGGCTTCTTGCCGGTTATTACAAGCCTCAGTCGCACGAAATTGTTAATATAAAATATTGCCCTGTACAGCCGGAAATTTGTGACAGAATTATTGATTTTATTCGAGAAAACGCTTTGAAATTTCAAATTTCAGGGTATGAAGAAAAAACTTACACAGGAGATTTAAGGCATATTGTAATTAGGGTTTCAAGATACAGCGGAAAAATTCTTGTTGCACTTGTCGTTAATTCTGGCGGTTCAAACAGGAGTTTAAAGAATTTTGCTATGGAAATATTTAATAATTTTGATGAAGTAACGGGTGTTTGTCTGAATTTTAATACTCAAAAGTCGAATGTTATTTTAGGAAAAAAGACAGAATGCGTGGTTGGTTCAGATTATGTAGAAGAAAAGCTTCTTGATAAAGTTTTTAAAATTGGTGCGGATACTTTTTTCCAGATTAACCCTGCAAGTGCGGAGAATATTTTTGCTTATGTCAGAAATTATATAAAAGACAATTACGATTCACCATTAGTTATGGATGCTTATGCTGGGATTTCGACCTTTGGAATTTGCTTGGCTGATGTTTCGGATAAGGTTGTGACAATTGAAGAAAATCCTGAATCTTGCAAAAAAGCCGAAGAAAGTTTAGTTATGAATAAAGTAAATAATGTTGAAATTCATAGCGGAGATGCTGCGGAATTTTTCAAAAAAGAGAACAGAAGGTTTGATGTATCAATAATAGATCCGCCGCGTAAGGGTTGCACAAAAGAATCTTTGGATGAAGTTTTAAGGCTTACAAAAGGTGAGATAATTTATGTAAGCTGTAATCCTGCGACATTAGCAAGGGATTTAAAATATTTATGTGAAAAAGGCTGCAGCGTAAAAAGCATCCAGTCTTTCGATATGTTCTGCCATACTTATCATATTGAAAATGTTGCGATTATAGAAGTTTAATTATTTTTCGGCGTATTTGCTAAGAGTTTCTTTCAGCATTTCTTGAGTTTTAGCAATATTAGAGATGTCATCACTTTCCATAACTTCAAGTCTTGCTTTGAAAAATTCTCTGTAACGAATTATTTCTTCAGGGGTGATAGTCTTGTCTTCACGAATTTCGTAATCGCTTGAATTTTTTATTAAGGATATAATATATTCATCAGACTGAATTTTTTGTTTCATTTCCTTGTAATACATAGGGATTTTTTGTCTGATACCGGACATGTATCCGTCAAGCATTTTAGCATGCACTTTGCTGATTACAATCGGAAGTTTTTCTTCTCCTTTAACTTTCAAATCAGCGTTGTAAGCATTCATAAATAAAGGTTTAGAAATATCTTCACGGAGTCTTGTTTTAATTACGTCGATGTTGTTAGAGATTCTTCTTCCCGGAGTGTTTTCAGCGTATTTGGTTTTTGTGTCAATGTGAAGCTTGTCAAAAGAACGTGCAATATTGTATACATATTTGGATTCTAATTCTTTGGCCTTAGCATAATGAGGTCCGTAAAGCATAATTAATTCAAGAGTTTGTTTGTTTTCGTTTTTGCCTTTTTTGCTTATAGGAACAAATCTCATTTGATAATCTGCATAAGTACTGCTTCTGGGTTTAGAGATTTCGGATTTCTGAAGAAAAGGCCCTAACGGAGCTAAATCTTCTTTTGAAATCCCGTTTTGCCTAATTTCCAAATCCGGAAGTTTATCTAACTTGCCTGTTTTTTGATTCAGCACTCTAATAACAGCAGGTTCATAACCTTTTTCCTTCATAACTTCCAGAAATTTTTTAAATGAGCCTATATTTGACTGATCTGTCCAGTATACCGTTCCTCTGACGGTATCTTGCACATATCCTTGTCTTTCATATTTGTCTACGTACGAATCAAAAGATTTAATCGGGTGTTTGCTGTTGTAAACTTCGTCGTAAGTAAAGCCTAAATCCGCAAGTTCGTCACAAGCATTTTTTAGAGCATTATGGAAATTTTTAGCATAATCAATAAACTTTTCAACTCTGGAAAGATAGGATTGTTCAATAGCATTTCCAATAATCGAAGTTTTTCCGCTAAAGGATACGGTATCCTTTACCAAAGTATTATTATACTTTGGCATATTAAAGCTTCTCAAAGGTAAAAATTTTTGTTTGTTGTTATTGTTTGTATTTACAATTTGAAAATTCGGGGTAACTAAAATATTCATATCGACAATCCTTCCTAACCTTTTAAAATTCTAATTCGTATAAAACACCTGAACATAAAATTTTACCTTAATATTCAAAAACCAACGTTAAACTTAATAATAATTTACAAAGATTATTCTTTGTTAAAAAGTTATGTTTGTATTATGATTAAAGGTAAGAGCGTATAATTAGTAATTAAGTAATAGTAAATCAATAAGGAGGTTATTTAATTATGCCAGGAAAAACAATAACGGTTGATGGCAATTACGCCGCAGCGCATGTTGCGTATGCATTGAGCGAAGTGTCAGCAATCTACCCGATTACACCTTCTTCTACAATGGGAGAATGGATTGATGAATGGGCATCACAAGGAAAGAAAAACATCTGGGGCAAAACTGTAAAAGTTGCGGAAATGCAATCAGAAGCAGGTGCAGCAGGTGCAGTTCACGGATCGCTAGCCGCAGGTGCTCTAACTTCAACTTACACAGCATCACAAGGTTTATTGTTGATGATACCTGTAATGCACAAGGCAGCAGGTGAAATGCTTCCGCACGTAATCCACGTATCAGCACGTGCTTTAGCAGCTCAATCATTAGCAATTTTCGGTGATCATACAGACGTTATGGGATGCCGTAACACAGGTTATGCAATGTTAGCTGCTAACTCTGTTCAGGAAGAAATGGATATGGCTTTAGTTGCTCACTTGTCAACTTACAAAGCAAAAGTTCCGTTTCTTCAATTCTTCGATGGTTTCAGAACTTCTCACGAAGTGCACAAAATTGAAGAAATTTCTTATGAAGATATTGCAAGCTTAGTTGAACCAAAATACATTGAAGAATTCCGCAACAGAGCAATGAGACCGGAAGCTCCGATTTGTAAAGTAGGTGCTCAAAACACAGACGTATATTTCCAAGGTCGTGAAACAGTTAACAAATACTATGACGCTGTACCTGACATTGTTCAAGAATATATGGACAAAGTTGCAAAAATTACAGGCAGACAGTATCATCCGTTTGATTATGTCGGCGCACCTGATGCTACTGACGTAATCGTTGCAATAGGTTCCGGCTGTGAAACTATTGAAGAAACAATCGAATACTTGAACGCAAAACGCGGAACTAAATACGGTTTAGTTAAAGTAAGACTTTACAGACCGTTTGATACAAAACGTTTTAACGCAGCACTTCCGAAAACAACAAAACGTATAGCAGTTCTTGACAGAACAAAAGAACCCGGCTCAATCGGTGAACCGTTATACATGGATGTAGTTGCAGCATTAGAAAACAAAGACATCAGAGTAATCGGCGGACGTTACGGTTTATCTTCAAAAGAATTTACACCGTCAATGGTTTACGCTATTTACAAACACTCAGAAAACAACGGATTCCACGGATTCACGGTTGGTATCGAAGATGACGTAACTCACAAATCATTGAAAGTTACAGAACACATCGTTACAGAACCGGAAGGAACTACAAACTGTATGTTCTGGGGCTTGGGTTCAGACGGTACTGTTGGTGCTAACAAAAACTCAATTAAAATTATCGGTCAATATACAAACAAAGATGCTCAAGCATACTTTGCTTATGACTCTAAAAAATCATTTGGTGTAACCGTTTCTCACTTAAGATTCGGCGACAAACAAATCAAATCAACATACCTTATCACAGCACCTGACTTTGTATCTTGCTCAGCGCACGCATACATCGGCAGATATGATTTGTTGAAAGGTATCAAAGAAGGCGGAACATTCTTGCTAAACAGCCCGTGGTCAAAAGAAGAAGCATTCTCTCATTTGACTCGTGATATGCAAGAAACTATTATCAATAAGAAAATCAAATTCTACAACGTAGATGCTGAAAAACTTATTGAACAACAGCCCGGCTTAAGAGGAAAAGGTGCAAACACAGTTATGATGGTTGCATACTTCAAAGTTTCAGGAATTATTCCGTTCGAACAAGCGCTTGAAGGTATGAGAGAAATGACTAAGAAAACCTTCAAGAAAAAAGGCGACGATGTTGTAAATATGAACCTTGCACTTATAGATGCAGCGGTTGATGCAACAGAAGAAGTTGTTGTTCCATCATCCCTAGCAGGAGTAGCACACGCAGATGACATTAAACTTATACCTGATAACGCATCAGACTTTGCTAAGAAAATCATTGAACCTTCAATGAGACAAAAAGGTGATGATATTCCGGTATCAGCAATGTCAAATGATGGTGTAATCCCGACAGGAACAGCTTGCTTAGAAAAACGCGGAATCGCACCGAGAGTTCCGAAGTGGAATCCTGAAAACTGTATTCAGTGCGGAATTTGCGCATCAGCATGTCCTCACGCTGCAATCAGAACTAAATTGATTGAAGAAAAAGATCTTGCAAATGCTCCTGAATCATTCAAGACAATTCCTGCAAAACCGGCTTTGGCAGATGAAAAATTCAAAGTTCAGGTATACTGCAAAGATTGTACAGGATGCGGTGTATGTATAGATCAGTGCCCGATGGCTAAGAACCCTGAAAAAGCAGCTTTGACTTGGTCAACTATTGAAGAAGAAGAAGCTGTCGGTGAAGTAGTTAACGAAAAATTCTTCGATTCATTGCCTGATAACGTAATGGGTAAAAACACTACTAAGACAATTAAAGGCGCAATGTTGAGAAAGCCGTTGTTTGAATTCTCAGGTGCTTGCGCAGGTTGCGGAGAAACTCCTTACGTTAAATTAGTTTCTCAATTGTTCGGAGAAAACGCAATTGTTGCAAACGCAACCGGATGTTCTTCAATTTACTCAGGTACATTCCCGACTATTCCTTACACAACTAATAAGGATGGCAGAGGACCTGCTTGGGCTAACTCATTGTTCGAAGACAACGCTGAATTCGGCTTCGGTATGAGATTGGCAGTTGACCAGAACAGAGATACTTTGAAAACTTACGTTGGAAAAGTTCTTGAAAACGAAAAAACACCTGCTGACTTGAAAGAAGCTCTTACAGCAGCGATGTCACACTGGGATAATTCAAAAACTGAAGAAGCAGTTAAAGCTCAAGAAGATGCTAAAAAAGTTATCGCAAAATATGCAGATTGCGGATGCCCTGATTTAGCAAAAGTAAGAGAACTTCAAGACTACTTCACAGATAAATCAGTATGGATTATCGGTGGTGACGGTTGGGCAAACGATATCGGATACGGCGGTATCGACCACGTAATCGCACAAAACCAGAACGTAAATATTCTCGTACTTGATACAGAAGTTTATTCTAACACAGGCGGTCAAGCTTCTAAATCAACTCCTACAGGTGCGGTTGCTAAATTCGCTACAGGCGGTAAGAAAACCTACAAGAAAAACATGGGCTTGATGAGTATGTCTTACGGTTATGTATATGTAGCATCAGTTGCATTGGGTGCAGACAGAGCTCAAACTCTTAAAGCATTCCAGGAAGCTGAAGCATACAACGGACCGTCAATCATCTTTGCTTATGCTCCTTGTATCGCTCACGGTATTGATATGTCTAAGACTCAGACAGAACAAAAACGTGCAGTTGAAGCAGGATACTTCCCGCTTTACAGATACAATCCTGAAAACGAAGTTCCGTTCACTTGGGATGCTAAAGAACCTAAAGAAAGCTATCAGGACTTTATTAAATCAGAAGGTCGTTACAAATCTTTGATGAAAACAAATCCTGAACACGCAGCAGAACTTTACGCTCAAGCTGAAGAAGATGCTTCAAAACGTATGGCTGTTTACAAAGCAGTTGGCGAATTGATGAAGTAATAACTTCTATAAAATTAAAAGAGTCCGAAGAAATTCGGGCTCTTTTTTTTAAAGACAGTTAATTTTTAATTGCAGCGATTAGCAAAAGGAGATTTGTGTGAATATACGACCTGTAAAAATATCTAATGACAGCTTGGCAAGACCGATTGGGAAAAATTCAAGAATTTTCTGTACAAATGAATTGCATAAAAAATTATATTCCGTATTCAATGAAGATAATATGACTGCACTTCAAAATTATGCAGAAAAAGAAAATGCAAAAATATACTTTTCTTACCTGCCTGATGATACATTCAATAACACAGAAATGACAGTGTTCAAAAATGGTTCTTTAGATAATAAGCAAACTGCTTTAAACATTTGTTTTGATACCAAAGATAACTTTGTAAATTCACTGCGCAGTATATACAATTTCGCATCAGAATCAATTAAAAAACTTTCACAAAATTAAAATAAAACACCTCATTAAGAGGTGTTTTATAAAAGTTAAATTTTATTATTAAAAAACTGAGTATTTTAATTAGCTGTTCTGGCTTGCGATTGCTGCCTTTAAAGCTTTATTTTGAACAGAAAGTTCACGGATTCTTGCCTGCGCAAGTCTTGTTTGAATATCTTTCATATCAGAGTAGTTTTTAACAAATTCGACATCTTTTTTGCGTCCGTGTACGAATTCGTGGGCAACAGCGCCGCCAAGCAACAACGCCGGTGACCAGCTTAAAGTCCATTTTGCAACAGCTTTAAGCGGTTCAAGTGTTTGTGAATTTCTTAAATTATTCATTTGTTTAGAAATGTATTCTACAACACTATTTGCATTGAATTTGTCAGCATATTCAGCAATTCTGTTGTCTGCTTTAATTATACTTTGCGGTTTTGTATTTTTTATAATGCTTTGACTGATTTTATTAACGGCCTTGCCGCCAAGAGCCAGGGCTCCAGCGAATGCCGCAACTGATGCACCGAATGTTAAAAACGGATTTTCGCTTGTAAATCTGTCAAAGTTTGGTGATTTATCTTCAAAGTATTGTTTAACTTTGTTTATACCGTAGGCAACTCCAAGCATAATGCCCCATTTGCCGCCGCCTTTAACACCGTTTAAAACTCTTGCTGAAGCACCTTTTAAATCCCTTGAAAATAATTTAAATTTTGATGGCTCAAGCAATGCTGACGCTGTACCTGCAGCAATCGGAGTGCTTAATACAAGAGCTGTTGATAAATTCTTATGTTTTTTATCTTCGGTATTATTAATTGTCTTTATATAAGCAAGTCGTCTGACGTCATTATCATCCATTGAAATAATTTCGTCAATATTGTGACGACGATTTTTACGCGGGTTGTAAGGGATTATGTCTCTTTCGGAGCGCGAATTGAAATTAATATTGTTTACCTTCTCAATATTCATAAACACACACCTTTCCATTCTACACTAATATTATAACATTAGAATGCGCAAAAATTATTTTTTTTGCTATAAAAGTAACATTTGTTAATTTTTATTTACACTTTTAAGATTTTTATAATATTATTATTGAATGAAAACTTTTTATATTCATTCAATGGGCTGCAAGTCAAATCAATTTGAAGGCTCTATTATAATTCAAAATCTTGAAAAAAATTCTTTTATAGAAGTTAAAAACCCCGAAGAAGCCGATATTTTTATTCTGAATTCCTGCTCGGTTACTTCTAAAAGCGACAGTGAAGCTTTTTATATATTGAGGAATATAAAAAACAAAAAGCCTGAAATTAAAACCGTTTTAACAGGTTGTATTGCACAAATTGAAAAAGAAAAACTTTTAGAAAATGAGTTTATTGATTTTGTTGTTGGGAATGACGAAAAATTAAATTTTTATGAAATTCTCCAAAGTTTAGAAACTTCAAAGTCAAAATGTTTAGCAAGTGATATAATGCAGCTTTGTGAATTTCATAAAGTTGAGCTTGAAGATACCTCAAAAACCCGCGCCAGTTTAAAAATTCAGGACGGGTGCGACAGTCGCTGCACTTACTGTATAATTCCTTTTGCACGTGGCAGAAGTAGAAGTGCCGATAAAAAGTTTGTAGCAGAGCAAATAAATAAGTTTTCATCTCACGGCTTTAAAGAGGTTGTATTTACAGGAATTCACATAGGTCAATGGGGAAAAGACATCGGTGAAAACCTTTTAGATTTAATTAAATACATTGAAGATAATACAACAATAGAGCGTTATCGGCTTGGTTCTCTTAATCCTACGGAAATTAATGAGGATTTGCTGGAATTTTTAAGCAAGTCAGAGAAATTCTGTCCGCATTTTCATCTTTCCCTTCAATCTGCCTGTAACAAGACTTTACGTTCAATGAATCGGTTTTATAAGGTTGAGGATTATCTCGAACAAATTGAACATATAAATGAAATTTTTAATAATCCGTTTCTCGGAAGTGATATAATCACCGGTTTTGCAGGTGAAACTGATGAAGATTTTGAGATTACCCGCCAAAATCTGGAGCGTTCCGGATTAAGCCAAATCCATACTTTCCCTTATTCAAAACGTAATGGAACTGTCGGTGCTTCACTTCCAAATCAGGTGGATGAAAAGATTAAAGAAATGCGCGCAACTATTGTGAAAGAAATTTCCGCAAGGAAGTTGGATGAATTTATAAATAAAAATATCGGGACTTATCAGGAAGTTTTAATTCAAAAACACCCTGATAAAAAGTCTGGACTTCTTAAAGGTGTAACTAAAAACTATTTGACTGTTATTCTTAATTCAAATGATGAAAAACTACTGAATACTCTAGCCAAAGTAAAAATAAAAAAATATCATGACTCAAAAATTTATGCTGAATATATAGAAAATTAAGAATGTAAGATTAATTAAAAACGGCGGATTTTAGTTTAAAATCCGCCGCTTAAAGAAAAAAGTTTTCAAAAGAATCTTTAATCTCTACTGTTAAATTTTGCAATTAATTTTAATATCTCAATATAAAGCCATACAATAGTAACCATAAGTCCAAAAGCTCCGTACCATTCGTATTCTTTATCAAGCATTCTTTCTTCGCCTTGTTGAATAAATTCAAAATCAAAAATCAAATTCAAAGCCGCAATAGCAACAACCAAAAGACTAAAACCTATTCCAATCGGAGTTGCCGTAAATATTTGCGGAATAGACCTACCGAAAAATGATGCTATAAATTGGATTATGTAAATAGCAAGAATTGAAGCAGTTGAAATTAAAACAACCGAGCGAAGTTTTTCTGTGACTCTAATAAGACCTGCTTTAAACATACCGAGCATAAAAAGCACTGTTACAAGCGTTGCAATTACAGCTTGTAAAATAATTCCGGCCCAAAAAGCTTCAAAAAACGCTGATATTCCACCGACAAAAAATCCTTCTGCAACTGCATAAGCAGGTGCTAAAAATTTGAAAATACGTGAGTTTTTGCTAAAAATCATGACAAGTGCTAGTATAAATCCAACAACAGCGCCACCGATAGTCAGCATCTGTGCTTTGTCTGCAAATCCTGCAAACATAAGCGAAAAGGTATAAATTGCAGGAATAATTAAAGCTAAAAGTAAAATAAGAGTTTTATTAATAGCGCCGCAGGCAGTCATAGGAGAACTTTCAAGCGCCTGCTCTCTTTCAAATAATTTTTCATTTAAAACGGGATTAGACATAACAACCTCCTTTTATACATATCTCTCAGTGAATATATTAGCATAAATTAAAAAAATAAGCCATAGCATAAAATGTAGATATAATATAGCCAAAAAGAGAATAAAAATTGTTTTAAAAAAGTACTTTACAATAAATCTTTTTTATATATAATAAAGAAGTGAGCAGAGAATGCATGGTCATAGAAAGCTCCAAAGATAATCCTCAGTAGCTCAATGGCGGAGCAACCGGCTGTTAACCGGTAGGCTGTTGGTTCGAGTCCAACCTGGGGAGTTTTTTCTATATTTAGGGTTTGAATCAGGTTCAAGCCCTTTTTTAGTGCCGTTTTTGTAGTTTTTTGTCCAGGTTGATACAATAAAGTGAGTGGTTTGCGTAGGGCAGATGGTGCGATTATTTCGGGCAATCGGCTTGTGTTGCGGATTCCAGGGGTAGGAAATAATCAAACCATGTGAACCGTAATTACTCTTTTTACTCTTTTTCTACTCGGCACAGATGGTATGATTATTTCGGGCAAAATGATTACAACCCTCTTTCTGCTTGTGTTTTAAGGCAATTAAGGCTTGGTACAAATGGTATGATTATTTTGGGCAAGTGAGTCGTTTGAGGTTTTTGAAAATTCTGCCGTTCTGTTAAATTTTTTAATTGATACAAAACCGACACAATGCTCGGAAGTGGTGTTCCAATTCTTCATCTTCCGAGTTAAGGTGTGTGTACCATGAATGAATATGTAACTATTAAAGAAATCGCTCAGGCTAAGGGATTAAAGAGTACCCGCTCAATCCGAATAGAAATAAACAAACCTGAAAGCAAATATATTTCAAGAGAAGTCAAAGTTAACGGCGGTATCTCATACGAAATATTGTTTTCAAGTTTAGAACCTGAATTACAGCAAAAACTTCGGGAATGCGAAACCAAATCAACGGCAATAGTTCCCCTTAATTACAAACCGCCGACTGTAACGGATAAAGCAAGATTGACGGCAAATCACAGAATGAATATTGTTAAAGCCGCACTAGAACACAGAAGTAAATATCCGACAATAAAAGAAGCTGATGCTGAATTTTTAGACCTGTATAATTCCGGTTTATATTTACCAAAAGCATACGACTTTCTTGGATGTATTTCAATCGGAACACTAAGAAGATACATACAAGCCTATAAGAAAACCGGCAACACAGAATCCCTAATACCACAATACAAAATAACAAAGCAGGGTGAGTATAATGGCATCTTAGATGACAATATGAAAAAAGTCTTGCTTGCTCTTTTACTTCACCAGAATAAATTCGGGTATAATACGGCAATCAGGCTTGCAAAACAAGTATTGATTAAAAAAGGATATGATGAAGATGCTCTGCCGAGTAATATAACTTTTAAACGGTTTGCGGAGCATTTCAGGAAAAACCATTATGCGGAGTGGGTGTTAAGACGTGAGGGTATGAAAGCTTACCACGATAAGGTTGAACCGTATATTGAAAGGGATATAAGTAAAATAGAAGTGGGAGATGTCTTGATTGCAGACGGACATGTTCTCAACTTCCAAGTAATAAATCCGTTCACAGGAAAACCGACCAGAGCAACTTTGGTCGGTTTTTTAGACTGGAAATCAACAGCATTAGTCGGGTATGAAATTATGATGACTGAAAATACTCAGTGCATTGCAAGTGCTTTAAGGAATGCTATTTTAAATCTCGGAATAATCCCGAAAGTAGTTTATCAAGATAACGGCAAAGCATTTAAATCTAAATTCTTCCAAAATGCAGATTTTGATGAGGGGATATTTAACGGAGTGTATGCCAATTTAGGTATTCACTCCGTTTTTGCCAAACCATACAATGCACGTGCAAAAGTTATAGAAAGATTTTTCTTAGATTTTCAGGAAGAATTTGAGAAACTTATGCCAAGTTATATCGGAACTTCAATTGAAAACCGTCCTGCGTGGATGAATAGAAATGAAAAACTGCATTTACAACTTCATAATCAACAAACAAAAGGAAATATTCCGACAGTACAAGAGACTATTAAATATATTAATGCCTGGCTGGAATACAGAAATCAAAAAGCCTGTCCTAATAATCGTTCAAAGAGAATTCAAGAGGTATTAAATTCTGTTCGAAAACAAGATATTAATAAATCTGCACTCGATTATTTAATGATGAAAACAGAATCAAGGACGATAAACAAACATGGAATAACGTTCCTCGGAATGCATTACAGGAGTGACGTTATCCTTGGGCTTCGGGATAAAGTTTATGTCCGATACAGCTTATTTGACCTTTCAAAAGTTCATGTTTATTCAATAAAAGGCGAGTTTTTATGCGTTGCTCACAGGGTACAGAAAGTTCATCCGATGGCAAATGTTCTCGGCACCGTAAAAGATATGGAGGAATACAAACAGCAGTACCAAAAACAGCAGAAACTTAAAAGCCGGCTTGTTAAGCAAATTAAAAAGACATTCACTAAAGATGAACTTCAAGTTTTAGAAATTGAAGGGGTAAATGTAAATGAAAAAATTGACATTATAGAAAGTCCTGTCCAAAAGCCGAAACGTGAACGCAAACAAACACCTCGTGAACGGCAGATGAATGTGCCGATGTTCAATTCAAATTATGAAAAATACGAGTGGTTGATGACAAACGGAACAACGAATCCTGAAGATAGGAAATGGTTGGCAAATTACATAAGAAGTGATGAATATATTAATTTATATGGAGACGAAAACGATGAAGAAAACATTTATTAAAACAAAAAACGTGAAGCGGTTTGTATCTTTGATGGATGAATTGCAGAAACTTCCGCCGAATATTCCGAAACTTGCATTAGTTTACGGAGACCATGGACTCGGAAAATCTCAAACAATCCAGTGGTGGGCGGATAAAAACGATTCTGTGTATGTAAGGGCAACGCAGGGAATGACGAGCAGATGGCTTTTATCTGTGATTGCAGAAGAACTCGGGGAGGATCCATACTGGCATACCCAAGAAACCTTTGAACTCATAGAAAAATATTTAAGGCAGCATTCTAAAGTAATCATTGTTGATGAAATTGACTATTTGATAGAAAAACACACCGTTGAGACTTTAAGAGATTTGCACGACAGGACAGCCTGCCCGATAGTTTTAGTCGGGATGGGGGTGGCAGATAAAAAACTTGCTAGATATCCGCATTTAGTAGATCGTCTGTATAAAACTTTGAGATTTGAACAGTTTAATGAGGAGGATATTACAGACATTCTTCAACAAATAACGGATTTGGAGTTTACTCCTGATGCGATTAATTACCTTGCAACAAGGACAAATCAATTCAGGCAACTGGTTAAATTGATTAATAAAATAGAGAAACTGTCTGAAACTAACAAAATACAAGAGATTGACGAATATACTTTGAAAGGAATATTAAATGAAAGACAGAATATTAAGGCTTTGCAAAAGGTTGGATAAATTTACACTTGATGAGATTTCAACTATTGCTGAAGATGTTGATGAAGCTGTTTTAGAGTTACTTCTTTTGACTCTGGTTCAAGAGGGGAAGCTTATTTTTAGAGACAATATATATTTATATAATAAAAAACAATGTAGTAACAATCAACGACTTCCGCAATTTTTTCAACATCATTCCAAAACGGATATAGATTACATAATAAAAGGTTTTTGTATTGACATAGAAGTATTAAAAATGATTGATTTATTTGGCTTTTCAAAACACGTTATGAATAATTTTTATCAATACATAAGGACAACTATTTATGAGAAACAAAAAAAAGAATTATTAAAATACTTTGAAAAATCTCCTAAAATACCACAAGAAAGAATTTATATGAATACAAAAGTTTATTTGTATTTATATGACCACAAGTTATTTGTATCTGATAAATACTTAATATCTAAAGATGCACGTAAACATACTAATGACGAACGTTTGGAAATAAAAAACATCTATTTGAGAAGTTATAGAAAAGTTTTAAGCCGTTCATTTGCTCATAGATTTCATTTACACCTGGCTGAAGAGTTGTGGAAATATGGAAAGGAGTTTCCTGAAAGATACTCAGGAATAAATACATTATTATTTGCTTAATATTTCTTAATAAACTTTTCCCCGATTTTTTAAATAGTCCTTATCCTTTTTGTTGTCTGCTTTAAAAGTAAATATTAAAAATTTTCTAATTTTTTCTTTTATTGTTATTACTATTTATTACTTTTAAAAGTCGGGGAATATTCCCCGCTGTTGAATCTTCGCCTCTTCCATATATAAATAATTTTCATATAATTGAGTTATAGGTTAAAGATTTCCCGGTAGAGCCAGTCATATTGCCTTATTAGGCATTATTCTGCTGTGCAAAAATACTGGACAGTCGGCTTATAGAAAAATTTTCAAAATCTTATACAGCTTGATTATAGACAACTAACTATATCAAGAGAGGATTGAAAAATATGTCAAATTGTGTTTATTGCAAAAAACAAATTTTAACTAAATTTATTTTTTCCCTTTTGGATCTTAAATCAAAAGAAATTCAGATGGCTTTGAATATTTCCAAAAGTGTAGTAAGCCGCTATTTGACTGGGGAGAGAGGGTGTCCGGAAATTGACCTTTATATTATTGAAAAGATTTTCGGAATAAAAGTAAAGGATTACACAATTAATGAATGAAACCAAGCAAGTAAAATCAAATATTCCGGCTTGGATTTCAATTCAAGAAGCGTGTAATCTTTTGAATGTCAAAGAGAAGACACTCAAAAATCGCTGCTACAAAGGTGATTTTATTTATAAAATTGAAGTAAAAGATAATATAAAACAAATTTTTATTCGTTATTCATCTTTACCTATATCAAAAAAAATTGACAACGAATCTGATAATAAAAAATATTCTGAAGCCCCTTTATGGTCACGCATTCAGGCAGATAAATACATAGATGTTATCCAAAAAAGTCTTTGTTTGAGAGGCAGAGCCTTAAAACTGTTCATCGAAAATTGGAATAAAAATAATCCTGATAACCAAACGTCTTATTCTTCCTTAATTAGAATGAGAAATAGATACTTTGCTTGTGGAATAAATGGTTTACTATCAAGATATGGAAACAATTCAGGCAGATCAATAATAAAAGATTGCTATTTTGATTACTTCAAAAATTTGTATTTGATGGAGGGTGCTCCCTCTTTACAAACCTGTTGGGATTTGACACTTGGCTATGCAATGAGAGAACACAAAATTGAAAGTGTTAGTTTCCCTAGTTGTTCAACCTTTAAACGCAGGTTAAGACGAGAAGTTCCTGAGCAAAGTATTTATTTAGCGAGATATGGGGAATCCGCTTGGAACAGAAAATACGGCAATTACATTGATAGAGACTACTCTACTATAATTTGCGGTGAAGCGTGGGTTTCAGATCACGCTCAGATAGACGTTGCCTGTCTTACTCAAGACGGCAACGTTGTATTTCCTTGGGTTACAGCTTGGAGAGATTATAAATCAGGGAAATGGCTCGGTTGGATATTGCAATCAGGAAATCCAAATTCGGATCATATTTTTCAATCATTTTATTATGCGGTCAATGAATTTGGCTTACCTAAAGATGTCATCATAGATAACGGCAAGGACTATCGCTCGAAAGACTTTGCCGGCGGACGTCAATTTAAAGTTGAAACAAATCAACGCAAAACAAGGTCTATGCTTGGTGAATTAAATGTCAATGTACATTTCGCTCTTCCATATAATGCACAGACAAAACCAATTGAAAGAGATTTCTTAAAAATAAAGGAACTGCTCTCTAAACACTGTGTTGGATATCGTGGCGGCAATGTTGTTGAACGTCCGGAAAAACTTGCAAAAGAGATTAAAGCAGGGAAGATTATTCCTTTTGAACAGTTTAAGGAAATATTTGACGATTTTGTGATTAATGTTTTAAACAAACGTCCGTCACAAGGTAAAAATCTTGCGGGATTATCACCAAACCAATTATTTAATCAGGAATTTGCAGAAAAAATCAGACCATCAAAAGATGCACTTAAATTGTTCTGCATGAGGACATCTAAAACATTCACAATTATTAGAAACGGCATTAAGGATAATGAACTCGGTATTACTTACTGGGCTGATTGGATGGTTTCAAAAACCAGATTAAAAGTTTATCTCCGCCGGGATGTTCAAAATTACAAAGAGGCTTGGGCTTTTAGAGCCGATAATAACGAATTTGTCGGCAAGGTTACGGCGGTTAAAGCTGTTGCGGCACTTCATGCAGACGAAATTTCAAAAGAAGCTTTCAAAGAGGCTATGGCTATTAAAAAACGCAGTTTGAAGATTGCAAAATCATATATTAAACAGAATCGAGAGATTAGTATTGAAGAAAAATGTGCAAATTATAAAGCAGCATATGCAAGCGTTGAAAAGCAAGCCAAACCAAAAGTTTCGTTAATTGCTAACACCAAAATGGATAAAGCTATTCAAAAAAGTAAAGAGATGGAATCCTTTGGAAAGTACGATTTATCAATGTTTTTAAACGATAACAAGCCGGAAGAAAAACCTCTCTATTTATACGAGACGGATAAAATCCTCGAACAAGAATTAAAAGGAGTAGCAAATGGATATTAGGACTGAATTGCGAGATTTAATGGAAACCAAAAACTACAGTATTGCCTATGTTTCTACTGCAACAGGTCTGGCTAAATCTACAATCAGTATGTGGTTGAACGGCAATTATAACGGTAAGAATGATAAAATCACCGATGCAATGAATAATTTTATTCAAAGGGAAAGAGAACGTACCGGCAACAGTGACTTGCCTTTTGTAGATATTTCAACGGTTAAATATATTACTGAAATCGGCAGACTTTGTCATACTCAGGGTAAAATCGGAGTTTGTGTCGGTAAAGCCGGACTCGGTAAAACCGTTGCCGTAAAAAGATATATAAAAGAATTTATGGATTCAATCCTTATTGAAAGCGATTCAGGTTATACAGCAAAATCACTTCTCAAGGAAATCCACAGACGTTTAGGACTTTCCGGTAAGGGTTCGGTTTATGACTTGATGGATGAAGTTGTAAGAAAATTAAACCAATCCGGCAGACTTTTAATTATCGATGAGGCTGAAAATCTTCCATATAGAGCCTTAGAAATTACCCGCCGGATTCATGATAAAGCAGGTGTAGGTATTCTTTTAGTTGGCAGAGGAATTTTGCTTGAAAATCTGAAAGGCTACAACAATCAGTATGACCAACTTTATTCAAGAGTTAAATTTACAAAAATTATAGACAAAATTCTGATTCAAGATGTCATAAAAATTCTTGAGTCTATTGGTCAGAATACAAAACTGGCTGAAACGTATCTTCAGTATTCAGATGGAAATACCAGAAGATTAGAACACTTAATTTCTCACAGCATAAGCATTGCCAAATTCAACGGTAAGGCTGAGGTCGATGATGCTGTGATTAAACAAACTTCCAAATTATTAATGGCATAGGGAGGAACGGTAATGAAAAACAATAATGGTAAGTTATTCCGACCCGACACATTGTTACACATTTTTATTATCGCCTTAGCCATTTTTATTTTGGGAGTACAAATCGGAATCAAGCATGGGCGAGAGTTACAGCTTGAGGATATGAGGATAAAGTATGGCTACGACTTTTCAGATTAGAAAAATCCACGCATTAAAAAATGTTATAGGTATGGATGACGACTTATATCGTGAAATGCTTATGTCTTTTGATGTTACATCATCAAAGGATTTGACATTTACAGAAGCCGCAATTTTGGTAGATATCCTTGAAGATAAAGCCGTTGCTATAAACAAGTGGACAAAACAGCCGAAAAAATATGCGGATTTGAATCGCACAGAAAATATGGCATCTGATGCTCAACTCAGAATGATTGAGGGGTTATGGAGAGATGTCTGCTATTTCAATGATGATAAATTTGCGAAAAAATCCCTGAGAAAGTTTTTAAAATCAAAGTTTAAGGTCGATGACATTATGTTTTTAACCAGAGCCAAAGCCTGTAAGGTTATTCAGGCAATAACGGCAATAAAGAAAAAATTAAAAGAAAAAAGTGCGGCCACACTTGAGTAGTAGAAGAAAAAAGTAAAGGAGAAAAAAGATGCTAACAGCAGAAAAAACAACAGATTCAATGTCACCTATGATGGGAAATTCATTCTTTGGAGAAGTTTCTCACAATGCTGATGACCCTAAAGAATATGCAATGATGGGGTTAATCAAGAATCAAAAAATTGACCTTGAAGAACGTTTGAACGATGCAAAATTAAAATTTGCTGATGCAAATTTGGTTAAAGATAACTGGAGTTGTGCAAAAGAACGAGAAATTGATTGCAAGGTTCTTGAAGGACAAATCTTCATCTTATCTAAGATCGAACGAGACTTAGAAGATATGCTTACCCCTGCAAAAATGCCTCCCGACTAAGGTTTACATAGGTCGAAACGGTCGGCTGTGCTGACCGTCTTAGAGTAAGGCTCTAACTGATGAGACCAATTAAAAGTAAAGGAGACAAAAATGGAAAACAAAGCTACAGCAGTGTTGGATGAACGAATTGCCGATATTCAGCAAAAAATTACTCAGGCAAAAGTTAATATTGCAGATGTACTTATTAGGACAATGGATCTTGATATTAGAGATATTAAAAGTCCTAAAGATGCACTCCCTTTTGTTGAAGATATTGATAAACTGCCGCAATACCTTAGAGAAGTAAAAGTTAATGAAAATCTTTTAATCGCATTAACACAGTCTCGAAATGATATTGAAAATGCTTACTCTGCTACATTAGCACAATAAGGTCGAAACGGTCGGCTAACAGTGCAAGCTGACCGTCTTAATGTAATGCGTTAACTGATGAGACCACATAAATAAGAGGAGATTATGGACTACAAGCCTTGGATGGACTTGATAAAACCGGAAGATATGCCGAACGATGATTTGCGTTTCATCGCAGAATCAGCCGGCATAAAATCCGCCTTGGCTCTAATCTTTTGCTCACCGGGCTTAACAGTAAGCATCCCGAAAAATCCGTTTCGTGAAATAAAAGAAAAATACATTATGAGTCAGTATGACGGCAGAAAGTACACCGTAAACCGCCTCGCAATCGAATGTGATCTATCTCAAAGGTATGTTTATAAAATTATAAAAAAGAACCTCCACAAAAAACACAACTTGCCAAAGCCGGAGAAATAGTGAAACTTTAAACATCACTTCTTTACTCTAATGTTTAAACATTAGAGTTTTTCTTGTATAATTTATTTTACATGAGGGGATAACATGCCGGTTGCGGAAAAACAAAAACCTTTATATCAGCACGATTGTGAAGATTGTATTTATTTAGGTTCTGATGAAATCAGGGATTATTATTTTTGCTTAGAACATTCGTCATTCGATTCAGGTACTCTTATAATAAGACTGGGAAATTATCCGAGCGATTATTTTTCAATGCCGGTAAAAGTGTTGATTGATGCTCTTAAAACTAATTTTATAGATGAGGAAAACGTATTTTTAAATTGTTATAAACGGTATTTGGAATATATCGGGAAAAGCAAAACGCTATAAAATATAGCGTTAAATATTAAATTTAAAGGGGTTAAGCCAGTCCGGCTCTATATAATTCATCTTCATCCATATCTTCAATCGGTCTTATGTAATCCATCCCGACTCTATATTTTTTAAGGTCTTTAGTTATACAGAGAGCGTAATCTTCGTGGATTCTGTTTTTATTTTTGTAAGTGTATAGTACAACATCTACTCTATCGTAAATTGTGTTATAAACATTAGTTCCGAATAAAACTGAATTTTTTTCTGTTTCTAATGGCTTTTTTGAATTTGCATCATCAAATAATTCTTTGGCGAGCCAGTTAAAATAACATTCTTTTGTTATTTGTTTGACATCTTTTTCTCCAAAACAGTGGTCTGCGAAGTGTCTGCCGATTCTGGCATCTAATAATTCTCTAACCTGTTCAGGGTTTGCACCTGATAATTCAAGCAGGGTTTCAAAAGCATCGTTCCATCTCTGTTGAGTTTCTTTGTTGGTATAATGTTGTGCTGTTGTTCCCCAGAATCCCCATTCTTTATTTTGTGTTTTTAAAATTTTCTTTGTCATAATTTTATCCTTTCTTTGCTTGTTTACATTGATATTAATCACTCGTACTGTATAAATAGTAAAGTTTATCAATACAAAAGTTAACAGAAAAGATTGCTTCAATCGCATAAACAAAAAAGTTTGCATCAGAG
>CASFTJ010000009.1 GCA_949297715.1 uncultured bacterium | reverse complement strand
ATATTGCGTTTCAAGCTCGACGTGATTCAATCGCGCCGTTATTGTTAACAATCTTGCCTGTGATGCTGACATTCCCATTGTTCTTCGGGTTCCCTTTCAATTATTTTTCGTCGACTTATTCTCTTTATTAGTCGGATTTTTTAAGGGGTTCTTTAATTTATATGCAAAATTGTAACATTTGTTAATATTGAGGTTAGTTTTTTTATTCATTTTAAAAGCACAATTCTAAAAAAGAATTGTGCTTTTGGTGTACGAATGTGATTTTGTTACCTGCTGGTCTCGCAGGTGGGTGAGCGCCTTGACAAATCCGTTTCCCGCTGGCGATTTTAATCGGCGGGTATACTGCAATGTCATTGAGAGTCAACTCTCCCTTTTATAAAAAATGTAGGAACAAAATTGAACACCCGTACAGTAATTAGGATTGTATCACATTATTTTTCATTGTTCAATAGCCTTTTAGGATAATTTACCATCTCATTGACAATGTTTCAGAAGCTTGTTTTTCGGCGTCGTCGCATTTTTTCATTGCAGCCGCAACTCCGGTATAATCCTCTTGAGGGCCGGGGAGTACCCTATTTTCAGGGGACGGAACATATTTAGGTTTTGCAGGCTGCGGGGTTGACTGTTTTGGTGCTTCCTGTTTTATATTGCAATCGGGAGAAGGGATATAACTGTATGAACGAGTTTGAGGTGCTTGACTGTTATGAGTCAATTTTTCTGCAGCATCTCTTACCAGCGGTGAAGGAGAGGATTGTTGAACATTTATCGGACGGGTACCTGCTGTTGCCTGCAAAAGAGGTGAAGTTTGATTTTGAACAGTCTGAGTTGTCTTGGTTGAAGTTTGCTGATTATTAACCTGTTTTACATAACTGTTAAGCAAGTTTGTCTGGGCAGCTCCTGAAGGTGACTGTGAAGAAGATGCAGTATGAGCCTGATTTACGTATTGATTAATCAGGTTTGACGGAGATTGAGGAACTCTTGGCGGCTGGTTTTGAGCCTGAGCTGCTTTTAATAAAGCTTCTTGAAGCGCCTTTTGCTGTTCAGGAGATATTTGAGGTTCTTTTGGAGTTTCTTCTTTATCTTCATCAAGAACTGATTTTGTCGGTTTGCCTAAGATTGCGTGAACGCCTTTGGTTGTCAATTTTGCTAGGAAAGGTGAAACTATTGCCAAAGGTATTGCTATTCTTAACGGAACACCTGCCAAGTTACGGAAGAAGTTACCTGATTTTCTTAAGAAATTCAAATTCCATTTAGCCGTTGATCTTCTTGCTAAAAGCGTTTCGTTACCTATGTTAATAAATCCGCCGATTTTCTTAAATAGTTTTGTAATCGGATTTTTAACATTAGCTTTCAACATATTTTTAAGTTCGGTTTTACGGGCCTTATAAACCTTTTTATCAGCTAACAAACCAGCTTTAACATCAGCATTAAACGCTTCTCTTGCCGCACGGAACTTTTCAACCTGTTCGACTGTCATGCCTGCATATTTCAAACCGCCGACTTTGTGCATTGCAACAATACCTAAAGGCATTGCCATAAAGTATGTAAAGTCATTTACAAATCTTTCCGCTAAAGTTTTGCCCTTTTCACCTTTCGGAGCTTTGAGGGTATGAATAAGCATATCGGCAAAGATTCCTGCCTGCATTGCAACGGCAATCTTACCGCCTGCAAACCTGTTCGTACAACCTTCCAAAAACCACGACAATGCTTTCGGTAATGCTCGCCCTAATGATGTCGAATTTCCTTTACCTAATGCTGCTTTATATTTGTTTAAATATTCTTTGAAGGAAACTTCACGACCAAACATGTGGTGTATGAATTTTCCGATTTTGCCGTCTTTTTTCCAAATGGAAACCTTTATATCACCGTTTTTAGTCACTTTTTCAAGCGCTTCCATAACTTTATCAGAATGTGCGGTTATATCTTTCTTTACTGCTTCAAAATCCGCAACTGAGTCAAATCCTAATTTGCGAACTTTTTTAGCATAAGCGATTTTTTCAAGACCTGCGGTACCTCTTGTTTTATAAACATGATCAATAAAATCTTGTTTATATCCCAAAAGTTCCAGCTCTTTTTTCTGCATTAAAAGCTGCTTTTCTGCAAATGTTTTGCCGTTTAGGGTTCTCTTAAATGCATTAATATCAGCTTGCTGCATCCCTAAATTTTCCAAAACTTGAGGATTTACATCTTTTCCTCTTAACCACGAAAATTTATTTCTGTTCTGGCTTGCAGGTTTTAAATATTCTTCAAACATCTGCTGCATATCCATCGCCAAAAATCCGTGAACACCTTGTCCGGGAGTCTTTGCAAATCCCCATTCAGGCTGCGTTGAATGATTTGCCAATGAATAAGCTATGCTGTTTTTCTCGCTCATCCAATGACCGAGATCCTTTGTCTTTTTACCCAATTGGCCGAATATTTCGCCTAACCAGGTCTTGTTAAATGCGTTTGCAACTCTGTCACCAAATGCCCCAAGTTTGCCAAATGCACTCTTTTCATAATCTACGGCACACTTCTTGTTAAATACATCCATCCCCTGCGATATTCCGTACCATATCGCAGCTCCTGTCCCTGCATAAAGCAAAGGATTGGTTTCTTCATCAGCAGAAGCCTTCACACGGTTGGCAAGATAAGAATTGTCGACCCCCTCTTTGATTTTTTCCCTGTCAATAGGAACCATCTGTCCGTTCACTGCCTGCATCGGGATATTATATTGTTGATTGTAATTACTAACCATTCCGCTAACCTACATAACTCTATATAATTATAAAAACATGTCCTTAGCAAAAATTGCCTGCCTGTTTGAATTTTTAAACCCATTGTAAAGTTTTGTAACAACAAAAGCCGAAAACTGAAATTTTTAAAAGTGTATATACTTTATATATACACAAGATGATTTTATAGAAGAGAGGCTGAGAATTATGGCAGTTGCAAATTTGAAAAAAATTGATGACAAACTGAAAGATATGTATCAGGATAAGCTGACAGCACCTGCACCTCAGGCTTTCGAAGACAGATCAGAAGTTTTGCTGGCGCAAATGAACTTTATTGCTATGGCAAACAAACAAGCTTTACACTTAATTTAAATCAAAACAATACTTACTATAAAATTTTAACTCCAATTAATTTTTCCCCTACAAATTTTGTACCTGATTTTCCCCAAAAATCAGGTTTTTTTTGGTACACGAAGTGTACTTTTACCTTTGGAGCGATTTTCTAATCGGCGCTTTTTTTAATTTCGGCGGCTTTCAAAAATTTCCAAAATTAGCGCTCTTTCTAATCTTATAAAAACCTAAATTATCCGTTCCTTAATTTTCTTTGAAATTGCATTTCGCGCTTTAATCTCTGGCAAATCCGCATAATCTTTAGGATTTATCGGCTCTTTTACTTCAAGCTTAAATCCCACTGTTTTTGCTCCCATATCACAAAATAACTGACCTTTTTGAAGAAAAGGAATGTCAGTTGTTATTTTAACAGAAACTATTTCGGCTCCGGAATTAAGCGAAATCGCCGCAGGACCTTTATGTATTTTAAAATCTTCATCCTGCTTGGTTCTTGTGCCGGAAGGAAATATTACTATATTAAAACCCTCCGAAAGATATTTTGCCGAATCCTCTTTTAACTTTTCCAAATCTATATCGTTTATTATGTAAATTGATTTTACTATATTTCTAAAAAACGGATTTTTAAGAGTTGCTTTTTTAGCCAAACACGTTGAATTCGGAATTAAACCTATTAAAATTACAATATCAATAAAAGTCGGATGATTTGCTACGATTATTTTTCCGGACAAATTTTTCAACTTTTCTTTATCTGGAATTTCAATATCAATAATTTTTATTTTAATAAGAAGTCGAATAAAGAAATTCCAAGCCCTATGAACAACTTCAGAATAAGCTTTTTTTTGTTCATTTTCAGGCCATACAAAATATATGTAAGGGAAAATTACAAAACTTATAACACCTGCCCCCAATCCAAATACAGAAAAACTCAAAACCCCGAGAAACGATCGCCAAAGCCTTATCATTTAACTCTCCTTACCGTATAATAAGGTGCAGTAAAATTTTGGGCATCTTTAGTTAAAAATTTCACAAATCTTTGATATTCATTATCTTGCGCAGAATTTTGAGAAATATACAATTCATATTCACAAGCCTCCGCTTGAGGTTCTTTCCCAATTAAACAAGCAACACCGCTTAATTCCGGCAAAGTATCAGCATATACAAAAAGCGTTTTTTCTTTTTCTGATATTGCATCCCAAAAACCCGCACTTAAACTGTTTTCACCTGCAGATACCGCATTATACTTGTTTTTTATTCCTTTAAAAAGTGAAAAAGCACCAACCGAAGCGTTATGAACAGAAGACCCGAAGGAAATCGGCGAAACTTCACCATCCGTTGTGTACTGAGAAATTAAACTTTCAAGCCTGTCCACCTCTCCAAATTGAGATGCAAACACAAGATTAACATCATTTCCGTCATAGCATTCATTTAATAAGGCAAAAGTAATCCTTGCTATCGGGCTTAATTTTCTTCTTGCCATCATCGGTATAAAAGACAAATCCAAGTTTTCACTTTTTAAAACAGAAGTCTTATATATGAAAAATTTCTCATTCATGCTAACATATTATTATAGTTGGAGAGAAAATGCAAAGCGGAATTTACATAACAAGTTACGATGCAATCTGCAATCTCGGAAATAATATTGACGAGATTTTTGAAAATGCACTTAAAGGTTCTAATGAATTTTTGACACCGCTTGAGGGGATTGTAAAAGATAAAAAATTTTATTTCGGCAAAGTAAACTGTGAACTACCGCAAATTGAAGATGAAAGATTTAATCTGCGTGTAAACAGGCTTCTTTTACATTTATTGAATAATATGGAAGAAAAACTTGAACAACTTTTCGCAAAATATCCAAAATCCAGAATCGGTACAGTAATTGCAACAACAAATTCAGGTATCGAAGAATACGAAAAATCCCATAACAAAAAACATTTTGAAATAGGTAATCCTGCAGAATTTATAAAACATCAATTAGGACTTGAAAGTTTCTATACAAGCGTTTCAACAGCCTGCTCATCAGGAATAAAAGCTTTTGCAACAGCAAGAAAGCTTATATCTAACGGGATTTGTGATGCGGTAATCGTCGGCGGCACAGATGCCCTTTCAAAACTTCCGATTTTCGGATTTCATTCACTTGAAATTTTGTCAGAAAACAAAACAAACCCGTTTTCCAAAAACAGAAACGGCATAAACCTTGGTGAAGGCGCTGCACTTTTTATAGTTGAAAAAGATACAGAAGGGATTATGCTAAAAGGAATAGGCGAAACCTCTGACGCATACCATTCAGCAACCCCTGATCCGAAAGGAATTGAAGCAGAAAGAGCAATAAAAATAGCATTAAAAGAAGCAAACCTTGTTCCGGATGCAATAGACTACATAAACCTTCACGGCACAGGAACTAAAACCAATGACCTTATGGAAGCCAATGCTTTATACAAACTTTTTGGCTGCTGTACGGAAGTAAGTGCCACAAAACCGCTTACAGGACATTGTCTTGGCGCCGCAGCTTCTATCGAAACGGCTCTTTGCTGTCACATAATTAAAAATAATAAAATAATTCCGCACGTTTACGATGGCGAATACGATTATGCACTTCCTGAAATAAACTTAATTACAAAACCCGTTAATAAAAAAATAAACAATGTATTATGTAATGCGTTCGGATTTGGCGGCACAAATGCGGTTATGATATTGGGGAGGGAGTAATTATGAACTATGATTTGGAAAAAGTTCTGCCGCATAACCACCCGATTATATTGATTGACGAAATTCTTGACTACAACCTTGAAGAACGAACCGCAAGCACTCTTGTCAAAATCTATGAAGATAAAATGTTTTTCGATAAAACAATTAACGGGATTGCTCCTGTTGTCGGAATTGAGTTTATGGCACAAACTATTGGCTGCTATTCGTATTTTAAAAACAACAACAAAACCCCTAAAATCGGATTTTTACTAGGCACAAGACTATACAAAAACTACATTGACTGTTTTGAAAACGGTAAAGAATACCGAATTGAGGCAAAAGAAGTTTTTTCTGATAACGAGCTTGTTTCGTTTGAATGTTTTATTTATAATGGAGATGAAATTTGCGCCGAGGCAAGCATAAACGCATATATGCCTGCAAATCAGATAAATCTTATAGGTATGCTTAATGTCTAAATATGTATTAGTAACAGGTTCAAGCCGCGGAATAGGAAGAGAAGTTGCAATATACCTTGCAAAGAACGGTTTTAATATTGTACTTCACTGTAACAGCAATATTCAAAAAGCTCAAGAAACCGCAGAAGAAATAAAAAATATTGGGCAAAATGCCAGAATTTTGCAGTTCGACATTTCAAAAAGAGAACAGTGCAAAGAAATTCTGACAAAAGATATAGAAGAAAACGGCTGTTATTACGGAGTTGTATTAAATGCCGGAATTTCCCGCGACAATGTATTTCCTGCAATGGAAGATGAAGAATGGGATGAAGTTTTAAACACAAATCTCGGAGGATTTTATAATATCCTAAGACCAGTTGTAATGCCAATGATATCTTCAAGGATTAAAGGAAGAATTGTCACAATGTCTTCAATATCAGGGCTTTGCGGAAACAGAGGTCAGGTAAATTACAGCGCTTCAAAAGCCGGAATAATAGGAGCAACAAAAGCACTAAGTTTAGAACTTGCCAAAAGAGGAATTACGGTAAACTGCGTAGCTCCCGGGGTTATTGAATCTGATATGACCAAAAATCTTCCGGCAGATGAACTCAAAAAAGCAATCCCGATGAGGCGTTTCGGCACCCCAAAAGAAGTCGCAAGCCTTGTTAATTACTTAATGAGTGAAGATGCCTCCTACATAACAGGTCAGGTAATCTCCGTAAACGGAGGACTTTACCAATGAGGCGTGTTGTAGTTACAGGAATGGCGCTTGCAAGTCCTCTGGGTTGTGATGTAAAAGAGGCATTTGAAAGGTTAAAAACTTATAAAAACTGTGTTAAGTATACTCCTGAACTTGAACAGTACAGAAGATTAAACACAAAACTTTCATCCCACGTACAAGGCTTTGTAATCCCCGAACATTACACGAGAAAAGTAACCCGCACAATGGGTGAAATTGCTCTAATGAGTGTTGCAACAACAGAAAAAGCTCTTGAAGATGCGGGGTTATTAAATGATGAAATTATATCAAACGGCGAAACCGGAATTGCATACGGATCTTCCTCCGGTTCAATCTCAACTTTGATTGATTTTTACGCAATGGAGGTGGATAAAGAAGTCAAAAATCTAAATTCCGGCTCATACGTAAAAATGATGTCCCAGACAGCAGCAGTAAATATTTCTCTGTATTTTAAAACCAAAGGCAGACTGATTCCGACGTCTTCCGCCTGCACATCAGGTTCAATGGGTATAGGAGCAGCTTATGAAGCCATAAAGGACGGATATCAAACAATTATGATATCAGGCGGGGCGGAAGAACTACAACCGACTCATATTGCAATTTTTGATACACTTTATGCGACAAGCTTAAAAAACACCACACCTGAACTAACCCCCTCACCATTTGACAAAAACCGTGACGGGCTTGTAATCGGTGCAGGAGCAGGAACATTAATTCTTGAAGAATACGAGCATGCTAAAAAACGAGGAGCCAAAATTTATGCAGAAATTATAGGCTACGGAAACACAACCGACGGAACCCATATAACAAACCCGAATCCTGAAACTATGGGAAATGCAATGTCAGAAGCTTTAAAATACGCCCAAATTTCTTCCGATGAAATAGGCTACATAAATGCCCATGGCACAGCAACAATACAAGGAGATATTGCCGAAAGTGTTGCGACTTATAACGTATTTAAACGAGAAGTTCCGATAAGTTCACTAAAAAGCTACACAGGACATACTTTAGGAGCCTGCGGTGCAATAGAAGCAATAATGGCCATCGAAATGATGAACAACAACTGGTATCATCCGACACTTAACCTTAATGAAGTCGACGAAAATTGTGCGCCTCTTGGTTATATTAAAAAAGAAGGCATCGAAATAAATAACAAAATTGTAATGTCAAACAACTTTGCCTTCGGCGGAATTAACACTTCTTTGATATTCAAAAAAATCTAATATCAATTTACTTGAAAAAAAAGTCCTGTTTTGTTAATTTATTAGTATAAGAGAGTAACTGGCGAAATATTAGAAATTCCGTTATTTTTCAGAATTGGAGGAAGAATGACAAACACCCCCGCGGTTGAACAATGGAAACCATCAAAAAATCCGTGGTTAGTAATGATACCTGTTATGTTGTCGGTATTTATGTTTGCGCTTGATGAAACGATTTCAAACGTTGCACTTCCTTACATGGCGGGAAGTTTTTCCATAAGCCACAATGAATCGACTTGGATTATCACAAGCTATCTAGTTGCATCGGGTGTTGTAATTCCTGCGGTAGATTTTTTCTGCAAACTTTTCGGAAGAAAAGCTTATCTTTTAATAAGTATAGTAATATTCACAATCGCATCAATTTTATGCGGAATTTCAAATTCAATGTCAATGATGCTATTTTCAAGAGTTTTGCAGGGAATCGGAGGCGGCGGAATAATGCCGATTTCGCAGGCGATTATTTTTGAGATTTTTCCTAAAGAAAAGCGGGCTGCTGCAATGGCAGTTTTCGGACTCGGAGTTGTAATGGCACCGATTATGGGGCCTGCTCTCGGGGGATATTTAACCGAAACTTTGTCATGGCCATTTATTTATTTTGTAAATATTCCGTTCGGAATTATTGCTATTCATCTTACAAAAATGCTTGTTGAAGATCCGCCGTATGCAAGAAAACAAAAGCATGTTTCAATGGATTATTCAGGATTTTTCTTTCTGACGGTATGGCTTTTAACTTTGCAGATTGTGCTTGATAAAGGTAATGATGCCGACTGGTTCGGAGCAGCTTGGATTTGCAAAACCTTTGCTATATCAATGATGGCAATGCTGGCATTTTTCATGATTCAAATAAAGAAAGAAAAACCGTTAATTGACTTATCGGTTATGAAAGACGGGAACTTTTTCTTCGGAACAATAGTTTTAATGGTGTTGATGGGGGTAATGATGGCATCAGCAGCGATTTTGCCATCAATGCTCCAGCAATTGATGGGATACACTTCGTTTTTAAGCGGACTTTCAATGGTGCCAAGAGGCGGCGGATGTCTTTTGGCTACAGTACTTTGCGGGGTACTTATCCCTAAAATAGGAATGAAACCGCTTATTATTGCAGGGCTTATAATCCTTGGAATAGGCGGGTTAATGTTTGGTGAAATTAACACTCAAATTGCGCTTGTAGATATTGCGCTTCCAAATTTTGTATTCGGATTAGGTATGATTATGGCGATGGTTCCGATGATGAACCTTTCCTGCAGTACACTTACAAATGACCAACAGACAAACGCTGCGGGGGTACAAAACCTCCTTAAAAATATCGGTGCAGCTATCGGAACTTCAATTGCAACAACTATGATTTCAAGATTTGCGCAGGCTCATCAGATGATGATGGTCGGACACCTGAATTATTCAAATGACAATTTTGTTGCAAAAGCTAACGCTCTTGCAGGAAGTCTTTCTTCTATTACAGATATTTCTACCGCTAAAGAAATGGCAAATTATCAAATTTATCATCAGCTTCTCCAACAGGCAAACCTTTGGGGGTATGTCGAAACTTTCAGATATTTCGGGCTTATGGCGCTTGTAATTATTCCTCTTGTGCTTATAATCCGACAGAGAAAAGCTCATTAATTCTATTTTAAAAATTCAACCCGCAATCATTTTCCCCATCAGGAGAATAGCATTATCTATAAAAAGTTTTTAACTTAAAAATGTAATAATTTTTAAGGAGAAAATTTTATGTTTTACAATGTTTTGAAAGCGAAAGAAATAGTAAATCTTGACGGCGGAAAATTTGAAAGAAAAGTTCTGCTTGAAAAAGATGAAAGCTGTTTGAGTATAATTGCGATTAAAAAAGAAGAAATAATTGACACGCACACTTCCTCCTGTGATGCCGCTGTTTACGTACTTGACGGGGAGCTTGAACTTCATTTTGACGCGGAAAAATTCACAATTGGAAAAGGTGAAATTTTGATGTTTAAAAAAGATGAAGAACACAAAGTTCTTGCCGTTAAGGACAGCAAATTTTTATTAATCAAAATTTAGCAATTTCAAAATTTGCCAAAACTGTCTAATCAGGTTCAACAGCAACTTTCAAGCAGCCTGCGGGTTTTTCTTCAAACAACTTGTAGGCTGCTTCTATATCGCTCAATTTAAATTTGTGAGTAATCAAAAAGTCAGTCGAAATTTTCTTTTCTGCGATTAATTTTACAAGCTTTTCACAATGAACAGCATCAACTCCGCCGGTTTTAAAGGTCAGATTTTTGCCATACATTTGAGGAAGCGGAAGCGTCATATTTTCCTCATACATTGCAACTACTCCGACAACAGCATTCGGTCGGGCTATTCTCCAAGCCATGTTAAATGTCTGCTTCACGCCTGCGCATTCTATAACCCCGTCTGCCCCTCTCATTTCAGTCAAATTCTTAATTTCGTTTTCAACATCGCACCTTGCAGGATTAAATATATAATCTGCAATTCCGTTTTCTAAAGCTATTTTTAACCTCAAATCTTCAATATCAACAGCAATAATTTTTCCGGCTCCTAAATATTTTGCACACATCATCGCACATAACCCGACAGGCCCTGCACCTATTACGGCAATCGTATCGCCTGATTTAATCTCGCACATCTCAGCCCCAAAATATCCGCTAGATAAAATATCCCCCACAAATAAAGCATTCTCATAACTAACACCCTCCGGAAGCTTTGTTAATCCGTTATCAGCATAAGGAACTCTTACATATTCACACTGGCACCCGTCAATTTTACATCCTAATTCCCAGCCTCCATGGATGCAGTTGTTTATAAATCCTCTTTTACAAAAATAACACTCCCCGCAAAAAGTTTCACAGTTTGCACTAACCCTGTCACCTATAGAAAGTTTTTTAACTTCACTTCCAATTTCTACAACTTCTCCGACAAATTCATGTCCAAGAATTATGTCATTTTTCGCCAAAGGCACAAAACCTTTCTTTATATGCAAATCGCTTGTGCAAATAGCAGATAACTTAACCTTTACAATCGCATCTTTTGAATCTTTAATTTGAGGCTTCTTTCTTTCACAAAGCTTTATTCCGCCCTCAAAATCTTTATTATAAACAAGCCCCTTCATATAAATCTCCTTTTTTATAAATAATAACCCGAATATATAATATCAAAAAATACATATAAATTCTTTTTTCATTAAACTTTCTTCCGATTAAACGACTAAAAAAATAAACTATAATCAATTTGTGAATAGCAAATATCACGTACAAATAAGGGAGATGAAAAAATGAAAGAAACATTAAAAGAAAAAGCCGAACATACAGCCGAAAATATCAAAGAAAAGACAGACGAAATTAAAGACAACATCAAACAAGGAGCAGAACACCTTAAAGAAAAAATGGAAACAAAAGCGGACGAGATAAAAGTAAAACACGAATTAAAAAAAGAAGAAAAAGCTGAAAAAATACACGAAGAACATGCCCGCAAAGAAGCAGAAAAACTAGAAAAAGAAGAAGAAAAAATAATTAAAAATTAAAGGAAAAGCGGGCGGAGCAAAGTTTACCCCGCCCGCTTTATCCTCAAAATATTATTTATGCAATCACGTTTAATTTATTACCGTTTTGCTGGTGGTTATTTTTATAATTCTGTGCCTGAAATTTAATTTGTCTTGCCTGATTAGCTACCCTAAAATCCTGATCGGAAGGATCCATTGGCGCCATAGCGGAACTTATTACGGTATTGGCATCCTTAATTGTTTTATCAGGGTTATTTTTATCAAGAGAGGGCATCTTAATCGGCACATGCCCGCCAATCGGAATCCCGTTTTTATCACGTTCGATTACGATACCACCTGCAAGACTGCCGCCGGCTCTCTGGTGCGCAAGTTCGTGTGAATAAATCTCGTTATACCTTTGATTAATCATATCCTGACGCGCTTGATTTTGGGCGGAAGTGTAATTATTCGCAAACATTTTAACAGCACTAATCATAAATCCTAACTCCTAACCTTCACTGCTATAATTGTAGCAAATTTTTGTTAACTTGGCAATAGCTCTTTTGAATTACTTAGATTGTTTTCAAAATAATTTCTGCTATAATGTAGTTAATAAAAAGTTAGTCAAAATCTCTAACGGAGGGTTAATGATAAAAAAAGTTTTCGGTTTAGCAATTTGTATGGCATTAATGGCACCTGCTGTAATGGCAGAAGGCAGAGGTAATTCTAACAACTACGTTCCGCCGGAAGGTTACGGTCAGGATTTGAACAGTTATATGTATATGAATTACAAAAACAGTGAAGCTCAAGATGATGCGGATGATTATGCAATGCCAGTTCCGAAATTTTTCCAGCGGAATAAAGAAGAAGCTGCCGCAAAACGTGAACCCCACGAAATCAAGAAAAATTCAGACGGAAAAATGAAAACCGCTCCGATGAGTTTTGAACAATTCCCGCAGAATTACGACAGCAGCCAGCAGATGTTTATGATGCAAAACGGAATGCAAAATATGTACGGAATGCCGTTCTAAGGCGTCAATTCCTTCTCTACTATCGGCGGAATAGGCGAGGAGATTAACATTGTCATATATTTGTCATTGTCGGCTTTTACTTTTTCGGCTATCTTGAATATTTCATCGTTATTCTTGAAGAAATACTTGATAGCATACCTGAATTCCGTAATCCCTTCTATCGGATTTTTTTCGTATTTGTAAACATTATAAGTAAAAAAGTTTTTGCCGTTTTCACTTCCGTTTTCCAAGTAACTGATAACCGCCTGATCTGTCTTTTTGTTCTCTGCAAATTTTAACAGCAAACAAGTGTCATCACTTTCAATTTCTTTATCAATATCCTTAGCGTAATCAATCGGATCTTTATTATCAGGCAAATGGTAAACCCCTATCATTTTTGTCCAGGAATTATGGTTTTCGCCTGTCGGAAAATACTCGTTCATTGCGTTTGGCAAATTCAAAGATTGAGCCGTTGCTTTTAAAGTGAAATTCTGATTATCAAAATTAATCTCATTTGCTTCCGCACCGTACATGAAAGATATCGTTACCAAAAGCGAAAGTGCTAAAATATTTAAAATATTCTTCATTATAATTTTTCCTTTTCTGCTTATCATTTTAAACACATCGTAAAAAAGAAAAAATTATACTTGTTACTAATTTATAAGGTGAATTTAAGTATTTTCAAACTAAATTACCTATTAAAATAATCCATCATCTCCATGTGCATAATGTCATCCATTTTTTGAGCACAATTTTTAACCTCTAAAGGTTCATGCATTCTTTTTGCTTCATCATAATAGTTTTTACCGAAAATTTTCTTTAAATCATCGCCAAAACAAATTCCCTTGCTTAAATTATCACTATTTAAGTACTCTTCACTAACAACAAATTTTTCTTTAGGTTTTTGCGCAATTTCTCTTATTGTCCTTGCAAGAAATGAAAGAATCGGAAGATTTTTATCTTCAATCATAATATCCCTATCATTTATAGAGAAAACAGTGTCTTTTAAAACCTTGCCGTTTTCTTTATAAAATTCGCGATAAAATAAAGTATTTAAAAAATTATTATTTATGGGATTTTTAAAATCCGCAAAAGACAGATCTGATTTTTTAAGTGCTTTCTTAAATTCAGTATAATGCTTGCCGTTAAAATCATCCGTAAGCTGCATATTTAAAAGATACCATTCATCAATCTGAAAATCAGGACCTTCCATCTGAAAAATTTTTTGCCAGCTTGGATCATTTGCGTTTATAACACTCTGTTTTGCATAATTAAATGACGTTTTTATAAATCCTACATTTTTTATTCCGGTAAATGTAACTTGCATTGATATCCTTCCTTTAAACAATATATATCAAAATTAAACCTGATAAAAATATTTTTTGCGATTATATTTAATTTTTTTTACAAATTTTATGCTAACCTGAAATTATGTACGACGAAATTTTCGAAAAACTAAAGAAATCCGAATTCAGAAGCCGATTTAAGCTAAAAGAAAAAGATAGAGAATATCTGCTCTCAAAGGGTTTTGACACAATCAAAAATCACGCACGAGATTTTATATCAAAGCGAATTGCGCCTGCAAACCCGACAAACGACGGCAAACAAACACCAACAAAGGGACATCCGGTTTTTACCGCCCAACATGCAACCGCCTGCTGCTGCCGAGGCTGTATTAACAAATGGCACAAATTTCCCAAAAACGTTCCCCTAACCCAAGAACAACAAGAATATTTGGTTGAAATTATTATGGAATGGTTAAGAAGACAAGTTGAAAAAGAATAAAAATTTTTTAGAGGTTTTATGGAATTTAAAACAAACGTAATGCGAATGCTTGATAAATTAAAAATAAATTACAAACATTATACTTACTCAGACACTGATGCCATAAGCGGAGTTGAAGTTGCAGCCATACTTAATCAAAATCCCGCACAAGTGTTTAAAACACTTGTAACTGTTTCAAAATCTAAAAAATATTATGTTTTTATGCTCCCTGTCGCCGAAGAATTGGACTTAAAAAAAGCAGCCCACGCAGTTGGCGAAAAATCAATAGAAATGCTTAAATCAAAAGAGCTTTTGCCGCTGACAGGCTACATTCACGGAGGCTGTTCACCTATCGGGATGAAAAAGTTTTTCCCGACAACAATTGACAAATCCGCCGAAAATTTCAGCTCTATAATTTTCAGCGCAGGCAAAATCGGTTATCAGGTTGAACTTAGCCTTGAAGATCTCAAAAAAGTTATAAAAATTGAAACTGCAGAACTTACCGCATCATAAATAGCACTTGCGTTCTTGACCTTCGACACCTGCGTAAAGCTCTACGTATTGTTTCGCAGGACTTGAGTCAATTTTAGTCAGCAAAACTTCTTCCACTTGGAAAAACCCGACATCACCCGACATTTCAACATCAATCTTTATAGGTTTTCTTTCACCATGGTGAATCCCGATACGGTTTATGGCATTTGCCGAATACTTATGAATATCGCCGACGCGCGGGGTTTTGTTTATAGACATCGGAATTCTTGCTCTGCCTTTTGTCATATCGCAGCCGTCTGCAATTAGGATTATTCCTGCTTCTATTGAGTGGATTTTAGTGGTCGACATATGCCCGATAATCGCTTCGGTCGCAAGTGATTTTATAATTACTCTTTTATGAAGATTATCAGGAAAAATGTGTTTTAATGCTCTTTCAATCAACGGCTGTGCCAGAATTGCAGACATATCTTCATGCCCCTGACGTCCTATCATCATTCCTAAATCATGCATTAAACCAGCCAAAATTACCGCACACATGCTGTCTTCAAAAGTTCCTGTTTCTTCGGCCTCAAGTGAAGTTTTTATGTTGCTGTCGTGAAGAATATTCAGCATTTTTATGGCATTTCCGACAACCTGCCTCATATGAACAGGGCCGTGATCATTATATCCTAAGCGCTTTATCGAAACAGTGTTTGCATAATCCTGCATCTCCTGCAATTCTTCATCTGCAAACAAATAATTTACTAACTCAAGACATTTGGGGCTTTTTTCTAATCTTCGTTGTATTTTTGATTCTATTGAAACTTCTTTTACAGATTTCATCATTCTTATTCCTTCTCAAAAAATCTCTTCTTATTATATAATACCCGATTTTTAAGAAAACTTAAAGTCCGAATTTTCAAATTTTTAAGTAAAATTGCAAAAAGTATTTACTTGTATAAATACACCAAAACATATTTTAAACACTTGTTTTATAAAACCTTAACCCCGAACGGAACGGTTTTTAGACCGTTTTTTATAAAATAACCGTCCATTTCTTCAAAATCCCCGCCGATTAAAAAATAAGAGGAGCCTGATCCTGACATCATTGAATTCGGGTAAAGTGATTTTATTTTTTGAAGTTCTTCATAATCATCAATAACCGCCCATTCTAAATCATTTTTAAAATTTTCACGTCCGGCTTCGTTTGCGTTTTTTTTAAGCGAAAACTTTGTATAAGCTTCTTTTGCACTAATCCCAAGCCCCAAAGGTTTTATTACAGAAACTTCAAACTCCTCAAACGGCAAAACTTCAAGAATTTCACCTCTGCCTGTTGCAAGCTGTCTTCCGCCCTCCAGACAAAAATTTAAATCCGAACCAAGTTTTGCACATAATTTGTGAAGCTCATCTTGAGATAGAGGATTGTTAAAATAACTGTTTAAACCCTTTAAAATCCCTGCGGCATTCGTACTTCCGCCCGCAAGCCCCGCCGATACCGGAATATTTTTTTCAATATAAACCGAAATCTTATGCGGAGAAAGATTTACTCTTTCAATAAAAAGCATTATGGCTTTATAGACCAAATTTTTCTCGTTATAAGGAATTTCATCACTTGTTCCGCTCAAATTAATTTCAAACTTCTTTGAAGGCTCTGCCTCAAGCGTCAAATAATCATACAAACCTATCGTCTGCATAACACTTTCTATATTATGAAAACCGTCAGGACGTTTGGAAGTTACTTTTAAAGTCAGGTTAATCTTTGCTGGACACTGGATTTTCATTCTTTAAAAGCTCCTCTGATAATTTCCCGAAAGTTTCAATTGAAAGTTTTTCTCCTCTGATGTTTTCATCAATATTGAGTGCCGCAAGCGACTTTTGCACATTTTCCTTTAAAAATCCGCCGTGAAGCAGGCAGTTTTTAATATTTTTTCTTCTCTGTGAAAACGCCGCTTTAACTGTTTTTCTAAAATGTTTATAATCGCTCAATTCAAGTTTCGGCTGTTCTCTTACAACAAGTTTTACAAGTGCTGAATTAACCTTCGGGGCAGGATAAAATGATTTTCTGCCGACTTTTTTGAAAACCTCAACATCTGCCCAAAACTGTGACAAAATTGTCAATAACCCGTATTGTTTTGACGGTGAATTTTCATCAGCCGCCATCCTTAGGGCAACTTCTTCTTGAACCATCAATATTATATCTTTTATCAGATTTCGGTTTTTATTGTTTAAATCATCAACTTCACCAAGCAAATGCGCTATTATCGGGCTTGTTATGTAATAAGGAATGTTTGCAACAATTTTAACCTTCTCATCCGTCAACTCAGAAAAATCCGTTTTCAAAATATCTTTATGAATAATCTCTAAATTCGGAGAATCCAATTTTTGAAGTTCCTTAACCGCCTCCTCATCAAGCTCTATTGCAATAACTTTTTTGGCATATTTTACAAGCTGCTCTGTCACAAACCCGACTCCGGGGCCGATTTCAATAACAGTATCTTCAGGCGAAATTTCAGCCTTTTCAATTATTGCAGAAATCACATCGGGATTTATCAAAAAGTTCTGCCCGAGGCGTTTTTTAGTCTTAAAAAATTTTGCACGTTCAAAATAGTTCATCTTGACTATTATAATACCACAGACAGGCTAATGTTTATTAATATTATATTTGATATTTTAACAATGGTTATAGTATTATATTTTTTAACGGAGGCAGCCTTGAGTAATTTACAAACTAAACAAAAACTGGAAAAAAGTGATATCCTAAAACTTTTTACATCCGGATGCAAAACTTCCCGCGATCTGAATGTCGGAATTGAATACGAAAGGCTTCCGATTTCAAAATTAACTAACACGGCTGTTCCGTATGACGGAGATTTCGGGATTTGTGATTTTTTAAGAACCTTCGCTAAAAAAGAAAACTGGGATTATATAACTGACGACTACAGCATTATCGGATTAAAACAAAACCATGACACAATTACACTTGAGCCAGGATGTCAGGTTGAATTGAGCGTTAAACCCGAAAAAACAATTTTTGATTTGAAAAATAAAATAGATTCACTCAACAAAAAAATGGAACCCATCTTTGAAAAATTCGGGATTAACCTTCTTGAATACGGGGTTTCACCGCTTTCTACACACAAAAATATCCGGCTAATTCCTAAAAAACGCTACAAAATTATGGCGGGATATCTCTGGGGAATTTTATCGGACGTTATGATGAGAGAAACCGCCGGAATACAAGGCGCATTCGACTTCACAGATGAAGAAGACGCCATAAGAAAATTCAACATCGCAAACAAGCTCTCCCCTTTTATGACAGCTATGTTTGCAAATTCTCCAATTCGAGGCGGAGTCGAAACAGGGTATAAGACTTTCCGTGCCTTAAGCTGGCTTAACACTGACAACGATCGCTGCGGTTTCTGCGGAAAAATGGAGGGTGATTTTTCTTTTGAAAAATACGTTGATAATGTTCTCAAAAGCCCGATGATTTTTATTAACCGAAACGGCGCTCCGATTCCGCTTAAGGGAAAAATTAATTTTGAAGAATTTATGCAAAAAGGATTTGGAGATTTTGATGCGGAAATTGATGACTTTAATCTTCACGCAAACCTTTATTTCCCTGAAGTTCGCCTCAGAAACTTTATTGAAATCCGCAATCACGACTGCGCCGGAAAAAATTTGATTTATGCCGTTCTTGCAATTTATAAAGGAATTTTATACAACAAATCTGCAATGGATGAAATTGATAAGCTTTTCGCTAAATTCACTTACGAAGATTTTGCGGAATTAAGATACAATGTTCCCAAAAACGCTCTTGACAGCGAAATTTCCGGAACTAAAATCTCTAATATTGCAAAAGAAATTCTCTATATTGCAGAAAAGTCCCTTATCGAAATGGATACAAAAGAAGAAAAATTTTTAGAGCCTATAAAAGCACTTACCCTTGAAGGGCTTTGTCCTGCAGATATAATCCTGCGAAACTGGAACGGGCTTTGGAATAAGGATATTTCAAGATTAATCAAATATTTAAGCAAATAACTTACATATAAAGCCAGAGAATAAGTCTTAGATATTTTGCCGCAAGCACAAGAAGATAACTGAATATAAAATCATAAATAATTTTTACTCCGCTTTGTGCCAAAATCCAGCCTGTAATAAACATTAAGCCTTCGTGCTTAATTCCCGCAACCAAAAGCATATAAAGTATTCCGATTATATGAATTGTAAAAATTCCGACAAAAACAGCTTTCCCGGCATTTTTATAAGTAAACCCGGATTTTAAAATAGTTCCTGTCAAAAATACCGCAGGAATATATGCTAAAATATACCCAAATCCATATTCTCCAATATATCTCCAGCCTCCGCCAAGCGCAAACACCGGTAAAATAAAAAGCCCTGTCAGGATATAAATTAATACACTTGCAAGACCGAATTTTCTTCCCAAAAGTGCCGCTATAAACATTACGGCAGGAACCTGAGGTATAAGATTAAAGGTATGAATGTAATCCTGTATCTTCAATTCGTGTCCAGAAAAAAGCTCTGAGGGGATTGCAAAATGAATTATGTTAAGCTGAATAAAAGTCGATACTACAAGCAAAAACGAACAAAAAATTATTAATACAAGACTGCTTAAACTAAACTTTAGCCCTGATCTAACATTTGCAGCTGTTTTTACTTGAGGTTGTACGGCTTCTTCTGTCATAATATATATGTAATCCCTGTTTTTTCGTTCAAATTCTTCAAATTTTGCGAGTATATACTCTTAAATTTATCGTAAAATATGTTTTCTGTCCACATTATTAACGCATCTTCATCATTATCCTGATAGTAGCCTTTTCGTGTTCCAAGAGATCTGAAACCGTATTTTTCATACAATTTTATAGCAGGCTCGTTTGATACCCTGACTTCCAGCGTTATATATTTAACCATTGACTTGCGGCAAGATTCAATTAAAACCATCAAAAGCGATTCGCCTATGTGCTTGCGTCTAAAATCAGGCGAAACCGCTATATTTGTTATATGCGCTTCCTCCAAAATCTGCCAACAGCCTGCATATCCAACCAGCTCGCCCTTTTCATTAAATGCACAATAATATTTCGCAATTTCACTGTTTAATTCATTAAAAAAAGATTCCTTTGACCAATGATGAGGCCCGTATGCTTTTTCTTCCACTACCATTACATCATCCAGGTAATCCCTTTGCATCGGTTCAATTTTCAACAAAACTTTTTCCATAAAAAAATTCTATCACGACATTTCATAAGGGGCAATTATTAAATTTTACGCGTTAATTGTAAAAGATCCGTTATTTTTAATATAAAATCAAATTGATTGTACATCTTTTCAATTAGTTTCTTGTCATCTGTACGTCTGCTAAGCTTTGCAATATTAAAACAATCTTTTCCGATATCAACCGCAATATAAAGATGATTTCCTAAAAACGAAAGTGCTATGTTTTTTGCATCAAACAAAATCTTTAATGCCTTTAACTTCTCCATAAATCCCACTGTCAAAATATAACGGCATTCTATTTGGTTATTTGAATATACATTAAACATTCTGTTAAATTCCGCATCTTCAAGTATAACTTTTTCATATCCATTTGGTGCAAAAAGTCCGCTGTCTTTGACTATTATTTCTGCAGGGAACAAAACTCTGTCTTTAAAATCATATTCTATTACTATTCCATTGAATACATTTGTTTTGTAAATTCCTTGCCCTACCTTTAATGTCTGTTCACTGATTTTTACGGGAATTCCTTTATATGTACCGACAAAATTGTCATCAGAATAGTTCTCTTGAAAATTCGGTAATATTTTTGTAGATTTTAAAGTTTTTCTATCAATTTGACTATCGTTTAATGTCCAACATTCCCAGTCAAAACCACTAAAACACTCCATAAAATCTTCAATAATTCTTTCTTTTATTTTTACCTCAAATTCTTTTTTTATATAAGAATAAATGAAGCTCCCGGTAATTACCATTACAAAAATGACTTTAATATGATTTGCACTGAGCAATGTCAAAACACTTTCATAAAACCAGTATACTATTGCAGCTGCAATCACAATGTCTGAAATTAATACGAGCATAAGAAACCCTATTCTCATTAACTCGTAACTCTTTAAATTAGGCTCTATACGTTTATAAAATTTTTCGAAAACTTCATCCGTCATAACCAAATAATTTTAATCTAATCTTCTCTAAAACTTATATTAAAATCATCAACTTTCTCTTGAATTTTGGACATCAATTCCTTATCGTCCAATTTCTCCAAAATATCGTCTTTAGTTCCGCGTTTTAAAATTACGCTTGAAGTCTGACCTTTAGGGCCCTCCCCGACAAGCTCCAAATAACGTAACTTCTCAAAATTCTCGACTTCACCCTTCAAAATACTTGGCAATGGTGTAACCTGCAAAGTTAATTCTTGTACCAAGCTTTCTTTATTCTGCGGTTTTAAGTTTTCTTTCACTATTTTAAAACTTCCGTACTCGCAAACTTCTCTTTCAGCACGGGTTTTAAGATTTTTAATCATTGCAGAAATCTTATTTTCAAACTTTTCCATTTTAACTTTCGCTCCGGTTTGGTGTATTTTATTCAATTTTGCAGAATTTATACGTTCCATAATTCTATCCTCGTTTTTTATTATACATTAATTTGGAATATATTCTATATCCGTAAATAAATTTAACGCAAGCGGTATTTCTTTATTTTGTTTTAAATATTCCTCAATCATAACATGTTTTTCAGGAGAAACAGCTTTGAAGCCTTGTTTATAGTAAAACTCAATATTTGTTAATTTGCCGTTCAGCCCTTTCATCGGACTTGCCGTTGCAATCAGTCTGCCGCCAAATCCATGAGCATTACTTATTTTTTCCAGTTCTTTAATTAATTTTGTGCCAACACCTATTCCTTGAACATTTGACACCAATCCTTCAAAATAAATACAAGGCTCACCTGATTTATTGTTCCTTACATCAAAAGTTACATTGCCTAAAATATTGCCAAATTCATCTTCTATTGATATACTTCCTGTATTTAAATATTCATTGGTATTAACTTTAATTTTGTCTACATCAACTTTTACAGGCTTGTTTGTTTTTTTGTCCAATACGTAGCCCTTTTCCAGTTGGACATCATCGGCACTTAATTTTTCTGATTGAATATTAATACTTTTTTCCGTTTTCACGAAATATTTGGATAAAGCTGTTTGTTTATCAATTTTACCTTTCTTCAAACTATCTGCAAGTTCATGCAATAGTTCAAGATTTTCTGCTTTTAACTTTGGATCTGTCAGACCAAAATCCTCAAGTTTCGGCGGTGTGCTTTCAAATCCTAACTCCTGCTTTCTTAAATGTTCGTAATGCGCTGTTAAATATTCATTATACAAGTCGTATTTTTCAGGCGACAAATCTTTTACCGCATTCTGGATCGGTTCATATAGCTCTTTCAACAAAGAATTTCCGCCGGTTACGTCTTTGCCTTCTCTTATGTCATAAGGTACATGCTCACATTCGGCAAACTTGTTTACTTTTGAACCCCTTAACTGCCACTCAAATACAAATCCGTCTTTCGTCACAAAATTCATCTGCAATGCCGTATAGCCTGACGGTCTGACTTTTGTAAGTTTGTTTTTTACATTCAGTTCAATACCAAATTGCGCTGCATAATCTCTTAATACTGCAACTTGTTTTTCCGAAAAATACGGAATGCCGTCTTTGCCCATATAGTTTGAAATGTTTATGGCACCTAATGCTGCACCGTTTGGATCCTCTGCTTGAAGTCGGATTACTTCTTTAACTTTTGCAGCATATTCTTCCGATTGCCTTTCTGCCGCCATTTGTATCGCTTTTTTAGGATCTTTTTTATACATTTCAACAATATCAGGATGCTTTTTGTAATCAAAATCGCCAAGTTCCGTTCTTGTGCCGACTGCATCTCTGACTGATTTTAGGGCATCTTTGAATGTTGCCGGAGATTCTATATCAGTTAATGCATTTCTTATTTTATCATACAAGCTCTGAGTGCTTTTCGGACGATGTGTCATATTTACGCCGGATTTGCCAAGTCCAGCTTTTTCCATCAAATTGACTATACCTGCTTCAGCTTTTACAGCTTTTTCGTGTATTTCAGCTGCCGAAGCTCTTGCTCTTGCTTCACCTTCTTCATTCAAAACTAAAATCTTCTTGCCTTTGGCATTTAAGGCTTCACGGGTAAGCGGAACTTCCTTTGAAGCTTCGACTTTTGCAGTTTCTGTTGTTTCTGTCGCTTTGGCAGGTGTTGCCGTTTCCGCCACTTTTGCAGGTTCCGTTGTTTCGCCTGCTTTGGCGGGCGCTGACGTTTCGGTTTCTTTCAAAGGTTCGGTCGCTTCGGACGCTTTGGCAGATGTTGTAGTTTCCGCCGCTTTGACTGGTACTGCCGTTTCCGTCGCTTTGGCAGGTGCTTCAGTTTCGGAAGCTGGGGAAGTTTCTTTGGCTCTTTTTTCTTCCGCTATCCTATGAACATCTAATAATGCCTTTGAGGCCTTCTCTAATTCTTCTTTAGACATATTTGGGTTTGCTTCAAGAAGCCCTTTTTGTATCGTTTTAACCTTTTCAACATCCGAAATATTTGCAAAAGTTTTGTGCATAACGGTTCCCATCAAAGCCCCGTTTGCTGATCCGATATAATCCATAAGTGTCATATCTTTGTCTTGAGAAGCTTGTATTGTATAAGTTGCGATTACATCTGCCGTAAATTCTGCTCCCATGCCGCTTACTTTAGAAGCGTTTTCGATTAACCCAAGAGATTTACCGAGATTTGCGGGAAGTTTATGACCTGATTTATATAAATCTATAAGCTCAGTGACTGATTTACCGGTATTTTTCGCCACTTGCGAAAGTCCCTTTTGACCTAAGAATAATCTTGCTTTATCACCTACAGCTCCTGTTGCCATACCTAATGCCATCCACATAGCACCTTCTGCAACACTCATTCCGTAAGATTTCCAATCAGGTTCTTTTGAAGTCAAATTCTCCGTCAGCTCAACCGGACGTGTAACTTGTACGGCTATCGCAGCAGGAATAACTTTTGTCGCTGCATTTGTCGCTACTGTTGCCGCTCTAAGTATTGCGCCTCCTTTTGATATCAAACTTGCGCCTTTTAAAATCAATCCGCTTCCCATAAACATTGTTGCAATTGAAACTACATCTAGTGTCGTTTGGGCATACCCTGCACTTTGCTTCTGTGACATTATGTAATTATCAGATAATGTTTCTATATTTCTTTTACCGTAAGCTGATTCAAATGATTTATTATATTCAGTTTTCAGGTTGCTGTATTTTGTATCTATCAAATTCTCAATTTCTTTACTTGTCGCAGTTTCCGAAATTTCAATCCCCATTGCAGATGCGGCTGCCCTGTTTAAGCGCAGCTCCATCTCCTCTGCAATAAGTTTTAACTGCTCTGTATTTGCCGTTACGTCTTTCCCTCTTGTATTTGTTGCTCTTAACGTATAATCTCCATAATAATTTTTCTCAAATCTGAAATCTCCGCCAAATTTTTTAATCGCTTCATCATCTTTATGCGTTAATTCTATATCTTTTAAAATTTCGTTTATTTGATTCGCATCATCTATCCCAAGTGCTTGAAATGCCTGCAAAATTCCGTTGTTCAAATTCCTGAACTCAGTTGTTGTCAAATTTGACTTAATTCCGTCAATTACTCCTTTGATGTTTTCGGCATTATTAAAAATTTCAGCCTTCTGAGCACAATCTTTAACTTTTGCCGCTGAAAATTCCACTCCCCTGAATTTTTTAAACTTGGCTTTAAAATCTTCAGGCGATTCTGCTTTTTCAAGCTCCGAAATCTCTTTTTCAATTCTTAAAATTTCACTTTCACTATCTGATTTTTTATTTTCTAAATCAAAATTCTCCTTAAAACGGTTAAATGTCCGTGCAAAAAATCCGTCATAATTATCCTGATTGGAAAGTTTCTGTCTTGCACTCATTACTGTCGCATTTAATACAGAAAGACTTTCGTCAAATGCCTTTTTATCCGACTCCCACATCGGAATTACCTGAATATTGCTGGCATATCCGGTGTCAAACGCCGAATTTTTAAGATATTCCGACGCATCAGTATGACTGATTACACCTTGCATAACCATTATTGTTAAAATTTTGCTTTTCGGTAAAGACCTTAATTCCTTATTATCTGCCAAAAAGGCCCTAATTGCCGCATTTATTTTACTAACCTCTGTCATAATAATCCCTCTTACGGCATAATTATCAATAACTTTAATTTTGTTAAAAGATTGTTACAAATTGGTTTTAACTATTCCTGCGTGATAAAATGCAATATAAGAGTAAGTTGACAGTAAGGATTTGAGATGAGAAATATAATTGTTTATACAAGCAAAAAGTCTTCCTCACTTGCTGATGTTTTATCAGGAATTGAGGAAGTAAATGTTAGAATTGAAGATGCATCAAAACTTAGAGATTATGAAACTCTTAACGCTGCATTGTTAGTAATTGAAGATGTTCCCGATATTAAGGATGTTTTGATGGTTGTTAAATTCAAAGCTCCTGTTCTTTTTATCGGCGAAGTTTTTAAAGGTTCAACAGTCAGAGCGTACACTTACGATATGATTAAAACTCCGGTTGATAACGATGAACTTTTAATCAGAGTAAAATCCCTGCTTAAAATTCGTGATTTGAGAGAAAAACTTTTACAGGTTTCAACAACAGACGAGTTAACCGGACTTCATAACAGAAAATATCTTCATGAACGACTTGAACAGGAAATGTCCAGAGCTAAACGTTACGGAACAAAATTATCCTGTTTGTTGTTTGACTTAGACTTTTTCAAAGTTGTAAATGATATCTACGGCTACGATTGGGGAGATGTTTTATTACGTTCTATAGCGGACAAACTTAAACAGCTTATCAGAAAAGAAGATATCCTGACTCGTTACGGGGATGAGGAATTTTTGCTAATTCTTCCAAATACGTCAGAAGAAAACGCATTCCTTTTTGCTGAAAGATTCAGACGTGATATTGAGAAAATGGAATTCATACCGGCAGGAGAAGAAGAAAGACATCCTATCACTATTTCAGGCGGAATTTCAACTTATCCGTGCCTTGAAGATACCGAAGAAGACGTAAATACTATAATTCGTTATGCTGAACACGCATTATACAATGCAAAAAAACGAGGTAAAAATAAAATCGTTCAATTCTCTCAACTGAATTTGGGCGAATAATTCAATCATCTTCATTTTAAAATGAAGAAACCACAAAAAATATTAGGGATAATTTTGTAAAATTTTACAAAATAAAATCAGAGAGTATCAATTAAAAACCGATTCTTAAATTCGGCAAAGTGTAAAATAAATTGCAACAGGATGAATTTAAATCATCTAAAGCAATAATAAAAAGACTTCCTTTCTGAACACTTACATAGTGTAAATCTGGTTATCAGGCGATTTCAAACAGAATCGCCTTTTTGCTTTTTATAATTTTGGAATAGCAAAAAAAAATTTCAGCAGTTTTAATTAAGTATTATGATAAATACAAACTACAATATGCATCCTCAAACATTTACAGGACATATAAATGTTTCAATTGTAAAACTTGAACAATACCTAAATGAAGGTTTGTCAATAAAAGAAATCGCAAAGATATTAAACATTAGCGAACGGACAGTTTATTATTTGATTAAAAAATTAGACTTGAAACTGCCCAGCCAATTAGCTTCCGAAAAAATAGATTCAATTCTTACAGCATACACCGGACAAAACATTTCAATCAGAAAAATTAATGAAAAAACCGGTTTAAGCAGATTCACAGTTCAAAAATGGTATCAGCAAAATTTTGCAAACAGTCCTAAAAAAATCTGGCTTCAAAAAATCATGCCGTTACTAAAATCTGATATGAGCAACAAAGAAATAGCGGAATTAACGAATACGGATATTAATCTTGTAAAATCCCTTCGCCAACAACACAAACTTGGCAACAGACAATTAAAAAAAGAAAATATGATGACAAAAATAATAGAAAAGTTTCAAGAAGGGCTAAACCATACAGAAATCGCAGAAGCACTCGGAATTTCCCGTGATACAGTCCGCAGATATCTTAAAAAGTTTTTTTCAAAAAATTAATTTTTTATAGAAATTAAACTATGAAAGCCTTCTAATCATTTCGTGCGCTTCTTCTAAATCCGGAAAAATTTCTACGGCTTTTTCAAGTTCTGCAAGTGCAGAAACATTATCATTCATCCCTTCAAAACATCTTGCACGATTTAACATAAGGTTTATATTACCAGGATTAGATTTCAAAAGATTTTCAAATATGACATTTGCCTGTCCGAAGTTTCCAAGCTCCATATAGCAGATACCCAAAAGATTTTCAACATCTTCTGTTTTTTCAAATTCATAAGATTTGATTAAAAAGTTCTTTGCATCTTCATAATCCTTCATTGCAAATCTTACTTTGCCCGCAATATAAAGCATAAATGCATTATGAACAGAATGCTCAATTGCATAATTTATCTGCTCAAGTGCTTTTTCATAATCATTCGTGTGAAGTTTATTTAAAGCCGAAAATGCAAGAGCTTCGGCATTTTCAGGTTCGATTTCTAAGGCTTTTGCATACATTTCATCTGCTTTCTTAAAATCTGTTGTTGCGTGAAGATAATTTGCATATTCAAAAACGATGCTGAAATTATCCGGCGCAACCTTAAATGCTGTTTCAAACTCATCTTTAGCATAATCAAAAAGCCGTTTACTTAAATAGATTACACCTAAATCTTTATGAGCCTGAGCGTGATCAGGGTTAAGCTCTATAACTTTTTTCAAGATTTTTTCAGCCTTGTCCGTATCGTTTGTAACCACGCAAATATGAGCAAATTCATAATACAAATCCTCATTTACGTTCCCTTGAAGCAGAATTTTCTCATAAATTTCTTTTGCCTGAATAGGCTTTTTAACTTTCACATAAAGATTTGCAAGCTTCTGCGCCATCGAAACAGATTTAGGATTAAGCATGACAAGATGCGCCAAAATCCCAATTGCATAATTGTAATCTTCCTTCAATTCATAACAACATGCCAGATTATATTGATAAATGTCTTTTTCAGGATGATGACTAATAAGAGTCTTATAATGAGCAATCGCACTGTCATACTTGCCGCACTTGGTTTCCGAAAGTGCCAAAGCGACCAGATAACTGTCCGAAGGCTCAATTGCATAAGCTTTTTCAAAATAATCGCAAGCTTTTTTGTGCTTATTTTTAAGCTGTAAAATTGAAGCGATATTAAAATAAGTAATTGAATTATTCGGATCAAGTTCGCTTGCTTTGACAAAATTTTTGTAAGCTTTATCAAGTTTTCCGATAGTTATATAAGAAGTTCCAAGATTGTTATAAAGCTGAGAATGCTCAGGATTTAATTCTAAAGCTTTCTCAAGATATTTTACGCTATCCTCAAAATTTTTCTTGGACATATAAGCCGTTCCGACAATATAATAAAGAGTATAATCTTCCTTCTCAAATTCTAAAGCCTTTTTAGCAAGCTCTATTGCATTATCAGGCTCATCACATCTGACATAAAGAACGCAAAGACTTTTATATGCATCAAGAAAATTTTCTCTGAGTTCAATAACTTTTAAATAAGCCGCTTTTGCATGAAGTGTATCATCCAAATTGTCATAACAGCTTGCAAGATAAAACCAGCTTGAAGCATCTTCCGGATCATACTTCACGACAGTTTCAAAATTCTTTTGCCCGTCCCTGTAAAGCTCCAAATTGACATTACAAAGCCCTAAAAGCTTTAAAGCTTCAAGTTCTTTTTCTTCATCCAGATTATATTTTACAAGCTCGTTTTTAGCTTCTTCAAACTTCTTATCAACAATAAGCTGATTAATTTCATTTAATTTCTCTTTATCCATATTTTAATTATATTATAAAAAAACAAAATATTACGACTGGACAGAAAATAAAGTCGTATGTTATAATAAATATGCGCCTTAAAAACAAATCAAATGTTGTCCCTTATTAAAACACAAGAAAGGGACAAAAATGGGAAAATCATCAAAACCCGCATACTCAGGCGGTGTTGTAACAATTAACGGTAAAGAAAAAGCTTCACAATACAAAAACGGTAACAACATTTATTCAAATTACAACATGTCTGATGCCGAAAAGCAAATCTATGATTATGCGCAGAATTCTTTTTTGGAAAATCTTCCAAAAATTAATACTTTTTCTGAGGAAACTCAAAAAAACCTGCAAAACCAGCTTAATGCTTATACTCAAAACGGCATAGATACGATTAATGACATCTACACTCCGATACTGAACGATATGAAAACGGATATTGCGTCACGTTTCGGTAACTTTGACAATTCAATATTTATGAACAACCTTAACACAATTGAATCCAACAGAGCCGACGCAATCAGTTCACTATCGCAAGACATAATGGCAAAACAAAATGAGCTTGTAAATGATGAACTAAACCGACGTTATGATTATATGAATTTCCTAAATGGAGTTCAAAACCAGACAGTCGGAAATATTTTAAGTTACTTGCAGCAGGCTTCCAGCAACAGCAATTCAGGGAACTCCTACAATAACAGCAACTACTCAAACTCATCAAACTTAGGTGATTACACAAGGCTTGCCTCAAGTATCGCCTCAGCATTACTTTCGCTAAAAATGTAAAGATCTTTCACTAAATAAAAAGGGCGGATTTATAATATAATTCCGTCCTTTTTTAGTGTATAATTGTTTTATGAATATTTTACAGGAATTTGACACAATAGCAGCAATAGCAACCCCTCTTGGAACGGGAGGAGTTGGCGTAATCAGAATTTCAGGCGAGAAAAGTTTTGAAATTACTGACAAAATATTTTCAAAACACAATCTTGAAGCCGGAAAAATTGCGCACGGTTGGATTGTGGACGGAGAAAAAAAAGTTGATGAAGTTATTGTATTGCCGTTCAAAAATCCACACAGCTACACAGGTGAAGACGTAATAGAAATTCACTGCCACGGGGGTGTAAATGTCGTAAAAAATATTCTTTCGCTTGTACTCAAAAACGGAGCAAGAACGGCAGAGCGAGGAGAATTTACCAAGCGTGCATTTTTGAATAAAAAAATGGATTTATCGCAAGCAGAAGCGGTAGCAGACTTGATACACGCCAAAACCCGTAATTTTGCGCTTCAATCGGCCAAAAACCTTTCAGGAGTTTTAAGTGAAAAAATATCACAAATCAGAGGACAAATTTTTGAAACTTTATCAAGAATAGTTGCCGGAATTGATTTTCCGGAAGATGTAATGGAGCCTGAATATTCATATCTTATTGAAAGTTTTGAAAAATCACTTTCGGAAATCGACAAAATTTTATCCTGCGCGCGATCCTCAAATATTTTACGGCAAGGGATAAAAGTTGCAATAGTCGGACGCCCGAATGTTGGCAAGTCGTCACTTTTCAACACTTTATTAAACGCAAACCGAGCAATAGTAACGGATATAGCAGGCACCACCCGTGACGTAATCAAAGAAACCCTTGACCTTGACGTTGCCGTAACCCTGATTGATACAGCGGGAATTCGTGACACAGATGAAGTCGGCAAAGTTGAGGAAATCGGGATTGAATTTTCAAAACAATCGGCGGATGAAGCGGATTTGGTAATTTTTCTTTATGACTCCTCAAAAGGGATTACCGCAGAAGATAAAGAGATATATGAACTCATCAAAAACAAACCTCACCTTGAAGTTGCGAACAAATGTGACTTAATTGATAGGAAATCCGAAGATAAAATTTATATTTCGACCAAAACAGGAGAAGGAATTTCAGAACTTCGAGAGCTTATAAAATCAAAAGTTTGCGATTTTTCAATAGAAGACACCGAATACATAACAAATGAAAGACAGGTTGACTGTCTTGAAAAATGCAAAGAAAGCCTTACAAATGCTCTTGAAGCAGCCAAAAGATTTGAACTTCAAGACCTTATTTCAATAGACTTAAAATCAGCGCTTCTTTTCTTGGACGAAATCACAGGTGAAGTAATAACCGATGATATATTAAACAACATTTTTGACCATTTTTGTATCGGGAAGTAACGGGGCAAAATTCACACTTCAACGGGGCGTTAATCTTACACAATGCTAAACTTTTTCATATCTAGAGCGGAAACCGTTTTCAGCTTTTCAAGACGGGATTTAATAAATTGTGCTTGAGATGAAAGCGGGTTATTTTGAAGGAATTTTCTGTAATATCTTTGCGCCTCAATTCTTTTACCGAGTTTGTCCAAACATACGCCGATACCCGCAAAAGCTTCCGTATCATCAGGATTACGTCTTAAAAGCTCATTTAAAACAATTGACGCATCTTTATATCGGTTCATTTTCATTAATAAAGTGGATTTATGTTCGTAAGCTTTTTTGTATTCGGGAGAATTTTCGATAAGCTTTTGATAAATCATAAGTGCCATATCATATTCTTCGCAAGTTTCATGGGCAATTCCAAGCTGCAAAATAGCATCGGGATTGTCAGGATTAACCTGCACAGCACGCACGAAATTCTTAATAGCGCCGCATGGAATCCCCTCTAAAAGATGGCATATACCGAGTTCATAGTAAGCATCAAAATAATTTTCATCAATTTTCACGGCTTTATCAAGATACTTAATGGCTTTGGCGTAATTTTTGGTATTTTTATAGCACATTCCAAGACCATAATACGATTTTGCATCATCCCTTGAAATAAGTATTGCATTAAGATAGTTTTTAGCAGCCTCTTTGTAGGACTTATCCTTCAAAAGACTTGCAGCTTTTTCGTAAAAATCAAAATCCTTTTTATCGGATTTTGTGGACATATATTTCAATTTGTTAAAATTATCGTTACCCAACCTCGGCCTCTTTTCTAATACTTAAATTATACTTTTCAGGGCAATTGAGTTTAACCATCATTTGGAGTAGAGCAAACTCAATCATTGGATTTATTTATTTGGTTGTGCTATAAGTATAGTTATGAGAAAGCTGTTAATTTTGTTTATCATATTAGCGGGTATGCCTGTATTAGCGGGGGGAGATGTTGTAACGCTTAAGGGTGTAGAGAAGCAGCAGATAGAACTTCCGAAAAACAACGTCAAGATGAAAGATTCAATCATCATAAGCGACGAGCAGGTAATGCAGGAACTAATCAAACGCCAGAAAGAAAAAGACCTTGAAGATATTGAAAATCTCTGGCAGGGAACAGTAGAGAACAATCAGGTTATAGGATTTGCGCTAAAAAAACTTGCAACCCCCGAAAGCCAGAGGAGAATACATTCTTCGCTAATGGCAAAGACTTTAAATGCGGTAATTGCAGGAGCTTCATTTGCACCAATGATGATGGGATCTGATTATATGGTTCAATCGTCAGCGTTTGCAGCAGGAAGGCTTGCCCAGAACCTTATCAACCGCAAAAACATGCCGCAGGAAATTCCGCTTACCGATACGGAGTTGATTGAACTTGCAGGGTTAATCGAAAATCTTCAGGATAAAATAATTGACGCTTACTACAATTACAAAAGCTCACTAACCCAGTTAAAAGAAACCAGAGAAAGACTTCTTTTATATAACAAAAATTACTCAAAAGCTCTTGATACAGATGATTTGCTAGAGATAACAATTTCATCATCCTTATACGATAATATGGCACTTGAAGAATTTTACTATATGCAAAACGCCAAGAAATATCATTTGGAGCTTCAACGTCTTGCGGGGAAAAAAGTAGTGGATAATTTGAATTTATATCAATACAATTTTGATTCGGCACTTGTAAAAGGAGCGGAAAAATAATGAAAAAGGTATTAATTTTGTTGTTATTAATTTCACTTTGCTCACCGTCATTTGCCGTAACCCTGGATGAAATGACCGATCCAAAACCGCCTGCATACAGAACAGGATTATCTGAAATTCCTGAGAAAAAATATATTGAAGAAGTTGCCCCTTTGGAAAAAGAATACGTAAAAAAAGAAGAAACCGACTACAATTCAACAGACTTAACCTATGCAGATTTAAGCATAAAGAAGATATCAAAAGAAGTTTCACAAGACTTAGGCTATGATGAAAAGGTAATGATGGATGACTTGTCGCTTTTATGGCGCGGCGCAGCCTCAAAGAGTGACACGATAGCCTTTGCACTGTACAAACTTTCAAACCCTGACGAAGATAAACCGAATGAAAAATCGGTTAAGAACATATTGACAACGATAGCGAGCATGTCAACCCTTGTCGGTGCAGGAGTAGGCAACCCTCTTATAGCAACTGGCTCACTTGTTGGCGGAAACATTCTCGGAATAATGTCGCAGGATACAAAAGCCATAAACTACAAATATACAAGGGTTACAGATGCTGATATGATTATACTTGTAAGAAAAATAGAAGAACTTCAGCAGACAACCGTAAACCTTTATTATAACTATATGACTTCACGCAAAATGCTAGGCTTGATAGATAAAGTCGTAATACAGCGCCGCAAAAATTACGACATGGCGCAGGATGAATCAAGAGAAGTAATAATGATAACCGATGCTTATTATCGTTCTGCAATAGACCAGCAAATAAAAGCCCGCTCTGACTTTATGGCAAAACGTGCCGCTTTAGAGCAGTTTGTCGGCAACGAAACTTTTGTGGAATTTGAAAAGATTTTGAGCGAAAGAGATAAAAAAGAACAGTGAAATTCATTCCCTACGAAGTAAAAACAGGCGCAGAAAATATGCGCCAAGATGCTGAACTGCTTGAAAAAGCAATAGAAACAAACGAAGAAGATGCAATTTTTCGTCTATACGGCTGGTCACCGGCTTGCGTATCTTTGGGCAGAAACCAAAAAGAAGATTTTCTGGATAAAGATTTTTTAAGCGCCAAAAACATAGATATTGTAAGGCGTCTGACAGGCGGAAGAGCGTTACTTCATGACAAAGAATTAACGTATAGTTTTATCTGCCCCGTTAAATATCTTAAACATGGCGAAAACGTAAAAGAATCATATAAAGAGATTTCAGAATTTCTAATAAAAAAGCTGGATGAAATTGGAATTCACACAGATTTTGGCGGACAAAAACCGGTTAATACAAAATTTGATTATTGTATGCTTTTATCAACAGGCGCAGACCTCTGTTACAACGGCAAAAAGCTAATAGGTTCCGCCCAATGCCGCAAAAACGGTTATATTCTTCAGCACGGCTCCATACTTCTTGATTATGACAAAAAACTTCTGGAAGAAATCTTTCAAGAAGAAGTCAACACCGATGAAATCACATCAATAAAAGAAATCAACCCCAATATAACAATAGAAGACCTGATTGAATTATTTTCCTATGTTAAGTATTATTAAGCAATAAAATTCTAAAATAGCAATACCAAAGCAAAAAAAAACTTTATATAATTACGGGAATAATTAAGGAGAATAAAGTTATGTCAGGTTATGGACTATCTGCTAACGTAAATCCATATTTATGGATGTCAATGGGACCTTATGCATGGTCATCACACTATGGTTATGAACTTCAATTAAATGTACTACCGGAGTTTTATTCATCTCAGGAAGCGCAGCTTTTCCACGGCATTCTAAATCCAAACCACGTAAGTCAATGGAATCCGCTATTCTCTATTCCGTTTAATAATAATATAACAAATCCATATCTTACCGAAAAAGGCTTGGAAGCAGCTAAAGAATGGGGGAGAAATACTTTTGAAACCGCATTAAAGGGAATTAAATTTAATGAATCCTCACAAAAAATCAGCCAAATTAAAGGGCAATTCAGTTCACTTATAAAAGATAAAAATTTAAATGATACTCAAAAAGCAAAACTTCAAGAAATAATAGATGAAGCAACAGCAATCCAAAAAAGATTAACTGAATACCAAAAGAAAATGCAAAAGCAAGATGCAGATAAAGAAGCATTAGATGCAGAATTTGAACAAATTAATAAAGATATACAAACTTTACAGGATAAAGCAGCAACTGTAGTTGAAAAAATAAAAGAGGAACTGGAAGGAACAGCCAATCCGGATGACGAAGATTCGGATGGAGCAGAAGATCCTGATGGAACACAAAATACCCCGGGAACGCAAAATCCCCCAGGAACACAAAATACTCCGAACAAACCACAAGCAGCAAATACAGGTAAAATACAAGGAGATCCGGGGCCAAATAACACAATAGTTAAGGATGGCAAATACTATTCAGCATACGACGGAAAAGAACTTAATCCGCAATATGCATTAGGTACGGAAATGAAATTAAAAGACGGATACTCAGTAAGAGTCTTTGCAAATGGAGAAGGGGTATTTTACCGTGATCCAAGCGGCAAAATCATAACTCAGCCTAAAGAATTCATAAAAAAATATCCTGATGAATATATAAAAATTTTAATACAGCAGTTTAACAACGCACTTCCTGAAAATACAGGAGACATAAGTTATAAAAAACAAACTAACGATAAAGGTGAATTAGAGAAAATCGAATTCACTTACAACGACAAGAAAGTCATTGGAAAAGTTCCGGTTGATGTAAAGAAAATTCTTAAAGAACTGGGCATCAACACACAAAAAGCTTAATAGAATAAAGAAATGACATGCATTCTGTTCAGGGAAAAATTACGGAAAAGAAAATTTCCAAAGATTTAGGAGAAAAAAAGAAAAAACAACAAAAGCTTACCCAAAAGAAAAATTTTGAGTAAAGCTTTTTGCGACAAACCATAAAAAAAGGTTTGGTAATTCCTCAAAATCGCGTAAAAATTGGACAGAAGTGAAGAGCAGGTCAGTGCTTAAAGGATCCTTAAGAAATTAAGGGTCCTTTTCATAATGAAATTATCTAAAATTTAATAAAACTTGCTTTAAAAGTTTAATTGAAGTAAAATATATTAAGGAATGTAAGTCAGATAGACTTGTTTGAGGTAATCATGGCGAAATTAAATATCACTGTATGTATGGGAAGTTCATGTTTTGCACGCGGAAATGCGTCAAACCTAGAGTTTATTGAGAATTACATAAAAGAAAATGGTCTGGAAGCAGATATTGATTTATCAGGTGCCCGCTGTGAAGGCAAATGTATTACAGGCCCGAACATAACAATCAACGGGGTTGAATATAGCGAAGTTGATGAAGAAAAGCTTAAACAAACTTTAGATGAACTTGTCAAAGTGAAATAAATTTTGTTTTATAAAACATCCTTACAATAGATAAAAATACAGGGGTTAAGATGAATAGTAAAAATCCGGTTTACACACTTTCTAACGAGTGTCATGACTGTTATAAATGTATCCGGGAATGTCCGGTAAAAGCGATCAAGATAGAAAACGGGCACGCATCCGTAATAGGAGAGCGCTGTATAGCCTGCGGGAGTTGCGTCAAAGCATGTCCATCAAATGCAAAACGCGTAAGAACGGATATAGATAAAGCAAAGAACTTAATCAGAGCGCAGAAAGATGTATATGTATCACTTGCGCCTAGCTGGAGCGGAGTATTTGAGATAGGTGAAGAAAAGATGGTATCCGTATTAAAGAAATTGGGCTTTAAGGGGGTATCAGAAACTGCACTTGGTGCTCAGGAAGTTTCAATAAAAACGGCAGAAATGCTGAATAATGCGGGAAAAGGGCTTTTCATTTCAAGTGCCTGCCCCGTAATTGTAAATTTCATCCGCAAATATCATCCTGAATTTGCCACTTGTGTAACGCCTGTGGGATCACCCGCAATGACACACGCTAAAATGCTTAAAGAAGAATACGGGGAAGATATTTCTGTTGTATTTATAGGGCCATGCATCGGGAAAAAGACCGAATCAGATGAATTCAAACTTTTTGATGTAGCGCTGACCTTTGAGGAACTGCGTCTTTGGCTGAATGATGAAGCTGTAGACATCACATCAATTCCTGCAAATCCGGAGAACAAATTTGTACCTCGAAGTGCTTATGAAGGTTCACTTTATCCTATAGACGGCGGTATGAACGAAACAATCCGCAAAATAGGCGTAAAACCTGAAGTTCAGTTAATGGATATGAGCGGACTGTTATCATTTGAAAAAGCCTTAAACCAGCTTAATCCGGAGAAATTAGATAAAGTAATCTTTGTAGAAGCACTTTCTTGTGAAGGCGGATGTGTAGCAGGGCCTTGCATTTCTACAGAAAAAGCGGGAATAAGCATAGTATCAGATGTACTTTCAAACGTAAAAACAAGAGAAGTAGTCCCCAAAATTCCTCAAACTGTAGTAGAGATGGCAATAGTACCGAAAAAAGTTGTGACAAGCGAATATTCGATAGAAGATATCCTAAAAACACTCAAAAAAATAGGCAAACACACTGTTGATGATGAGCTTAACTGCGGCGGCTGCGGTTATGCAACCTGTCGGGATTTAGCAAAAGCACTTCTTGACGGGGATGCGGAAACTTCAATGTGTGTTTCATATATGAGAAAAATTGCGATGAGAAAGGCTGCAGCGATGCTCAGATGTATGCCTTCAGCAACGGTTATGGTTGATAGCAATATGAACATTATTGAAGCAAATGATGCATTTATGAGAATGTTTACCGGCGATATGTATGAAGTATTCAAAGCAAGACCAGATGGAATAACAGGTGCCGCAATTGATAGAATAGTAGACTTTGCGGACATTTTCAAAACAATACTTGATACAGGGAAAGACCTTCACAAAGAACGTTACCCGAGTAAAAACAGACTATACGACATCAGCGCATTCACGATTGAAGAAAATGAAATTGTGGGCGCAGTCATAACCGACGTAACTCAAACAGAAGCAAACAGAGAAAAGATTTCTCAAAAAGCACACGAAGTAATTTCGAAAAACATTTCTATTGTTCAGGAAATAGCGTGTCTTTTAGGAGAACACATGGTAGAAACCGAAACTCTGTTAAGCAGTATAGCCAATGACTTTGACGATAAAGACGAAAACGAAGAAAACAAATAAAATTAAATCCGTAAAAATAAAAACAGGAATAAAAGATGTTTATTGATATAGATTGCAATCAGGTGAAAAAATATAATCAAAATGCATACGGTGATTATTTTGTGTCCAAAAGATATCCGGATGAAGCACGTTTGATTGCGGTATTATCAGACGGATTAGGAAGCGGAATTAAAGCGAATATTTTATCTTGTATGACTGCCACAATGCTGTTGAAATTCATAGAAAACGGTCAAATTCCGATAAGAAAAGCCGCTGAAATTATTATGAACTCGCTTCCTGTATGCAAAGTTCGGCACATAAGCTACTCAACATTTTCAGCAATAGACTGTGATGATTATGGGAGTGCCAAGATAGTAGAAGAGGGCAACCCTGAATTCATCTGGATTCGGAATAATGAAGTTATGGAACCTGAATACGAAATTATTCAATCAAAGACTTTTAAAAACCGAAAAATGCGTTTATACAAATTACAATTAAGATTAGGCGACAGGCTAATTTTTTGTTCAGACGGAGTGACACAAGCAGGATTAGGTAGCGGCAGATTAAAACTTGGCTTAAGACGAGAAGGGTTAATTGTACTTTTGGAGGACAAATTAAAGGAAAATCCTGATATTTCAAGCTCAGAACTTTCTCAATATCTGGTAAACCAAGCCCGCAACATTGAAACTGACAGAAACCCCAAAGATGATATTTCAACCTGTGTATTGTATTTTAGAGAACCGAGAGAATCCCTAATATTTACAGGTCCTCCGTATCATCAACAAAAAGATGCTGAATATGCAAAATTATTTGCAAACTTTAGAGGCAAAAAAGCGATCTGCGGCGGTACGACAGCGAATTTAATATCAAGAGAACTAAATCGACCAATAGAAATGGATTCAACGATAAGTATCGGCAAACTTCCTTCATGTTCATATATGGAAGGGGTAGATTTGGTAACGGAAGGGATATTAACTTTAACCAAGACTCTGGAATATCTGGAATCAAATACCACAGATATTGACAATGCTGCAGGAAAGTTGGTAAAATTCTTGTTAGATAGTGATTGTATAAATTTCATGGTCGGAGCGAAACTGAATCAAGCACATTATGATCCGGCGCTTCCGATAGAAATAGAAATCCGTAAAAACATAATCAAAAAAATGGCTGCAATATTGCAGGACAAATATTTCAAGAAAGTTAGTATACAATATATGTGAGGATACCCGCACAAGTTAGGAAGGTAAAAATGGAGAAAAAAATTAGTGTAAAAGTATGTTTAGGAACGACTTGTTTTGTAATGGGTTCTGCGAATTTGCAGGAATTAATCGAAATGGTTCCCAAGAAATACGGAGAAAAAGTTGAAGTAACAGGAGTACCGTGCTTAGGCTTATGCTCAATCGACTGGGAATTTTCAAAAGCGCCTTACGTAAAAGTAGACGAAGATGTAATAAAAGAAGCAACAGTAGAAAAAGTTTTAAAAGCAATTGATGACAAACTTGCAGCTATGAATTAAATAAAAAGCATTAAAAACTAATAAAAATCCCCCATTTAAAATGAGGGATTTTTATTAATGAAAATTGAAAAAAATCTTGTTCATGAGATAATAGTTTTATAGTGGAATAAAAAATAAGGAAATTAGGAATATGGCGATAAACACCCCGAAACAAACCTCTCATTTAAAAAGAGAGATTCTGGTCAGATTAATCAGAGCATTTTTAAGTGACGATTTTGCAGAAAATGCAAGATTAATACCATACGATATGCGTCCGAAAGGTCATGAAGTTCCATACAGATGCTGCATATACAAAGAGCGTGCAATCTTAAGAGACAGAGCCGTAGCGGGTTTAGGACATTCTATTGAGGAAACCGATGACAGCGAACTTTTATCAAATTTGGCTGAAAAAGCATTGGAAAGAACTCAGCCCGATGAAAAGCCTTTAACAGTCTTAACAACAGCATGCAAGGGATGCGTACCGTCAAGAATTTATGTAACAGATTTATGTCAAGGATGTGTTGCAAGACCTTGCGTAAATACGTGTAAATTCGGAGCGATAAGCGTAATCAATGGGAAATCGGTAATAGATCCTGCAAAATGTAAAAACTGCGGGATGTGCGCTCAAGTATGTCCATATCAGGCAATTCAAAAAATAATAGTTCCATGTGAAAATGCATGTCCTGTCGGAGCGATTACAAAAGGAGAAGATGGACATGCAAAAATCGACTTTGACAAATGTATATCTTGCGGCAAATGTGTATCTGCTTGCCCGTTTGGAGCTGTTCATGAAAAGAGTCAGATAATAGACGTATTGAAAAACATCAAAGCCGGCAAAAAAGTAATCGCAATGGTAGCTCCTGCAATAATGGGCCAGTTACCATGCACTCCTCAGCAACTAAAAGAAGCAATCCAGGAATTAGGATTTGCGGATGTTTATGAAGTAGCTCAAGGAGCAGATGTTACGACCAAAACAGAAGCTGCCGAATTTGTTGAAAGATTGGAAAAAGGTGCAGAGTTTATGACAACATCCTGCTGTGCAGGATACAATGAGCTTGTAGACAAGCACATTCCGGAAATAAAACCCTACAGATCCGATACCAAAACTCCGATGTACTATACAGCAGAAATTGTAAAAAAAGAACATCCTGATGCGGTTACGGTATTTTTCAGTCCTTGTGTAGCAAAACGCCGTGAAGCACTGCAAAATCCGAATGTAGATTATGTATTGAATTATGAAGAAATCGGAGCTTGGTTTGTAGCAGTCGGAGTTCAGGTTTCAGAATGCGGAGAAAGCAAATTTAAAACGGAAGCTTCCGCAGAAGCCAGAAATTACGCAGTCACAGGCGGAGTGGCAAAAGCTGTTCAAACATTGTTACCTGAAGAAATTCCGGCACATCCTGTAATAATTGACGGATTAAACAAACAATCCATTCGAGATTTGAAAAAATACGCTAAAAACGGAATGTGTGAGCTTGGCAATTTGATAGAAGTAATGGCTTGTCCAGGCGGATGTCTTGGCGGAAATGCTACGGTAAACGCTTATAAACCGGCACTAAAACAATTGACAAATTACGTCAATGCAAGCGAATCTTTAAAAAGTACGGAAAAGTAAAAAAGAGCCTTTTTAAAAGGCTCTTTTTTTATTTGCTGCATTTTGTTTTCCCATTCCAACTTAAATCATCACAATGCAAATAATCCATATTCTCGTTAAATATTACCCAAGCAGTGCAGCCCCCGGGTCCATAATATCTTTTACCAAGACATTGACTATCAAATGATTTTACCCATATTGTATCAACAGCTCTGCCCGTAGGTACTATCCCATCTTGATATATTGTAAAAGAAAATAAGTCTTTTCCATCAACATTTGGGTTTCTTGTTGAATTAATATCAACATAAATGGTACCACAAGAACTATTATATGCGTTGTAACCGGTTGGTGAAGAAGAGACTTTTTGGTTGCACCACCGATTAGGATACCTATCTCCATTTTGAGAGTCAAATAATGCAGAGGTTCCGTTTATCATAACAAAAGAAGGCCTCTGATAGAATTTATTCCATTTGTTATCATTAAATCTGTTTGAATATTCTTTTGCAAAACAAGCCTTTTTATTATAAGTATTTACGCCATCGCATTCTCTAACTTTTTTAACGTACTTACTTATTATGTTATTAATATTATATTGACAGGTTGTATAATCAGATGTTGATGGAATATCGCACCAAGTATCAACGGTGCCGTTTTCTTCGATTGCAAGGGTAAAAGCTTGGGATAGTAATGAATAAGTTTGTTTTAATTGATTAACTGTAATTCTTTCCTGATATCGTCCAATAATAACAGGGAATGTCATTGCTGCAACAATACCAATAATTCCAATAGTTATCAGAACTTCTGCTAATGTAAATCCTCTCTCTTTCCCTTTTAAGGAGCTGCTTCCGGGCGCCCCCCCCCCCCTGTAATTCTCTCGTAGCTTGTGTTTTGCATACTTCCTCCTATTTCAACTTATATTGTATCATATTTTGAAATTTTATCAATATTTTTATAATATAATAAAATTATGGACAAGAAGAGAAGAATAAGCATAATCGGCTCGACAGGTTCTATCGGAACCCAAGCTTTAGAAGTAATTGAAAAACTTCAGGATAAATTTGAAATCATAGCGCTTGCCGGCGGGAATAATATTGAACTCTTAAAACAACAGGCAGAAAAATTCAAACCAAAATATATTTATGCTCAAAAAGATATAAAAATTAACGGGATAAAAAGTTTAACAAGCCTTGACGAAATTGCCCAAAATCAGGAAAACGATATTATTCTGGTTGCTTGTTCGGGAAAAATCGGATTAAAACCGACATTAAAAGCGATAGAAAACGGAATTGATATCGCACTTGCAAACAAAGAAACCCTTGTAATGGCGGGGGATATTGTGATGAAAAAAGCAAAAGAAAACGGAGTTAAAATAATTCCGGTCGATAGTGAACATTGTGCAATTCATCAGTGTATAAAGGATATTTCACAAGTAGAAAAATTAATAATAACCGCAAGCGGTGGCCCGTTTTTGCATAAAAGCATTGAAGAAATAAAAACTGCAACAGTTAAAGAAGCTCTAGCGCATCCCAGATGGAATATGGGTAAAAAAATTACGGTAGACAGCGCAACTTTAATGAATAAAGGATTGGAAATTATTGAAGCACACCATCTTTTCGGAATGGATTATGATGATATAGAAGTTGTAATTCATCCGCAAAGCATTGCGCATTCGGCAATTGAATACAAAGACGGAAGCGTAATTGCACAGCTTGGACTTCCCAGTATGCATATTCCGATTCAATATGCAATTTCATACCCAGAAAGATTTGAGGGAATTAAATCAAAAAGTTTTAGTTTTTCTGAAATTGCACGACTTGACTTTGAAAAACCTGATTTTGAAAAGTTCCCGACAGTAAAACTTGCCTACAGAGCCGGCAAAATGGGCGGCAGTGCAACAGCTTGCTTGAATGCAGCAAATGAAGAAGCAGTCTTTGCATTTCTTGACGGGAAAATAAACTTATATCAGATTTATGAAATTACAAAAGAAATTTTTGATAATCACAAGGTAATTCAAACCCCGACCATTGACGAAATTTTTGAAGTTGATGAAAAAATAAGACTTCAAACAAAAGAATTAATTGAAAAAATTACTCAAAAATAGCCTTAATAATCTTATGCGCCATACGAATTTTGTTACTGGGTGCATTGGAGAGCAAACGATTAATGTCGTTTATTAATTCTTTATCACTGGCAACTTGTGTAAAAGAAAAAAGTTCTTCAGGGGATATATTGAATGCTTGAATCATTTTTTCAATATTTTCTTCTTTAGGGAAATGCTTTCCTGCAATCATGCGGCTGATACTTTGCGGATCAATATCAAGTTTTTCAGCAAGTTCGCATTGTTTCATTTTGTGTTTTTTTAACAGTTCTTCAAGTCGTTTCCCGAAAAGTTCTCTTAATCTGGCCATTATGTATCCTTTTTAATAAACATACTATTACAAGAAATAAGAGAATAAATGGAGTGTCATGTTGACAAATTTATTATAAATATGTTATGTTACTACATGTTATTTACAAAAAATAAACATGACGCTACATGAGGGGAGCTAATGAAGTATAAAAAGCAAAAAGCATTTACAATGGCAGAAGTGCTGATAACAATAGGAATAATCGGAGTAGTTGCAGCGATGACATTGCCAACTTTAATGGGTGCTTACAAAAAATCAGTTACTGAAAATAAATTAAAAGTTATGTATTCAACACTTTCAAATGCATTGCAAAAAATAAATAGCGATTATGATTTGGCCTTTACTCCTACTGAGATCATTCCCAATCCTGGTTTTTCAAAAGATTTAAGTAAAAGAGTTTTTGAACATTATATAGCACCACATTTACAGATTATTCATCGTTTAGAAAATGAAATATTTCAAAGTTATAATATAAAAGGAGAAGGTGCAAATTACTATAACAATTCATATTGTGTTATTTTAATAAATAATACAGGATTATGCTTTACACAAGATCCAAAAAAAGGTAATATGTATTTTTATGTTATTATTAATCCTTCAAAAGAAAAATTGGTAGCTGGTAGAGATATTTTTTTCTTTGCAGTTGAAAGAGATATTAACAACGGGGATCTTAACATGAATTTAAATATGGGTGATACACTTTCTAAAAATTACAATAATGCAACTCGCAACCAATATATTCAAAATTGCATTAGTTCTGTTGCATATCCCCAATACTCTTTACTTCGGGATGCATTTTGTACATATTTAATATTTGAAAACAATTGGAAAATCCCAAAAGATTATCCTGTTAAATTTTAAGTAAGTGTAGTGTGTAGTAAGCAGTATGTGTCAAATAACGCAGCAAAGATCTCAAGTTGATATTTTGTTATATCAAATTCTAAAATACTGAGTTCAGGATGACAAATACAGTGTTACAAAATATCCAGAGGGTCAACGTCTATCGTAAGCTTCACATCTTTTGGCATTGTGATTCTATTCAAAAAACTCGATACAAATTGATGCCCCTTCTCGCCCATTTTATTCTTTATAATAATCTGGAACCTATACATCCCGTTAATTCTCTCAATTACACAAGGCGTCGGACCTAAAACTTCAAGCCGTTCTGAAATCCCGTATTTTTCAACCATTGTACACATCCTTAAAGCAATTTCCTGAGCTGATTTTTCTGCCCTAAAATTGTTTTGACCGCTTAGGATAAGTCTTATAATCTGGCTGAACGGTGGATAGTCAAATTCTTCTCTTGCAATAATTTCCGTCGCATAAAATTCATCATAATTTTGCGCCTTTGCACTCGCAAGAGCATAATAATCAGGGTTGTAAGTCTGGAAGAAAACTTTCCCTGAAAATTCACCTCGACCGGCACGTCCTGCAACTTGGGTAAGAAGCTGAAAACCTCTTTCACTCGCCCTAAAATCAGGCAGGTTAAAACTTGCGTCTGCTGAAATTACCCCGACAAGCGTAACATTTGGGTTATCAAGCCCTTTTGCTATCATTTGAGTGCCGACTAAAATATCAATATCACCTTTTTGAAATTTTTCCAATAGCCTTATATGCTCGCCTTTTCTGACCAGAATATCGCTGTCAATTCTTTCGATATTTTTGTCAGGGAAAAGATCTTGAATATACTGCTCAATTTTTTGTGTACCTGTTCCGCTGTTTTTAAGCGCATCCGAACCGCATTCGGGGCAAAAATCAGGAAAATATTCGCTATGGTTGCAGTAATGACACTTAAGCATTTGATCTTTGCTGTGCCAAATCATTGGAATTGCGCAATTCGGACATTCAATCACATGCCCGCAAGACTTGCACTGCGTAAATGTCGAAAATCCTCGGCGATTTATCAAAAGGATTACCTGCTGTTTGTTTTCTAATGTTTCTTTAATCGCATTTTGCAACGGAATAGAAATTACGTTTTTGTAAGCCGCTCTGCCGTATTCCTGCATATTGATTACGGTCACAGGCGGAACTTTTGCATCATTAAAACGCTTCTTTAATTCAAAAAGGCTCTCTGAATTTGTTGCCCGATAATATGATGAAATATCAGGGGTAGCAGAACCCAAAAGAAGCGGACATTTGTGAAATTCAGCCAATTTTTGCGCCACAACCCTTGCATCATACCTTGGCGCGGGTGAAGTTTGTTTATAAGCTCCTTCATGCTCCTCATCAATTATTATAAGCCCGATATCATTTAATGGCGCAAACACTGCTGATCTGGCGCCTGCAAGTATTTTAATTTCATTTTTGTAAAGCTTTTGCCAAACATCATACCGCTCGCCGTCAGAAATACTGCTGTGCCAAATTGCAACGTCTTCTGTGCCGAATTTTTTGGCTAATCTTTTGGTTAATTGTGAAGCAAGCGCAATTTCTGGCGCAAGAAAAAGAACATTTTTACCTGCATCAATACAATCTTTAATAAGTTTAAAATAAACTTCGGTTTTTCCTGATGCCGTAACCCCATGCAACAAAATAGTCTGAGGGAGTATCTCGTCTTTTGGAAGATTAAACCCGCCGATTTTTTCCTTAATCCCTTTATAAACTTTTTCCTGCTCGCCAGACAATTCAAACAAAGGTTCTTTTTCCGAAATTCTTAAAATATCAAGCGGGTTTCTGTAAATATTTTCTTCAGCAAGTTTTAAACACCCCAAAGCCTCCAATTTTTTAACTGTGGCTCTTGTTGTTTTTGCCATCTTTTCAAAACTAATGAGTGGCATTTTGCCCAAATTTTTGAGGACTTCCAAAACTTCCGCCTGACGTTTTGTAGCGCCCTCAAAAGTTACAAATTCTACAGAAAACTCGGTTTTAGAAGCTTTTTCAATTAATTTCATCGGGATCGCTGCGTTTAAGACCGTCACCAAATCACAACAATAATAATTTGCCACCCACTCAAGCAGTTTTAAATAATCAATAGAAAAAAGCGGGGTTTCATCTAAGATTTTACTTACCTTTTTGGCCTTAATCCCCTCGGGTAAATAATCCGAAAACCCCACGCAAAAAGCATTAATAAGCCCTTGTCTGCCAAACGGAACAAGAATTGCCTGACCTATTTGGATTTTGTCTTTCATCTCGTCCGGAATTAAGTAGCTGAATGTCTTAACTCCAAGACCGGTAATGTTTACAAGTGCAAGGGCGTATTTCATTATACTTCCATAAATTCTTTTTTAGCTTCCTGAATAGCTTCTTCCAACAAGTCAAGCTGGTCAGGGCTAAAAGTTACGCCTTTTTTGGTCGGAAGCCAAGTTGCACCTTCGTCGGTTGTGTAGAATATTCTCATATTCAAATAGCTTCTTCCTTTGTATTCGCTAACTGAAATTTGAAGCTGTTCAGTGTCGCTTCTTTCGATAGTTGCCAAAATTTTTGCATCTGCCATTTTTCGCTCTCCTAATTTTAATATAACAAACTAATATTATCACAAAAATAGTTTGCAAAAACCTAATTTATGTGCTAAAATATAAAAGTTAACACACAACTACTGGAGGACGGAAATGCAGACTATGACTGAATTACAGCGAGGGGGGGGGGGCACCCGATTCTAAATATTTTAATGTAAAAAATGTAGGATTTACATTAGCGGAGGTTTTGATAACAATTGGAATATTAGGGGTAGTTATTGCTATGACTTTACCAGCTATCATTGGCAGCTACAAAGAAAAAGCCGCTACTACTCAATTAAAGAAAACTTATTCAATATTATCCCAAACTTTTAATCGAATAGTAAGTGAAACTGGCGCTGATCCCCGTGGTTGGGGCATGGGAGATATGTATGACGCAAACTCTCATATAATCATGGCTAATCAATTTGTTCCGTATTTAAATATTATGTACAATTGCGTTGGAAAAGATAAGGAATATACAAAAAAACATTGTATTGACAATCCAAGTTATTCTAATCCAGCTGGTTATGCAAGTGTAAGATTAATAGATGGGACAACTTTAACTTTTAGAAACTGGAGCCCTAATTGCAGCAGTAAATACGGAAATAATAAATATTTGCAAAATGTTTGCGGAAGAATAATGGTAGATATAAACGGACAAAAAAATCCTAATTTAGCTGGAAATGATATGTTCATTTTTTATATGACAACTTACGGTATTTATCCGACTGGAACAGAATATGAAACCAGATTAACTTTTAGTGATTATTGTGATAAAACAAAAGGATGGGGAACTATGTATAATGGTTACAACAATGGTACAGGCTGCACTGCTTGGGTAATATACAACGAAAATCAAGAATATCTCAAATGTACAGGACTGGGTTGGGGCGGAAAAAAGAAATGCAGATAATTGTTTAATAAATTTTTGTTTAAATAATACAAGAGTCTGTGATAGTTTTTTAGAATAACATATTTTACAAAAAGTGATTTTTGTTTTATCCTTTGAAAAAAACATAAAGTAAAAGGAGAGAAAATTATGATAAAAGTTGCAGTATGCGGAGCTTTGGGAAGAATGGGACAAGAAGTTGTGCAAGCAGTTGAAACTGCAGAAGATATGGAACTTGTCGCAAAAATTGACATTGCAGCAGACAATATGTACAGGACTATTGAAGAAGCCGCAAGAGTTGAAGATATTGACCTTCTTATCGACTTTACCCAGCCTAAATCAATCTATGAAAATGCTTTGTATTGCCTAAATAACGGTATAAAAATAGTTATCGGAACAACAGGCTTAACAGATGAGCAGATTAAAGACCTAAGACAACTTTCACTACAAAAAAATACAGGCTGCTTTATTGCACCAAACTTTTCAACAGGAGCGGTTTTGATGATGATGTTTGCCCGTCAGGCTGCAAAATATTTTGATAATTCCGAAATTATAGAATTTCACCACAACAAGAAAAAAGATGCACCCTCCGGTACTGCCGTTAAAACTGCGCAAATGATGGCTGAAGAAAAACCCGATTTCGCTCTTGAAAATACCGACGAAGTTGAAACTATCGAAGGCGCAAGAGGCGGTAATGCTTATTCTAATATCCACATACATTCTGTCAGAATGCCGGGGTTTATGGCCTCTCAAGAGGTTATTTTCGGCTCGCAAGGTCAGATTCTTACAATAAGACACGACTCCTCAGACAGAAAATGTTATATGCCGGGAGTTCTCCTTGCCGTTAGACATACCGCTCATGCTAATAACTTCGTCTATGGCTTAGATAATATTTTGTAATTTGAAATAAATCTTGCAATTTTAGAAATGGGGCGGGAATTTTTTATAAAAAATTCCCGCCATTTTTTCCGCTTTATTATATATCTAATCGGCCTTTTGCAATTTTTTCTCTAAGTTCTTCCACATCTATTTTTTTCGCTTTTTCCTTAAATACTTTTTCCAAATTTTCTCTTAAATCCCCAAAATTCATCTTGCGAATTTTTTTCAAAAATTTGTCAGCATGCTTGTCGGTTAAAATATAATAAGTCCTGTTCTCATTATTCTTTTTATTACTGAATATAAAACAATCAGGCAAACTCTCTTTTATTGCATATTTTAAATCTGCAGCTTCACTTGAACTGCATTTAAATTTTACAAATCCTGTAAAATTTGGGGTTTCTTTTGGGGCACTTACATTCATATTTATCTTTTCTCCATAGTTGTACAAGCTTATAAAAAATCATAAATATTTTTTTTGCCCCGTAACTCAAATTTTGTTATTTATCTTTACAAAATTATTCAATTCCAATTAGGATGATATTCTATTGTGATTACATTTTTCGATTTAAGTTTGACATGCCCGCCTTTTATAAAATTTGTAAAAGTTCCGGTCGGAGGCAAAATCGTTAATGCCCACTTTATCGGATAAACCATTAAACTTAAATCCAATCCAAATTTTTCATATGTACTTGTTAATTTTGACCAAGGAACTCCTTCTATATTAAAATCTCCAAATATAACGCTTGCAGGAATCCCGTTCATCCCGTTTGTTATTATTGTTTCGACTTTCGCTGTAGCAATTGTTCCGTGCTTGATTACAACTTTATTTTTATATTTTACATCTCTTACAACCTTGAATTTTATAATTTGACCTTCATGAAGATATTTTTCATTTTTTATATCCTCTAAGACAGACAGTCTTACATCAACAACATCCGTATCCTCATAGTTATAATTCAGGTTTGTATAAGGTTTTTTAATGTTTTTATCCAATAAAGTTGTTTTAACAAGTTCATCTTCAACTATTGCAAACGATTTGCCGGATGACAATAACAATAAAACCAATATTAGAAATACTCGGGCAAATCTATTCATATTTTACCCTTTCGTTTGTACCGTTTTGTATTTTTTCCTGTAATTTTCTGCGGTTTTCCTGTGATGTTAAAAGAAAATTTTGATAGTGTACATTATCTAAATATTTATTATTTACAAGAAAATAAGGATATTTTGTATAAATATATTCATAAATTATCGCTAATCTCTTTGATGTCAGGTTTTTATTGGAAACCATATCATATCTCTTTTGCGGGTAAACCTTCTGAATATAAGTGATCATACCGAGCGGGTTGTAACCTGCCTTCACCATATAATCAACAGCTATTTTATCTGCTACAATTTCAAACTTTTTCGGCGCTGCTTTCATTTGCATTGATTTCAAGCTTCCGTTGAAAACCCCGTCATAAGATTTAAAGGCTATAGCTATTTTTCTCGCCAAAACGGCAGCTAACTCGTCTTCGCTGTCAACAAATTTGTATGCTCCTGAATATACTATGACCTGACGTCTTGTTAAATCTTTATCGACCTCCAAAAGTCCGCTTTTTTCAGCTTCGCTGTATGCAAATATTACCCTCTTTTCTATTTTATTCGCATTTAAAATCCTTGCTCCGCAATCATCTATTCGGCTTTGTATACTCTGTACCTGTGCAAGTTTTGCCTCATCAGATGCAAATGCAGGAGTTAAAATAAACATTAAAACAATGGCCAGTATAATCTTTTTCATAATCTTCTCCAACTTCTTAATCTCTATTTTTGAATATTTTATATTCTTTATTATATTGGATTTTAGTATATCATAACCCAAAAATAATTCAAATTTTACTATAACAGCTTTTTAAGTTTTAATACCATATCTTCAAGAATTTCTAACAAATCGCTTCCTGATTTTGTGAATAGAGAATTTATATTATCTTCAAAATTTTCAGGCAGAACTTTGCAAAAATCTTTTGCATATTTTACCAATCTTTTTTCTCCGGGATGAAGAAGTTCATTATTTGCAAAAATTATATCAAAATAGCTTGCCATAAACGCCGCAAGCCTGTGATTTATACTTACCAAATCTTTTCTTTTTACAGCTTTTTCTATCTGCTCATAATATGATGCAAAAGGTTTGTCCTTCAAAAGCATTAAATTTCTCTTTATTATATTCCGCTTTAAATTTTCAGGATAAGGATTATTAAGCTCCTCTTTTAACCCCTCAAGCCAGCCTTCCTTATCATATATGGACTCACAATTTTTTATCGTATATAAAAAACATGTCGTATAACCGTTTGAAGAATAATGTTTCCGCCAAACATTATCCATATTACTTTCAATCCAATTTTTATCAAAATACATTACATCAAGCTGCTGCCCCATTTTATCAACTAAAAATTCATCTCCCGCTCCAAAATATTCACAACCAACCTCATATTTAGACGAATATTTTTTTATTAATTCAAGCCTCGACTTAACCGGAATTTCTTTATCTGTAAAAATATAAGTGTCTATATCTGAAATCCCATCAGACATATTTGAACTTTTTGAACCTCCTACAGCAATCGACTTTACCTGCTCAAAACCTTTAAATCCGTTAATTATTTCATTAAATATTTGATTTGTCATTAACCCCTCTCCATTTACTACATCTTGTAAAATCCTGTTTGAATTCAATTTAAATATTATATTTCGACTTGCCAAAATCATTACATAAACCTCGTAATTTTTACTATTTTAATTAGAAAATTTATAAATATAAATGATTTGTAAAAATTGTTTAAAATTTTACTCAAAATCCGCAAAACTTATTATTTTTAGATTATTATAAACTAATGGACATAATTGGAATAAGTTATGTATATTGTTAATATTACTTATTTCGGGAGAATAGCAAACATTGATAAATAACACCCCTTATTTTTTGTCAGCAAACAATATTGAAAAAATTAAAAATTCAAACGTTTCCATTGAAGGCAGACACCCTAAGAAGAATTATAATGACCCGTTAACCCAATGGCCCGCAAGAGGGCTTGCATACTCTAATGAAATCGGTGCTGCGATAAGTGAAGTTGCACCTAAAACAGGTCTTTTATTATGGATTCCTGCATTGTTATATTTTGGTGCCGATATTTATGACAAATATAAAAATGATAAAAATTCCTACGATCCAAGCACAAGACGCGGAACAAAACAGGCTATATTTCAGCTTTTTGCAAGCGTAATCCTACCGACAGCTGCTATTAAATTAGGTCAAAAAGTAGCCTCTGCAATAGCGATAAAAGGTAACCATGGACTGACTCTTCAATCACAGGAAGAATTGCACCGCTTCACCATTGATTACATTAAACAAAACAAATTACATAAATATGCAGATAAGCAAGATGAATATTATACCAAATTTGCAGAAAAATTAGCAAACCATATTGATGAAACAAAAAAAGAAAATAAATTTGAAAATATAATTAAACGTGCAGTTAATTGGCTGTTTAACCGCGAACAACCTGCAGCCGTTACCCGATCTACTGACAAAAAAATCGTCAAATTTACAAAAGCTAATATTGAACAGATTTTTAAAATCAGAGAACAATTAATGAATGATACAAAACCTAAAGAATTTTCAGATAAACTTTACCAAAAATTCAAACAGGTTGAACAGGAATTCAAATCAACAAAAGGCTACACAGGAGATGCTAAAGAGGATGCCGCTAAACACGTTATAAAAATGTTTCAGGAAAAACAAATTTTTAAAAACAAACTCTTAAAAACTCTCGGCGGCTTTATCGCCTTAGCTCTTCTGGTAAAACCTATCGACAAATTTGTTGAACATTTTGTGATAGATAAGGTTGTAGAGCCAGGCTTAACAATGCTTGAAAAAACACAAATAAAAGAATTTAAAGAAAAAAATATGACGGCTTAAAATATTTTATATAATTCCCCTGGCAAATTTTTTTTTCTTATGTTTTTAATGGTATATGAAAATAGATTTATACCCTAACAATACTTTCCAGTGTGCTGTTAATAAAAAAATCCTAATCCTTGTTATTATAACAAAGGATTAAAACAGGATTCTTTTGTAAAAACCACAAATGCAAAAAACCCGTCATTTCACGGGATATCAAGCTTTGCTCAAAAATATACCCCTTTTGAAAAAGAAATCCTTGATTATTATAAAACTAAACCGGCTATTGATATTAATGAAATAAAACAAGTAGTGGAAAAATATTCTCCAATGATTCAGATAAAAAAATTAAGCGAAGCCGGACAAAATGCCAATATTCACAATAGAACAGGCGCTTATTTTAAAGATGAAATCCTGTTTAACAGTGAAGGAATCTGTAAAAATGGAGAAAAAGGAATATTTTTAAAACCTCTTACCTCAAACGATTTGGCGGATAAAATAGCTTTTCTATCATCATTAATTCATGAAACAACTCATTTATTTCAAGAAACATCCTCAGACAGAATTTCCAAGTTTGCCTGGATAAAGCAGTTTTATGAAATTCCACAAAACTTTGAAGAACAAATACAAACACTTGCACTATTTCCCAAATTCTTTAAAGTCGCAGAATATAATATAAATTTGCCTTTAACTCAAAATCTGCAAAAAATAAATGAAATACCTCTTCCTGTTAAAGCCGCAGGTAAAAATGAATTAAACAATATTTATCAAAAAATGACAGGCAGAAATGTTCCTGATTTTATAGAATTAATAATTAATGCTACAGCAAACCATTTAGGATTACCTAAAAGCAAATTTAATCAAAAAAAATTATTGGAATACTTGGCATTACTTTCAGAAAAAGAATATGAAGCATACACAAATCAGGTTAAATTTACTAAACAAGCCCTAAACCAAAACGGTTCGACAGATATGGATTTATTAGTAAAACTATACGAAATGTTTTACAAACATTGCCAATTTTTATCTGAAATTTTTTAAACCTTAGATCTGAAATTTATAAAAAATTGAAGATTTATAATTTTCATGCTAAATTTTTGTAATGGAAATTTGTAAAAGCTTTTCTCCAAATATAGACGAAAACTCTAAAATATTGATTTTAGGTTCAATGCCCGGAATAAGGTCATTAGAACAGCAACAATATTACGCCTATCTTCAAAACCGTTTTTGGAAAGTAATCGGGAAATGCTGTAATTTCGATAATTTACAAGAATTAAATTATTCAGATAGATTGAAATTTTTATTAAATAACCAAATAGCACTTTGGGATGTCATAGAATCATGCAAAAGAACAGGAAGTTTGGATTCTAATATTAAATCGGAAAAACCAAACGACATTCGAGCTTTATTAAAAAAATATAATATTAAAAGGATTTGCCTGAACGGAAACAAATCTTACTCAGCCTTTAAAAAGCATTTCCCGGAATTATTAAAACGGTATAATTGTTATAAATTACCCTCTACAAGCCCAGCTAATGCAAAATATAAGTTGGAAGATTTATTCAAAGAATGGTCCAAAGTGATTATAATATAATTATTATAAAACAAAAAAATAGGAATTAAATAATGGCAAATACGTTTGATTGCGAAAAATTAGCAACTGATATTACACAAAAATCAAAGGAACTTATATCAGATGAAATTAAAGATAAAGAATACATTATAAATTCCGTATACAATTTCACTTTAACATCAGCTAAAGCTTTAGCTAACAACGCTGATTGGAATTTAAATGATGAACAAATTACTTTTGTTTCGCTGAACATCGCAAAGTATATCTTTGAAAAATCAGAAGATCTATTATTATCTTATAATTTTGATAAAGATAGCAGAGATGCTATTTTACAAAAGGTCGCTTTTATAGTGTTTGAAGTCGCAAGAGAACATATTGCATACGTCGGAAAAAGACGTTACAAATTTGAGGATTTGGATAAGCAAGTTAATAAAACTTACCTAAAGGCTATTGACAATATCTTAAACCCTAAAGAAGATTCTTTAGATTCTGATTTTGAAATAGACCTTGATGAATATTCACAAAAACTTGAGGAACTTAATGTTGATATTAGTGCAAATCCTGAATGCATAGAGAATTATGAAGAAAGAGTTGATTTATGTGAAACAATATGCTCATTTATTGAGGATGAAAACGCCGCTAAATATAGGAAATTACTTATAGAAGATTACCAAAAATTAATAGAACTCAGACCTGAAAAATCTTCTGATTGGTATTATTTTTTATATAAATCGTATTATCATCTTGGGAATAAAGATGAAGCATATTCTTCGCTAACAAAATCAATAGATCTGACAAAAGATACAGAAGAAAAGTCAGCATTTATAGAAGAATGTCGTGCCGTATTTGAAAATATACCAAATTAATATATATTACAGAAAGGTGTAGTATGGACAAAATAAAATATATAGAAAAAATAAATGAATTAATAACAGATATAAATTTTGATACTGCAACTAAACGATTATTTAACGATTATATTACATTTGAACATTCAAATAAAATCTTTCAACTTATAAATAAAGTAAAAAGAAAAACTCCAGACACAATAATTCCTGAAAAGGTTGAACAAATATGCGCAGGTATTGATGATGATACAAAGGCGCAAAACCTTTGTTATAAATATACCAAAAAGCATTCTAAATTAGAATATCTTTATTTAGAATACGGCAAACCTGATTTTAAATACAAGAATATTGCATATATTCCAACCCCTGATAACTTTGTAAGACAATTTTTAAACATCGCAAGCGTTTTTGGTATTCAATTTGTTGAAATTTGATAACGTGGCATCCTGAAAGAATAGATGCCCCACAAAAATATGGAATTAATTCTGTTTTCCCGCATATTGGACATTTCATTTTCGGAAAAACTGAACTATTGATTTCAAAAGTTCCCAACCAAATAATTGCAACATCTAAAGGCATACCCTCTTTAAATTCTAACTCATCATCACTTGAAAAAATGTGAGGATATAATTCTCCAACGTTATAGGAGTCTTTTACCTTTGTAGTTTTGCATAATTCATCAGCTTCTGTTTTGGTTAAGTAATTTTTCATTTTTACCTCTTTCTTTTCTGAGTACCAACATACCCATAAAGAGATACTTTACTCATCATACAAGCTTTAGCACCTGATTTAACAGGTTGCTGTACGATCATCGGGCTTGTCCCTAGCGTACTCTTTATGAGTATTAATAGTATATCAAGCTTATACGACAAATTCGGACACAAATCTTAAATATTTGTAAAATGATGTAATATACTTGTTAAATATAGAGTTACACTGCTTTTAATAAAATAATTTGATTAGAAAAGGACCTTTTTTATTTGCAGAAAGAGAATTAGAGCTTAAAAAAGTAAAATTCTCTTAAAATAAAATGTTCAAAATTCTCTAAAAATCCCGAAAGCTCACACTGTGCTGGAATTTTCGCACTAAAAAAGAGGCCTCTTATGCCCCCTATTTATAAATACTGGGATATATGACAGCCGAAACAATGTCCAAAAATTTCTCCATTATAGCATATTGCATACTTATAGTATTGCTCTAGATTTCAGTTATATCAAGGATTTTTAAAACTTTATTATCAATTAGATACATTGATTGTAAAGAACTATTTTTACAAAAATTTTGTAAATTTTATTATATCTATGTATTTAAATGTTCCCAAAATATTTTGCTGCAGATGTTTCCATGTCAATTACTCTAAAGAGGTAGGTGAAAATACGGACTAGCAAATGGCATTAACGACTATTATAATATGATTGTTTATAAATTTTTATTTTAATTACAGAGCAATATGGGAGAAATATTAAATGGCTAATCTAAAAGAAAAAATATTACATGCGTTAAAATATAATAAACAAGTAGATATGGTATTAGATGACTTATCTATATCTCAAGAAAATTTATTAAAAAATTACTCTAATTACTCTAATCCTGCTATTAAACAAAAAGATAAAAATAAAATTCTTAAAAAATTTACTGATTTACAAAATATTAGAAATTTATTACATAGATATAATAAACTTAATGAAAATAATTATACCCAAAATGCACTCGACGAAAAAGATAATATTGAAAACATTATCTTAAAAGGGGGTATTAGTTATAACAAATATGTTTGGCACTCTGAAAATAGTGAAAATACTTGCGATATATGCAAATCCTTGGATGGGCAAGAATTCGATTTTTATGATGAAGTTCCCCAAAGACCTCATCCAAATTGCAAATGTACTGTTGAAATT
>CASFTJ010000008.1 GCA_949297715.1 uncultured bacterium | reverse complement strand
CTCTGTTGGTTGATCTGTTGACCTTCATATTCAGTATTTGTTTTTCTGGCCGTGAGTCCTAAGAATCTGGCCTGTGATGCTGCCATTCCCATGACGTTTTCCCTTTCAATTTCGTTTCCTTGTGTCATGTGTTACGGCAATGCTATTTAAAATCTTTAATTTTTTATCCACTTTTTGTAATATTTCGTTACAAATCAATAATCATATTTGTCGAAACACTTGAAATTAAAGGAGTTTGAGAATTTACATTTTTAGGCTTGCAGAACTTTTTGAAGTTTATTTATAACAAAATCCAGAGCACCTTTTTGGGCTTCAAAAACCTTAAAACAGTCATTCTGCGCATCATTATAGTATTTTTCGTCCTCAAGAAGCTTTAACATCTGGTTTTCAAGTTCTTGAGGAGTTTTGACTAATTTTCCTGCATTTGTATGAGTCAAGATACCGTAAATATCTTTGAAATTATGAATACAGGGACCAGTAATAACTGGTTTGTTATAAACTGCGGCTTCAAGAGGATTGTGTCCGCCTGTGTTATTTAAACTGCCGCCAATAAATGCAAAATCGCAGATTGAATACATTTTGCCTAATTCACCCATTGTATCAAGAAGAATTATGTCTTTATCTTTGAAGGTATCTCCTTTTGAGCGAAAACCGTAAGTTAAGCCTGTATTTTTAACAAGTTCTTCTATATCAGGAATTCTTTCAATGTGGCGGGAAGCTAACAAAAGCTTTGCATTTGATACTTTTTGTTTAACATTTTTAAAAGCTTCAAGTACGATTTCATCTTCGCCTTTGTGAGTGCTTCCTGCGATAATAAGCTTGTTTTCGCCTTTTCCTATATCAATAGAAACATCAAGTTTTTTTATATCAAACTTTAAATTTCCCATAAATTCGGTATTTTCAGGAGCTGCCCCAATTGCAATAAGCTTGTCACGATCTTCAATACTTTGAGTGTAAAGCCCTGCGTAATTTTTCAAAATATGCTTAAAGAAAAATTTCATTCTTCTGTAGGCATTGAATGTACTGTCGCTTATTCTGCCGTTAATTACAAAAAGCGGAATATCCATTTTTTTGCAACGGTAAGCAAAATCAGGCCAAAGCTCGGTTTCCGCAATCAATACAACTGTCGGATTTATTTTATTCAAGAATGATTTAACTGCAAACGGAACATCAAACGGAAAATAAGTGATGTAATCCGCAATTTTTTCGTATTTCTTTTTAGCAATGTCTTGTCCTGTTTTTGTACCTGTCGTAACTACAATTTTGTAATCGGGAAACGTTTCTTTAATTTTTTTTGTCAAATTTTCAAGCGCAATAACCTCCCCCACAGAAACACCGTGAAGCATGATTATTTTATTACCCAAATCAGGCGGGGTAAAAAATCCGAGTTTCTCTCTCCAGCCGTAAAGGTATTTCTTCTGGACTACCCTCACTATGTAGTAAAACGGAAGAAGTATAGTAAATATAATTGTAGCTAAAATTTCATATATAAACATTTCTTTACTGATTATACACAAAACAGAAAATTGTGTTAATATAAAAAAGTTTAAAACCATAGAAAAACGATCGGGGGTAAAATGAAAGACAAGACTTTATTATTAATACCGGGTCCGACACCTGTGCCGGAAAATGTTTTATTAGAAATGGCAAAATCGCCTGTTCCGCATAGAAGTTCGGAATTTTCGAGTATTCTTGATGAAGTCAATGAAGATTTGAAATGGATTTTTCAGACTAAAAATGATGTATTTATTTTTGCCTCCAGCGGAACAGGTGCAATGGAGGCGGCTCTTTCAAATCTTGTAAACCCTGGCGATAAGGTGCTTTCGCTTGTCATCGGGAATTTCGGCGAAAGATGGGGCAAAATTGCCGAATCTCATGGTGCTGAAGTTGAGAGAATCACTGTACCATATGGAGAAGTTATAAATCCTGATATGTTACAGGAAAGATTAGACCGAGATGTTAATAAAGAAATTAAAATCGTTACAATGACACACTCTGAAACTTCGACAGGGGCTGTTAATGATATTAAAACACTTTGTTCAATAATTAAAAAGCACGGTGCAATTTCGGTAGTTGACGGGGTTACAAGCGTCGGGGCGATGGATTTAAAGACCGATGAGTGGGGAATTGATGTTGTTGTATCGGGTTCTCAAAAAGGATTCATGATTCCTCCGGGGCTTGCTTTTTTAACCGCAAGCGAAAAAGCTTTTGAGGTTCATAAACAATGCAAGTATCCCGGATTTTATTTTAATTGGAGCAGTTACAAAAAATCTCTCGCTCAGCACACAACTCCGTATACACCGGCGGTTAATCTTGTTTTGGCACTTCATAAAGCTTTGAAAATGCTTAAAAGTGAAGGGTTGGAAAATATTTTTGCAAGACACAAATCCAATGCGCTTTTATTAAGGGATTGCCTGCGGCATATGGGATTGAAGCTTTTTGTGGAGGATGACAATAAAGCAAGTTATGCCGTAACTTCGGTTTATCCGCCTGAAGGTATCTCCGTTCCTGATATAAGAAGAATTTTGAAAGATGATTACGATATAATCATTGCAAACGGTCAAAATGATTTGAAAGACAAAATTTTCAGAATCGGTACTCTCGGATTTGTTTCGGAAAGAGATATTCTGACCGTTGTTGCAGCATTGAATGCAGCAATCGAAAAGCTTAAAAATTAACAAGTCAAAGTTTAATTTTTGAAAAAGCAGATTTTTAATCTGCTTTTTTTATTGGCACTAAAGAAAATCTTTGCAAAAACTTGATATCGTCAAATATTTATTGACATTATATGCAAAAATTTATAGAATATTGTTATGGCAATTGTTTACTTAAGTTTAGGGTCAAATACAGGCGATAGAATAGGTTATGTTCAGCAGGCAACAAGCCTTCTTGGTGCTTGCGAAAATATAAGCATTATCAGGACATCCGCATTTTACGAAACCGAACCTTGGAATATGTCTTCTAAAACCTGGTTTGTGAATGCCGTTGTCGAAATTAAGACTAAACTTTCGCCCAAAGAACTCCTTGCCGAATGCCAGAGAATTGAAGCGCAGCTTGGACGCAAACGCTCTAACGAAACTTCAAACTACGAAGATAGAACCATTGATATTGATATTTTATTCTACAACAATGAGATAATTCAGGATGAAGATTTGACAATTCCGCACAAGTACGTTCATTTGAGGGCATTTACACTTGTGCCGCTTTTGGAATTGATTCCTGATTATGTTCATCCTGTTTTACATAAATCAATAATTGAGCTTCATAACGACCTTGAAAATCCCGAAATGGTATTTCTTTATGGAACAAGGGTTGAAATCTAGAATTGCTATTATCGGCGGAGGGCCTGCAGGATGCGCTTGTGCTTGCTTTTTAAAGCAAAAAGGAATTTTGCCTATAATATTTGAGAAAAATTCTCCGCTTAAAACCCTTCTTCCGACAGGCGGCGGAAGGTGCAATTTAGCGCATGCCGAATTTGATTTAAAAGAGCTTGCCGCAAATTACCCGAGAGGTGAAAAATTTTTGTATTCCGTTTTCTCCAGATTTGGAACCTCCGATACTTTGGAATTTTTTGAAAAAATCGGAATTAAGACTTACATTCAAGATGATATGAGGATTTTCCCCGTATCAGACAAGGCAAGTGATGTCAGAAATGCAATACTTGAGGCACTTAAAGGGGTAAAAATCATAAAAGAAAATGTCATTTCAATAAAATGCTGCAACGGCGGGTTTGAGGTTAGAAGTGAAAACAAAGCGTATTTTTTCGAAAAAGTTGTGATTGCAATCGGCGGACATTCGGCCTTTTCTCTTGCAAGCGGGGTGGGACATAAAATTATTGAACCGAAACCTGCACTTACTGTGCTGAAAACCAAAGAGGTTTTTTCATTTCTCTCAGGCGTTTCCTTGAAAAATATAACCGCAGTTTGTGACAACAAAAGCTATTTCGGGGATTTTTTATTCACACACGAAGGTATTTCTGGCCCTCTTGTGTATAAAATTACCTCAATTATGGCAAGAGAAAAATTTCCTTATAAAATCACGTTTAATTTTATGCACGGAGAGGATTTGCAGGAAATGTTAAATAAAAATCCTCATAAAAATATTAAAAATATTATTTCTGAAATTGTTCCAAAATCGCTTGCCGAAACCGTTTTGAAAATCTGCGGAATTGATGAAAACCTTGAAGCCCACAAAATCAACGGCAAAATGCGCGACAGGATTACAAATATTTTGTCAAGCTTCACTGTTGAAGCCATTTCAACAGCAAAGGGAGGTGAAGTTGTCACTTGCGGCGGGGTTTCGCTTGATGAAGTCGACAACAAAACTATGGAATCCAAAATCTGCAAAAATCTCTATTTCTGCGGGGAAATTCTTGATATTGACGGGTTTTGCGGTGGGTTTAACCTACAAAACTGCTGGTCTACAGGCTTCTTAGCCGCTGAAGCTATATCAAGCAAAATTTAACCTGTTTATTTTGGTATTAGACAGCAATTTTTCCAGATTGAATATCTGCAGCAAGCTTCTGTTCTATATCTTCTTTAACCTTGAAGTTTCTGTTATCTTTGTCTGCAAACCTCAGTGCAAGCATCAATGCCGGACATAAAATACCAAGTGCTCCGATACATGCTCCGATGTTCTTAAGAATTGATATCCGCTTGTATTTCTTCAAATCTTTCAAAAATGCCGTTAAAAGTTCCTCATCGGATTTGCCTGAAGCAGCTTTTGTCTTATAATTGCTGAATTGTTCGTATAATTTTCCGAGATTTTCTTTAATGTCTTTTACAGCATCAAGATCTATGAAGGCTCTTGTATCTACTGCATTATTTATGTCTTTTGGTTTGACAAAGAAGTTCTTAATCTTAGTAAATGTTCCATCTTTCGTGTTTGCCTCTGAATCCGTAACTTTTACAATATCTGACATTTTTGCCATTTTGACTATTACATTATCTTTGTTATTCGGGTTACAGATAAAGTCGTAAAGGTCTGTATCCTTTTTAAGGTTTGAAAATGCCTGAAGAAGTGTCGGAAGTTCTTTGTTTTTAAGTGCGTTTTTAAGTTCTTCGCTTTCGATTACTCTTGCATCAAGCTTGATATTCATATTATGTTTCTTTTCGGTTTGATTTTCTACATATTTTTGAATTTTTCCGCCTAAAAGATACATAAATGCCCAGAAGCTTCCTTCTTTTACGATGTAACCAACGGTATCCTGAAGATTTCTGGATTCAAATATTCTTTCCGCTGTAATTGAGGCATCAACTATCATAAGGTTTTTTGTCGGGCTGAACATGAAATCCTGAATTCCGCCAAATGTCGGGTTGTTATCGTTCTTTTTAGATGCCGCTGCACCGTTGTGGACACTGTTGAAGGCTGAAGGAACTTTATTCAGCATTTGTCCTTGGAATGCAGTCTGCGATAGGGGTTTAGTTTGTTTTAGCGCCGCCTGCTTCTTTAAATACTCTTCCTTAATATGCTCCTCAGTGTGCTTGTGTCTGAATTTCGTAAGCCCATAGTATGAACCGATTGTGAGAAAAGTTGAGGCTACAAATTTGCTAAAACTTAAACCTTTGAAAACTTTAATATTCTTTTGTGATTTTCCGATTTTTTCCAGAGATGCTTTAATTTTATCATTTGCTGCATATTCTTTTGCTTTTTCAAATATATCTGGGTTTTTAAGCACTCTAACATCAACCTTTGGATCATATCCTAAAGTTTTAAATAAACCTAAATCAAGAATTTTTTTATAAACCGGAATCCCGAAAAGCCATATTGCTTGAGTTCCGAATTCGTCTATAAATCTGTCTCTTCCTTCAGCTTCATCGCCTGCAATGTATGAGGCGGCTGTTAATCCCAAACTGTTTGCGATATCTTTCATCGCCAGGGGTACTAATGAATTCTCGTTTCCGAGTGTGGAGTATATTTTGCTTGCTGTTATTGCGGGTATCATTTGTGTTTTCCTTTTCGATTACAGCAAAAAGCATTAATTTATGCTCTTTGCACTATTGTCTATCACAAGCCCCAGATTAAGTTCATTAATCTAAGCTTCGGGGCATTAGCTTTTTGTATGATAGATTTTCGTCGAAGTCTTAATGTCATATAATTTACCTTTCTCACTTTTGTTTTAAGTACCGTAAAAATTTTTATTGCTTAATCTGCGTTAATTTTTAACTTTTTTTTACAAATATTTTTTATATTTTCCTGCCTCATAAAAAACAAGACCCCGAATATTTTTCGAGGTCTTGTTTAAATCCTTTTTTCCGCGCACAAAACGCAAAGTTTAGTCCTTAAACAAAACCTCAATAATTAATCTTCTGCGTCGGTATTGAATCATTTTCTGCATAGTTTATATGATACATTAAAAAAAATATAAGTAAAGTATATGATACAAATTTTTATTTTTTTCTGTATAATAATCACTATGGAAAATATGAATGATATAAAAATTAGTGTAATTGTTCCGGTATATAATGCAAGCCGGTATTTGAAACAATGTCTGGACAGTATCTGCAGCCAGAATTTTAAAGATTATGAAGTTATTTGCGTCGATGACGGTTCTACGGATGATTCTGTTGCAATATTAAGCGAATATGCAAAGAAAAATAATCGAATTACAATTGTATCTCAAGAACATAAAGGCGTCAGTGCCGCAAGAAACACAGCTTTAGACAGAGCTAAAGGAAGTTATATTGCTTTTATTGACAGCGATGACTATGTTAAGAAAAACTTCTTATCAGCTTTGTACTCTACCGCTGATGACACAAGCGCTGATATCGTTGCGTGCGATCTTGCTTATGATAAAGACGGCAGAAAAAGGGCAAATAATTATATTTCCCGTCAGACTTTTAAGGTTAAAGAACCTCTGTTCTCTACCTATCAGGATAAATCAAGGTTTGTAAAATCAAGAGTTATCAGCAATAAATTATTTAGCGCAAAGTTGATTAACAGAAATAACATCAGATTTGTTGAAGGTCTAAAATACGGGGAAGATACTTACTTCTTATTTGTTGCTTCAATGCTCGCTTCAAGTATTGCGCTTACACGCAGAACTACATATTACTTTAGAATAAACGCATCTTCTGCAACTTACAATGCTTTTAATAAAGAAGTCGTATTTGACTTGATTAAATCTCTTGATAATATTAACAGTTATATCCACTCAGAAGTCGAAAATGACGATATTAAAAAAGAATACTTTGATTTATTCCATTCATTTGCGATAAACATGTTTTATTCTTGGGTAAGAGAGGTCGCTGAACCTTATAAATCCGAATTTAAAAACATGGTTGAAGAACGCATGAAGAAAATAAATCTTGAACATAACAACTTTGTGGATTCTAAAACCAGAAGAAGATACGAAAAGCTTACAGGAACTTACGAATCTTTCTGGAATAAGCTTGCAATCTTTAGATAAACGTTATTTCATAGTATCCGTTGTTGAAGTAAAATTTAAGCCTTATTTTTTCGTTGTTGTAATACTTAGGCGGTTTTTTGTAATTCGGAAGACGCATAAGCATAAGGTAAACTTCGTCATTAACTGATTTGTTGGATGATTTGTAAACAAAAATCCTGTTTATAAGTTTTCCTGTGCTGTCAAGAGAAAACTCAACAGCACATTCACCTGAACCTTGAATTGCAGCAACATTAAGTTTTGCAAGCAGTGCACTTCTAATTTCTCCTTTGTATTTTAAAAATTCGCCCTCATCCATCTTTGGAGCCGGTTTGTAATTGAAGGGTTTTGGAGCTGTCTGTGCTGTCTGTGTCGTCGGCGTTGATTGCGTTTGAGGGGATGTTTTTCCGACATTTAAAACTGAATCAGGCAGTTTGGGTTTTTGAGAAGTTTGTTGGTTTTGGGAAGATGTTTTAGGGGTAGTGTTATTAGCAGTTGATGTTGTTTGTTTTGGTGTTTGCGCATTGGTTGACACTGCGGGGTTTGCAGTTGTTGTTTTAGATGTATTTTTTGCCGCAGGTTTAGTTGAAGCGGCGGTTGTGTTTGCGGGTTTTGAGGTTGTTTTAACTGACGAATTTTGCTTTTGTGATGTAGAAGCTGCGCTTTGTGACTTTTGTTCTGCGCCAGGCGTCTGTTCTTTCTTTTGTTCCGTTACAGAAGCTTTATCGGTATCTTTCCAGAAATTTTCCACATCTGGCGGCAGATTAACAGCAGACGATGTTTTTAATTGTTCCTCAACTGATTTTTCCAAGGAGGGTATTTTTATCAGCCATATCGCTATTGATAAAATTATACAACTTACAAGAAAACTTACCGGAAATATTGTATTAATCCAAAATTGCCATTGTATATTTGTTGAATTTGCCGTTTTTTCTGCTTTTACAGGCTGCTCGGATTTTGCCGAAGGCTCTATTATTTCCTCAAACTCATCATTTCCGCAGCTGCAATAGTTTGGCTTTTCTTTATATTCTTCCTGACATTCTGTGCATCTGTACATTTTTTACCTGCTTATTGTATGTATTCTAAACTTTTACAAATTTTATTTGTAGGTTTTAATTTTTTCTATATCCGAAAAATCTCCGGGGGTACTGAATTTGTCCTCCGTTGAAATTACAAATCCGCCTGTTACATTAGTTATAACACGTTTTGTGCGAGATGGAAAGTTTAATATCGGATGCCCCTGATAGCTTTGAATTAACGGTTTTAAGTAGTTTATGGCTACAGTGTTGTAAGCTGACGGAGATGCCCAGGTTTTAAGGTTTGAAATTCTGCCTTTTTTATCCACCGTAAACGAAAATTTAAACGTTGTCCCAAGCGGTGCCGAAATTTGTGTATCACGCATAATCTGGTTTTGAAGATTACTTCTCCAAATATTCCAGACTATTATTTCTTCCTGTTCCGTAAGCGGTCTGTCTTCTTTATCTGCTTCTTGAAGTATTTGTTCTGGAGTTTTGGTAGGCTGAATATTCGGAAGAACAGTTTTTACAGGTTCTTCTTTTTTAATTGTTTCTTCTTGTTTTTGCTGAGGTTTTTCGGTTCCGCTTACAATATTTTTTACAGATTGCGGAAGCTGTGCTGTCGTTGTGGTTTGAGTTTGGGTTTTAGAATTTGCTGCTGGTGTAGTTACCGTTTTATTTTGAGTTGTCGTTTTCGGGGCGGTAGTTTGAACGGTTTTAGTAGTTGTTTTGGGTGGAGTAGCTTGAACTGTTTGGGTGGTCGTTTGTACTTTTGGTGATTGTGTTTTTACTTCTTGTGTTTTTGTTACGGTATTTGTTTTGTTTTCTATAATTTGTGTTTTTTCCTCAACTGCAGAAGCTGGTGTTTCTACAGTTTTTTCAATGACTTTTGTTTCTGTAAGCTCTGTATTAACTATTTTGTTTTGTGCGGGAGGTTCGTGTGTTGCATCAGGATTTTGCGCAAGCTCTGTTGTGGTTATTTGAAAATCGCTTTTGGCAAATTGCACTGATTTGTTGATGCCGGGCTTTATAATTCCTGCGGCAATCGTTATAATTATCATAAATATTGCGGTTACTGTTAAATAAATTTTAATCATTTTCTATCCATTCTTGAAATCAACGAGTCACAAACAAAAAGTTCATAATTCGTTCTGCTGAGCAAGTATGTTTCTGCGATTAAAAGAGCTGTCGGAACTGCTGCTGCGATAAGGCTTAAAAGCAATCCGCTCAAATCCGCACCCATTTCCGATATAAAAAATGAAGTGTTCATTGTAAATTCTATAAATATAATTGAAATACCGATTGTAAAAAATCTTATGCGTTCTTTTTCAAGCGATTGCACCTTTTGAAGTCCGAAAATATCCACCCCGTGTGAAATAAAGTTTCTGAAACCGTCAAGTTTAATTACATCAGATCCGCCGATTTTTTTAATATTCAAAAATCCGTTTGTAATAGCAAAAAATGCAAAAATTATAAGCATTGTCGCTAAAACTAAAAACACAGGAGAAAATCGAAGCCCTGAAATTCTTACCCACCCTGCGGCTTCCGGAAAGCACATCGCAAGAGTATTCGATACCCCGTAAGCCAAAAACGGCGCAGTTAATATTCCAAGTGTAATTTCTCCTAAACTTTTAAGCTGAAGCGTAAAGATTTTCTCTTTTACATAATTCAACTTTACCTCACCTAGACTGTTAATATACATATCTATCCAGTTTTGGTATTTATTTAGAATTAATTCAAAATCTTCTCTGTATTCATACTTGTACAGTTCCATCGAAAGCTTATGCCCGCTGTATTTAAAGTATCCGCAAGCAAATGCGATTACGGCATTAAGCATTACAAAAAACAACGAAACAATTGCACCGTAAAATATTCTTCCGTCAGGATTCATGTAATAAATAAGGTTCACACCGTAAAACCCGAGCATGAAAAATGTAGATAAAATGATTAAAAAGTTTTGTGCAAACTTTGCGCCGTTTGCGGGAGAAGTTAAATCTTTGTTTTGAAGATATAGAAAAATTCCCTGCTTAAAAGACAATGAAACAGCATAAGCAAGCACTGAAAATAAAGCCAGCATTTTTATATTTGTCGGCATCGTCATAAATGCAACAGTATCCGATATCGGAAGCCCCATTAAATAATTGGTTATTCCAAAGGTCATAACGATTGTGCTCATTATTAAGGCCGAATTTAAAACGATTGCAGCTTTAAAATTCAAAGAAAGCCGCTTTTTTATATCCGTAATTGCAAATGAAGTTTGCTTTGCAATTGAAATTCGTTCTTTTTCAATGTCTGATTTAATCTTATCAAGTTTTAGTTTTACACCTGTATTAACCTCATTTCCGTACAAATCCTGCAAATCTTTTTGAGTTAATTCTTTTTCGGCAATTCTGGAAGCCGGCTCCGAAGTGTTTTCTTCTATTTTTATCCCTATAAATTCATCGGAATCAGCAAGTTTTAGTTTGCAAAATTTTGTAAGCGAAAGTTTGCCCTTAAAAGGTTCCCCCTTAAAAAGTATTTTAGAATTTTCAAAATTATTTATGACCGTACATTTTTTTTCGACATCGTTATATTGAACGGTTAAAATAAATTCAAACCCCGCATTAATTCTAAAATCACAGTCTGAATTTGAGCCGATTATTATAAAATCTTTTTCTCTAAAAGTTTTTTCGTTATTTTTTGATGTAATAGTTACTGACATTAAATTTCCCTTTCGGTTATTGTCTGTAAGTTTGGATTGTAAGCGGTTCTGTCAGCATAATTTGCAGCTGAGAACCTTCGATAAGCTGAATTTCTTCACCTTTTGCAGAAATAGCAGAAATTGCCCCGCCGCCTGCACCAAGTGACATTCCGTAAATAATGGCATGTGTCGGATCTGCCCCCATAAGCATTGAAACTGCTGACAGCAAAAGCCCTGCTGCAGCCCCTCCTGCAACTCTTTTGGTTATATTTAATGCTCTTGAATTATTGCCTACAATATACACTTTATTAGTTTTCAGAGGAATAAGGTTTCCGTCAGGTGTCATAACTTCATCAAAAAGTAATCCGATTTGACCATTTCCCATTGCAAAAGAAGCTGATTTTGTATCAACCGCCCTTCCGTTTAAAATGCTTCCGGCAGGTGCTATCAACTGCCCGTTATATGACCAGTCCTGATCAAGTTCTGCACTTATTCTGTCATTATTTACAAGGCTCTCTGAACTTATATCCGACAAAAGCGCTGCCGTAAATGATGTTCCGTCAGGTATATACACAACACTTCCGCTCAATACGTTTGTAGGTTTTTGAACGATTTGGGGTTGCAAATTCTGTTGAGTATAAGGATTATATGCGCTTTGAGTCCCCGAATCTCCGATTTGCGGAAGCCTTATTACATTTCTTTTGGGATTAATTTCAACTTTCTGTTTGTCATTGTCAGAAACTTCAAGATTTATGACATTTGAATTGTGCATTGAATTAAATCTTTCCTGAGCTTCATCACTAAAATCATAGTTTATTTCTTTTGCGTTCACTGCCTCAGGGCGTGCGGTTTGAGGCAAAGAAACATCTTTTTTAGAACGAAGATTTACGCTTGCCGTGCTATGGGCAAGATTTGTGTAAGCTTCTCCGTAAAAGTAACTCTTTAAGCTTGAATCTAATACCCGCTTGTTTTTGAATTCATTATTTTTTAAGGTTTTTAATATATCTTTTCTTAAGTCTTCATCTTCATTATTAGACATGTAATAAAGGTAACAATTTTCATCTTTTTCTGAAATTATTATTACGTAATAATAACCTTTTTGTTTATCCTCAAGAATGTAGCCGTTATGCTGTTTGGTCATATTAGGAAAACGCGACTTTAAGTATGGAGCCAAAATTTTATTAACACTGTCTGAGTCCGCTTCTTTTATTCGATACAATCTTGAAACATCGGCTGCAAATACGTGAACCGAAGTTAAAAACAAAGTTATTAGAAGAATAAAACACTTTTTCATAATAATCCTTAGAAATATTATAGATGTTTGGCTTATCTTTTGCAACAAAACTTTATACATACTTAACGATTTTGTAAATTTTTTGTTCAGCTCAGACTTTATATAAACATAGGGAAAAATTACGATTAGGTGAAAATGAAGAAAATTTTGAATTGTTTAATAAGTTTAAGCATAATCTTGTGTTCCTGCCTGCCTGTTTTAGCGGGTGAATTTAAAGTATACACTTCAAACGGATATAAGCAGTTGACAAGATTAAGAGGCCCATCCCATATTTCGATTAACGGAGAAGCCGTAATGCTTCTTGTAGATTTTTCAGGCAGTATGAATAGGTGGATAACGGAAGCAAAAGAAACATTACAATTTATTTTGCCTAAAATTCCGTACAGATCAGCCGTTGCTCTTAGGGTATTTGGTGAAAGAGCAACAGATGGCGGAAAAGAATCAGCTTGTTCTTCTTCAAGACTTGTAACTTCTTTTGAAAAAGCAAATCAAGAGCAAGTTTCGGAAGGTTTATCAAATGCAAAACTCGGCGGAATGACTCCGCTTGTTTATGGTTTGCAGCAGGTAATTGAAAGTGATTTTAAAGGCGTCAATGTTTACAACAGCAACAGAACAAGAAATAAGAAAAAAATAATTCTTGTAACCGACGGTTACGAAACCTGCGGAGGCGATCCTTGCGCTTACATAAAAGAAGTTATGAGGAAAAGAAACGATATTAAAATAGATGTAATACAACTCGGCAATAGTGAAAAACTTGCCTGCCTTGCAGAAGCCACAGGCGGTGAATTTAAGAAAGTTGACGGAAGCAAGCAAAAATTTGAAACAGCATTTGAAACTTCTTTTAATGTTCCTAAAGGCACGGTTTCCGACGCCAGAACCTACAACGAAAAAATAATAAAACCCAAGCGTATAAAAAAATGTTCAAACAATCAGCCGATCGCGCAGAATAAACAGCCGTTGGCATCAAATTACAAGTTCGTAAATTATGATGAAAATTAACTTTCCTTGCAAAGGTACTCGTTATTTAATATAATTAAACTATGAAAAAGAAAATATTCAGAAAAATCTTATGGTTATTATTGGTGTTTTTGGTCACCGGAATTTGTTCGGTAGTGAAAGCAGGGCAGTATAATGTTTATACCCCGACGACTTACAAGCAGGTAGACATTATCCAAAGCCCCAAAAATGCCAATATTCAAGGTGAAGCAATAGAACTTCTTGTAGATTATTCGGGAAGTATGGATAAATGGATTAAAGTTGCCAAAGAAACTTTAGTGTATATTCTGCCCAAAATTCCTGACACATCCGCTGTAGCTTTAAGAGTTTTCGGTGAAGGTTCTTCTTTTACCTCCTTTACTTATGTAGATGCTTGCAGAGCGTCAAGGCTTGCAGTTTACTTTAAAAAAAATAATGATGCTAAACTTATAAAAGCATTAGAAGAAGCCCAAATCGGAGGTGCAACTCCGATAGAATTTGCACTTAAGCAAACAGTTACAAAAGATCTAAAAGGTGTAAACATTTTAACTTCTGATAATAAACCCGCCCCTGTTCAAAAGAAAAAAATTATACTTGTGACAGACGGAGGTGAAACCTGCGGAGGAAATCCTTGCGCTTATATAAGGTCAATAATAAAAACTCATAAAGATTTACAAATCGACGTTGTACAGCTGGGTTCGGATAATACTTTAAGATGTCTTCCGACCGCAACAGGCGGGACTTTTTACAAGGTTGACGGAAGCAGACAAAAGTTTGAAACAGCATTTGAAGACGCCTTTAATGTTCCCCGAGGCACCGTAAGCGCAGGCAAAAGCGGAGTTCAAAACATCCCGCAAAATGTTAACATAAAATATGAATCTCAACCGAATAATTATACCCAGCAAAACTCTCAAACTCAAACTTCAACTCCCCAAAGAGGGTATAAATTTATTAATTTTTAAGTTTTTGGATTTAATCTGAATTAACAAAAGTTTCACAGCCGTCTTCGCAGATAATCGCAGTAAGCGGAGAATTTTTGTACTTGCCACAACCTGTATCAATGCAAATTTTGTCACTTTGAATAAGCGGCTCATCAAATTCGGTATGACCGAAAATTATTTTATAAGGAAGTGAATGTGGCTTATTATAAAACTCACGTCTTATATAAACCATATCAACTTCATCCTGTTTTTCAAGCGGAATTCCATCTCTTATGCCGGCATGAATGAAAAGATATTTGCCGTTAATATAATAAAATTTAAGACTTTTGAAAAAATCTCCGTGAATTTTTAAAATATTATCAAAACTTCCATAACTTTCGACAGTTTTTACACCGCCGTAATTCCAGAATAAATAATGATAATAATCGTCGGAATTTGCATGAAGAAGTGCGTACTCATGAGATCCTATAAGATAAACGCAATTACAGACCTTTTGCATATCAATAATTTTTTGCACAACTTCTTTAGACTTGGCGCCTCTGTCAATATAATCTCCCATAAAAACAACAGTGTCGTCCTTTTGCGGGCTAACCTTTTCTAAAACCCTGCAAAGCTTTTCCAATTCCCCGTGAATATCAGATATGCCAATTAGTCTTGCCATAATTAAAAAATATTATAAAAAGAGAGTAATTTCAATAGAAGTAAGCAAATGCAAATGTTTTATTTTTTGTCAACAGGTAAAAGTTTATGTATTGCATTCAAAACTTCATCGACTTCAGGTAAAGCCGTGCATAGATTTTTATTCTTTTTAAGCGGACATTTCCTTTTATGGCAGGGCTGACAAGGAAGTTTGCCGGTTAAAGCAATGTATTTATCCTCAGAACCTAATGGGGCATATAAACTGTCAGGTGTGCTGCAGAATATTGATATTATTTTAGGTTTTTGACTTGCCCAAGCAAGATGCGTGCTTCCGCTATCAAGCGATATTAAAAGCTGACATCTTCTAAATACTTCAGCTAATTCTAAAATGTTAGTTTTTCCTGCTATATTTAAATGCTTTCCTTCTGATATATAATTAATAAGTTCAATATCCTTACCCGTTCCGGTAAAAATAATTGTGTAATCCTTCTCTATTTTTTTAATAAGTTCATGCCAATTATCTTTATTCCAATGCTTTGTAGTCCAGGTTGTAGCAGGAGCAATTGCAATAATAGGCTTTGTTTTGTCCAAATCAGCCATTAGCGTGTCGACTTTTGCAATAATTTCTTCATTTGCTTCAGGCAAAGATACATTTATTTCAGAGGTATCAAGTTTCAAGTGTTCTGCAAACTTTAAATAACTCTTTATTGCGTGCTGATTATAATCAATCCTCAGACGTCCGATAAATTCATTACCTCCTAATATTGCAAATTCTCTTGCGGAGGTCGAAACAATTCTTCTTTTAGCACCGCAAAATGCAGTCCAGATAAAACTCTTAAAAAGTAATTGAGTATCTATAGCAATATCAAATTTTTTTGAACGAAGGTATTTAATTATTTGCAAGTATTCTTTAAAATTTTTGATAAAACTTTGTTTTTTCCATTTTTCAACAGGCGCAAGTATTGCTTCATCAACAGCAGGATTATTATTTATTATGTCAAATCCTTTTTCGCTAACAATCCAAGTAACATTATAACCATTTTTTTTAAGTATATCAGCAAGAGGAAGATTAAAAATAATATCTCCAAGAGCAGAAAGTCTTATCAGTAAAACTTGTTTTTTTGTCACCTGTAAAAGCTCCTTAATACCAAAAAACTTGCAAGTATTAGGATACAATAAATAAAAGAACTTTGCAAATAAAAGTAAATTGCAGATTCGAATGAGATGAGGGTAGCTACTAAAAAAGGAACCTTTAAGGTTCCTGATTAAATACCCCCAAGCGAATTCGAATCGCTGTCTACACCGTGAAAGGGTGTTGTCCTAGGCCTCTAGACGATGGGGGCTTGTATTTCTTTCACGTTTTTCATTCTAGGTAAAACAAAATTAAATGTCAACAGTTTTATTAAAAAATGATTATTTTATTTTTATATAATCTTTCCAATAAGTTTTATTTTCTTCCGTAGGATGTTTGTCAATTAAAGCATAATAAGTATAATCAGCCATAGCATTCCAGTCATAGTTATACTCATTTTCCCTATCTGTATAATGAGGAACTATCTTCCCATTTTTCGGATAAAAAATAAAAAAGTCATACCCGTATTTATTTGGTAGTTTTACACCATTTATATCAACACAAATTTGATGATCTGCATCATTAAAAAACCACAATCTGCCTTGTATATCAATCCAAACCCCGCCATTATCGCATAAAGGTGCTGTTACGGCATTATTATCTGCCCTGTAAAGCCCTTTTCCGTTGTATATTTTATTCAATTGTGCTGTTCCTTGATGCCAATCCTTATCTTTACCTACCATAAGTTTACCGTTAAAAAATGACATTACCAATTCAGCACGTGCAGAAGTCGTTTCATCATCACTAAGACTTTGCCCGCTTGCAATAATTCTTAAATTCACTTGCTGTAAATCGGCATAAGCTTTTTTCAACTGTGTCTGTAATACTTTTACTTTGTACTGTTTTACCAAACTTGGCAAAGTCATGGCGACAACAACGCCTATAATTCCAATTGTAATAAGCACTTCCGCCAATGTAAAACCTTTAAACTTATACATATTATAAATACACCTCCTTAACTAACCTTATTCATGGATTTAAAATCCACAATTATTTATACCACAACATGGATTTAAAATCCATTTTGTAACAATTTATATAGGATTATAATTAAGTGAATGAACGAGTTATAGAAATACTCAGAACAAATATAATGCGTCTCAGAAAGCGTTATGGATCATCCAGCAAACAACTTTCAGAATTGTTAGGGTGCGATTCATCTTATATAAGCAAAGTCGAAAATGGTCGAATAATACCTTCACTTGATAAAATAATAGCAATTGCTAATTTTTTTGAAGTAGAATTTATAGATTTATTTAAAGAATAAACCTTCTTGGGGGATTTTTGTTAATATAGTTGAAACTTTTTTGTTTTTTATGTAAAATATATATATCTAAAATTATAAGATAGGAGAGAAAATGTTTGAACGGTTTACCGAAAAAGCCATAAAGGTTATAATGCTGGCGCAGGAAGAAGCCAGAAGACTCGGACACAATTTTGTCGGCACAGAGCAGGTTCTTCTTGGGCTTATAGGAGAAGGCACCGGAGTTGCGGCAAAAACCCTTAAATCAATGGGGGTTACCCTCAAAGATGCAAGAGCTGAAGTCGAAAAGATTATTGGCAGAGGTTCAGGTTTTGTTGCGGTTGAAATTCCTTTTACACCAAGAGCAAAAAGAGTTCTTGAATTATCTTGGGATGAAGCAAGACAATTAGGACACAATTATATAGGTACGGAGCATCTTCTTTTAGGGCTTATCCGAGAAGGTGAAGGGGTTGCGGCGAGAGTTCTTGAGAACCTTGGTGTTGACTTAAATAAAATCAGAAGCAATGTAATTAAAATGCTAGGTGAAACAAAACCGCAGACAACATCTTCGAGCAGTTCAAGTTCATCCTCTTCTTCCAGCGGAAAAACTAAAACTCCAAGCCTTGATGAATTTGGCAGAGATTTAACCCTTGCGGCACAGGAAATGCGTCTTGATCCTGTTGTCGGCAGAGAAAAAGAAATTGAACGAGTAATACAAATTCTTGCAAGACGTACCAAAAACAACCCTGTATTAATAGGTGAACCAGGTGTAGGTAAAACGGCAGTAGCAGAGGGGCTTGCTATAAGAATTGTAAACTCGGAAGTTCCGGACATTTTAGACGGCAAAAAAGTAATCCAGCTTGATATGGGGCTTTTGGTTGCCGGTACAAAATACAGAGGCGAATTTGAAGAACGTCTGAAAAAAATTATGGATGAAATCCGTCAGGCAGGAAATATAATTCTTGTAATAGATGAAATGCATACTCTTATAGGTGCAGGTGCAGCAGAAGGTGCAATTGATGCGGCAAATATTTTAAAACCTGCATTATCAAGAGGTGAAATTCAAGTTATCGGTGCAACGACTCTTGACGAGTACAGAAAATATGTTGAAAAAGATTCTGCACTAGAAAGACGCTTCCAGCCTGTAATGATTGATGAACCGACGGAAGATGAATCTATTGAAATCCTTAAAGGTATTAAAACTAAGTTTGAAGAACACCACAAGCTTATTATTTCAGACGATGCGATTATTGCAGCTGTAAAACTGTCTAACAAATACATAACAGACAGATTTTTACCTGACAAAGCAATCGATGTTATTGATGAAGCAAGTTCAAAAGTCCGTTTGAAAGTTTCAACACTTTCTCCGGAAGGTAAAGAGCTTGAAAAAGAACTCAGAAACTTAATTAAAGAAAAAGAAGATGCAATTCGCAATCAACAATTTGAATTAGCAAGCCAGCTTCGTGATGAAGAAGCGGATATGAAAGATCGGATTCGTGAAATGGCGCAGAAATACCGTGATGAGCACGAAGCTAACAAGCCGACTGTAACAGCGGAAAATGTGGCAGAAGTAATTGCAACAATGACAGGAGTTCCGGTTACGAAATTAACCGAAGGTGAAAGCGAAAGACTTCTTAAATTAGAAGATACGCTTCATGCTCGCGTAATCGGTCAGCATGATGCGGTTGTAGCTATATCAAAAGCAATCAGACGTGCAAGGGTAGGGTTAAAGAGCCCGAACAGACCGATCGGAAGCTTTATCTTCTGCGGGCCGACAGGGGTAGGTAAAACCGAACTTGCAAAAGCTTTAGCTGAAGCCGTATTTGGTTCTGAAGATAATATGATAAGGGTTGATATGTCAGAATTTATGGAAAAACATTCAACCGCAAAACTTATCGGCTCGCCTCCGGGGTATGTCGGATATGACGACGGCGGACATTTGACGGAATTGATACGTAAGAAACCTTATTCGGTTGTGTTGTTTGACGAAATCGAAAAAGCACATCCGGATGTATTCAATATTATGCTTCAAATTCTTGATGACGGTCGTTTGACAGATTCAAAAGGCAGACATATCAATTTCAAAAACACAATTATTATCATGACTTCAAACGTTGGCGCAAGCATGATAACCAATACTTCAAAACTTGGTTTCTCAACTGCTGAGGATGAGTCAAAAGACAAATACGAAAAACTTAAAGATACGGTTACGGAAGAAATGAAAAAAGCGTTCAGACCAGAGTTCTTGAACCGTATTGATGAGACAATTGTATTCTCTCATTTGAATCAGGAAGAAATCAGACAGATTGTAGATTTGATGTTGAAAGATTTGTTCAAGCGTTTGGCAGAACGTGAATTGTCGGTTGAAGTAACTGATGAAGTTAAAGATCATCTGGCAAAGAACGGATACTCGGAAGCTTACGGTGCAAGACCGCTGAGAAGATTAATTCAGCGCAAGATAGAAGATATGCTTGCCGAAGAAATTCTTTCAGGCAAATATTCTCAAGGTGATACAATCAGGATTACGCTTGTGGATGACAAGATAGCTTTTGAAAGAGTTAAGCCTAAAAAGTCAAAAGCAAAAGAAGAACCTGAAGAGGTTACACAATCATAATAAACTAAGAGGCAGATATTAAAGAGTCTGCCTCTTATAGTATAAATGGGACTAATATAGCAAATTTCACTGATACGATAAAAATCCGTCATTCTGAGGACTAAAGTCCGAAGAATCTTTTTATAGAGATACTTCGCTAACGCTCAGTATGATGTTGTTATGAAAATTGTTTGTGGAAGTTGCTGCATAACTACCGTATAAATCAGTTTGTAAAAAACACTCAGGTATGGTATAATAAAAAAGCAGATAATAGTATTAAAAGGAGAAGATATATGGCTAAAACGCAGACTATGACTGGAATTCAGAAGGGGGGGCACCCGATAAAGCCGCTCTTCTCTGCAAAAAAACAGCCTTTACAATGGCAGAAGTTTTAATAACAATCGGTATAATAGGAGTTGTTGCCGCGATGACTCTGCCGACGCTAATTAACAATGCCAAAAACAGAGAACTTCAGACACAGTTACAAAAAACATACTCGGAACTTAATCAGATGAGCCAGTTGTTTTATAACGATTATGGAATGTCTGTGCCTGAGTATCTGGCAGGAGCAAAAACCGGCAAAGTCTGGTCTGATTTTGTAAATAAGATTTTCCCCAGATATTTTAAACTTGTGAATAAAGTAGACAGGTGGACTGGCGGTTTTGTTGATCCTGATACCGGCTCTGCATTGGATACTATGCCTTATGATTTATATACACTAGGCGGACAAAAAAGAACTTCACCTATTTGCGACAATTCGGGTTTTTATTCAGATGTAATAGGCAGGTATTATTTATTTAATGATGCTCCTGATACTGCGGATGACAACGGCCCGATTATATGTGTGGATATTAACGGAGAAAAAAGACCAAACACTTACGGTAAAGATTTCTTTTTATTTGTTTTTACTGTTGATGGCTACGTAATTCCTATGGGACAGGAACATGCTCATAATAAAGTAGTAAACGGCTCTCTTGCTAATAACGGGGTAAATATCGGCAAGAATTTTTGTAGTAAGAATGTTTCATCTCAAAATGCAGGTTCAGCCTGCGCATACTATGCAATTGCAGACGTAAGCCCGGACGGGCACGGTACTTACTGGAAAGATTTTTTGAACGGAAAATAGAAGTTACAATAAGGGCGCCGCTTCGCGGCGCTCTTATAAATAATTATTCTTTATTAAAAAATCTCATAATTTTATCAAGCCAGCCTTCTTCTTCCTGCATTTCCATTTCTGTATTTTCAAGTTTTGCAAGGTGTGCTTTCACTGTTTCGTAATCCGGCACCGAGGTTGATTGAAGATATTTTTTGTAAAATTCAATGGCAGAGGGTTTGTTTCTAAGTTTCTCATAAATCTGTGCCATACGCTTGATTAAAGGATAATTTCTCTTATCCGATTCATACCAGAGTTCAAGGTAATCGCATTCTGTTCTGTAGTCGCCTATATCATGCCTGAAGTCTGCAATTTTTTCTATCGCCTTAATATTATTTGGCTCAAGTTTTGCGATACGTTCATAAATTTCCATCGCATGATTTTTGTCACCGCTTTCTTCTAACAAAACAGCAAGTGAACTTAAAAGCTCCAAATCATCATCACGCATTTGATAGGCATTAAGGTATTCATTAATTGCGATATCTTTGTTTCCTCTTAAAATATTGTATTTTCCCCAATTGATGTGCGCATTATAATCGTCTTTTTTATTTTCAAAAATAAGCGCTCTCATCTGATATGTCAGCGGAGAATTTTTCTCATATTTATCAAATTCTTCAACCTCGCTAAGCGCCTCATCAAATTTATTTTTCATGAAATAATATTGCGCCAAAAGTGAATGATACTTAGCGTTCGTCTGGTATTTTTCTTTATTAGCGGAAAGGATTTCGTAAGCTTTATCATCATCTCCGCAATCAAGCATACATTTAACTTTAGTAAGCTCATTTTGAGTAAGTTTCAGGGCTTTACCTGCTTGATTATCCTTCAAATACAAATCAGCAAGAGTTTCTCTGATACTTTCGCTGTCAATATCTTTTGCGATGGCTCTTTCAAGAACATTAATAGCACTTGAGACTGCGTTTTCAGCGATATAGAGTTTTGCAAGATTAATATAAGTTTCAGATGGAATTTCACTATAATCAAGCAGTCTTAAATATTCATCAATCGCTTTTGTTGAATTTCCCGTTTGAGCATAGAGTGCAGCAAGAACAAATCTTGTCGTAATAATATCCTTTTCTTCCTGAGTATGCGACAGAGCCTTTTTATAATCGTTTATGGCATGCTCAAATTTATGCTCTATTGAATGAAGATTACCCCTATGGATATAATATTTAAATCTGTCAATATCTTGATAAATATCCATAAGCTGTTCATAAACCATAGAATTTGTGACATCAAATTCAAGAATTTTTGAATAATAATCCGCAGCTTCCTGTTTGTTTCCAAGCATCATTGAAAGATGCCCTAAACGCTCAAGAACATTCATATCCTTCGGGTTTTTATCGTAGATTTTTTTATATTCTTCGTAAGCTTTATCATACTGTTCGTTTTCTTCATATTGTTCGGCAATCTGTATGCTCATTTATCATATACTCCTTTTTAGGTTATTATATCAAAACTTTTTATTTGAAAACAGTCCGAGTGGTTAATTGTATTTGTTTTGAACTTTATCAATCGGATTTTCAAGAGAAAATAAAGCGGCTTCAGCGGCTTTTGTAATTGAGTTTTTTAATTCCTGAAGCTGTTCTTTAGAGAAATTTTGAAGAACAAAAGCTTCACTTGGGATAGGCGGCTGCGGACCTATTCCGATTTTAAGGCGGTTGAAATTTTGAGAATTTAGATGTTTTATAATGGATTTAATACCGTTATGCCCGCCATCAGAACCGTTCGGACGAAATCTTAATCTTCCTAAATCAAGGGAAATATCATCATAAATTATTAAAATATCTTTGACATCTATTTTGTAATAGCTCATAACAGCAGAAACAGCTTCACCTGACAGGTTCATAAATGTTGTCGGCTTAATTAAGATAACATCTTCAGTATGGAATTTGAATTTTGCCAAAAAACATTTCAATTTTTTTTCTTCCCGAAACTGAATGTTGTAATCAAGCGCAATTTTGTCAACAACCATAAACCCTGCGTTATGTCTTGTAAAAAGATATTTTTCCCCTACGTTTCCTAATCCTGCAATTAATTTCATTTACTTCACCTTTATATTTATAATTTTAACGCAAATAAATATTACCGTCCTGATTTACCGGCTTTTCGCTTAACAAAATGATAGAAAAACCTTATTTTAATAATGAATAAAAAAAGTGAGGATAAAAATATGAGTGCAAAAGATAAACCGATAATTCAGCAAAAAAGTTCCGAAAAAGTTGCAAAATTTTTAGAGGAAAACGGTATTCATAAAAAAGATTTTGCGGAAATGATCGGAGTGACACTGTCTTATGTTTACAACCTGATAGATGATACAATTCCGTTTTCAACAAGAACAACAACATTAGAACGGATTGCAACAGTTATGGAAATTGAACCTGAAGAATTTGAAGAATATAAAATTCCACAGGAACCGGTTTTAGTTGACGAAACTGTTGAATTTTTAAAAGACATGATGAAAGAAAAAAATATAAGTACGGTCAACTTTTTAAAAGCATTTCCGCGCAAAAAAAGATTAGAAATAGTAGATATATTAAGAGGCAGCATCCCGATACCGATAGATTATAAGGAACTAAGCATGATAGCGCAGGTTCTTGATATAGATAAGGAAGATATCTATACAATATGGGAAAAACGCATGAAACAGGTATTGGAAACAAACGGCATGAACATCTATTCTAATGCTGCACTTGTAAACGCTATGTTTGATTGTGCCAAAAAGTATATAGATTTGGGTTAAAAAAGTTTAATATTTCCGTAAATGTTATTAATTTTCTTTAATCCGTTTTGTTTAAACAGGACGGATTTTTGTTTTATATAAAGTGTTTCTTAATTATGGCAACAAAATGCCCCATAATTTCTAAAAAAAATATTTAATAAAACAGGTTGACATAAAAAAATGTTCTTGATAGCATAAAGAAGTTGACGAAATGAATAGCAAATTTTTTGCGCTTGTAGCTCAGCAGGTAGAGCACTCCCCTTTTAAGGGATAGGTCGCGCGTTCGAATCGCGCCAAGCGCAATTTTTTATATTTAACAGTAAAACTTGGATTATTAGCTTCAGACAATGCTTTACAGGTTAAGGCTGTCAGTCAAAATTTAGGACATGAACACGTTGCGACAACACTTAATCAATATAGTACTTTACGCCCAGAGCAATTAAAGCGAGCAATACAAAAATTGAACTATAAAAATGTAACTGACAATTTTAACAAATGGACAGATTATTATTAGGTTATATTGAACTTAGACTAAAAGCTGATTGCCTTAGCTTTAAACTGGAGTAAATTCTCAATACGTTTAACCTATATTAGGGCAAACAACATCAAGCGTTATATTTTTATTAGGATTGGAAGAAGAAGTATGTTCTTCTTCTTTTAATATATTATTCTCCCTAACCCTTGAGCAAAATTATTAAAGCTATTTGAGCTATTAGCATAATTAGCTTGAGGTAACAACTCTCAATAATTAAAGAAACTTGATAGTACAGTTTATAGCCACTACATTACTCCACATTTTTTAATAAAACTGTATAAATTTACAGTTGAAGTGTTGTAAGTTCGTGCTATAACTGTTTTTGGTACACCGTAGGTTAATAGCTTTTTAATATCTTCTGAATATTTATCAAGTTTAGATTTACCTTTGCCTTTTGGTCTGCCAAGCTTAATACCTTTGGCTTTGCGGGCTTGTAAGGCTTCTCGTGTACGTAAACTTATTAATTCACGTTCTAATTGTGCTCCTAACGCAAAAATTGTACTTGTAACGGTTGCAGTAATACTACTTTCATTGTTACAAAAGTTTTCTTTCAATGAATACATAACAATTCCGCATTGTTTAGTAATATTAATAATTTCGAGAATTTGTGTAATGGAACGTGCAAGGCATGAAAGTTCCGGAATAATTAATATGTCGCCTGTTTGCATACGACTTAACAGTTTCCCAATTTTACGTTCATTAAAATTTTTATGTCCAGACACGTGTTCTTCGACAAATTCAACATTACCCAATTTGTGAGAATTCGCAAATTTTAAGATTTCAAGTTTATTTTTATCGGTATCTTGTAATAATGTGCTTACACGTAAATATGCGAAAGTAGCCATAAATGTCTCCTATTAAGTGAAAACGTATTATATGTATTTATATTTTACACATCTGTTAAGGAAAATACGACCCTTTTCGGTTTATAGATTTACCAACTGTAAACGGTCGTTTTTGATTTAGATAATGTATTTTAGTAAGGGTTGAAATTTTTTATTATATAAGTTATAATATAATTGTACTCTTGCTCAAATGAGAAAGGGCATAAGCCTGCTGGACAGGTTCCCTTAGTACGAAAGCAAGCAAGTGTATGCCTTGTGCATACACTTTTTTAGTGCTAAATTATAGCTATGATTGAAAAGTATTATTTTGAATTTTCAAAAGTTTATTGTAGATTAATGCGTCTTGAAATGCAGCTTAAAAAGATGTTAATTTCGTCTGTCCTTAATTATTACAAAGATGATGTAATTAATGTTTTTCAAAAATTCTTTAATAATAAAGATAGATTAAAAAGATACAGTCACAAAAACGGGAATTCATTTTTAGCAATATTAAAAAATCCTCAAATAACTACAGATTCTCAAAAATTTATTAGATTAGTAAATATTATGTATCTCTCAGATATTTTATTTATGGTTCTTTGTTGTGAACAATTTCGACGGGAAGAGATTATAAATAATTTTTATTTTAAAGTTCCGGAAAAATACGGAAAGCTTACATCATCACGTCAAAAATTATTAGATTTACGTAATGATATTGCTCATTATAATTTTAAGGATTATGAACAAAACAGGAAAGAATACCTTGATGCGTTGTTAATGTTCGAAATTCACATGGGGAGAAACATAAAAGGAGTTTTAGAATTTCCTCATTTTGAAGAAAAACCTTCGGTAAGAACAATACTTTTGTCAATAAAAGAATTGCGTCCAGATTTGTTGGATATAGATCCAAATAAGGATGATGAAATGGAGTATTTTTATAATAAGCACAGAGTACTAATGGATTTGTGTGATGATATTGCAATGTATAATGGCTATATGCCACAAGAATTGCCTTCTCCTTGGACAATACTAAGACAAATGTATGCTATAAAACATGATAATAAAGCCGTTGAACAGATTGACATATATTCTTTGCCGTTATTTAAACAAAAATAATCTTACTCTTTTAATTAAAATAAAGGAGTTTTTTATGTCTAAAAACCCAGAATTAGAATCAATTGAGCGTCAGATAGCAAGTGAGACTGAAAGACACAGACAAAGAATTGAGCAGTTGCGTCAACAGAAACAGCGAATAAAAGATACGCAAGCCAGAAAACGAGAACAAGAAAAGATTCAAAAATCTTACAATGAAACTATACTAGAGTTGTCGTCATATTTATTATTTTAACTTGCAAAAATTATACATATAGACAAGCATAATATTGAGGTGGAATAATTTATGCATGCAAACTAGAATTAATAAATGCAAAAGTTTAGTGAAGAATATATAAAAAAATCAGTTGGTAAAATAATTTTGGAAAAGCGAAAAGCGATAAAACTTTCTCAAGAATCTCTAGCTGAAAAACTTGGTATAAATATTAGAACAATGAGTAATATTGAGAATGGGCACACTTTTATTTCAGCTAAAACATTAAGTAAATTATGTGATATTTTTAATATAAGTCCTAGTGTATTTTTTGATATATCAAATTGCAGTAATTTAAATAATAAATTAAATGAGATTATTGATAAATTGCGTAATAGCAACAACAAGGATATTGATTTTTACTATGATCTTATAAATTTAGTTGAACAGAGAAAATTTAAAAGCTTGTAACGAGAAAAAAACATACAGCAAAAGATGTAAATATATTGCTTGTAAAAAAATAAAATATATGGTATATATAAACTGTTGGTTACTTCATTAAATTATTTAATGTAAAATAGGAGACGTAGTATGAAGAAAAAATTGCTATTTAGCATATGTACAATTTTATTTACATCTGCATTGAGTGTTAATGCTATTGAGATTTCAAAACCATCTTTCAATACATTAAAACAGGTTGCTCAACCTCAAGCGACACAAACAGTAAATGAAGAAAATATTGATACGAGTGGTACAATTGGTTATATAAATAGTCAATTATTAAATACAAATTCAGAAGTTCAAAAAGCTTATGAATCATTATTTTCAGCTTTACTTTCAAAAGAAGATTATAATAAATATCAAGCAGAACTTAAAGCTATACAAGATAATCAAAGCTTAAGTGATGCTGAAAAAAGTTCAAAATTAATGCAAGTAGCGACAGATACAAGTGCAATATTAGCAAACGAAGAAAAACAAGCAGAAATTTCAGCAAATTTAAAAAGTCTTTCAGCCGAAAAATATACTGAATATGTTAATGCTCTAATAAGTTTAACTAATGCCGGTGCTCAGTATATGGTTTTAGCAGACCAATGTAAATCAATAAGTATGAATATAGCTAGTAACCCAGTAAAAGCTGCAAGCTTGGCCTTTGAATTGGGCCAAGTAAAAGATACTGCTGCATTATTAAAAGCAAATATGAAGTCAATTAAAGACGTTACAACAAAAGTTATTGCAATTAATAAAGCAAATGGAATTGATGTAAAACTTCCAGAGAATTCCTCAGGAAAAGCTAAGAAAATTGATTTTTAGTTTATTTATACAAAAAAGGACAAGAAATTTCTTGTCCTTTTTTGTATAGCTTTCAAGTAAAAAGGAGTGTTTATGAAAAAAGTTTTAATAGCATTAGCAATATTTTTTATGGGTTTTTATAATTGTTGTGCAAATGCAGTAGAAATAAAAATAGAAGGAAAAGGATCAGCTCCTCTTACTGGATATGATATAAAGGCAGTAAGATATAAACAAGATTCAAAAATGAATAAAAAATCTCAAGAATCAGATTATGAATTATTACAAACTCAACAAATAAAAGAAGCTTCAAGACAAGCAGAAACCAGAAAAAAACAAGATGAAAGATTGAGCAATGCTGTTAGAAGACAAGTTGTAGTAGAAGCACAAAATAATGCGCTTGAGGCAGGAATTAATATACTAATAGATAGAACACTTGGCACAAATGCCTCAGCAAGACCAGAAGTTAAAGAAAAATTTGAAGATATATTATCTCAATCAAGTACTTATATTCTAGATCAAAATTATACAGGTGAAGTCGTAGATAACAACTATGTTGCAAAAGTTTATTTAACTATTGATGAAACTGAATTCAGAACCCTATTATCAGATATGGGGATTGCATTAAACACCCAGGCAGTTAGAGCACATTCAATAATGGTAGTTTTAGATGAATTTTTTGCCAGACCATCAGATCTTACTAAAAATGTTATGACAAAAGAAGTAACAACATATAAGTACGGCTATGACGAAAAACTAAAAGATACCGAAAAAGCTTCTGCTAGTAGTTATGCATCCGCAAAAGGCAGTGGAAATAGTTCTAATAATTACAATGTAAATTCAAAAAGCAAAGGACATTATAATGGAAATGCTTCTGCTGGTTATTCTAGTATTTACGGTGGTGGTGGATATTCTGCATCAGCTAATGGAAGCTATAATGATAATTATAGAAGTAGCGGTTCAAATTCTAATAAATACAGTTATGCAGAATCTGCAGGTGAAAAAGCCTCATATGGGCATTTTATAGATTACTCAAAAAATGAAAATGAGTTTTTTCAAAATATAAAAGAATATGATGTTCTATCACCCAAAGCTGAGAATTTGAATTTTACACAACCTGCTTTACAAGATGCATTTGTTAGATATGACATAAGAGCTTTAGATAATGATATTTTTAAAAGTAAATATTTTAAAGGACAACCGATTACATCTGATAAGCTTGCTAACTCTGCTGAACTTGCTAAATATGTCGAAGCTGCAAGAAAAGATGCGAAAGCCGATTTTTTTGCAATAGGTGTGTCATATATCACTGATAATGGCAAAAATGATAATACAGGCAGAAACGTATGCGATGGAAATGTTTTTGTAAAAGTTTACTCGACTGTTGACGGAGAAGTTATTGCTTCTGGGAGTTTTACAGAAACAGCTTCTGGAAATTCGGCAGATCAAGCTAGAAGCGCTGTTGCAATAAAAATTGCAAATGAATTAGGAGAAGTTCTATCAAAAAAAATTCAAGATTATTGGAAAAGACGTATGATGTATGGTACAGAGTATATTGTACAAATCAAAGGAAGTTTTTTACCTATTGACAGAATTACAATTAATAAATCTATCCAAAATGTAGATGGAATTAAAAATGTATCTTTAAGAAATTCAGATTCAACACAAACAGAATTTACTATTAATTATTCAGGAAAAGAAAGTGTTGCAGATTCTATTTTTATGAAATTATATGAATCGCCATTATCAAATACTTTCAAAACTTATGATTACAAAATTAATGGCAATCAAATAATTTTTTCACCAATAAATAGTAAAAAAGGAACTGAAAATTTATGAAAAAAATTATAATTTTAGCAATAGCTGTATTATCAACAGCTATTGCTTCATATTCCCAAGAATTAAATGTTTATCCAATTCCAGCAGTTTTCACAAGCAAGAATATTAATAATGAGCTTTTTCAAAATGTTATAACAACGCATAGGGATGATCTAGTTCATGAATATTTAATATCATTTGATAAATATTTTCCAAATGTAAATAAAGAAATTTCAGACAAAACAAAATATAAAACATTTGCAGCTTATGTTCATATTCCAAGAGCATCAAAATATGAGGTTAAAAAAGCAGATAACTTAATTGACATATATCTTCCCCTAACTATGAGTATTAATTTTGTAAATATGGCAACAGGTGAGATTTTATATACTTATCCAGTAACAAATTATTACAAATATGAAACAACAGAAGAAACTAGCATTGAAGATATAAATAATAATATTACAAATTTGTATAAAGAAAACTATGAGAAATCATTAGATGAAATTGTAAAACAGGCAAGTATAGATTTTAAGCCTTTTGATGTTACTGCAAATATAAAAGATACATATAGACATCTTTTTATTTTAGATAAAGGCTTAGAAAGCGGGATTACGAAAGGAGATTTGCTCACTGATGAAAATATGAATCAAATATCCGTTATTTATTCAAATTTAAATTATTCAGTAGCTGAAAAAGTTTTAGGGAAACCGACTTTAAACAGTAATTTTAGTAAATTTGTTAATAGCAGTATTACACAGTTGAGAAAGCCTAAAATACTTTTTATTAATGATTTTGCAAATGAAAAATTATATAATTTATTTTCAACAGCCCTTGGTACAAATGCAGATTTTTCGTTAATTACAACTGATAAAACCTATTATGATATGCAAACAGCATTAATATCACTAAATATGAATTTTAAAAGTAATAATGGATATAATAGAAGTTTACCGGATTATTTTCTCAAAATATTTTTTACACATCCAGCCTATGCTCAATACAAATCAAACAGGGATTATCTAAATATTGATAAATACACAATGTTAGCTTGTGGCGTAATTTTTGATAAGGCTGGGAGAGTAGTATATGCAAATTGTGCAGATGATGTGCTTGTAAATAAAGTTGTGCATAACATCAAATTTAATAATGAAACTAATATGGAAATTCTAACTAAAAATATTTTGAACAAATTAGCTACATCAATGCAAAATGAAATAAAATTTAGTGATGTAAAATTTGAGATTAAAAAAAGTGAGAATCAATATTTAACTATTGAAGATCCAAATGGTTACCTTAGGGGTGGTAATATTTTAACAGTATTCAAAAAAATTAAAACAGAAAAATCAGGACAAGAAATACTTGTACCAACCTGGGAATATAAAGTAATATTTATAAAAGATGGATTTGCTGAATGTAAAATGAGCAAACCATACATTGATGGAGTTGATCTCCCGAATAAACGAGATATTGTTCAAATGACAGCTATGACTCGTAGTGCAAACAGGGCTAATATGTTTAATTATGTTCCAGATAATATAGAAATTGAAGGGAATGAAGTTAAATTACCAAATTTTGATAAAATTGCATTTGGAGTTCTTGCTTCAAGTATAAAAGCTCCAATAGCTATAAATTTAAAAGATATTCAAGAAGATATTACAGAATTAAATTCATTAGGATTTAAAGACCAAATAACAATTCCTGAAAATAAAAGTAATTTATCTATAAAAGCTATGTATAAAATAAAACTAAAATCGGAAGAGCCAAAAGGAAATATTCTAAAACGAAATTATGACATAATTGTAGGCATTGTAGCAACTAAAAATAATGAAATTATTAAGAAAGATGGATTGATTCAATCCGTATCATTAGTGGTTCCTTCAAATAATAATCAAAAGATAATAGAAAATGAATTAATGAAACATATCTGTTTATTACTTAAGCAAGTCGCAGTAAATTTTTAATTAATCAACCTTATTGCTTTTATTTAGATAACAAATAAAAGCAATAAGGTTTAAAGTTTTATTTTAGTTAAAAAATATTAGATATTTTATTTTGTGTACATTTTGTGTAGTTTGTGTATTTTTGATTGATTTTTATCAAGTTTTATAAAATTGTACAATTCAGTTAAAATAAGCATTTAGGGAATATAAATAAAATTATATAAAAGTAGTTATTAACATTTTAAGGGATAGGTCGCGCGTTCGAATCGCGCCAAGCGCAAAATAAAAGGAAGGTAACACCTTCCTTTTATTTTGCTTTTAAGTTAAAATAAGAATGCAATTTGCGTTCTAACAGCCAGCGAGCAGAGTGCGAAGGCTTGAGTATTTAAAGACTTTAGTTCTTGAAATACTCAACCGAAGACACGTTTAATGCGAGCCGGTCAAGATAATCGCGCCAAGCGCAATTTTTTATGTCTTTTTTAAGCTAAATGTTCACAAAATGTTCACTATTTTTTCAAGATAAATTACATCCCTTACTTATCATGAATTAATTCCATAATTTTAGCTATCCTACGCGGGAAATACATTTGATAGTAGAAACGTCTTGTGTTACGCACAGAAGACGCTACGGAATTTGCAAGAGCGTTCGCTTCCGCTACACCTTCAGTACCTGCACTGTTTTCGGCTCCTAAGTTTAATTGGTCCGTAAAATACATTATATATTTTTGCTGCTCTAAGGTTGTATTTTTAAGTAATTCTTTAAATTCTTCTTTTGCAATCCTCATTACATCAGGATTATTTGATATAACGCCTTTTTCATCCTCTGCCAAATCCAAAAAATGTCCATATTCATGAGTAAACAAGGCTAAATATGAATTTTCGGGATCTGTGGCTTTATCAAAATTACCGATTTCAAGTTGTCTATACTCGCGATCCCATTGTCCGTTAAATGTGTTGTATTTATTATAACTTATAAAGTCAATCGGCAATCTGTCCATCATCAAAAGCTGATTTGCCGGAACTTGTTTTAATATATCTATAATTTTATTTCTGTCAGCATTGTCTAATGCCAATATTAACCTATCTAAATCAAGTTTTGTTGTAATATTTGTTTTTTTATCCAATATTTCTAACGAATTTTCATTAAAATTAATTTCATAGCTATGTCCGTTTATTGAAGATATAAATTTGTTTTCGGAAACCTTTTGGAAAGTTTGATTAAGATCCATAAGTGTTTTTCCGTTTTTATCGACAATTTTGTAATTACTGATTCGTAAATTATCATTTTCTTCATAATAATATCTAGTTTTGACACCCTCCGGAGATGTGAAATTTCGTTCTGCAATTATTTCTCCACTTTCGGGATCTATACTCATATATTGAATAGGAATATTTCTGCCGTCGGGATAGTTTACGGATACATTCATTGTCCCTTTTAGGTTATCCTGTTTACATACCATTGTTTTTGTTAAATTATGCTCTTTGTCAAAATATTTTATAGTATCCAAAATTACCAAATATTCATTATCACTGTTTTCCAAAATACCTTGCAAAGCCTCCTGTTCAATGTTATTGCGGACATTTTTTACTTTAATCAATTTTGTAGATTTGTAACCCGGTATATCTTCTCCCTTTGTAGTTCTGGTGACTTCCAGCAGCCCTTTGTTATCAAAAACATATAAATCACTGTCATTTTTACCTGTTTTTAAAGAAACAGCTCTTATTTTGTAATAACGTTGCTCGGAATCTTCTACTTGGAAATTCGGATTAAACTTTATGAAATTTTCAATTTCATCATTGTATATATTTGCAATTGCTGCCATCTCTATTTCAGAAAGTTGTTTTTCTCTGTTTTCGTTGTAAATTAAAGATTTCGCCATATTAACATCAGGAATTTTGGCAAGCGCTAGTATCGTATTACCCAATAACTGAAAACTGCCATGTATGTCTATATAAAAGAGTTCTTTAGCATTTTTAAGTTCTTCAGGCGGAAGTTTTGAAAGTTTTATTGCAGTAAAAGCGGAAAATTGCTGCCTTTCTCTTTGGGGAATATTAAAAAATTCTTTGGCTTTATTGTATTCTTTTTTTGATAATCTGCTGAGAGCTTCAATTTCCGCACCTGAAAATTTTCTGGCAATAACCTCCTCATCTTCAAATAATAATTCATTAATCCGCTTGAATTGTTCATCTGAAACTGTTGATAAGAGCTTTATATCCTGACCTCTAAAATTTGAAAAATTTAATAATTTTTCAACTCTTTCAAATTTGTCATCCGGAATATCTAATATTTCATCAATATCAAAATTTGCAAATTGACCTTTAGTACCTCTTGATTCTATATATAAAAGCGGTTTTATTTTATTGTATGTTTCTTCAGGAAGTGATACAAGTTCAATGATATCGAAGTTACGCTCTATTGGACAAAATTCTCGTCCTTTTAAATTAATTAATTCGTATGCTTTTTCAAAGTCTTCGGGCTCCAGTTTTGCCAGACTTAAGATTTCATAATCTTTTAATTAAGTAACTTGCGGTCTGTTTTCTAAATATATAAGTTTTTTGGCTTGCTCTTGATTTTTTTGAGGAAGTTTTTCCAGCTCCTCTATAGTGTAATTATCAAGCCTTTCCTCCCGTCTTTTATCAAAAAATGCGCTTTCTTTAAATCCAAATGACATCACTAAAAGATCAGAAATTTTTTTAATATCCTTATCGTCTACTTTTAAAAATTAACCTAAAGCAATTAATAGGTGTAAAAAAATTTCTTGACTGAATATTTTTTTAGGATAGAATTGTAATGGCTCTTTTAGTTTATATTTATTTTTTGTTTGGGAGAACAATAAATAAATGTAAATATTTGTGAACTCTTTTTTTTTCAGGTAGCAAAAAAAAGACTTTACAGGCTATTAAATAGTGATTACAGTTTAAAAAGTGAGGTTTTATGCACATCAAGAAGATTTCTTTTGGAGAAGGTCAATTAAATTCGTTTATGTTTACACCACAAACACAAACACCATCTGCAGTAATGCAACAACCAGAGAGTAATGCTTCTAATACAGATTCAAACAATGCTAAAACAATAGCATACGTATCATCAGCTGTAGCCATAGCATCACTGGGCCTAAGCGCCGTAACAATATTAAGAAGAGGCGGCAATATGACCAAAGCTGCACAAAACGCAAGTACTGAAATTGAAGAAGAAGTTTCAAAAAGAATGAACACTATTCTAACTCCTCTAAAAGAACAGTTAACAAACCTTCAGGCAAAAGCCGATTTAGAAAGCAAATTCAACGATCGTTTTACAGGAATAGAGAACTGGACCCGCCAACTTGAAAGCACAATAAGAGATAAATCCGGTTGGTACGATAGTTGTTTTAAAGATATAGGGCAAAAGATAAAAGAAACCGGAGATTTTTCAACCGGTTGGTTAAAGGCATTGGAAGAAAGAATAAATGGGATTAACATCCCTTCAAGTGCAAAAACCTTAGATAGAAATGTCGCAATAGTTGATAATCTTCCACTCCTTCAGAATTTGGGCGCAGGCGGTAAAAGAATTATGCTGCCTAAAAAAGCTGAAGATACCCTTAGAACCATTGCGAAAACAATGATTTATAGAGGAACAGAGATTCCTAAATTGGAGAAAAATTCTACAGTATATTCATTAACCGCAGAGTCAATTCCTGAAAAAGAAGGCGGACTTGGAGAAGTTCCCGTTCAAATTGCTAAAAACTTTACAAAAGAAATTGGTATAAGTAATTTCCTAGTTCGTCCGTTGAATGAAATTCCAGGAGTTTCATCAATTGTAGAAAAAGATGGCAAATGGCATTACAAATTCAAAGATATGGAAATGGATGTTGATAAAATTGCCGAATATGATATCAATGTATTTAGAAACGGAAAATCACAAAAAGAAAAAATAGAAGTATTTTACGGAATAGATCCAAAATTCGGATATAAACGTTTAATGTTCAGAAATAATGACTATTTTGGAGCAAAAGGTCTATATACAGATTCGCAAATAGTCTCTGAAAAAGAAAGATATGCATTCTTCCCAAAAGCAGTATATGAATTTACCAAATTAAAGCTGGATCCTAATTCTCTTACTTCATACAAAATATTTAATGAAAAACTCTATAATGAAATTCCGGCTCCAGACGCTTTCTTATTAAATGATTGGCATGCCGCTGCGATGCCCGGTTTAACCAAGTTATTATCGACAGCAGAAGCTGCAAACAGTGAACTTAATGCTGCTGTGGCTCAAAAGCTAAAAAAAATGAACAACTTAGAATTAATTCATAATTTGGATTATCAAGGGGATGATTATGTTCATTCTGCAGATATTTTGAATACTTTGTACGGTAAATATGCTTATGATATTTATACAACATCGCAAACAGGGCTAGACTTGGATAATTTACAAAACATTCACTTAATAGATGGAGTATTAAATTTAGCGAATATTTCTGCATCATTATCAAACAGGTTAAAACCGGTATCTCGGACTTACGGAATAGAAATAGCAACAGATCCTGTAAGAAGCCGTGGTCTAAATCATATTATGAATGTGCGCTTGAATGAAGGTACAATGTACGGAGAAAGTAACGGTTGGGACAGAGTTGTTAATGAATTAAGCTCTATGAACATAATTAATGAGATAAATAACAACTTAAACTCTGATAAATTTACTATTTTAAAAAAAGGAATAGACAGTTTAGACTTAACTTCTGAACAACGAACAAGTATAAAAAGTATCTTTTATGATCAAAAAGAAAAGAGAGAAATTAAATTTAACTATAATAATGCAAACGAACTTTTAAAATCCTTAAGAGGACTTGGTATCGCAAAATTAAACAAATTTCTAAACGATATGGACAAGGAAGGAGTAACAACTTTCCGCACCTTTACCCCGATGACACATAGAGATGATATAGAAGCCATAATGAATGCTAAACGGTCGAACAAAGCAGAATTTCTAAAATATTTACATACAATGAATGAATATAATAAAACACATAAAGGATTCTTCAACTTAGCGGACGAAGGAGTTACAGATTTGTCGCATATAAATATGGAGAATTTGGATGATCAAATAGTCATAAATTGCGGAACTCGTTTTGTAAGCCAAAAAGGTATAAATATTCTCGGAGGAGTAATTAGTCAAATTTTGAAAGAGTGGCCTGAAAGATACCCGGGTAAACCGAAACCGATATTCCCAATAGGCGGAGCAGACGGAGAAGTCGGACAATGGGAAGCTTTAATCCGTAAATTAAAGGTTGACCTTGGTCAAAATGGCGATACTGTACCTTATATGGTAGGTTATGTTCCGAATAACGTGTTCCATGGAGGTTCTGATTTCACCTTGTATCCAAGTTTCTTTGAGCCAGATGGTTCAAAATGGGAGTCACTGTACAAAGGAACTCCGGTTGTTGCAACAAGAGTTGGCGGGCATGTTGACAGCATTATAGACGGTTATAACGGATTTCTTTCAAAACGCACAGTTCCTGAAGTCGGATTATCTGGATACGATTTTGTTGATACAATGATATATGACTTTAAAGAAGCTCTTTACCGCGCAATAGATACTTTCTTTGATAAAAACAAGTACAAAAAAATGGTAAGACATGCAATAGATGGTGATCAAAGCTGGGTTATTAAAGATAAAGACGGCAAAATTGTTGGCGGAACTTTACTTGGTCATATGGAAGATCTTGGCTTTAATTTGGATGATTTCCCGATGATTGCGAACAAAGAAGCAAGAGAAGCCTTTAAACTTGCTCGTAAACAACAGGTCAAAGTTTCTGTTGAAAGTGCTAGAAGTAATTGAAGTGTCAAATATTAAATCTACATCTTCTAAAAAACTTCAGGTGCTAATAAAAATGCTTGATAAAATTTGATTTTAATAGTTAATTTTTATCAAAATTTATTCAAAAAGGAGTATAAATTATACTCCTTTTTTGTATAATTGACTTGTAAAGAAAAAGAGGTATTATGGAAAGATTTTTTGGGATTTTTGGGATAATTTTCATATTTTTAATTGCATTTTTGATGTCTAATAATAAAAAAGCAATTAATTATAAAACTATCGGAACCGGATTTTTATTGCAGATTTTACTGGCAGTTTTTATATTCAAGGTACCGATTGGAAGAACGATTTTTTTAGCTTTAGGTGAATTTATTACAAAAATTCTTGATTTTGCAAGAGAGGGCGGGAATTTTGTATTCGGACATTTGATGGGTTCGGAAAAATTAAATGAACTTTTAGGACAGGGGTCACAAGTTTTTGCACTTCCTCTTGTAGCGTCTTTGATTTTTATGATGATTTTGGTAAACATTCTTTATTATTACGGGATTATGCAAAGGATTGTACCGCTTTTGGGCAAAGCTATGAATAAACTTATGTCTGTCAGCGGGGCGGAAGCTTTATCAAATGTAGCAAGTGCTTTTGTCGGCCAGATTGCGGCACAGATTATGATAAGGCCTTATCTTGCAAAGCTTACACGTTCAGAACTTTTAGCATCAATGTCCGGAAGCATGGCATGCATTTCTGCAGCTACTATGCCTATTTATATAGGACTCGGTGTTCCGGCACAATACCTTCTTGCTGCATCAATTATGGCGGCTCCGGGTGCGCTTGTAATTTCAAAGATTGTTTATCCTGAAACGGGGGTTCCTGAAACAAGCGAAGACATAAAAATAAATTACAGTAAAAGAAGAAGACCTTATATAAATCTTTTTGATGCGATTTCGCAGGGGGCATCAGAGGGTATGAAAGTTGCGATTAATGTTATTGCAATGATCTTGGCTTTAGTTGCACTTGTGGCATTTGTTGATTGGATTTTAGGCGGAGTGGGAAGGCTAATTGTTAATTATGCACATATAAATTTCGCATCATTTGATTTAACCCAGCTTTCATTAAGAATGATTTTAGGTAAAATATTTGCAATATTTGCTTATCTTATGGGGGTTCCCGGAAATGAAGCTACTACTGTCGGAAGCCTTATGGGAACTAAACTTGTTTTGAATGAAATGGTTGCTTATGTTGATTTAAGTACGCTTACCCAGCCGCTTTCAGATAAAAGCTTTTTGATTGCAAGTATTGCTCTTTGCAGTTTTGGGAACTTCGGATCTATTGCAATTCAGATGGGCGGTATTGGAGAGATGGCGCCTAACCAAAGAAAAAACCTCGCACGTCTTGGGGTTAGAGCTCTGATTTGCGGAACTTTAACCTGTTATATGTCAGCAGCTATTGCGGGAATTTTAATGGGATAATCTAAGATTTATAATTTGGATAAAAAAAGGCGGGAAGTTTTTATAAAAAACTTCCCGCTTCAGTTTTATTTTGGTAAATATTTATTCCAATTTTCATCAAGATTTTTAATAAATCTGTGCGCATCAATTACATCGTCATAACTTATCGGATCAGGGCCTTCTACAACTTCGAACGGCTCTTCATTTTTGATATTTATATCCGAAAATCCTAAGAATGCTATACCGTAATTTTTACCGCAATTTTTACACTTAAGACTTACAACAAGAAGTCCGGCTTCATCACGTTTTACGGTTAAAGAATCTTCGTTAAATCCTTCTTTGCATACGGAACAGCATAGATTTTTAAACAGTTTTGAAATATTTTTTTTCATATTTTCCTCACTTCTTATGTTATCAAAAATTTTAATTTTAATTTGTAAAATTATGTTACATAAAATATCAGCATGGGCATAATATAAATGTAAGCTATAGGAGAGTTTATATGGAAGCTATCAACTTAATTCTATTCGGGTTCATCGTTTACACTGCGTTAATCGTAGTCCCAAGCATCTGGGAAGAATTAACGACTGAAGGTTAAACCCTTTACAATTTAACAGACGTCGTGTGTGGATAAAAGTTTCTTTAAAAATTTTTAATCGCCGTTTAAGTGAGTTTATTTTAGGATAAGTGTACAAATTACGTTAATTACTTTAACGCAGGATTTGGAGTGCTTTTATTGGCGTAAAATTTGAGGAGAAATGTAAGTAAGGGGTTATTTTAACATCCTATCCACAATTTCAAGGCAATGAATTTTTGTTGTATTAATTACAGGGATTTCTGCCGTTTTGACGATATTCGGAAGCTCTGTACAGCCAAGAATGACAGCCTGTGCGCCTTCTTTTTTATGCTCTGATATTATACCGAGAAGTTTTTGTTTGGAATTTTCTTTAATCAAACCTTTGCATAATTCATCATAAATAATATCATTTATTATTTTTTGCTCAGAAAGGCTAGGGAGGATAACATTAATGCCGAATTCATTCTTTAATTTATCTTTATAAAACGGTTTTGTCATTGTGTATCTTGTTCCGATCAATAAAACCGTATTCATATTATTATTTTTTATATAATTCCCTGTTGCTTGAGCTATATGAATTAAAGGTATTGATATATTCTTTTGCACTTCAGGTGCCATAAGGTGCATTGTATTAGTGGATATTGCTATGTAATCTGCGCCTGCTGTTTCTAATTTTTGAGCAGAATTTATTAAAATTTTTGTTAAAGTATTCCAATCTTCGCTTGATTGTAATTTTTCTATTTCTTCAAAGTCATAACTTTCAATAAGCATTTTGGCACTGTGAAGTCCGCCGAGTTTTTTATTTATTTCACCGTTAATGTATTTATAATATTCAATTGTAGATTCCCAGCTCATCCCGCCAATTATGCCGATTGTTTTCATAGCTCTCCTTATAATTTTTTAATCAAAATCTAATAATAGCAAAATATTAAAATTTAGGCAATTTTATAAAAAATTATTCAGGTAAAATTTCTTTCAGGCATTCAAGCGCAACATCTGTTACAAAATCCATATCTTTTTTTTCTATAATAAGAGGCGGATTAAAATAGATTATGTCGCCCAGAGGTCGGAGTATTACTCCTTTTTTCAGGGCTTTTTTATAGATTTGATAGCCTGTGCGAAGTCTTCCGTCAAGAGATTCTTTGGTTGTTTTATCTTTTACAAGCTCTATTGCGTTAATAAGCCCAATTGAGCGAACTTCTCCGACATTTTTATGCGGCAAGAATTTTTCTTTAATTATTTTATTAAAGTAAATTGCATTTTCCTGAGCCTGTTTTAATACGTTGCCGTCCTCAAGAATATCCAGAACGGCGTTTGCAGCGGAACACGCAAGAGGGTTTCCGCTATAGGTATGAGAATGCATAAAGGCTTTTCCTGTTCCGTAATCTGCGTAAAATGCGTTATATATCTTATCAGTTGTCACAAACATAGCGCAAGGCATATATCCGCCCGTAAGCCCTTTTGATAAACACATAATATCAGGTGATACCCCCGTATGGTCAAAGGCGAACATTTTGCCTGTTCTACCAAATCCTGTTGCGATTTCATCTGCAAGCAGGTGAACATTATACTTATCACAAATTTCTCTTAATTTTTTTAAATACAGAGGCGGATAAATTTTCATACCCGCTGAACCTTGCAAAAGAGGCTCAACTAAAATTGCAGCCGTTTCATTCCCGAATTTTGCAAACTGTTTTTCTGCATCTTCAAAACATTCGCAGCAGCAATTTTCTCTTGTTTTTCCATAAGGACAACGATAACAGTCGGGGCCTTTTATTCTTATAATATCCATCAATATCGGTTTGTATAACTTTGTATAAAGGTCACAATCCCCAACGGATAAAGCTCCGATTGTTTCACCATGGTATGCGTCTGTCAGTGCCATAAATCTCGTTTTTTGAGGATTTCCTGTTTGAGTATGATACTGAAAACTTACTTTCATAGCAGCTTCTATTGCTGATGATCCATTGTCAGTAAAATTAAACTTACATAAACCTTTCGGCAAAATTTTAGAAAGTCTTTCACAAAGCGTTATTGCCGGTTTATGTGAAAAATTCGCAAAAATTACGTGCTCCAAATTATCTATCTGATTTTTTACTGCTTCATTAATCTTAGGGTTGCAGTGACCAAGCAGATTACACCACCAGGAACTAATTACGTCTACATAACGGTTCCCTTCCGTGTCGTAAAGATAAATCCCTTCTCCTTTTTCTATTACTATCGGTGATAGGGTTTCGTAATCCTTCATCTGCGAGCAAGGATGCCAAATATATTTTAAATCTTTTTCAACTAATTCGTTCATATTTTCTCCTTAAACTTCCATGAATGCAGGAAGTATCCAGTCTAAATTTATTGAAGTATCGTTTTCTTTTACTTCCGCAACGACTTTTATGCCTGTCAGTTTTTCAATCTGGATTTTGTTGTCGCTCTGCATAAGGCTGTTTTCGTCAAATTTGTTCAGAATAATCCCTTTAATATTTATGCCGTGATATTTGGCGTATTCCGCGGTCAGAACGGTTGAATTTATTGTTCCGAGTCCTGCGTCTGCAACAAGCAGGGTATCAAGGTTCAGAGCCTTTATTACATCAGGCAGAAGAATGCCTTCTTCAATATTAAAAGGGCACACAATTCCGCCGGCGCCTTCAACCAGAAGATAGTCAAATTCCTTCTTAATTCTTTCAAAATCCGATTTTATTTTTTCAAGTTTTATCGGATTATTTTCCATTTCTGATGCCAGATGTGGGGATACCGCAGGCTTATAAATATATGAGACAAAATTTTCAGGATCTTCATTAATCCCCGCTGTTTTTAAAACATAAGCTGCATCTCCGGGAATAATTTTACCGTCGCTTGCGACTTCTGCGCCGCTTAAGGCAGGCTTATAATATCCGCAATTCAATCCCGTTTCTCTCATACTTTTTACTATTAATGCAGATATATAAGTTTTTCCAACATCAGTTCCTGTTGCTGTTATAAAAATTCCCTTAGCCATCTCTCCTCCGATTAAAAAAGCGGCAGCTTCATTTATAAAGTTACCGCATAATTTTTTTTTATCAAGTCTTTTATAAGAGTCTGTCGTTCAGAATCCGAAGCCCTGAGAATTCCATCGGCTTTTCGGGAGATCCTTCGGCTAAAGCCTCAGGATGACGTACCCTTTTTCTTTTTACAGAGCGCCGTCGTTGTAGTAGTCGTAATGTCTTACGTCGTCGTAGTTGTAATCAGCTTCGACATGTTTTTCGACTTTTTGAGGAGCTGTGCTTCTGCTTCTTAGCAGTGCGTCAAGGTTCGGTTCAAGAGTAAGTTCAAAGTGGAATCTTCCGTATTTTCTGTCTGTTTCATAAGCGTTGTTGATTAAAGGATAGCCCCAATATAATCTTGCGCTTAAGTCACCAGGCAACTGAACTCTTAACCCCATACCGACTGATGCTAAGAAGTAACTTCCCTCATGATAATCTTCGCTATGTGTTGGGAATACACCTGCGTGGTCAGCAAACACCGCACCTTTTACATACTTTCCGATGAACGGAACTTTTTCGCCTGATCTTGGACTTGTAATTTCTCTTGGTAATAACGGGAACATTAATTCACCGCTTAAATAGTAACCGTTTTTACCCATCAAGATACCTTCTGAGTAACCTCTGACAGTTGCAAGACCACCGACTTGGAACTGATCAAGATACGGAATATGTTTGTTGTTTGGTATAACCTGATAGTTACCTCTCAATTGACCGATTACACCGTGTGAGAAGTCGTGTAATCTAACTGCACTACCATTAATCTTTACATAGCTTGACTGGCTGTCAAATATCGGAAATGCCATTGATACACCTTGGTTAGCATACCAAATACCATATTTGGTATCTTTTCTTAAATTGAATGCTAAATCTACACTGGTGATTTCGTCTACACCTATATCTATTAAATCATCAAATATACTGGTTCTGGCTCTCTTGTAATTGCCGGCTAAGTAGCTTTTTAACTCAAACCCAGGTTTTCTTACAAGCGGTTGTGAGTAGTACAACGAATAGATATATGATTTAGATTTAAGATCAAGATCTGTTAATGGCCCCCATTTGATTTTAGCAAATGTTGATGCGTACATAAAACCAACACGTCCGTCTTTTTTGTTTACAGGGAAGTTATAATCAGCAAATGGGCTTATTGCACCGCCAGAGAAGTAAGAACCAATTGACAAACGGTCTCTGTTATGGAACAAGCTGTCCGCATAAATCATTGCACCGCCTCTTAAATGTCCGGTTTGATAACGACCTGCGTTATCCATGATACCTACAACATGGAACGGAAAATTTTCATTTGCTTTTATTGCAATATCTGTCGTTCCGGGAGTTGTACCGGCTGTCAAGTTTGCTGTAAGGTTTACACCTTCATTATATCTGTTGAAATCAAGTATATCTTGTTCCAATTCTACAATATCAAAAAGCTGTCCCTGTTTCTGCTCTATACGATCTGTAATATACTTGGTTCTTGTCCATTTATTTTGTTCTACTGAAATGTTTCCGACTTTACTTTCAATAAGTTCAATATGAATATTTCCGTTTTCAACTGTCTGTTCCGGCAAAAATGCTTTGGCTGTTACAAAACCTTTTTGCGCATATAAGCTATTCAACTGGTCTATAACTTTTTGAATGTCGCTTATAAATACATTGCGACCAACTATTGGCTGAACAATAGAATTAATTTCCTCTTTTGATAAAATTTCAGATGGCGCAACATCTACAGAATTGATAAAGACACCTTGTGTATCAATATCCTGTACCTGTCCTTGCATATAACTTGAATCTTGCAGACCTGTGTTATTCTGGATTATTTGGCCGCCGCCATTACCTTCAAAATTTCGTTCTTGAGTAAACTGTTTATAATCTTCAGTTATTGATTTTTCATCTCGTTTGTACCGAAGCATATCAGTATCATGTTTAACACTTCCGGCTGCTCCTCCCTCCATCATCATTTGTTGTATTGAAATTGGAAGAACTGGATCCGCTGCCTGAGCTGAATTTAATGAAGCGGGTATTGTAATTGCACATACGGCCGATAACCCTATAATTGCCTTCAATACCTGTCTGTTAAGTTTTATCTTTTCCATTATTCACCTTTATAATTATCGATTAATCAATAAATTTTACCCTAATATTTAGAATAAAACCAGTGGAATTCTTTTTTTGCTAAAAAATTTACAAAAATTAATATTTTTATAAATTTATCTATATGCTTTAATATTATATAGTACATTAATATTAAAGTAAAGATACTTAAATAAAGTTCACACATCAAGCCTATAACATTATTTAAAAATCATTCATTAAATGTAGGAGATTAACAAATGGGAAACATTATGAAAATTATAATTTTTGCTTTTTGCGGGATTGCAACTTTAATTGGAGGCTTTTGCCCTGCTTTGGCTGATAATGCTGATTTTAAAACTGCCGTTATTGATGTCGGACAAGTTTTGAATTCTTCCACTGACATCCGAAATGCTGAAAAAGAACATTTGGAGCAAATTAACAATCTTCTTATCAGCATCAAAGAACAAAGTGATAAAAGAACACTTGATGAAAAATATAAAAAAGAACTCGTTGAAAAAAAACAAGAAATTGACAAAAATTATTACGATAAAATAACCGAGATCGATAAAGATCTTTCTAAAAAAGTTGAAATGCTGGCTAAAGAATATAATTATGATTTGATTATTGCTAAGGATGCTGTTTTATATTCTAAAAATGATCTGACAACTAATCTTATTAAAAAAATTAAATCTTCTAAATAAACTATAAAAATTATATTTCGATTTTTAGTTATTTTTCAAAAGGTGACTTGCAGGCTCCGGTTTCGTAATCATTACCGTTGTATTTATATTTTATAACAACACAGCTTTTGTTTTTGCTATCAACCATTTGCCCGTCTATTTTAATATCTCCACGCTGTGGATTAGGGGTATATTCTTGTAGCTGAAAATTTGAGGCTCCTTTTTCCATCATACTTTGCAATATCTTTTGCTTTGATGCATTGCTTCCTCTTTCTAATACTGTCTTAACATAGAGTTTTGCCATACTTTTGAGTTTTATATGATCGTTGGAATAACCGTCTTTTGCAGCATTAGAAGGAAGCATAACCATTGATACTAATAATACAGACACAAAAAATGTAATTTCATGTTTTTTTATAACTTTATTCATCTTTTTCCCTTAACTTTTTATAGTCACGATTTATTATACCCGAAAGCACCGGTTTTGAAACCGGCGCTTTCGAAATATAATAAAGACTTATATATCTTTATATGAACCTGCAAATCTGTTTGAGTAAACAGTGTGCAATATTTCATGAGCTTTATGAGAATTCGGGTGTTCTAAATATTCCTGATAAAGCTTCTGTATTGAAGGATTCATATGTGATTTTCTTATGGTAAGTTCACTGTCTTCCTTGTATAATCCTTCTGCACGTTCTTGCTTAATCTTACTGTCATCACAGCTTCTCGGTTGTCCGCCGCCGTTGATACATCCACCGGGACACGCCATTACTTCAAGCATCTGGAATTGTGCTTTGCCTTCTTTTATCTCTTGAATAGATTTTTCGGCTTCCTTAAGCGTTGAAACTACTCTTACAACAAGCTTGGTACCTTTTAAATCCAACTCAATATCACGGCTTCTGTTAGTAGTACCTCTCATCTGCTTGATATCAACATCGTTAAGCTGTTCACCCGTTGCAAATTCATAAGCTGTTCTAACTGCAGCCTCTGCAACACCGCCTGAAGCTCCAAAGATTGTTCCGGCACCTGTGTATTCTCCAAATGGACTGTCAGAATCTTCACCTTTCAGAGCAGAAAAGTCAATTCCGGCTTCTCTTATCATTCTGCCAAGTTCCTGTGTCGTTAATACATAATCTGTATCAGGGTGTCCGTTGTGTGAAAGTTCTGAACGTTTGCATTCATATTTCTTAGCTGTACATGGCATAATCGCGACAACTACAAGATTTTCTCTTTCAATGTTAAAGTGTTTTGGAACAAGTTCACACAGAACCGGTGATAACATTGACATCGGAGATTTACAGCTTGAAAGATGCTCTAACATATCAGGATGCTGGTCTTCCAGATACTTAACCCAAGCAGGACAGCAGGATGTGAATAACGGAAGATTTTTACCTGATTTTAATCTTTCCAAAAATTCCGTTGCTTCTTCCATAATCGTCAAATCCGCAGAAAAATTCGTATCAAAAATTAAATCAAATCCGATTCTTCTTAAAGCTTCGTTCATTTTTTTGATTGAATTTTCTCCTGGCTCAAGTCCGAAAATTTCGCCGATTGCAACACGTGTTGCAGGTGCCATTTGAACTGCAATTTTCTTATTCGGATTGGTAATTTCTTTCCAAACCTTTTCTACATCAGATTTAATTGTCAAAGCTCCTGTCGGGCATACTGCCGCACACTGTCCGCAGTTTACGCAGTCAACCTGTCCTAATGGTCTTCCGTTCATTGGCTGAACCACCGTTTTGGAGCCTCTGTTTGCAAATCCTAAAACTGCGTGACCTTGAAATTCAGAGCAAGCTCTGACACATGCACCGCACAAAATACATTTGTTCGGATCTCTTACAAGCGACGGTGAACTGTCATCTACCGGAAGATAGTCCTCCAATGATTTTTCAGGATATCTTATTTGTTTAATTCCGTATTCTTCAGAATATTTTTGAAGTTCGCAATTGCCTGATTTATCGCAGGTTAAGCATTCTTTATCGTGGTTTGCAAGAAGAAGTTCTAAAACTGTCTTTCTGATTCTTCTTGTTCTTTCCGTATTAAGATGAATTTTTAAGCCTGCTTCCGGAGGCATTGTGCAGGAGGATTGAATTCCCCTACCTTCAATTTCCACAACACACATACGGCACGCACCGAATGATGTCAAATCCGGACGGTAACAGAAAGTCGGAACATTCATGCCTGCTTTTCTAATTACTTCCAGAATATTTGGCTCGTCGGTAAATTCAACTTCCCTGCCGTCTATAAATAACGTTTTTTTATCTGTCATAATTTTATTTCCTTATTGTTTATTTTGCCTATTTTGTATTTTATTATTCCAGAACTATTGCTCTGAACGGACAGCTTGCAAAGCAGGCTTCACATTTGATACATTTTGACTGATCAATATGGTGAGGCTGTTTTACTGTTCCTGATATCGCACCGACAGGACATATTCTTGCACATTTTGTACAGCCTTTGCATAAATCTTCGTTTATTACGACTTTTTTCATTGCTGTACAAACGCCTGCAGGACATTTTTTATCCTTAATATGCGCAATATATTCATCTCTGAAATATTTTAAGGTTGAAAGAACAGGGTTTGGTGCGGTTTTTCCAAGTCCGCAAAGCGAACCGTCTTTCACTGCGTGTGCCAATTCTTCCAAAGTTTCAAGATCTTTCATTTCGCCTTTGCCTGCTACTATCTTTTCTAAGATCTTAAGCATATTTTTAGTACCTTCACGGCAGGGAACGCACTTTCCGCAGCTTTCGTTCTGGGTAAAGTTCATAAAGAATCTTGCAACTTCGACGATACAGGTTTTGTCGCTCATTACGACCAAGCCGCCTGAACCTACCATTGCACCTGCTTTTATAAGGTTATCGTAATCCATCGGAATATCAAGATGTTCTTCCGTTAAGCATCCGCCGGACGGGCCTCCGATTTGAACGGCTTTAAATTTCTTGCCATCTCTCATTCCGCCGCCGATATCAAATACGATTTCTCTAAGCGTTGTTCCCATCGGAACTTCTATTAGACCTGTGTTGTTTACTTCTCCTGTAAGTGCAAATGTTTTGGTACCTTTTGAGGTTTCCGTTCCCATTTGCGAGAACCAATCTGCACCTTTTAATAAAATTACAGGTACGTTAGCCAAGGTTTCTACGTTATTAATCAAAGTCGGTCTGCCAAATAGACCTTTATTTGCAGGGAACGGCGGTTTCGGTCTTGGCATTCCTCTTTCGCCTTCAATTGATGCCATAAGTGCGGTTTCTTCACCGCAAACAAATGCGCCGGCACCCTCTTTTATGTGAATTTCCAGTGAAAATTCACTTCCCATTATATTTTTGCCTAAGAAGTTTCTTGCTTCGGCATCTGCAATTGCTTTTCTTAAACGCTTAATTGCAAGAGGATATTCAGCTCGAACATAAATATAAGCTTCATCTGCACCTATTGCAAATGCTGCAATTGCTATACCTTCAAGAAGCTTATGCGGATCACCTTCCATTACGGATCTGTCCATAAATGCACCTGGGTCACCCTCATCACCGTTACATACTACGTAAGATTTTCCGCCTCTGTTAGCTGCTGTAAATCTCCATTTTCTGCCTGTCGGAAATCCGCCGCCGCCTCTGCCGCGTAAACCTGATTTTTCAATTGTTTCAATTACGGCTTCAGGATTGTTTTCTTCTAGAACTTTTGCTAAAGCTTCATATCCTCTTACGGCAATTGCTTCATCTATTGATTCTGCGTTTATGTTTCCGCAGTTTGCCAGCGCTGTTCTGGTTTGTTTTGCGTAAAAGTTTATATGCTCATCATCCTGTACATGTTGATGAGTTTTGGGATCAACATATAGAAGTCTTTCTACAGGTTTGTCATTTTTTATATGACTTTCGTAAATTTCTTCTACGTCTTTTTCTTTTACTTTTACATAAGTTACGTGCTTGTCGGGGATTACAACCAATACGCCCTGCTCACAAAATCCGTGGCATCCGGTCGGTACTATCGTCATTTTGTCGTAATCTGTCAAAACTGAAACATCTGCTCCTAGTTCTTTGAATTTTTCAATTACTTTTAATGAACCGTTTGCTACACAGCCTGTTCCTGCACATACAAGAACTCTTAAACCTTGTGTTTTTATGTTTTCTTGTGCTTTCTTTTGTTCTTCCAGTATATTAATATTCAATGTTGTTTTCTCCATTAGTTGCCCTCCTTAATCAATGTATCCAATACTATTGTGATAGCATCGGATGTCATTTGAGGATAAACTTTGTCATTAATAACGACTACTGGGGCAAGCCCGCAAGCACCAAGACAACTTACTGTTTCCAGTGAAAATAAACCGTTCTCACTTGTCAATTGTCCCGATTGCATGTTAAGTTTTGCTCTTATAGCATTCAAAACAGGCATTGAACCTCTTACGTGGCAGGCTGTTCCGTCGCAAACTTTAATCTCAAATTTACCTTTCGGCTCCAGTGAAAACTGCGCATAAAATGTCGCAACTCCAAATACTGTTGCAGGCGAAAGCCCTTCTACTTTTGTACCGATATAAATCATCGCTTCTTCGGGAAGATATCGGTAAACTTCTTGTACTTTTTGAAGCATCGCAATCAAATTAGACTTCTTACCGCCGCAATCTGCGATAATAGTATCTAACTTGGATGTGTCAATTCCATGAGGATTTCCTACACTCATTTTCGACTCCTATATGATTTACTATTAACCCGGATCAGTGTAATTTGTATCACTTAATCTTATAAAAATTATCGCACAACGGCTTTTAAAAAGCAAGTTTGTGAAGCTTGCTTTTCCTGTTATCAGTGTTATTTAGTTGATTTTTGATTGTATAAGTACGATAAAATCATTAAACTGATTCCTAATGTCAAAATCGCTATGAATTTATACAAAATATCCACTTGGGCCAAATCGTGGAAAAATATCCTTAAAATTGATATTATGCACAAAATTATACCGGAATTTTTCAGCCATTTTTTGCCTTTGATTATTCCGATTGTCGTGATTATACCTGAATACAAAATCCAGCCGACTGAAATTAATCCGGAATTTAAGGTATATTTGTAAATTATATCCGCTGTTTCATAGTGCATCAGTATAAAACCTAAGACTATTGCCAAATATTTGTAATAATCTTTCCCGTCAAATTTGTTGTATATTACACAAGCCGCAATTCCAAATAAAAATGCAGCAGTTCTTATGTTTATTAAAGGTATGAAGGCACTTATAGGTCTGTAATGAACTCCCGTTGTAATTAGATAAATGAATGTAAAAATTCCGACTAACGCTGATATCACCGACACAAAAGGTTTAAAATCAGAAATTGTGTTGTGAAAGCGTTTTAAGCTTACTGCATAAGCAAATCCGAGAATTGCATTTGTCATGTGGTTTATGAAAGATACCGATGTGTTTTCGCCAATTATTCTAAGCGTGATTATATTGTTCAATTCAAGTCCCATATAAAGATAAATTGAAGTTATACAGGCAAATTTGAAGGTTTCTGCAAGATTTATAAACATCTTGTCGTCTGTTTTTGATAAAAAATAATATGATGCTGCAGATGACAAAATTAACGGAGTAAACATCAGAAGCCTGATATTCCATATCGGAGTGAAGTTTTTAATACTCTTGATTGCAAAAACTCCGTCTATGGGAATAATTGAACATAATGTCGCCGCCCATATTATTACCGTCCATTTTGCTAGCATTTTTAATTTATACCTGCATGCAAAATAAGCTAAAATTATAGTTTCTAATGCCCATACTATGCATTTTGTTTTGTCGTAACCATCGCAAATAAAAATTACGGCAAAAAATCCTGCTGACAAAAATAAATTTATATAATTTTGGAATTTTTCAGGCTCTGATTTTTTCCAATACGCAAGCACGCCATATACAATTAATGCTGCAAGTTCTATATGTCCAAACAGATTATAAGTATTTGCGTCAGATTTCATTAAGAATAAAATCCAGGTCAAAACACCAAAATTTATATAACTCAAAACTTTATTTTCACTTTTGGGAGAATTTGTCAGTATATCATAAATAATATAAATACCCCAAAGCATTATCGGCATTATTATGTTTGTATTGTAATCGCAAAATAGTGCGGCTGCAATAAATGTAACGCTTAAATTGATGCAATTTATAACCTCTCTTGAATTGTTTCTGTAAGTGTATAAAAGTGCAAGAATATTTATGAATATGAAATATCCGAAAAGAAAATTTGAAGATAAATCAAACTCAAAATTAAATACTATCGGATTTATGTAAGCCGCAAGAAGACTTATCACAAGCATTGATACTGTTTTAAGCTTGTCTGCCAAGTAAAATGCCGCAAGCAAAATCGCTGATGCGATAATTACGGTTTGGCTTAAATTAAAAAATTCAAAAATTCCGCTTGCGCAGTATGTGGAAATGAAAAGTGCGCCAAAGCCTGTTCCTAAAAGAACTTCCGAAAAACTTTTCTGATTGGCTTTTGAATTAAGCTTCAATGCACCAATAATCATCCCGAATCCCGCCAAGTATCCAAGGATGATTTTTAATTCGTCAGTAAATATAAAATACGGCAAAACAAGCTTTATTAGAATTACAAGCCCGATTAGAATTGCTAACGCTCCGATTTTGTTAAAAATGTTTCCCAAAAACAGATTTTCAAATGTAGTCGGTTTCTTTCCTTCTTTAAAATACTGCTCTGATGTTTCTGTTGTTTTGTCAACCTTTGATGCTTTAAAGAAATAATCATCAGGAATATCATTTATTGATTCGGGTTCTGATAATTTTTCGGATTTCTCAGGTTCAATCTTTTGTACTGCAGCTTCCGGTTCTGCCGAATAGTCAGCTTTTTTAGGTAAAATCCTGTCTTTTAAAAAGTTTTCTTTCAATAATTTAATTGAGTCTGAAAGCTCATTTAATTTGCTTTGAATTACAAAAAGCCACACTATTAATAAAATTATTGCAATTGCAGTCATAATATCCCCTTTACTTTTTTACAGTTAATGATAGCGCAGGGATTTTTGTTATGTCAATTTTTAAATAATCTTTTTACAATAATCTTTAATCGGACAAATATCACATTTGGGGTTAATCGGTTTACAAACATTTTGCCCGTGGGTTACAAGAAGGGTATTTATGTCTATCCAGTGTTTTTGAGGAAGCTTTTTTCTTAATGCAAATTCAGTTTCTTCGGGATTTTTCGTTTTTATATAGCCTAAGCGGTTGAAAATCCGATGAACATGGACATCTACACAGATTGCGGGTTCACGAAACCCTTGGCTCATTACAAGATTTGCAGTCTTTCTGCCGACACCGTTGAATTTTGTCATTTCTTCTATTGAGGCGGGAACTTTGGAATTGTATTTTTCGACAAGTTCCTTTGAAAGCTCCACAATCTGTTTGGCTTTGTTTGCGTAAAAACCTACAGGATAAATCGCTTTTTCTAATTTCTTTACATCACACTTTGCAAAATCATCAGGAGTTCTTCCTAATTCAAGCATTCTTAACGTCGCAGGGTATGTGGTTTTGTCGTTGGTTCTCAGGCTTAGGATGCAGGCAATTAATACCAAATACGGATCGTTAAAACTTTCCATTAAATTTACAAACTCGCTTCTTGGCTGTTTGGCTTGCTTTAATCTTTCTACAATTTCATCTATCATAAAAGTATCTTATTACTAATCAGGTTTATATTCAATGATATCTTTTATATCACATTTAAAATAATTACATAACTTGTTTATTGTGCTCAATTTTACATCAATATTTTCACCCTGAACAAGTTTTGAAATCGTTGCTTTACTAAGATCAGTTGCCTCAGCGACCTGATAGCCTTTCACTTTATGCTGCCATATAAGTTCGTATAACTTTATCGTAATCATAGTCTGATTATATATTTTAAATAAAAACTTGACATTTTATTCATGTCTAGTAGAATAAATTCATGTATAATTTATTTTTATTTAATATATTTTAATAAGGAGAATGTATGAAAAGGGCTTTTACACTTTCAGAAGTGCTCATAACACTAGGAATAATCGGGATAATTGCCGCAATGACTTTCCCGATATTACTCGGTAATTATAAAATGAAGACTTTTGAAGTAGCACTTTTCCAAAATTCGTAGGTTTTGATGTAAATGGAGAACAGGGACCTAATAAATGGGGATATGATGTGTTTTTTATGGTGCTTTCAAATCATAATCAATATGAGAGCGGCTCTAATATGATATATTTGACAGATGAATTCTGCACAATTGCAGATAAAGGCGGTAGATATCCTCGTACAATTTTAAGAAATCAAAAGAAAAATACCGATAATAGCTGGTATTGGTAAAAACTCTAACGCAACTCTTAATTTTCAGATAATAACTTTTCTACATCAATATCTGTTCTTAACTTTAATGCATAAATATCATCTCTATTGAAATCTTTCATTTTAACCGCATCTTTTTCGGTTGTGATGATTGTGCCTTCAGGAAGATCTGCAGCTTCATATTGATGATGATCGTCAAAAGTTTTAGTGTTCGTAATTCGGTAATTTCCTAAGAATTTATAAAACTGCTCGGGCTGACCTATTGCTGAAACCGCGGTTGCCTCTGTATCATCTTTTAAAATTTCGCCCGTCTTTATATTGTAGACGTAATCGGGTTCTGTTTTACATAAAATTGTCGGTATATTCATTTTTTTTGAAGTAATTTTAGCTAACTTTTCGGCTTTCGTGTGGTCTGTGTTTTTACTTACAATTATCATTCTATCAATACGATTAAAGGCTTCTTTCCCTTCTCTTAAAGGGCCTGCCGGCAGAAGATGTTCGTTTCCGTATAGTTTTTCGCTGTCGACCAGTACGATATCCAAATCACGTTTAATTTTTCTGTGCTGGAATCCGTCATCCAATACAATTTTGGTGACGCCGTATTTTTCTATTGCAAATTTTGCTGCCTCTGCTCTGTTTTTTGAAGTTATTACGACTGCCCCGATTGTATTTTGCGCAAGCCAATAAGGCTCATCTCCTGCTAAGCGGGCATTGTAAAAAATCTTTTGTCCGTCAGAAATTACATTAATTTGTTTGTTCGGAAGTTCTCCCCCATAACCTCTTGATATAATCGCAGTTTTTTCACCTTTTGATATGAAATATTTCGCAATCTTAGATACGACAGGCGTCTTGCCGACTCCGCCGGTCGTTACGTTGCCGACGGAAATTACGTAAGCTGAAACGGATTTTGGTTTTATTATATTACTGTCATACAAATAATTTTTTAATCTGCTTCCTAATCCGTAAAAAAGCGAACAAATTTCAAGCACCCTAAACAAAATGCCCTTTGCATTTTTATCATAATGAATTTTTGTTATTTTTGATGCTAAATTCATTAGTGGTTACATTTCCTCTTGTTACTTTTTGAAAAAAGCTTTTTTGTTATTAAAAAACGGCTTTCCAAATTTTTTAGGTCCAGACATCGGCGGCATTTCTTTCAAAAACTTATCTGCCTGCCAGTTTTGAAGCGCTTTGTCTACATGAAGTCTGCCGCTTTCCGTAAATGTTTTGATTAAATCAGGCGCAAATTTTTTACTTAAATCGTACATCGAGCCTTTTTGTCTTTCAAGTGCGTATTTCGTTAACTTTTGCATATCGGAATATCCGTAGCCGTTAAAATTCGTTCTGTTAATCGGGGTAATTTGCATTGTGTTAAATCCTTTCATTTTTTGTTTAGAACATTAATCTCCAAAGTAAAAATCTTTTGTTTAGTTTTTCTGAGAATTTTCTTAAATTGCAAGTCGTAACTTTTGTATCCTCTATAATTGTCTGCAATTCGGTTTTCTTTTCTGGTGTAACCTGATTTACGGTTGAAAGTGCCGTGTTCAGGTTTATCATTGCTTTATTTGCGTTTGAAACAGCGCTTGTCAAATCTTTTTTAAGCTGTTCATCCTGAGTTATTTCATTTATATAAGTGCTTATTTCATTTGCGTTATGTGCAATTTCTCTTATATCTGCAGCAATTTGTGCTGCTTCGTCATCATCTCCGATAATCTTATTTATATTCTGCGCAAGTTTGTCCAGAGAATCCGCCGTTGAAAGCATCGTTGTTTTAAAATCAGGATCGCCGATTATTGTATTTATATTCTCCGACAGCTTGTTAAAGTCTTTTGATGTCTGATCTAACATCGCCATTAAAGTATTAATATCCTCTTTTGAAGACTCTACAAGAGCATCTATCTTACTCATTGTTTTAGCTGTTTGCGCTGTTAATGAATTTATATTGGATACGGAATTTTTCAATTCTGCAATAACTTCGTCTGATAAAAGCATATTAACCTTTTGGTTTGTTTCGGTCAAAGATTCTGCTGCTCTATATTGCCACTCCATAAAATCTGAAATTCTCATCGGCTCAATTACAGTATAAGGTGAAGTTTGTGTCGGATATGGAAGAATCACATCATCAAGAGTCGAAATAAGAAGCGTTTTCTTTCCGTTTGTTGAAATTGCTTTTCCTTTTAAAAACTCCGGCAGGATTAGCCCCGGAAGATTAACTATATAATCAATTTTGTATGCGTTATTTGTTTTTATTACATCTTTTACGTTGTATGGTAAAACTTCTCTTGAAATTATTTCTATATCTTTAATCTTTCCTACATCATATATTTTATCATCCAACTGCATCTGAACTGTATCATCTTTATACAGCACGTTTTTATTTTCTACCGGTATATAAATTGTTCTGGTTCGAGGAGGCGTAATCTCAAGGAAAAGTTCTCCGATTAAACCTGACTGTTGAATTGAAAAAACTGAGGCTTGAGGAATTTCAATTCCGGGTTCTGTTATTACAAATTTTACATCTACATGGCTGTTTTCGTTTTCAATAACAGGCTTAATTTCTTCAACCTGCCCAACTTTAAGCCCCATCATCTGAACTCCAGCCCCAGGACGCATGCCGTTAACATCTTTAAAAGTTATCTCTATTCGTTTTGCGGAGGTAAGAGCCCTGCCCTTAACTTTTAACACTACACCAACCAGAAGTACAAGCGCTATAAGCGTCAGAAGCCCTACTTTAAAAGATGATGAAAATCTCATTAACGACCTTTCCTTTGTTACAAGTAACAGCTATGGCTATTGTAACAGAAAAAATAATTAATGCAAAAACTTTAACTTATTCTAAATAATTGGCTAATATATTTCTTATGTAATTTTGAGTTTCTTTGTAAGGTGGAACTCCGTCATATTTGTCGACAGCTCCGGGGCCTGCGTTATATGCTGCCAGTGCTAAAATTATATTTCCGTTGTATTTATCAAGCATGGATTTTAAATATCTTGTGCCGCCCTCTACATTTTGAACAGGATTGAAAGGATCTTTTACACCAAGGCTTGCTGCTGTTGCGGGCATTAATTGCATTAACCCCATTGCTCCTGCTTTTGATTTTGCTCTTGTGTTGAATCCGGATTCCTGTTTTATTACAGCTTTAATTAAATCTTCATCAACTCCGTGTTTGTCTGCAATTTGGCTTATCATACTTAATATTTGGCTTTTGTTTGCTGATGTTTTATCTATGTTAAGAGGCGGAACTTGGATTTCTTCTAGCTGTTTTGTGTTTTGAAGCTCTTTTAACGCTGAATTTAAGGACTGTACAGGAGTTTGATTTTTTATAATATTAGCATTAACGTTCATCATTTGAGGGCCGCGAAGAAGTGTGCCAAAATCTGTCGTTGAGGCTTTTAAAACATTCTCAAATGACTGAACATTTGTTTTGTTTGAGGGGTAGAGAGTATCAATCGGATTCGCATTCTGAGGGATTTCAGATCCGTTAATTTGGTTTTTGAAGTTCGCTACACGATTTTGTAGCTGTGCATACCTTTGCATAGCCTGCGTCTTTCCGCCTGAATTTAATAATCCCTGTATCATTTCCGAAAACATAATTTTCGTCCCCTTGTCTTTTGTCGAAAACTTACATAATCTCCGACATCTCTTATTATTCTATATACTATAACCCTTTTTGTTATCCTCTATTTGAATTAATGATTTTTATAAAAATGTCAAAACTTTAAATTTAATAGCAATTTTCTCAAAACAAAATACTTTATATATTTATCAAGGGGAAAAACATATGGGAAAAGTAGATTTTACAATAAATATTGCAAAACGTACTGCGAATTTTTTAAAGACTTGCGGAAAAGAATCTGTTTTAGTTACAAAACCACAGAGTCTAAAAAGTTTAAAAATTGACGGATTAAAGCTGGCTGCACCTTTAAAAGGTGATACCTGCTCTTTTACAAAAGATCCTACTCTATCACCAGAGCTTCTGGATAATCTTTTAAATGTAAAAGGGACTCAAAAAGAAAAGGCTATGCAAATAAAAGACGCGTTTCTTAAAGCTTTAGGGTACAGACACCCTGAATTAGTTAAAGAAGGCAATTTCACAGGGAACATGGATTTAGCTGTAGATTTTTTTGATGGTACTCTATCTGTAAGCAACGAAAAAACACTTTCTACAAAACAACTTATCGCTGCAATTAGGCATGAAATTGATCATCTTGACAAATTTGCAAAAACAGTCAAAGCTGCAGGAATTGATGAAGCTGAAAAGGCACTATTAAAAGGACGTCTAAAGTTTGGGGACAACGTTGGTAAATCTTTTGATAGAAACTTTTGGCTTAAATTGAGCGAAGATGCTGATATTTCAGGCTTTGATGCAAAAAAATATCTGGATGCAATTGAAAATTATAGCTATGACACAACAGGAGGCACAAGAGCAAACTCTGTTTACGCTCAATTTTGCAGATTTAACAAATATTGTAACAATGAGCTTGAAAAATCCGCTTATCAATATCAAAAGAAGCTATTAAAACATTACGGTGAAGATGAGTACATCTTACCTGATATTGCAGGAGAAAGATTTGGTAAAATAAAAAGACTAATGGAAAGTTATATTGAAAAGAATAAATCAGAACCAATCACTAACTTTTACAACGAAAATACCTTTGACATCTTATCAGATATATCAATCGGGATGTCAAAACCTGAAGGTATTAAAGCTTTAAAATACGTTAAAGAAACCTTAAACGGAAAAATAGAAGTCGATCAAAATAAGTTAATAGAACAAGTTAAAGTTTTACAAGAAATAGGCAAAAATATGACGGTAAAAGATCAAATAGATTACCTTGACAGAATTTATAAATGGATGCAGGAAGGTAAATTTGCACTCAACGATTTTGATTTAGGCTAAACGATTATTTTATATACATGCAATCGCCGTATGAGAAAAATCTGTAATTATTTTCAATCGCTTCATTGTAGGCTTTGAAGATAAAATCTTTGCCTGCAAGTGCTGAAACAAGCATCAGAAGGGTTGATTTCGGCAGGTGAAAGTTTGTAATCAATTCATCTATAACCTTAAATTCATAAGGCGGATATATGAATAATTCAGAATGATCTTGGCATGCTTTTATACAACCGTATTTTTGATAAGCGGTTTCTAAAGTTCTGACGGTTGTTGTGCCGACGGCTACAAGCTTTTTACCTTTTTCTTTTGCTTCATTAATTTTTCTTGCTGTATATTCTGATATTTCAAAGGTTTCAGAATGCATCTTATGCTTTAAAATGTTTTCGCATTTTACTGGTCTGAAAGTCCCAAGTCCGACATTCAAAGTCACATAAGCTATCTCAACGCCTTTATCCTGAAGCTTTTGCAAAATCTCTTTTGTAAAATGCAATCCCGCAGTCGGAGCGGCAACAGAACCTTCGTCTTTTGCGTAAACTGTCTGGTAGCGTTCAAAATCAAGCTTTTTTATGTCTTCATTTGCCAGTTTTCTCTCAATATAAGGCGGAAGCGGAATATTGCCGTTTCTGTGCAACACCTCTAATATATTACCCTCATAAATCAGTTCAACAATCCATCCGCCATCTTCTTCCGTTTTTTCAATTGCTTTTGCGGATAATTCATCGCTTATTTTTATAATCGTACCTTCCTTCACCCTTTTGGAAGGCTTAATAAGCGTTTCCCAATTTTTACCTTCGAGTTGTTTTAGAAGAAAAACTTCAATTTTTGCTCCGGTTTCTTCCTTCATACCATATAAACGGGCAGGCATGACTTTTGTGTTATTTAGCACCAAAATTGAATTTTCATCAATTAAATCTACAATATCAAAAAAATGCTTATGTTGAATTGATTGGGTACTTTTTTCAAGCACCATCATTTTAGAATTTTCCCGCTTGTCCGCAGGAAGCTGCGCTATTAGGTTTTCCGGCAAATTGTAATCAAATTCCGATAAAAGCATTTTAAATTTTTCCCATTATTTTTTCAAATATACCAAGAAGCCTTGCTTTATAATATTCAATTAACCCGAATTTTTCCTTGTAATACCTGTCGCCTTTTTTTGTTATTTGATAACGCTTTGGAGCCTTTGCAGGTGAAAAATTTTGAATAAATCCGTCTGCCAAAAGTCCGTTCAAAACATCTTTTCCGCACTGCGCTTTTAGGTGGTTAATTGAGCCTTTTCTGTTTTTTACCGCATAATTCATCCCCTTTATTTGTCTTTCTATTGGTGTTTTCGGGGTTCTGGGGATTCTCATTATGCTAAATTTCCTTCTTTTTAAATATATTTTTCATATTATCAAGCATTGACTTATTTTTCTTTATATTATCGTCAACAAGCTCTGCTTCTATAACTTTAGTTCCGTCCGATGCCTGAACTTTTTTAGCTGCTTCTTCAGCATCTATTTGTTTGTTGACTATTATTGTCTGCAATACTTGTATTATGTTAGACACAATCAGGTAAATCAAAACACCTGCTGGAATCGGAATAATCACAAATGTTGCAATAATCATTACCGGCATAAATGTACCCATCGACTTTTGAATAGCCTGCTGAGTCGGATCATCTGACATTTGATTTTTGTTCTGTGCCATCATTAACTTTTGCGACAACCACATTGTCAATCCGAACAACGCTATTAAGATAAGAACATCCCAATGGAAGGATCTTTCAACAGCTTTTGAAGGTAATGAAGCAACTAAAAGTCCGCCTTGACGTATAAATGTAACCTTTTCTGTTTCTTTGGTGTTCATATCCGTAATATCAAGGTCAGCCTTTTGAATCATATCAAGCTGGCTGAACTTCAAATCCAACTGGTCAAGACTTACTTTAAAATCTATATCCTCACCCGGAGTCAGTTCGCCTTGAATCTCTAACGCTTTGTTGGGTTTATCAACTTTTACATTTTGAAGAGTTTCAGTCGGCAAATAAACGGTTGCAGTCTTGCCTAAAATAAATGTGTCATATTTTGAAACACCCATTACACCATCATTAGAAATTCCGGCTGTCGCTCTAAGTGTTGTGGCTAAACTGTTTATAAAAAGAAAACTGGAATCGCCCGCCATCTGTATAAACTGAGGACTCATTAAAGCCGAATACAACAATATGAAAACAGGCATTTGAACCAACAAAGGCAAGCACCCGCCCATTGGGTTAAACTTATGTTCTTTGTAAAATTCCATAAGCTTCATCTGCATTTTCTGCGGATCGTTTTTGTAGCGTTCCTGTATAGCTTTAAGTTTTGGCTGTAAAGTCTGCATCTGACGCATTGAACGCTGCTGTGAAACATTCAACGGCCATAAGAACATTCTTACGATAATAGTTAAAATAATAATCGCTATTCCATAGCTTCCGACAAATTGTGCAAGCATTTTTAATGCTTCAATGGTCCAAGTTGTAAAATCCACTTTCCCTAATCCTCATAATAACTTATAAATGTATATCATTAATCTTATAACAAAAATTCTGCCCGTCAAATGAGTATTTATGACTTAATAAACAAAATTTGCAATTATCACTTATAATTTAACATTCTTATATTTTTGTAAACAATTTTAATAAATTTTTAAAGTTTCTAATAATTATACCGAATAAAACTAAGTGTAGAAAAATAAAGGAGTTAAAAATGCCAAATTTTCCAAACATTGACGGAAACGAATCTATTAAATTTAAAATGGTAAAAAAGGCTGAAATTAAGCCTGACACAGAATTATCAGAAATTACTGATGTAAAAATTAGAGAATATTTTGCTAAATTTGATACAAAGCCTCAAGATGGAATTCTTGATCAGACTGAATTACTCGAATACATAAAAGAAAAGGGAAAACTCCCAGGTTCTGATCCTGCACAAGGGAAAAGAGAAGAAATTACAAATGAAAACGGCGAAAAATTTATTAAATTTACCAAAGGCGCCGTAACCCAATTTTATAATATGCAAAATCAATTAGTTAAAGAAATAACAGATTTGGGCTCTGGAGGGATAAAAGCAACCCAATATGAATATACTGAAGATGGCAAAGTTAAACAAATAACCTTTTTAAACGGCAAACAGGTATCCGCATCGGAAACTTCCACTGAAACAGAAGAAACCGAACAGCCCGCGGCACCCGCTGAAACTGAAGAAACAGAAGAAACCGAACAGCCCGCGGCACCCGCTGAAACTGAAGAAACAGAAGAAACCGAACAACCCGCAAAACCTGAGGGTAATAAATATAAAGGTGAAAACAAAGCCGCCTCAACTGCTAATTGGAATGAATTGAACGGTAAACACTTTGAAGCAATCGACGAACCCGATGAAAACGGTAATATGCCGACAAGACCAATCCGAGGCAAAATAACAATTGAAGGCGAAGTTGCAGAAGGTCAAAATCCTAAAAAATTCACAATTACCGATATGGATAACGGACAAACCTATACATTTGAACTTGACGAAACTGCAGACGGCAAAGTTATATATAAATGCACATCAGGCGCCGGTAAAACTTACACTGCAGGAAATGCTTATGAGTTAAGAACCATTAATGGAGAACCCATGCTTGTCCAAATGAAAGGTACCGAAGGGCACGGTTATGCTTTAGGAAAGACTGCACCTAAAGTTGAGGAAACACCAGCTACTGAGGAAACACCTGCGACTGAGGAAACACACGCTACTGAAGAAACACCTGCGACTGAAGAAACACCCGCTACTGAAGAAACACCTGCGACCGAGGAGGCAAATGAGGCTGAAGAAACACCTAAAATGACAGAAGCAGAACGAAACACCAAAATTGCGGAAACTACACAAGCTTTAAAACCTAATTTGCAACCTAAGAACAAATTAGATGAAGGTTTGCTGGAAAACTCCAATTCTATAATTAAAGCAAGAAAAGAGTCTAAAGGCATTGCAGCCGAAATTAAAACAGAACTTGAAGCTTTTTGGACAGATAATTCAGATGCAAAAGTAAAACTAAGCAAAATAAATGCTAAAAATGTTGCATATGTAATTCAAGAATATCCTGATATTGCTGACAAAATAGATAATGTTTTGGGCTTTGATAACGAAGAAGTCTATGAATATATAATAAAAAATCTTCAAGCAAGAATGAACGAATTACAATTAGAAGAATTAAAATTTTCTGATGGCAGCTCTATAAATAAAAATACAAGTCTTCAAAACATGAAAAATTGGATAAAAGAAGCTTGCAAACGGATTTACAATGCAGATGACAGTACAGTTAAAAAATCAATAGAAAATATGGAAGCCGTAAAATCCGAAATGGAAGAACTGAAAAAAATCGGTTCTAAAGAAAAAGAAGTTATAAACAATGCCAACAAGACATTAGCAGAAGCCGCCTATGCAGATCCAAAACTGAAAGTTCAAATAACAGAAGACGGGTTTGAAATCGTCGAACTGCCGGATGGAAGCAGAATTGGTATAAAAAGAAATGAAGCCGATGATATTATCAGTGTGGCTATAGATAATAATACTGATACTACTGAAGGCGGTATTTATTATATGGCTGATTCTATGGGTATTGATACCGACAACACAAATAATACGACAGAAGCTAAATTATCTTCAAAATATTATGATTTCAATAAAGTCCTTGAGCTTGCAAAACGCATATTTGGAGAAACCCGACCTGCAGCAGCAGAAAATGAATAACAGTAAGATTTTCTGCATTTAATCTATAACTATGCAAGACAATACGGAGCTCACAATATTAAAACAGGGTGTTTATTATAACACCCTGTTTATTTATAAAGACATAAATAACTAAGTTTAATACTTACCCAATGAAATTTTATCGGGTTCCGGCACACCAATATATTCTAAAAGTTCCGAAGTATATTCCTTTAAAGATTTACCTCTTCCGCAAGTGCAGTGAGAGTCGCTGCCGCAGCTGAAAGAGGATTCATTTAATTCTTGATCTATAGATTTAAAAGATGTCCAAGACAAAAAACCCGTACGAACTTTTGCTTTTCCTAAATTTTGGGGAATATCGTTATCTCGTTTCAAAAAGTAATCAAATCTTTCAGGAAGTTTTGAAGACTTTAGCATTTTGTCTTCCAATTTATCAAAAAAAGTTGCCAGATTTTCCAAATAAGCTTTTTTACCGGGGCAAATTCTTGCATATTCAAGTTTATCTAATATTTGTGCCGGGGTTGCCGTAAAATTCGGCATTCTATGTCTGCCATCATAGTTGTTAAAGTGGCTGTCAATACGCATTTTAATCCTTTCTAATCCTCACTGATACTTCTACTATTGCCAATACCATTATAAAAACTTAAAAACTTTAATTTGCTATACAATTCGTTTAATTTTAACAAAAATTCAAATTTGTATCTGCTAAAAATAAGCTGAACCCCTCTCAAATTTCTGCTTTTCTAAAATTAATACCTACCCTTTTATACTTAAAATTTTAATAAAATTTAATAAATTATTCGACCAATTAAGCATTTTTGATGTAAGCTAAAAATAAAAATATTTTGGAATTAAGAAGGGTAAATGATGTTAAAAAAGATAGGAAAGTTCGTTTCCGAACATTTGGATTTTAGAATTTACGGGGTTACTTGTATAGCGATATTAAATGCAATATTAATTATTCCTTGCATATTATATCTACCGGAAAAATACGGGTATGAGAACGGTTTATTGGAGAACCTGCAGCTTGTGGTATTACTTGCCGGTTTTATCCTTTGTCTTTCATATAAAAAAATCAGAAGCAAACAAAATCAAGACAATGAAAATTCATCGGTTGATGATTCAATGGTTAAATTTTTCAAGTTTGCGGCTCTTGTAATCGTTATATTATTTCTTAGAGAAATAAATTGCGGAAGAACAATTTTCTTCCCGATTCCCGGTGAAGTAAATGCTTTTTACGGTTGGAAAGATATTAAATACGGCTGGCTTGCGCATCCGATTTACGGATTATACATGACTTACGTTGGTATTTATTTCCTTATTAACAAGCTCTTCATAACATTATGGGATATTATTAAAAATATTAAATTTCCGGTATGGAATGTGATTTTAATGATTCTGGGCATAATTGGCGGTACTTTAGGAGAAGAAGTTTATCATAACATGGTTATGGAAGAAATTACCGAACTTCTCTTCTATGTTTCATTAGTTGGAATAATTTACCTATATACTTGCCATAATAATTTTCAAAAGAAATAAAACTTATAAGAATTTTGTTTAAATAAATCCCAAAAATTTATTGTATTATAAAAATAATACAATAGAAAGAAGGTATAAAAATGTCCAGCCGTTTATTTTTATATTACGAAGTTCCATTAAAAAGACTTATTTCAATGGAGAGTAAAAAAGATATCAAATACATACGTCAAAATTATGGTCAACTTGGGGTAGATATTTTTCAAAAAGAAAAAAAACCGTCTATACTTACAGAAAAAGAGCTCGAAAAAAGCCATAATAAATTTTACCAAATAATCAACCGAATTAGAAAATTCTTCGGATATGTCGGGAAAGAAGATTATGCCGAAAATGATTCTTTAAATCAAGTAATGTTTAAATATATATATAATAAAAAGCAAGGTACTAATGCAGATATAGAAAATGTGTTTGGTAAAAAAGGGATTGAACTTTTCAAAATATATAAAGCCATGGGCTATGTAGAGGATGGATTTTAAAAATTTAAAACCGATATATACAGAATTTTATAAATTTTCAAAAAATATTTAATGGCAAAAAATTTTATATTGATACTTTATAATATGATATGAAAATATTGCCAATTAAATTTAATTATACACAAAATCATATAAATAGAACATATTTCACCCCACCGAAATCTCAAACAACCCGACCAGAGGCATTTACCCGAGTGCCTGTAAATTATTATTCACTAATAACCTTTACATCAGAAGATCTTGAATATAAAAAAGCAAAACAATATTTGTCGAATGAAATTAAGGAACACGGAATTCCATATAAAATGAAAGATTTAGATTTGGATAAACTTAACGGAATCCAAAACGGTATAAAAATATTTGAGGGGATGAACGCAAAGGAAATTGCATTTATTTGTGATAATTTAAATGAAATAGCCATTTACAGAGGTTGCAGCGGATACTGCGGACATTGTTATGCAAATGCTGTAAGTCAGATTAAAGAAGATAACAAACATATTAATAAAATGTCTTTTGAAGATTACAAGATGCTAACGGACGGATTTAAAACTTTACGTCAGCGGCTTGGTTTTAATCCATACAATTCTTCTTATTATTACGATATGGCACTATTTCGAGATGCCGACTGTATGGAAATAGAATTGAAAGACCAAAAAGGAAATACTTATGATTTTATTGACTTAGCAAACATGGCAAATGACGCTTTTAAAAAAAAGATTTTATTTGACACAAGAGGCTGGAGTAAATCAAATAAAAAAATGCAGGAAAGAGCGGAAAAATTTGTAAAATATTATTCAAACCCTAAAAATGCAGATAAATTATCTCAAATAAATATTTCTATCAATCCTTTCAACTGGCTGAATATGCAAGCCGTCAAAGCGCTTAATAAAAATGATTTAGAAAAAGCACAATTAAATATTAATGCTTACACCTCAAGAATGGCAAATGTTTTATTCACATTTACACCGCTTTTGAAAAACAAAAAATTTGATATTATTGTTCGGGCATTTTCAGATGACTTAGACGCTGACTTTGCCGAAGGTTATAATGCATCATATATAAGAAATTTAAATTACATAATTTTGCAGAAATTAGCTCGGCTTTATAAACAAGATTTGAACGGAGAGCAAAAAGTTATTAAATCTGAACAAGAATTAATTAAAAACATTAATAAATTTTACTTTTTGCTAACAACCGAAATTGAGACAAATTTAACATTAAGCGGAAGAATTAGAGATCTTATCCCGCCAAACCATCCAAACCAATATAATTTAATACGTGAACAGCAAAATGAAATTATTGATGATTATATTTTTAATATAAATGAAGAATTATTCAATAATGACAATTTCACCAAAACAATAAACGCAAACGGACAAATATATATAACCAATCCGATTATAACAATACCAACAGATTTAAGGTTAAATCTTGAAAACAAAGATAAGCTAACCCAAAAATTTGCGCCTGATGAATACCCGACCTTATCAAGAAAAATAATTAATAAAGCGGTTATTGATGATTAATTTGCTTAGCAAACTGTAAAGGAACAACCAGTTCGGGAATTTTGGAACTGATAAATTTAGTTTTGATGTGGTAAATCTGTGATTTACCGCATCCTACTTGCTTTTATTAATTTTCATATTTAAAATTTTGAAAAATTTTTCAACACTGTCCTGTCCCAAAATTCCTGAACTATGTCTAAATTCCCGCCATTTAAGCTTTTGAGACACTGTCTTGTTTTAGACATTGACGAACAGCAATCGGACTTTTTTGCCAGTTCAGGAATTTCATTTTTAGCAAATTCCGACTAAAAAAATCAAGATATATTTGAAACACACCCCTATTAGTTCAAAAAAATCAAATTCCTGCAATGTCTGTTCAATGGCATAGGCTGCTGTAAAAGAACACATGGTTTGATTTCTTGTTACAGATGGTTTGATTTTTGGGGTAAACTAACACACCAATTTTTCTCAAATTTCTTGTCACTTTTTACCGAGTAAATTGAAATAAATTTCCACCTAAATTTAAATGTAAAAGAACAACTAGTTCAGGAATATTTGACAACCAGTTCGGGAATTTTGGAATAGATAAATTTAGAAACTTAAATTAATGTTATAAAATATTATATTAATTAAAATAGCAAAAAAAATTTTTACAGTTTTATATATTCATGTAATACAACAAAGGAGATATTAATAAATGAGAATAGACAATAACTACACCCAAAGACAACCAAATTTTGGCAGACTGAAATCTATAACATACAACCATAGGTTTATTAATCCTGATTTTTACCCTGAAGAATTTGCAAAACTTTTGAATACTGTCAAAGAATCAAAAGCCTTCAATGAATTTTTCAAACAGTATGATGTAGATATGTCTTTTCATGGGACTCCTACTTTTGGGGCGGAATATATTTACATGAAATTAAAAACAACAGTCCCCAAAACTAAAGGTAACAACTTGCGTCCAGAATTATTTTTTGATGCTGGGAAACTTAATGAATTCAAACCTTCCACTTCTACTCTGCTTAATAGATTAATCCAAAAAATTAAAAATATAGAATTTTCAGATTTAAAATATAAACTTGATGATGCATTAAAAACATTGGAAGAGAATGAGAAAAAGAAAAACACCAAAACGAAAGTTGATGAGATTACAGATAATATCCTTTCACCGGAAAAGTCTGAAAAGAAAACTTTCTTTGAAAAACTATTCGGCTGGTTAAAATAATTAGCACTTCTAGTAGAATTTTGCAGTAGTATGTGGTTGAGCATACAAGATTAATAATAAAATTGGACATTAATTGGAGTATGAAAAATTTTCCAACCTTGAGAAAAACTTCCGATTTTGTTTTAAAATTTTTAAAAATTTGCGGAACTGGACTATTCCAAAATAATCAAATTATCCGTACAGTTCAAATTTGGTGCGTATCTCACTGATAATATACAAATTCCAGTTTGATTTTGGGGGAACACTTTATTTTTCCGACCTGAAAACGCCCACACAAAGCCAACTTTACCAAAATAATCTATCTAGCCGTACAAATCAATCTGGACAAAAAACTACAGTGATTTTAAGTTCATTTAATTTTATTGTGTTGTAAAATGTGTTGTATTTACTAAAAATGTAAAGGAACACATGGTTTGATTTCTTGTTACAGATGGTTTGATTATTTTGGGACACTTTGTGTTGGGGTAGAAACCCCAACCTACAAGCTATTTAATTTAAACAAGAAGTTTGAATATTAAAATAGCAAAAATTATTTTGTTATGTTTTATATAAATATGCAAATAACATATCCTATACATCAAAAGCATAATATATATCCTAGTTTCTGTAGTACTACGAGAGTTGGCTTACTTTCAGACTCTGTTGATTATATCTATAGTACACAGTCTTCAGTTTTTAGAACGGATTTAGATTGGATGAAATTTGCCAAATATTTAGGTATTCATTTTAAAGATACTGAGAAAGTTAATGTTGTTTGTCAAGCTTGTTCCGATGGTTCTGAGACATATACTTTGGCATTAGCGTTAATTCATTCTTTAGGGTTTGAAGCTTCAAAAAAATTCTTTCCTATAAAAGCAAGAGATATTGATATAACAAACATTTCCAGCTTTGCTAAAAGAGGGATAATTAACTTAACTAAAGAAGATATAGAAAAGTTAAAAATCAATGGAATAAATTTTGATAAATATTTTAGCAACTCTACTGAACAAATAAGACTTGTTAATGATACTATTAACAATGAAGTTCAAACATATAAAGTCAATCAAAATCTCAGACAATTTGTTGATTTTCAAAATCAAAATCTTGAAGACGATGCAAGTAGGCTTGTTGATGATTCTAATACAATATTTCTTTGTCGAAATGTACTACCATATCTCGGTTCTTATGATGCAAGAAAGGTTATATATAATCTTGGAAAAAACATGAAAAAAGGAAGTATATTGTCGCTTGGAACTTATTCAAATTCTAAATTTTTAACATATAGTGAAGATTATAATTTCATAAAAAATTGTGGCTTTGAGCCATTAGCTGATTTTAAGGAAACATATATAAAAACAGATAATTTGTCTAATAGGAATGAACTTGATTGGGGAGCAAATATTCTAAGTTGTATGCCATTCTAAAATTTTGAATAATCTATACTTTCTACATTCTATTGATTTGCACCCAAAAGATGAATATTACAAGATTGTTTAGTTATTTTTAACATTTAAAATTAAAACCTGACAATGGCATTTCCAAAAGTGATGTTTCATTTGCGTATTTAGATTCAAACAAGTCTGCACGAATGGGGAACTTGTTATTTGGAGCAAATCCATCCTCAAATACAAATGGAGTTTCTGTTTTTGTTAACATTGCATTTCTTGTAACATTTGCTTTAGGAGCATTAATTACATTTTTCTTTAAGCCTAATTTTTTAGGTAAAAATTCTCCAATTGTAAGTTTGTTTACGTGCATTTCTAGTTTCCTTTCATTCTACATTACTATTATAGTTAAATAAGAGCAAAAAAAAAATTGCTCTGATATTAAGATTTATTAAGACATTTAGCTCTGGTTAAATTTATATTTATTGCTATTAGTTTTTTAGGGCGATTTTACTAAAGCGACACAAATTATATTTCCGAGTAAATTGAAATAAATTTCCACCTAAATTTAAAATTTTGAAAAATTTTTCAACACTGTCCTGTCCCAACCCGCCATTTAAGGTTTTGAGACACTGTCTTGTTTTAGACATTGACGGACAGTAATCGGACTTTTTTGCCAGTTCAGGAATTTCATTTTTAGCGATTTCAGACTAAAAAAATCAAGATATATTTGAAACACACCCCTATTAGTTCAAAAAAATCAAATTCCTGCAATGTCTGTTCAATGGTTATAAAAGAACACATGGTTTGATTATATTTTACAGATAGTTTGATTATTTCGGGCAAAATAAATTTAAAATGTTAAACAAATGAGCAATGTTTTCATTAATACATTCTTAATAAAACCCTGTTTTTAATACGGATTTCTTATAATATTCTATTTCATTGGGTACATACACATTAACTCTGAGAACAAAGCATTATCCCCCTATTTCCGACCTTTGTTTCGGTTTTGTATCAATTATGATATATTTAACTTATGCAAATTAAAGAAATAACTACGAATAAAAAGGATTATATGGATATTCTATTAATCGGCGATGAAGATAAAGCAATGATTAACAAATATCTGGAATCGTCAAAACTTTTTGCTTTGTACGATAATGATATCTTGACATCAATCTGTGCTGTTATGGAGATTGATAAGGAAACCGTTGAAATAAAAAATCTTGCAACTTATACGCAGTATCAAAATAAAGGCTATGCCTCAGCATTGATTAATTTTGTCTGTAATAAATATAAAACAAATTTTAAATATTTAATCCTTGGAACCGGAGAAAATAACAATACCTTGAAATTCTATAAAAAACAAGGTTTTCAAGAAACTCACAGACTAAAAAACTTTTTTATTGATAACTACCCGCACCCAATTTTTGAAAATGAAAAGCAGTTGGTAGATATGATTTATTTAAAGAAAATTTTATAATATTCCAACCTTAAGAAAAAACTTCCGATTTTGTTTTAAAATTTTTAAAAGTTTGCGGAACTGGACTGTTCCAAAATAATCAAATTATCCGTATAGTTCAAATTTGGTGCGTATCTTACTGATAATATATATTCCAGTTTGATTTTGGGGGAACACTTTATTTTTCCGACCTGAAAACGCCCACACAAAGCCAACTTTACCAAAATAATCTATCTAGCCGTACAAATCAACCTGGATGTAAAGAGTCACATGGTTTGAGTATTTAGTTCAAATGGTATGATTATTTCGGGCAAAATATATATTTTCCATAAAGATTTGGAATCTTTATAAAAAAATATGTAAAACATAATTATTATGAAAAAGATTATTGTGATTTTAAAACTAAGTATAAATAAATGTGTAATATTACATATTATAAATGAAACAGAATTAGATGAATAAACTAATCAAATTTTACTCTAATATTGCCTATTTTAAAGAATTATGCTATATTAAATATATTATACGTATAATATACAGGGATAGATTAAATTGTTATTACTTGGAAATGAACAATATAAATATGATGTTACATTTAAAGATATATTAATATTTTTTCGTGATTTAGTTTATGAAAAAGCCGCAAGCGTTTTTGTTGCAATATCAATGTTTTTGTTAGGTTTAACAAATAAGACTTTATATAATAGTTTACAGTTAAAAGATATATCACAACTTTCCAAAGTTGATAAACTTCTAATAGTAATAGCTATTTGCTTAATTATTTTGTCCATTATTATTTATTTTTTCGTAGAAAGACCACAAAAAGAAACGGTAAAAAAATATTAAATTAAAAAATAATTATTATAACCATATTAAAGTTTTAAGAGAAACACAACTTAGAGAGCATGTAATAGATATTCAAATATTTTGGCATGATGTATTAAGTGTAATTTCAAAGGCATATGATTTTACTAGCAATGAAAGATTAAGTTTATATGTTATACAGGAAGATACTATTTCAGGTCAAGAATTATCTATAATGCTAGGACGATATTCTGAAAATTATGAATTTAATAAGAAAAATAGAGGAATTCATTCTATAAATCAAGGTTGTATTGGAGCGGCTTGGAACAGCCCTGAAAATTACTTTTTTAAAAATGATTTTCCAGATAAAAAAGAAGATTATGATAAATTGTTAAGAGAAGAATACAAAATTCCTCCAGAGATAATTTCCAAATTAAGAATGAAAGCTAAAACAATTGGTTGCGTAGTTCTTCATAATTTAACTAATACCGATAAAGTTGCAGTTCTTGTTTTTGAAAGTATAGATAAAAACAGTAAAGTATTAACAAAAGAAATTATGATGAATATATATGAAAGTTATAAAAATGAGTTCCAAAATTTAATTGCTAATTTAAAAGATGATTTTACTCCTGTAGTTACTGTTGATAGTGAATTGGAGGCAGAATAATGAATGAATTACTAGATATAATATATTATATTTGTTTAAATTATCCAAATCAAGAAGATTTATCAAATGCTAGATTAAATAAAATTATATATTTAGCAGACTGGCGAAATGTTCTAAAACGTGGGCATCAAGTTTCTCAAATAAATTGGATTTTTAATCATTATGGACCATTTGTGTCTGATATTATAAATGAGGTGTCCGCTCATGAAAACATATTTGAAGTAAGGTATGTCCCTAATGATTTTGGACACCCAAAACAAATTATTTCTTTAAGAAATGATACAAATCTAGGCAATCCAAATATTATAGATAATGATAGCATAGATTTTATAATTGAAAAAACTAAAGATATGGGATTTAATAAATTTATACAATATGTTTATTCTACGTACCCAGTTTTATCTTCTCAACATGGAGAAAGCTTGAATTTAATAGAAAAAGCTGAACAATATAGAGCAAATAAGCAACAAAATTAGCTTTAAGGAATATTTAAAATTCTTAAATATTCCTTATTTAATATGTTTTTTATATATAATATATTTGATGAAAAAAGAAATAATTATCTCTATACTATTCACATTAACATTAAGTGTAAATCTTGCATCTGCTGAAGTAAGTTCCCATAAAGTTATCAAGGTTATTGATGGTGATACTGTATATATTGACTTTAACGAAAACGGAATTCCCGAGCAAAACGAAAAAGTTCGCATTAATGGAATTGATACCTTTGAAACTAAATTAAATGACGGTTTAGAATGGCAAATGAAACTTTATGGTTTATCGCAAGACGAAGCACTTGGTTTGGGCTATTACGGAAAAGAATTTGCGAAAAAGGAACTGTTGAATAAACCTGTAAAAGCAGAATATACCGCAGAAGAAAAGTTTGATAAAAATAATAGACACTTGATGTCAATATATTATAATTGCAATAAAGATGGCAAATGCAAGAACTATGAGGAAGAAGTTTTAAAGGCAGGACTTGCAGCAATTTATACAAAATCTAACCTTGCAGTTCAATTAAAACCTTATGAGAATTTAAATAAATTAAAAGCTTATGTGAAAAAATCACATAAGCTCGATTTGGTTATATTAAATAAAAAAAATGGGAAATATCATAAAATAAACTGCAAGTACGGTTGGTTAGCAACTCAAAGTGAAATTTTCGATAGAAATCAAGTTAAAAACTTTGAAAAAGCATCCTGTTGTTTTGATGACGCTCCATTGCCTCCACAAAAAATTAATTATTACAATCTTTCAGAAATGAAAGAAGGTGACATTAAAATATTTTTTGTTGATCCATTACGTTTTAAACTGCCTCAAAATAATTCCGTAAATGAAATTACTGCAAGTCTTTTATCATTAATAAACACTGCAAAAACATCAATAAATTTTGCTATTTATGGATTTTCAGGTGAAGATGATTTAATGGATGCATTAATTAATGCTCAAAAAAGAGGAGTAGTTGTACAAGGTATAACAGACAAGGATATTTACGATATTAATATTTACAAAGATACACAAAATTTGATTAGTACTTTAAAAACTGTTAAAACTGATTACTATGAAGATAAAAAAAAACTGAGAAAATAGAACGAGAAAAAATAGAAAAATACGGAAAAAGATTTAGTACTGATGATTTTGATATTAGAAGTATGATAATGCACGATAAATTCTTTGTAGTTGATAATTCTTATGTTTGGACAGGTTCTACAAATATTTCAGAAAACTGTATGACTTATAATGCAAATAATTCAGTTTTAATAAAATCCAAAAAAGTAGCCAATATTTATAACCAAGAATTTAATCAAATGTATAATGAGGGTAAATTCCATTTAAGCAAAAAAACAATCCCTAACAATGAAAATATAATTTTAAATGATAAAACAAAAGTTTCAATATATTTTTTGCCTCAAAATAAAGCTATAAATACTAAAATAGTTCCACTAATTGATAATGCTAAAGTATCAATTTATACTCCTATATTTTATTTAACTCATAAAGAAGTTATAAACAGTTTAATAAGAGCTAAAAAAAGAGGAGTAAAGGTTTTTGTTATTTTAGACGCAAACTCTGCACATAATCAGTTTTCAAGACATTGGGAATTAAGACATAATGGCATAAAAGTTAAAACTGAAAACTGGGTTGGAAAGATGCATATGAAATCAGCAATTATTGATGATAAATATTTAATCATAGCTTCAATGAATTGGACCAATGCGGCAGAAAACAGAAATGATGAAAACACGTTAATAATAGAAAATGAAGAGCTAGCAAAAGAATTTAAAAAAGAATTTTTCTATCTATGGGATTCTATTCCTAATAAATGGTTGAGAAAAGACCCAAAAGCAGAATCAAAAGATTCTATTGGGTCTTGTTATGATGGTGTTGATAATGACCACGATGGGGTTAAAGATATAGATGATATTGATTGCAAATGTACAAAAAAATTTTTATTCCATTAATTTAATTAAATTATTTCGTAATTCAATATTTTTATTATTTTTCTGTAAATATTTATTTTTAATTTTTTCGATAATTTCAGGTTTCATCAATTCTTCTAAAGACATATCTTGGCACCAAGTAAAATTTTTACCTCCAATTTTCTCAAAATATAAAGCTTTTTCAAATAATTTAGGGTGTCTTTCTAATAAATTAATCCATTCAATCTTTTTTTGAAAAAAGCAAAAATAACATCCTGAACGAGAACGCCACTTATAATATTCAGGAAAACCAATTCCGCTGTTTGTTAAAATATCAAAAACGTCTTGTTTTATAAGCCCATGTTCTGCTAGCGGATAATGAGTTTTTAAAACACCATCATCTGTTTCAATGTGTTGTTTTTGATATTTTTCTATACGAGTTGGTTCATCAGAACGAATTCCTACATATAGATGTATTTTTTGTGCATTGTATTCGTTAATTAATTTATTCATATATTTTCTGAATGGATTTGTTTTCATTCCTGTTGTACACCAACGATATCGAATCGAAGGAATGAATTTATATATTTGATACAATTGCTCAAAACTTAATTCCGGTTTAATATATTCTATTTTTTTATTTAAGTACATTTCTATTTTATTTAAGTATTCATAAGTCTCTGACAAATCGCATTCTGTATCAAAAAATACAAGCTTTAAATTTTTAAAAATCTCCGGCATGTTATCTTTCATAAAAAAAGCAAGAGCAGTGGAATCTTTTCCACCACTCAAGCTCAATATGTGATATTCTTTTTTATTTTCCATTTAAACAAATCTCCTCTAATAACAACTAACCATTAACTACTTTTCTTAAAATAACACTCTGCTCTGCTTTTGATAACGATAAAATTTGAGAGAGTAATTTATCAAAACTTTTACTTTGACCAACATTTGCAGTTCCAACAGTAGCCTCTAAAGTATAGAATTTCAAAGCTAGGTCTTTAACTTTTATTTTGAAATCGGCTACATCTTCATCTGTCCAGTCCTTTGGAACTCTTGATTTATTAATAAACGTAGCTATTCTGTTAATCCATAATATGTCGTCAGCATCTTTTTCAGTAACATTATTAAATAAAATTCTAAGCTCTTTTTCACCTATAAATTCTTCAACGGATTCAAATCTTTTAGTCAAATCCTCTCTTGTTCTTGAATTAAAACTTTCAAAAAAGAAATCGCTGATTTCATCAACCATATTTTTAGTGGCATCTTTTAGCTCATCAATAGCCGTTTTATAGGTGTTCAAAAATTCTGAATCACAATCCGGTAGGAACTTCCTTGCAAGAACTTTTGGAATGTCTCTGTTAAAAAGACTTATCGGGTCTTTAGCATTCATAATTACATTTCTAAATCTCAGAGTTTGTTTAGTTAGTCTTTCAGTGTTTAGAGTGTATTTCTCCAAATCTCGGATAAAATATATAAGCGTTTTTGTAATATCTAATATGTTCTTAGATGGTTCTTCTGATAACACAAGAGAGATGTTCTCCAATATTGGTAAATCATCCATCACTGTTTTTTGTATTTCAAAATTCTGAGGACAGAAAATCATCCTATTAAACATAATTTGATTGAGTTTTAATTGGAATTGTAATTTTTCATAAATTGCTAAGATGTCTTTGTTTTTAGCAAGTACATCAAGCAATAAAATTCCAACGATAGATTTTGTGAGACCATAAACCATAAATTTTTCAAATAAATCTGTAAGTTTGATTTTTTTACCTTGCAAAATATATTTTTCAATTTCTTTTTTTAAAACCTTGCAGTTAGAATTTTCAGAGAGCAATTCTTGCATAAGATATGATTCTGTAGAATTTTCTTTTAATTCTTCACCCTCTAGCAAGTGCCTCGCTAAACATCTAATTGCTTTAGTTAGAGTTGGTGGCATTTTATCAAGTTTTAAATATTCAAGATTTATCTCAGGACGTTGTGGGTACTCTTCACAACACCAAGATTTGACAGGATTTTCTTTTAAATATTCTTGACCTTTTGCAGTTAAGAAAAAATCTCGTTTTTCTTCCTTAATTAATTCATTTGTAATTGCATATTTTTTAGGTCTTTAATTTGAGTATTTGTAAGTCCTACAATAAAATTCAAATTTGATTTTCTGAAGATAGTTGGGTCTTTTTCAACACACACTAATAGTTTGTTTAAGTATTCCATTAAAAATTCCTTTCTTTTATATGAAAAAGCGAATATCTCAGTTGCTTATAGCAACTAGCATTTTCATACAAATTAAACTAATTCCAAGTCCGATACAGCATTTGAGATTCGGGGTATCTCTTTTCTTATTAAATTTATTAATTTTATTTAAACGATATTATTAGAAAACAATACAAATTTGATAATAAAAAATATTCAATTGTCGAGGGGGAGAGGATACAGCTATTCTACTACTTCGCATTCGCTACTCCCTGTAAACGGCATAATCATACGAGGATTAAACCTTACAAGAGGTGCTAAACACCTTTTTTATTATTATTTAAAATTTGATAAAACATGCGAAAATTAATTATTTTTTAACAATTTAAAAAATATGAGATGACAAAATAATATTTAATGAGAAATTTAATATCCATATTATTAGTATTAAGTATAGCAAGTTGTGCATTCGCTTAAACACCAAAGAACCATCAATACTTTGAAAAGGATTATCAAAAAGTATGGTGTGATGCACACTGTGGTAATACAGAGGTTATTCTGTCTGATAGGGCAAGGGTTGATTGTGTAACTGCAACACACGCTATTGAGTTTGATTTCGCACCTAAATGGGCAGAATCTATTGGGCAAGCTTTATACTATGGATATGCACTAAATAAAAAGCCGGGAATTGTTTTGATTATAGAAAATAAAGAAAAAGACCAAAAGTATATAAATAGAGTAAAAGCTGTCGCTGAAATATATGGAATAACTTTATGGACTATGACACCAGATACTATGAAGTAGTTATCTGTAACTTCCAATTTTTCTTCCATATTTATCATATTCTTGAAGAATCTTTTGTTAAGCCCCCCCCCCCATGTTTTTCTCTATCTTTGTAGTAAGACTTAATTACGCACTTTGAGTTGCTACCAAATTAAAACCAAAAATAAATATCATGTCCGAATATGACATAGTTGTAACGTATATTAATTGTATAAATAAAATAAATTATTCATGGTAATATAAAAGATATCAGAAGTGATGAAAATAAGGGGTTAGAATGGCAGACGAAACTACAATTCTTGACAATTCAGTAAATAAAAAAGTGGTTGATTTTTTAAAGGATAAAATAGACAAAAATTTTAATATCGGGATAAAGTCTAATCTCAATATAGTATCTGCATATTTTACAATTTATGCTTTTAATAATTTAAAGGATGAATTAACAGAAAAAGTTGCTCACACTAACTTTATACTTGGAGAACCGTCATCAATTGAAAATTTGGGTTTAAAAGACAAAAGACTTAAAGTTTTTAAAATCCAAGATGAAAATATTTCACTTGATAAGGCAATTACACAGAATAAAATAGCAAAAGAATGTTATAATTGGTTAAAATCATCTAATGTTCAAGTTAGAACTGCACCTAAAAAAGAAAATCATAAAACCTTGATCCATGGAAAAATGTATTATATAGAACAAGACAATAATCCTCGTGGAGTTGTTGATGCGATTGTTGGAAGTTCCAATTTTACAAGCAGCGGTTTAGGAATCAATGAATGTTCTAATTATGAGTTAAATACTATTTTAGACAGTAAACAGGGTATTAAAGAATTAAAAGAATGGTTTGATGATTTATGGAATAATAATACAGAAGATGCCAAAAGGGAAATCTTAAAATATATAGAAACCTTATACAAAGAGAATTCGCCTGAAATTGTTTATTTAAAAACCCTTTATGAGATTTTTTCGGGTGAGCTTGATGAAAATTTTATTAATGTTGAAACAAATAAAAAATATACAGAAACAAAAATTTGGCAAAAATTATTCCAATTCCAAAAAGATGCCGTTAATTCTATTGTAAAAAAACTTGATAAATTTAACGGTTGTATATTGGCAGATAGTGTTGGTTTAGGTAAAACATTTACTGCTTTGGGTGTTATTCAATATTATATCTGTACTAAAAAGCCTAACATATTAGTGTTAGCACCTAAACGACTTGAAAATAATTGGAAAAAATATACAGATAAAAATGCAGACAATCCTTTTAAAGATGATAATTTAAAAATTTATTTTAAAACTCACACAGATCTTACTTCTGAAAATGCGGAAAATAAAAAATTTGACTGGGGGGATTTTGACCTAGTTGTAATAGATGAATCTCACAATTTCAGAAATGCAACAGGCAGTAAAACTGATGAAGATGGCAATATAATAAAATTAAGCCGTTATGACAAGTTAATGAATGATATAATTAAAAACGGATCAAGACAGCCAAAAGTTTTGTTATTGTCTGCAACGCCTGTAAATACATCTTTAAATGACTTAAAAAACCAGATAAGACTTATTGATTTAGATGATGATTATGCATTTAGAGATAATTTAGATATTCCAAGTGTAAGCGGTTTAATTAAAGTTGCAAATAAAAAATATATTGAATGGGCAAAAAGCAAAAATAGAAATAAAGATGAATTACTTGAAAAATTAGATGCTAAATTTGTAAATTTACTTTCTAATTTAACAATTTCTCGTTCTCGTAAACAGATTAAAAATTATTATCAATCTGATGACTTGATGAACAAAATACCAAAAAGAAAGAAACCCCTTTCAATTTATAAACATATAGATTTAAAGGGTGAATTCCCTACTTATGAGCAACTTAATGACGAAATTGAACAATATTCACTATCTTTATATAAACCTACAAATTTTGTAGTCAGAAACAAAGAAAAATACAATAAAAAAGGTCGTTCAACAATGACCCAAGAAAAAAGAGAAGATTATTTAATCGGAATGATGAAAATGGGATTTTTAAAGAGATTAGAAAGTTCTATTGCTTCATTTACTCTTTCTATGAAGCATATTCTAAACAATATTGATAAAAGGCTTGCACAAATTGAAATGTGTGAAAAGACTAAGGATAATTTTGTTTTAGAATATAAAAATGATGAAGAGGTATACACTTATGAAGATGATGAAGATGATATTGATTATACAGTAGGTAAAAAATTAGTTTTTGATATTAGAGATTTGGATACTGATGCTTGGAAAAAAGCACTAAAAAAAGATCGTAAACAGATTGAAAAAATTTATAATATGGCTTTAACAATAACAGCAGACAGAGATGCAAAACTTCAAGAATTAAAAGATTTAATTGAACATAAATCTAAACAAACTAATAAAAAGTTAATTGTATTTGCATCTTATAGTGATACTGCAGAATATTTATATAATTCCTTGATTGATTATGTTAATAAAAACTTAGGTTTAAATATTGCACTTGTTACAGGTAACGAAAATAGGACTACTTTTGGAGCAGATAAATTTGATACAATATTGGAAAATTTTGCACCAGAAGCGAAATTAGAAGAATCACGTTCTGCAAACGAGCAAATTGATATTTTGATTTGTACGGATTGTATTTCAGAAGGTCAAAATTTACAAGATTGTGATACTGTTGTAAATTATGATATTCATTGGAATCCTGTAAGATTAATTCAAAGGTTTGGGCGTATTGATAGAATTGGAAGTAATAATAGTGAAATTCAAATGATAAGTTTCTGGCCCACACAAGATTTAGAACATTATATTAAACTGCAATATCGTGTTGAAGCGAGAATGGCATTGGCAGACCAAACTACAACAACAGATGATTACATTTTAGAGGAACAAGATTTTGAATTTGCAGAGAAGAATGAATTATCATTCAGAGAAAAACAGATAAAAAAATTAATGGCGGAAGAACCGTTAGAAGATATTGAAGATTCAGATGAAGATTTTGCATTATCAGATATATCAATGGAAGATTTTTATACCGATTTAATGTCATATACCAAAACTCAGAATGATAAACTTGAACAATTACCAATAGGTTTAAATGCTATAATTCCCAATAAATATACAGATAAAATGGAAAACGAATGTAGTATGCCGGCAGGAATTATTTTCTGCTTGAAACAAAAACATTCATCAGAAGAAAATAAACGAGTAAATAAATTCCAACCTTATTATCTTGTATATATCAAGAATGATGGCTCGTTATATTTATCATTTGAAAAAGGAAAGAAAATATTAGATATTTATAGAACTCTTTGTTTAGGTAAAAATGTTCCTTATCAAGAGTTATGCGAAATATTTAATAAAAAATTAGAAGTTGAAAATGGTTTGGAAGTGTACAATCAACTTTTGAAAAATTCAGTTAATGAAATTACAAAATCTTATCAAAAAGACATATTAAAAAATGTTTTTGTAAGAGGTGCGTTTATTCCGACAGAGGAAGAACAAGTTAAATGTGATGATGATTTTGAACTTATCAGTTGGTTAATAATCAGTGAGGGAAACAATGTCGCTTAAAAATGATATAAAAAATTCAGTATCGAATTTTAAAAACGGGAATTTATATGAAAGCTCAATAGAATTATTTAAAATCTTAAAGAATGTGAAAGAAAAATTGATTTAATGGTTTATAAACTTTATGATTTAACTTATGATAAAGCCTTGATAATTGATATAGATTTTCTTTTATCTTAGAAAAAATATTGTAACAATACTATACAGACAAAGGTATGTAAATATTTATGAATGCTAAACTAAAAAATATTTTAAATAATTTTTTATGTTATAACAAGGATTTTGTTGAAAACTCTTTTTTATTGTTTGAAGCTCTTGGGTATCCAACAAATAGACGCATTTCTAATCTAAATACGATTGAAGCATTTGAAAAATATTTTCCTGACTTTGATAAAAACAAAGCAATGATAAATTTTTGGAGCAATGCAGCATTTTTGTTTCAGGTAACCAATCAGGACATTCAAAAAGTTTTAAATATTTCAGTTGATAAAAATTATCACAATTTTTTACTGTTTTTCACTATAAAATTAAATAGATTGGTAAATGATACGGAACTTAAACAAATTACCAAAGAAATTAACAAGCAAATTCCAAATCCCACAATAATAAGTGTGGTTTCGGGTTCATTTTTAAATTTAATATACACCGAAAGACGTAAGAACAAGTTAGATGAAAATAAAGATATTCTTGAATCAGTACATATGCTAAAAATTCAATGTAAAAATGCTGATAATAATGAAATTAAAAAGCTTAAAACACTTAGCCTTAAAAATGTATTCACATTCTCACAAAAAGAATATTCCTACAAAAAAAAACAAGAGGAAATCTATTCAAATATAGAAGAATGTTATCAGGAAAATGAAACCGACTTTGGCATAGATAAAGTTGAAGAAGAATTAATAAAGGCTGCTAGAAAGTATTCTTTAGAAAAGTTATTAAAACTATATAATCAACAATTAAATAATTTGACTGAAAATACCACATACTGGTATCTAAATAAAATATGTAAATATCCAATATTGGATAAAAGTCTTGAACCAATGTTTTTTAAAGATTTAGATAATTCCGAATTATCAGATCAAGCAAAAAACATTTTAATTTGTGCAAATTTAAGACTTGTAATAAATATTGCTAAAAAATATATTTACAGAAAAAGTTTATCATTTTCTGATTTAATTCAAGAAGGCAATATCGGTCTAATAAAAGCAATTAACAAATTTGATTATACTAAGGGTTACAAATTTTCAACTTATGCAACTTGGTTAATTAAAAATTCTATAAGTAGGGCTATTTCAGATAAAGGGAAAATGATTCACTATCCACATAACGTTAATGAACTTTTTAGAAAAATATTTGTTTTTAAAGATAAATATATCCAGAAATATAATAAAGAACCTACTTGTGCTGAGATTGCAAAAGAATTAAATTTGTCAGAAAAAAGAATTGAGGAATTATTTAATTCTCCCACTTGTACTATCGGATTTGAAGAGTATTATTATTTAGACCATACAAAATTTGATAATTACAGTATTGATTTTCAGAAAGAAATTAATAAAATCTTAGTTGATGAATTAAAACAGAGAATCAATGTTATTCTTAATAAGACTTTATCAAAACGTCAAATCAGAGTTATTAAATTACGTTACGGATTGGAAGATGGTAGACAATGGAAACTTGATGAAATTGGCCAAATATATGGTGTTTCCGGAGAATCTATAAATCAAACTATTGTTCGTGCAATTAGAAAGTTAAAAAAACACAAAGAATATTTGCAAGAATTTTATGATGAATTAATTACTAATTCATAAAGTATAGATACAAATTTTGTAATGAATACAAATCTCAAACTTGAATAGTGCTAATGGAAACATCAAAAAAAGAACAATTAATTAAAATAGTTAATAAATTAGGCAGTTATAAAGCTGACCTAAAAAATGATGCTGTTAAATTATTTGAAAATCTAGGGTATGATACTTCAAGAAAAATTGCAGGGCTTGAAAGCCCAGAAGCATTTAATCAAGCTTGCCCCAATCTTAATAAGATAAAAGCACATTGGTCCGAGTGGGAACAATTTTATTTATTGTTTCAATTTACAACAGAGGATTTGAATAAAATACTTCGCAACAAACATATTGCACAAGTTAAATCTGCCAATAAAGCATACTTTTATTTTGCTTTAAAATTAAAAACGAGTATTTGCACAGATACAACCATTAAACATATTGCAGGAGAAATAAACCGACAATTACCACACCCAAGTATTATTTTAATGTCTTTTGGTAAATATTTGTGTTTTGTATTTACAGAACACCGCATAAACAAAAATGATAGTGACAAAGATGTTTTAGAAAGTATAAATATTTTAAGAATTACCCCTAATAATTTTACTGAAGAACAACAAAATATATTGAATATGGCTTTTAATATTGATTATATTTATGGTAAAAAACAGCAAATCAAAAAAGTTGAACCACAACAACCGCCTGTATTAGTACTAAAAGTTCAAGTTGAACCGCCCAAAGAAGAGCCTGTTGAGCAGTCAAAAATTGAACTTAAAACTAAAAAACAGGAAGAAAGTTTTGAAGTAAAAGAAAAAAACAAAATACCCCAAATACAAGAACATAAACCTGTTGTGATTAATTCTGTTCAAAAGCAAAACGAAACTACTATTAAAATAGAAAATACAAACATAACAAAATATGATTTAACTAAAACGGAAAAAATATATAGCAGTTCTGAAACTGGTTATGATTTTGATTATTTAGATGATAATTATGAAGAATGGGAAGATTATGACGAAAATTATTTTAATGATGATGTTGGAATTGAAGAATTTGAACAGAATTTTAAAGACATAATTTCAAAATATTCAAGTCGTAATATTGTTAGAAACCAAGAATTAATAGAAAAATTACCAATTGATGATCCTATTTATTGGTACTTGAATGCAATTGGTCAAATTAAACTATTATCTGAAAAACAAGAATTAGAACTGGCAAAAAAAATTAAGGACAATAATGATTATTATGCTAGAATTCATTTGATAAATGCAAATTTAAGACTTGTTGTCAGTATAGCTAAGAAATATATTTATCGGCATTGTTTTTCTTTATTAGATTTAATTCAAGAGGGTAATATCGGACTTTGCAAAGCTGCCGAAAAATTTGATTACACAAAAGGTTTTAGATTTTCAACCTTTGCAACTTGGTGGATTAAACAATCTATAGGTCGTGCAATAGTTGATAAAGGTAAAGTTATTAGATATCCTGTTCATTATCAAGATTTAGTTTCCAAAGTTTTCAAGTATGTTAATAATTACCCTTATGCAAATAATCAACAAATTGCAAAATACCTAACTGAAAATAATAAAAATGGAATTAAATACACCGCTAAACATATTGAAAGGATATTTAATTCTCCAAGATGCATATTAGGATTTGAAGATTATTATGAAAATCCAAACAGTCCAATTTGGCAAAACGAAAAAAATCACTTTATATATCAATTTGATGATGAACATTTTATATCAAATATTTTATTGGAAGAAATAAAATTACCTAATAGAACTTATACAGAATTAGATACGTTGGCATATCTTTTAAGTAAATTAACAGAAAAAGAACGTAGTGTTATTATAAAAAGATTTGGTTTAGGAAATTGTGGAGAAGGAAAAACATTAGATGAAATTGGTCAGATTTATGGAGTTTCAAGAGAAAGAATAAGACAAATTGAAGATAAAGCATTAGGTAAATTAAAAAAATATGCAAAACAATTGAATAATAGATATGAGAAAAAGAATAAAGATACTTCTAAAGTTACAATAAATCAAACTTCTAACAATTTTGTAGTATCCAAATATAAATCAAAACAAGTTATCGAAAATAAACCTGTATTAAACACTCCAAAACCAATAGAAAATGTAAATATTCCTGTTATAAAACAAAATGAGATTATAGAACCAGATATTAAAGAAAGTATAATTGATGAACCTTTAATTTTGGAAAAAGAAATACCTAAAAATAAAAGAAAAATTAAACTAACTAAATTTGAAGATAAATCAAACCCTAAAAAAGGATTTCTTGGATTTAATATAAAAAGTATTCGAAATTTATTTAAAGGTTTTCAGAAATAATAAAATAGACTTTTTGGGCAACAAAGCTTTATAAAATAGTTAAGGAAAGAAAATACCAGACTTTAAGCTTCAAAGTATTTACTTATATTATGTAAAATCTCATTGCAATTATCATCTGTAAGTGTTAAATATGGTCTTGCAGGTATAGTTACAGATTGATTTTTACCAGCTTGACCTCCGAGCTGATGAATTGCAGCATAATCAAGATTTGAACCAATAACAGCTGAATCATTGTCATAATATGTACTTATTGATGATGCTAGTTTACCTGAAACTTGTAAAATTTGTCCAGGGTAATGTCCTGTCTTCGTTCTCTGTTTTTTCGTTGTTTCGGCTAAATCTGTCCATTTATCAGGTCTTCCCTCTTCTTTAAAGTTTTCTTCGGTAGAATATGCGAAAACACCTGCGATGTTTTTCATTAACGGTCGCAGGTTTTCACTTCTTTGAGCCAAATCAAGAAGTCTTGATTCAACTTCTTTGTTATCAATTTTTATTTCAATCGAGTCAGACATTTTTAAATAAATTTTTTATTGGGTAATTAGCAATCAGCAGTTCTTTATATACCTTGTTCGCCCTGCTAGTACCCTCACGATTGTTAATTCCGTTCTGTCTTTCAACTTCAATCATCTCAAAGCCTTTGTATAATTCTCGAACTTTTGGAGAATCATCGTATGAGAGCAGAAAACGACCTTTGATGCTGCCTAAAACATCTCTTAAACGTTCGTGGTCAAAGTCTGCGGTAGATGTTACTTCATAACCGCAACCTGAAGTGTACGGCGGATCGCAATAGAAAAATGCACCTTCAAAATCGTATTGTTTAATCAATTTTTCAAAGTCACGATTCTCAACCATAACTTTATCAAGGCGTTTGTGGATTGCATCAATTTTTTCTAAAACATTGCGTTGAGATTTTGATGCACCGCCTGAAGATTTTTTTACAGTTCCAAAAGTATCACCACGACCACCAAAAGAACGTGTTATTAAAAACAAGAACTGTGCTGCTTTTTGAATATCTGTAATAAAAGTGCCATTCAAAAATTGGAAGAACATTTCACGAGAGCCAAGAAGATATTTTAATTCTTCTTTTAATGCATTCGGATGGTATTTCACGATTCTAAAAAGATTAACTAATCTTCCATCTAAGTCGTTGTATATTTCTAAATCTGCCCATCTGTCCTTATAAAATAAAACCCAACCACCACCACCGAATGGTTCAATATACGATTTTATGTCTTTAGGAATAAGTGGAGCG
>CASFTJ010000007.1 GCA_949297715.1 uncultured bacterium | reverse complement strand
TTTGGTTGCATCCGCATTTACATTATCTGACGTTTCAAAATAAGCCCCGCCGTTATCTTCTTGAGCTTGCAAAACCATTTGACTTAATACCGTATAAGCTTTTTTTAATTGAGATATTGTCGCCTGCTTTTTATATTTCCCGACAACTGTCGGCAAGGTCATGGCAATAACAACGCCCAATATCCCTAAAGTTATTAAAACTTCCGCTAATGTAAATCCAGCCTTTTTCCCTCTTAAGGAGCTATTCTCGGGTGCCCCCCCCCCCTGTAATTCAATCATATCAAGCATTTCCAGCTCCTTACCTTTTTCTATGCTACTCTTTTATTATATCAATCCTTTTTACTTTTGACAAGCCTTTAGATTTAATACGCCTTTCAATGCGCCAAGCCTTCCCGTGCACAGATATATTTTGCGCCAGAACTATCATTCAGTGCGTATATCTATTTTTTGGTGCGTCAAAAGACGCACCCTACAATATAAAAGCCTAAATTCCCTCAAATATCTTAAAAAACAAAATTTTGCGACGATGGCAGAGTGTGTAAATTTTTAATTTAAATAACCGCCCTTCACGGAGTGAGCAAGCATTGTTTTGTTTCACGGCTTTATAAGCAAGCTTTGTTTGAGCGGAGCGAGTTTGCTTGCTTTGGGTGAAACATTTACGCTTGCTTTGGGTGAAACATTTACATATGATTAGTGAACGAAGTGCAGGGCGTGGTTTGCGTCGCTTTTCCACAAAAGCGACCGCCGTCTGCGTAAGACCTGCCGGAGGCTTTATAAACTTATTTTTCGGTGCGTCGAAACGACGCACCAGACTTCTAATTAGATAAATTTGTAAAATAGTTTTTTTCATTAATTGCATAATAGGTGCATGCTATTCCGTTGTAAACATTAGTTGATGTTTGAGAGCAATATTCATTTTTATCTGTATAACGTGTTTCTGGAGCACCCATAGGTAAAATTTGCCCGTTGTCCATAAGCTCGAATGTAAATAAATCATATCCCCAACGGTTGGGATTCTTATTTCGTCCGTTAACATCTACTGATATAAATTTATATTTACTACCTTGCATATCCTCAATCAGGATTATGCTTCCATCTTCAATTACAAATTGTCCATCATCAAATGCAGCTATAAACTCATTTAATTTTTTTCCACTGAAGGTTTTATATTGGCTATTTACGTATACACATTGTTTTTGTTTGTGATCTCCATTAGCTCCGCAGTCTATTAAAACTTTAAAATATGGCATAATAAGAGATTTTAGACTGACATCGGTTCCATTCCCCTTAATTATGTCAGGTGTAAGTTTTTCGCCGTTTTTCGCATAATACAAATCAAATGCTTGCAGAATAATTGTATAATTTTTTTTTAAACCAGCTTCAAGAGTTTTATACAAGTTTCTGTTATAAAGAGTCGGCAAGGTCATGGCAATAACAACGCCCAATATCCCTAAAGTTATTAAAACTTCTGCTAATGTAAATCCAGCCTTTTTCCCTCTTAAGGAGCTATTCTCGGGTGCCACCCCCCCCCCTGTAATTCAATCATATCAAGCATTTCCAGCTCCTTATACTTTTCTATGCTACTCTTTTATTATAGCAACCCTTTTTACTTTTGACAAGCCTTTAGATTTAATACGCCTTTCAATGCGCCAAGCCTTCCCGTGTGCAGATATATTTTGCGCCAGAACTATCATTCAGTGCGTATATCTATTTTTTGGTGCGTCAAACGACGCACCATACAATATAAAAGCCTAAATTCCCTCAAATATCTTAAAAAACAAAATTTTGCGACGATAGCGAAGTGTGCAAATTTTTATTTAAATAACCGCCCTTCACGGAGTGAGCAAGCATTGTTTTGTTTCACAACTTCATAAGCAAGCTTTGTCTGAGCGAAGCGAGTTTGCTTGCTTTGGGTGAAACATTTACATATGATTAGCGAACGTAGTGCAGGGCGTGGTTTGCGTCGCTTTTCCACAAAAGCGACCGCCGTCTGCGTAAGACCTGCCGGAGGCTTTATAAACTTATTTTTCGGTGCGTCAAACGACGCACCCTACTGCTCTATTTATCAACATATGATATAATATAAATTATGAACGAGAATTTGAAACAAAGTCTAAAACTTCTGCCATCCCTTCCCGGGTGTTATATCTATTACAACAAAGACAATGAAATCATTTATGTTGGCAAAGCTAAAATCCTGAAACGTCGTGTGATGAGTTATTTCAACAAAAAACATCACGACAGCGTGAAAGTTCAAGTTCTTGTTTCACAAATCGAGAGGCTTGAATACATAATCACAAATACAGAAGTCGAAGCGCTTATTTTAGAAAGCCATTTGATTAAAAAACATAAACCCAAATACAATATTTTATTAAAGGACGATAAAAAATACCCTTATTTTTTGGTTACGGATGAAGATTTTCCAAGGATTCAGGTTGTCCGTAAAAAGAATATGAACCCAGAAAAAGGTCGCTATTACGGGCCTTACACAGATATAAGGGCAATGTATTCGACACTTGATTTTTTAAAAAAGATATTTCCGCTCAAACAGTGTAAAACCCCGAAATTCAAAGACCGCCCCTGCCTATACTATCATATCGGAAGGTGTATGGCGCCGTGCCAGAACAAAGTTACAAGCGAAGAATACAAATCGCTTGTAAATCAGGCAGAACTTTTCCTCTCCGGAAAACAATCGGAATTGTTGGAAAAATTAAAAACACAAATGGAAAAATATGCTTCTGAAGAACAGTTTGAAAAAGCCGCAAGACTTCGTGACAGCTATATGGATTTAAAAAAGACTCTTGAAAAACAGCAGGTTGTCTACGAAAACACCAAACTAAACGAAGATATAATTTCTCTGCTTTCAGAAGACGGAATTTTTGCAATCGTAATTCTTATGATAAGAGAGGGACGACTTATTGATAAAAAAGATTTCATCTACGAAATTGAAGAAGAAGACAAAACCGAATTTTTTGCAACATTCTTTAAAGAATACTACAATTCTCTTACTCTTGGCTATCCAGATAAAATCGTATCAAATGAGCTTGAAAATTTAGGAGAAAAAGCTCTTTACGAAGAATGGCTTGAGATTTTAGCGAAAAAGAAAGTCAAAATCAGTTACGGCAAATCCGCGCAAGGAAAAGAACTTCAATCACTTGCAGACAAAAATGCCAGGGTTGTGCTTGATAACGCAAAACTTAAAAAAATGTCGAAAATTCGGGATGATTTTAATGAAATAGGCTCATATCTTGCAGAAAAACTTCACCTTAAAAATTTTCCTCATCGAATTGAATGCTACGATATTTCGCACATTCAAGGGACAAACACAGTCGCATCTATGATAACTTTCATAAACGGACAAAGCAAAAAATCGGAATATAAAAAGTTTAAAATTAAAACAACAGAAGGAAAACCTGACGATTTTCTTTCAATGAAAGAAGTTCTAACCCGCCGGCTTAAACATCTTGGTGACAAAAATTGGGATAAGCCGGATTTGATGATTATAGACGGCGGCAAAGGTCAACTTTCAAGCGTTATGGAAATTATAGAAGAACTGGGCGTAACAGGAATTGATGTCGTAAGTTTAGCCAAAAAACACGAAGAAGTATTCTTGCCAAAACAATCCACTCCAGTAATTCTCCCGCAAAATTCAAGCGCGCTCTTTTTATTTCAAAGAATTCGAGATGAAGCCCACAGATTTGCTATAACTTACCACCGAACTCTAAGATCAAAATCTATGACTAAAAAGAAATAACTATTTATCACTTTGATCTAATTCTTGTAATTTAATAATTTTCCACTGAGCATCCAGTGATTGAATAGTAGTATCCAAACCAACCCATTGCATAACAAATCTTTCATCCATGCCCAATCCGCCGTCAATTTTATTTACGTATGGAAAAGAAAACACAGCTTCAGATATGCCAACTCTTATTATTACATGCGGCTGTCCATAACGCTTTGAATTCATACTTATGGTAAGATTATTATACCTTTGAAGGCTCATATGTTTTAAACCACGGTAGTTTGCATGTTTATCTACAATATAGTCTCTTAAATCTTGTGCCAGTTCGTTAAATGTTTTACCCATATAAATTTATCCAATCATATACAATTGTTATTATAACATCATTTTACGTAGAATACAACTTAGCCGTAGTCCATAATAAACTTAGTTCTTGTTGCACTGTAGGAAGCTGTAACCAACGCTGAACATATTTTTCATCCATACCGAGAGTTCCCGAAAAAATTAATCCCTCCGGTAAAATCATTACTGCTTCTGAAATTCCTATACGTATAATTACATGAAATGTTTGATAAACTTCAGCGTCCATTTTTAATTGCAAATTATTATATCTTTCTACAGATACGTTTTTTAATCCTTTATAGTTTGAATGACAGTCAATAATATAGTTTTTCAGATTTTGACTTAATTCGTGAAATGATTTTCCCATTTAATTAAACTTTGATTCCTCCGATATTTATTATCTTATACCCATTTATTTAAAAAAAATAAAAATTTATTATTAATTGTTAAGTGAATGAATTGGTGCAGGAATTCTTCCGCCTCGTCTGACAAACGCAGAAGATGAAAGCCCGTTTACTTTCATAATCGGAGCTTCACCCAGAAGCCCGCCCCAAGAAACGCTATCTCCTATCGTTTTTCCGATTGCTGGAATAATTCTGACAGCCGTAGTTTTTTTGTTAATCATACCTATAGCCATCTCATCAGCAATAATTCCTGCAATAGTATCCACCGAAGTGTCACCGGGTATTGCAATCATATCCAACCCGACAGAACAAACCGATGTCATTGCTTCAAGTTTATCAAATGTCAAACAGCCTCTTGATGCAGCCTCAATCATACCCGCATCCTCGGACACAGGAATAAAAGCTCCCGAAAGCCCGCCAACATGAGAACTTGCCATTATTCCACCTTTTTTAACAGCATCATTAAGCATTGCTAAAGCCGCTGTTGTACCGTGTGCTCCCGCATGTTCAAGCCCCATTGCCTGAAAAATTCCTGCAACACTATCGCCAATCGCAGGTGTTGGCGCTAAAGATAAATCAATTACTCCAAAAGGAATCCCAAGCCTTCCGGCTAACTTCCTTCCGATTAATTCTCCTGTTGTTGTAATTTTAAAGGCCGTCTGCTTAATTTTATTTGCCAATACACTCATATCAGCATTTTTAGGCAAATCTTCCACTGCCGCTCTTACAACCCCAGGCCCTGATACTCCGACATTTAAAGCGCATTCAGGCTCTCCCATTCCGCAAAAAGCCCCTGCCATAAAAGGATTGTCTCCTGGTGAATTACAAAAACATACTAATTTCGCCGCCCCAATACAATCTTTATCCTGCGTCATTTCAGCAGATTTTTTTATGATTTCAGCTATCTTTAAAACAGCGTCCATATTAATCCCTGCTTTAGATGATGCCAAATTTACCGATGAACACAAAAAATCAGTCTTTGATAAAGCTTCCGGAATACTTTCTATTAATAAATTATCACCTCTTGTACAACCTTTTTCTACAAGAGCTGAAAATCCGCCTATAAAATTTACTCCGACTTCTTTTCCTGCCATATCAAGAGTTTTGGCTATCTTTACGTAATCAGGATTTTTACAAGCTTCTCCGACTAATGATATCGGGGTTACTGAAATTCTTTTATTTATTATCGGAATTGAATATTCATTTTCCAATTCATTTGCGTATTCGACCAAGTTTGCAGCATATTTTTTAATTTTGTTATAAATATTTTCGCAAACCCTGTTTACGTCGCTGTCCATACAATCACGCAAACTTAATGCCAGCGTTACAGTTCTTATATCAAGATTGTAAAGCTTTATCATATTTATTGTTTCTAATATGTAATTCTCGTTAATCATTTCCGAAATTCAATCCAAATATTTGTGCAAAATTACGTGCTTTTACTCTTAACTTTAGTTCTACACGACGGCTTTTGTTGTAATCTTCTTTCCCATCAACAATCACAGGATCAGAAAAACTTTTTCCTTCTACAACAAGCATTTTGCGAAGGTTTTCACTGTTTGTTTTATCGTAATTTGTCTTTAATAAGGCATATTGAGCAACAGCGTTTGCCCTCAACAAACTCAATTCCATATTTTTGGCAAACTGTTCATCTTTTGTTTTGAGTCCTGCAAAAGATTGAGAGTCTGTATGACCTTGAATTACGATATCTGCAATGTTGTCACGTAAAATTTCCTTTGAATATATCGTATCCAAATATATAGGAATAAACTTGTCCAAATAAGCTTTGCCTTTTGGAGAAAGCGTATAACTGTTCAATTCAAAAAGCTCCAAATTTGAGATTTTAACATTACCTGTCAAACGGTCAATTTCGGCATCAATTTTTGCTTCTTTAAGCTTTGCCGCAAGTTCCTCGGTTGCTTTCATCTGACTTTCCTGAAGTTTGACTGTTTCCTGCGTAAAACCTGTCATTGCAAATACGAACAATGTCATAAAGATAATTGCAAGACCTAACATCAAGTCGGCCATCGTGGTCCAGAATATGTTATCAGCTGCGTCTTCATGTATTGATTTTTTAGCCCCGATTGCCATTTGTCAAATCTCCCTAAAAAAGTTCGTCTACTTCGTCACCGCCGCCTTTTTTGGCAGATTCTTTCATTTGTTTATTTAGAAGGTTCACACCAAAAATAAGGTTCTCAAGATACGGAACCAAGTTTGAGGCAATTCCGGAATTGAACGCAACTTTAAAGTGTTCCGGCATTCCGGTCATCAAATGCTGCAAATTGTTGTTTTGTATTTTAGTTTCACGCAAAAGTTCAAACAAGAATTTTTCTGATGAAACATTATCAAACAATTTTGAAATCAAATCCTGACATTTATGAAGTGTTCGTTTACAAATATTGTTGTACGAAACTTTTTCAATAATCAAGAATAAAAGTGATGAACCTACCGCAAATACTGATACCAACGCTGCAACCTGCATTGATGTCATCAAGTTTGCAACTGATGAAATGGTTTTTTCCTGTGATGAAAAGTCGATTTTACCAAAAGCAATCGCGATGTTCAAGAATGTAAATAACGGACCGCAACCTGTTAAGATTGTCGGAACAGTTTGAATAAATTTAAAGTTAAATTTTGATATAACAAGTGATTCTTCATTAAAGAAATATAGCGGATCAACTGTAGTTTGAATATTCTGTACTGTCGTAGAAACTTCTTTATAAGTAAGATTATTATTTTGCCCTCTCAATGCTACGGATTCGGAAAACACAAGGGTATTTTTAAATTCCATCCAAGCTGCTGATACATAAGGGTTTGCCATCATCCATTCATCAATTTCTTTGAACCTGAAATTTAAATCAGTTTTTTTAAAATTTGTCAAAAACTTTTGAAATATTCTCAAATTTTTACCGACATAAAAATATCGGTTTAAACAGAAAATTATTGACAGCACAAAGGTTGAAAGCACTATCAAAATAGGGATATCTGTAAATATATGCGCTAAATTCATTTAAACTCTCTCCATTCTGACAGAATTATACCATAACAGCTTTTTGGGGGCAAAATGTTAAAGATTGTAATATTAATAAAATTTACTATATGGTCTTATACCTGCAGGGGATTATTTCCGATAAAAAAACATTTACAATTTCAATATAACAAACCTGCCTTAGATAAGGAGTAATTTTATGCTGATGGGAAATAATTGCCACGACTGTGCAAGGTACAGCCGAATGGAAATGAAAAATGTTAATAAAGATATTATTGCATGGCTTGAAGATATTATTGAAGAGAACAACAGCCGTGTCGAAAGAAAAGAATGGAAAAGCAAATACAACAGCTACGTTGTTTATGATTATGAACCTTTTTGCACCGACGGATTTGAGATTAACCTTGTTGTAACTTCATACGATGCAGCTTATCTTAATTTTATCAAATATCTTTATGATGAAAAAATAAGCACTATTGAGTATTTAAACAGCTGTATCGGGGCTTGATTAAATTTAAATAGAATGCGGCGCTCTTATTTAAAGAGCGCCGCATTTTTAAATATGAAATTTTTAATTATTCAGCTTTTAATGTTGAAAAACAATCCTTGCAATAGACTTCTTTACCCGGAATAGGTTTGAAAGGAACCTGAGTTTGAGCACCGCATTTTGAGCAAACTGCATCATACATTTTTCTTGATTTTCTGTTATTTTGTCTGCGTGCTTTTCTGCAATCAGGGCATCTTTTCGGTTTGTTGACTAATCCTTTTTCCGCATAAAATTCCTGTTCGCCTGCCGTGAAGATAAATTCTGCTCCGCAATCTTCACATACTAATTTTTCGTCTTGGTACATTGTTGTGTTCTCCTGATTTAGTACTTTTTAAGAAAAAATCTATTGCTAAATTCCTCTTATTTTACAGATTATAACGTATTTTCCAAATTTATGCAACATGGTAACTTTAATTTTACATAACAATCCGTTATTTTTATTGAATTTTACGGCAGTTTACAATAATATTTGGGTGCCGAGAATAATCCTGTGGCTGTCTTCGGTATTTTGATTTTCGCAAAAAACGTAATTCAAAATAAGCCTGAGAGCCTGACCTTTGATAAAATAATTTAAACCTGCACTATATTCTCTTCTCAAATCTCCGTTTATGTCACGATTCGGGTCAAACTGATCGAAACGAGCCAATATATGAAGTTTTGGGGTTAAGCGGTAGGTAACAGTTGTATAAAAGCCCTCAGCTCTGTCTGAGCTAAAAGTTCTTCCGTTGTATCCGTCAGCGATTGAATATTCCGCATTTACTGCAAATTTTTTGTAAGAATATCCGACATAAGCACCGCCAACCGTATAATTTTCATTTCTATGCCCTGCATTCAAACCGCCTCCGACTACCAAATGCCCGTATCTGCCATCAGTTCTTCCAAACGGCTTAAGATTTACCCAACCCGTAAATTCAGGTCCCGCAAAAAACTCATGAAAAAACCTATCAGAACTGTTTAATGCCAAACTGTAATCTGCAAGCGAATAATTTCCGACAACACGAACCCCTAAAGCCCTTGTATTACCAAAATTTCTTGCGATTTGAGAACGTGCGGCAAACGGCAGGGTATATGAACTTGCGCCGCCATCTACACCGACCTGATTTCTCGAATTACCGACGATTATCTTATGATGCGGAAGCGACGTATTCATAATGTATGCATCAGTTATAAACCCCTGCATAAAATTTTGACCATCTGTTGGTTTAAAATTAAACTGCAATTTAAAATCCGTATTTTTATCTCTTAAACCGCCAACAACACCGGCTTCAAAAATATTCAAGTCATACGTCGTATCGTAATCGCTTCCCTCAAAAAGTCCGTTAAAATTCCCTTGAAAAGCCCCGTAAAATTGAACTTTATCAATCGGGCCTTTTTTATATTTAAACGTCAATTCATCCTGCAAAAGATATGAAGGAATAGAAGTTCTTTCAAGTTTTTTCTTATAAATCCGCCCAAATAGCGATTCTTCTTCAATTTTAAAAGGATGTTCAGATGTTTTATCTTTATCAATCAAATTATCGAAAATCGAAAATTCTACATCCGTATTATCATTAACCGTATCTTTTTCAACATCTTTAGCGTCGTAAGTTTTAATTTCTTCCATTAGTCCTTTTGGAGAAGTTTTATCATCCCCAGAATTTGCAGGGGAACCTTCGGTTTTAGAAACATCAAGCATTATGACATCCTGTTTAGGGGCTTTTTTGGAAGTTTTACCAAATGCCGAAAGACTGTTAAAGGACGTCAAACATACTAATATCAGCGCTATTCGCAAAATTCTGTTCACAAATATTAATTATATCATAAAACATATTGAAATTCATAATTTTTTTATTGTATATTATAAGTATGACAAATGTAACACAGACCAGAAAAGCCGTGAAAACCAAAGAGGCGGTAAAAATAAAAGCCCCGATAGTGGAAGCCCTAAAAAAAGCTTACGAAAACCCCACTTATCAGTTCCACATCCCCGGACACACCAAAGGAAGCGGAACGTTACCTGATTTCCGTAAACTTATCGGTAAAAAAGCCTTAGCGCTTGATACGACTGATGAATTTGACGGGCTCGGCACTTTACACCCTGCAACAGGCCCGATTAAAGAAGCACAGGAACTTGCAGCACAAGCTTTTGGTGCTAAGAAAACATTCTTTCTTCTTAACGGTTCAACAGCAGGAAACCTTGCTCTTGCAATGGGCTTAACCAAAAAAGGCCAGAGAATTTTAACCAACAGAAACTGCCACAGATCAGTTTTGACAGGAATGATTATCTCAGGCGCAGAACCCTTATGGCTTATCCCCGAAAGATTTGAAGAATGGGGAATCTGGGGTAATGTTACTCCCGAAAGCATTGAAAATCAATTAAAAGAAAACAACGATATCTCAATGGTTTGGATTACAAACCCGACTTATGAAGGGGTTGTATCCGACATTAAATCAATTTCTGCAGTCTGCAAAAAGTATAATGTGCCGTTAATTGTTGACGAGGCACACGCTTGTTTGTGGAATTTCAACAAACACCTTCCAACATCAGCCCTCAAACTTGGTGCAGATGCTGTAGTTCACTCACTTCACAAAACAGGCGGTTCAATGAGTCAGAGCTCAATGCTTCATATTGCGGAAAATTCTATGCTTGATGTTGAAGCGGTTGAAAAAGCCCTGAAACTTCTTCATACAACAAGTCCTTCCATAATGCTTCTTGCAAGCCTTGATGCGGCTCGTGCAAACCTTGACAGCCCAAGAGGCCGTAACCAGCTTAATCGCGCAGTTGAAAACGCTAAATACTTAAGACGTGAAATTGATAAAATGGAGCACATCCATCATTTAAAACCTGACTTTGGTTATATGACGGATGTTACAAAGGTATTTATAAAAGCCGACGGACTTTCAGGCAAACGGTTAGAATCAATTCTTGAAATAGATTTTAATATAGAAGTTGAAAGTGCGTCTGACGCAGGGCTTTTGGTTCTTTCAAACATCGGCAATTCACGCAGTGATATCAAATATCTGGCAGATTGCCTTCACAAAATAGATAAAACAAATTATTCGGACATTTGCTATCTTGAAAAGAAAAAACACATGCCAATGCTGACACCTATTATTAAAATGAGTCTTCAAGACAGCTTCTATGCACCGAAGGAAAGAATCCCGAAAACAGAAGCTATCGGCAGAATTTCCGGTGAAGTAATCGCTGAATGCCCTCCTGGAATTGCGATTTTACTTCCGGGAGAATTGATAACCGAAGAACATCTGCCGTATTTGCAGGATTATGAATTCATAGAAGTTTTAAAGTAGACTTTTTTGATATTTAAGAATTAATCTTGCCCTGTTTTAAGCAAATTGATTTTGCATTTTACGATTTTAGACTGTTGTTTGTTGTATAATTTAAGTGCTTTAAAAAAGATATTTGAGGGAATTATATGCAGACAATTAAAATAACTAAAATGCAGGGATTAGGGAATGATTTTGTAATCCTTGATTATGAAGAATATGAAAAGATGGGGCTTTCAATGCCTGAGCTTGCTGTGAAGCTTTGCGACCGACACTTTGGAGTCGGGGCTGACGGGATGATTATACCTTATATATCAGGTAAAACACCTAAAAATGGTGACCAAAATTCACCTTATGCAAAATTGTTTTCAGATGGACTTCAAGCGGATACAGGCTGGTATTTTTATAATTCAGACGGCTCAACAGCGCAGATGTGCGGAAACGGAATGAGATGTTTTGCAAAATACGCTTACGACAAAAAACTTGTAAATAAAACCCAATTCAGTGTCCAAACCCTTGCGGGCATAATTAAACCCGAACTTCTACCGAACGGACAGGTTAAAGTCGATATGGGCGCACCGATTTTAGAAGACGCAAAAATTCCATTTAATGGCGAAAGGAAATTGAAAGCATTAGACAAAGAATTTAAGATTTTTCCTGTTTCAATGGGCAACCCGCACTGCATAATATTTACGGAAGAAGATCCTCTTGAGCTTGCCCAAAAATACGGCCCGACAGTTGAAAAACACGAATATTTTCCCGAAAAAACGAACACGGAATTTGTAAAAATTCTCTCGCGCAATGAAGTTGAAATGCGTGTCTACGAAAGAGGCTGCGGGATAACCTTAGCTTGCGGAACAGGAGCTTGTGCAACGGTTGTGGCATCAGTTTTAAATAACTTAACAGAAAATAAAGTTAAAGTAAATCTTGCGAGAGGCTCCGTAATCATTGAGTGGTGCGGGAATAAGGCCAATTTAAAAGAACACGTTTTTATGACCGGACGAGCTGATTACAGCTTTTTTGCAGATTACATCTTGTAAAAATTCCTGTTTCCATGATATTATTGATTTACAGCCAAATATAAATAAAAAGGAGAAATGAAAATATGAAAACTTATGAATTGTTAGCCGTATTTAAACCGAATCTTGATGCAGAAGAAGTAGACAAACAGATTTCGGCTATAGACGATATTATCAAAAATTTTGAAGGTGTTGTAGAAAACACAGACAAAATGGGCAGAAAAAAACTTGCTTACGATATTCAGAACTTCCGTGACGGATTTTTCGTAACAATGAACTTGTCAGTACCGTCAGACAAAGTTGCTGAATTCAAAAGACAATTAAGATTGAACGACAACATTTTAAGAACAATGTTTATGGAAGTTCCAAAAGCTCACGCTGTTAAGTAATTGATAACAGAATTCAAAACAAAAAGAGGGGAAAAATGTCTTTAGCAAAATCAGTAGTAACCGGAACAGTATACAGAGCACCTGAAAAACGCTTTACTCAAAACAATGTCGGCGTTTCGGCATTTGTGATGAATATAGGCGACAGAGATGAAATGCTTATACGAGTAATTTCCAAAAGAACATCGCTGGACGATTTAGTTTCATCACTGAACAAAGGTGACAAGGTTCTTGTAGAAGGCAGACTTCAGACAGCCTCTGTAAAATCAGATGACGGAAGTGAAAAAAGAATTTACGAAATTGACGCCAACACAATTGAAAGATGGGGCGAAATAACAGCATCATCAGGAAGTATGGATTTTGGCGGAGAGGACATCGTAAAATTTGAATCTGATGATATGTCTAACGAACTGATTAACGAAGACGAAATCCCATTTTAGATTATGTGAAAGGACTTAATAATGGGCAAAAATGGGAAATATCTCCTTGCAATAGCATCTCAAATAGCTGCGCAAACACAAAAAAACAAACAACTGCAAAGCAAATCACTCTATAAACATTATCAAAACGGAATAAAACTGGATAACATCCCTGATTTATTTGTAAAAAGCCATAATTCAACGGCTAATATTTACAGAAAATCAATGGTAGAAGAGATTACAGATAAAATATTAGCAAACATAAAAAAAGAACAAAAATAAGGTCGAGCGCACAAGCGCACAATAGAAAGGTAAAAACTAAAACAATGGCAAGACAGGAACAAGATAAGAAAAAACGTAAAAACTGCTCACTATGTGCAGACAAAGTTACTTCTATCGATTACAAAGATGCCGCTAAACTAAAAAGATACTTAACAGAAGCAGGCAAAATTATTCCGAGAAGAATAACCGGCAACTGTGCAGAACACCAGCGTATGATAGCAAAAGCAATCAAACGTGCACGTGAAGCAGCAATCATTGATTACGTATTTGACTAATTAATGAAAATACAGTTTGCGAAAAGAGCGACCATACAAGGCCGCTCTTTTTATATAAATAATTAAAAAACTAATACTGAAAATACTTATCAAAATCAACGTCATCAAAACTGCACAAAAGCTTAAAAACTTCATCGTGCTCATCCATACGCTGAAAATTATAATTATCAAATTTCCAGTATTTGGGATTAATCCCTTTAACCGTAACAATACCTGCATCTTTTAGGATATTAAGCTTTTTTTTAACAGTTTCAAGCGGAAGCTCCACCATTTTAGCAAGCTCAACAGCAGTCACGCCTTCTTCTTTAGAGCCTTTTTCAGGTGTCATAAACATTAACTCTAAACCGACTGTGCGTAATTCCTTATCCTCATTTTCGGGCATATAGTCATACATAATCTTATTCTACCCGAAATAATTTATTTTTATATCATATTTTTAAATTAATTAAATAAAATTTCGGTAACCAAAACATTCTGATATTGCAACAAAACTTAATAAAAAAGGCAATTTTTTAGGGCATAAATACTTTATATATATAAGTTATAAAAAGAGAAAGGGTTTGAAATGGTCAACCAAGGGCAAATAGATCCTATATCCGCTATAAAATCACGAATAGCAACGATGAGCGAATTACAAAAACAGGAATTTGCCAAAGAAACAGGTGTTGATATTTCGGCTATAAACATTATGAGTTATGAAGTTGCAGAAAAATACTGCAAAAATCATAACATAAACCTTGGAACGACAAATGTATGGTCAGACTACAACAAAGCAAAAGCTGATTGGAACACATATCACGAGATGTATGTTCAGGCAAACGAAGCATACTATAATTTTAAAAGCATAGAAAGCAAAGCCCAAAAAGAATATACAAGCGCTTATCAAAATGCACTTGCAGAAAACGGCGGAGAAACGTTAAACAGCACACAGGATGCAATAATAAGACGGCAAACCAATTACACCACAGAAACAATGAAAAACACCTCTGATGCTGATATGACGGCAAGAGCGCTTTTGAGCAAATGCTATATGGCCGTAGACAGCCAGCGTGCAGGCTTACAAAAAGGTATCATAGGTCAAGGTTTTCTTAATATAAAAAGTTAATCATACGTAACATGAGCATTTTCATGTATTGCAATTTTTTTTTGATATAATAAAATCCTCTATGTAGAGTGCTTACGCCAATAATCACTCAACAAGAAAAGGAAAAAAATTATGTCAATCAATCTTAAAAACAAGCAGGAAATAATCAAAGAATACGGCGCAAATGAAAAAGACACAGGTTCATCAGCCGTACAAATCGCTTTGATGAGCAAGAAAATTTCTGAACTTACAGAACACCTTAAAAACAACAAAAAAGACTTTGCAACAAAAAGAGGTCTTTTGATGATGGTAGGTAAAAGAAAAAGACTGCTTTCTTACTTGAAAGATCAAAACCTTGATGAATACAGAGCACTTGTTAAAAAGCTAGGTATCAGAGGTTAATTCAAAAGAAACGACAATTAAAAAGGCTGTCATAAGACGGCCTTTTTTAGTATCAAAAGAGAGGGTAAGAGTTTATATGAAAACATTAAAATCAATGCGGCTTCATATCGGGATTTTCGGGAAAACAAACGTCGGCAAATCCTCGCTTTTAAACAGAATAACCTCTCAAGAGATATCAATAGTATCGGAGATTGCAGGAACGACAACGGATATAGTCGAAAAATCAATGGAGCTTCTGCCGGTCGGCCCTGTAACGTTCTTGGATACGGCAGGGATTGACGACAAGACAGCACTTGGCGAAAAAAGGCTTGAAAAAACAATGTCCGTAATAAACAGAACCGATGTTGCGGTTGTCGTTTGCGATTATAGGGGGATTGACGATTTTGAAAAAAATTTGATTTCAAAATTCAAAGAATTAAAAATCCAATACCTTGTTGTGGTAAACAAGCTTGACGAACAGCCTATTCAAGATAAATCTTACAAAGAGATTTTAGAACAAGTTCAAGACGAAAAACTGATTTTAAAGACTTCCGTCAAAACCGATAAAGACATTGTGTTTAAGTTTAAAGACTCATTAGTAAAGCTTTTGCCCGAAGATTTTGTAAACTCACCAAAAATTGCAGGAGATCTTGTTCCTGCCAAAAGCACCGTAATTCTTGTAATCCCGATAGATAAAGAGGCGCCTAAAGGAAGAATAATTTTACCGCAAGTTCAAACTTTAAGGGATTTATTAGATAGCAATTGCCTAACTTACGTTGTAAAGGAAACGGAACTATCTGAAGCGCTTGAAAACTTAAAAACCCCGCCGTCACTTGTAATAACAGACAGCCAGGCATTTAAACAAGTATCGGAAATTGTGCCTGAAGATATTCCGCTAACCTCTTTTTCAATTTTATTTGCAAGATTAAAGGGAGATTTGCAAGCCTTTGCCAAAGGTGCCGAAGCGATAGAGAATTTAAAAGACGGCGATAAAGTTTTAATTCTTGAAAGCTGTACACATCACGCAATAGAAGACGATATCGGCAGAGTAAAAATTCCGAACTTATTAAAGAAAAAAACAGGCAAAAATTTAATAATAGAGAATTATGCGGGGCACGATTTTCCTGACATATCTGATTATGCACTTGTAATCCACTGCGGTGCTTGTATGACAAACAGACGTGAAGTTTTATCAAGAATTTTAATTGCGCAAGAAAAAGATATTCCAATAACAAATTATGGTATAGTAATTTCGTATTGTCTTGGGATTTTACCGCGTGCAATCAAAATTTTTAATTAAATAAACATAAGCTAAAATATCAAAACGGGAAATAATTTTTATCAGATAAAAGAAGTAGGTTCTACTCCTGCATACTGGGACCAAGCCCCAGCGCTCGAAATAGAACCCAATAATATTATAAATGATATTTCCGAAAATTTCAACCCTGTTCCAATTATAATTCCGCAAAAATATTACAAAATCTTTTAAAAACCAGCAGGGTGTGTCGTTTTGACGCACCAACAAATACTGATATTAAAAAAAATAAAAAAACGAATTGACAGAATTGCTACACAAATAGTATAATAAGAATGCGCCTTTAATAAATAGCAAATGTTGTCCTTATATTTAAATTAACAAAAAAAGGACAAATTATATGAAAAAAACAGAATCAAACAATTATGTAGAAATTATTTTAAAAGATAACAATTTAACAAAAAATCAAAAAGCAGAAATTATTAACTTTATCTACAACAATTACAACAAAAAACTTGAAGAAGATTTAAGAAATTATCTAATTAAAATTTGGACAGGAGGGCTACTTGAAATTGGAAGTGCTGCGTTACCTTTTGCGGGTGCGGGCAAAGCCGGAGGAATAGCAGGGCAAAAACTACTTCAAAAATCAATAGGCAGAAAATTATCACAGGAAATAGGTCAGGAACAGCTTCAGGCTTAGCATCAGGTGGAGTATTTGGCACAGGCAGAGGAATGATTGAGGATAAAAATCCTTTGATTACAGGATTACAGGATGCATTAATCGGACTTCTTACTGGAAGTTTCGCTGGCGGTGCCAGCGCCTATCTGGAAAAAGCCGTGCGGGCAAAATTACTGGAAAACTCAAAACCTTTAAACGAACTTTCGCAAGCTCAAATTAAAAATCTTGTAAAACGAGGGAAAAACTATTATTGGGATTACTTACAAGGGCGTGATATCATATCACCACAACTTGGGAAAATAAATTTTTCAGGTGGACAAGCTGGTGAAATAAGACCCCATAATATAAAAATGGTCCCGAAAATACCAGAACAAATTAGAACCGCACATGGACTAAAATACAGTAATGATAAACCTTGGAGAGAAGATGCAAATAATTTCTACAAATTATACAACACTTATAAAGGAAAAAACTATGAGTATGTAATAAGAAACAATGCAAATAAAACGGGAAATAATTTTTATCAGATAAAAGAAGTGGACCCCAGTTCTGCATACTTGCACCACAACCAAGCGCTTGAACCGAGATCCAATAATATTATAAATGATATTTCCAAAAATTTCAACCCTGTTCCACCGGATATTCTTAAAATTTTACAAAATTTAAACAAATCAACTGCAACACAGTCAGTGTTTTCACCCCCCGCTCCAAAACTTTCGTCGGAAAAAGGAGATAATTCTATCTTCGCACTTGCGGCTAATAAATCAATCATAAATGATATTTCCAAAAATTTTAATCCTATTTCAACAATAATTCCGTTGCAAACATTACAAAATCTTCAAGAGAATGAACAACCGTCATTTTTACTTGAAGGTAGTGTTGATATGAATGTTGATAAATATGGTAATCATATCTTCACTCCGGAGGAAATCGCTCAGATGGATTCTGATGTTTTCAGAGCGAATGAAAGCGCTATTATGAAACAGCTTCAGGCAGGGTTAATCGGACAGCAGATAAAGAATTTTGCAAACTTCACTAACCCGATTACCGGCGACAATAGAATTTTCTCACGAGAAGATATTGGCGCAATGTCGGGGGATGAATACTCGGCAAATGAATCTGCAATTATGGAACAGCTAAAAAGCATCGGAATTCCAACAGGTAATGAACTTGAAGCTTCCTCCATTTTTGGAGGCGGATCGGTTTACGTAAGACCATACACACGCAGTGACGGAACCGAAGTCAGAGGCTATTGGAGAAGCCTGCCAGCTTATTAATCCCAAAATTTTTCCAAAACAGGAGGTTTCAAATCAAATCTCCTGTTTTTTCAATCTTCTCTCTTGAATTAATTTCCATATAAATATCCTGAAGATAATAAAACAAATTGTCGTGCGTTTTTTCCAATTCCGCAAAAACAATTTCCGAAAGAATTAAAGCATTTGAGCATTCTTCACTGTAATCCTGATTTGCATTTAGATAAGTGTTCAAAATAAAAACAAGTTGGCACAAAGATTTTAGATCACAACTTATCTTTTTAAGTTTTTCAAGATTAACGTCTGGCATAAAATTTCACCTATTCAATACATTTTGCATATAATAATATTCTTTATGCCTATTATTATATCTAGAAATAAAATTGTCAATACAATAGCATAAAGGTATGAAAAATAAAGAAATCAACATACAAATCGGGAACAACTTAAGAGCAGAGAGAAACCGCCGTAACCTTTCACAAGAGGAGCTTGCAGAAATGTCAGACCTTCAAAGACAGCACATTTCCAAAATCGAAAACGGTCAAATTGATGTACGAGTTTCAACATTAGTACCGATTTTAAAAGCTTTGGATCTCAAATTTGAACAACTGTTTGATGTTTCTAAGTTGTAGCTGCAAAAATATTTAAATTTTCAGAGTTCAACACAATAAAAATTTCGTCTATAGAGTATATATTTATATCTATAGCATATAGAATTATGTATGTCAATAGAATAATATACACTTATGGATAAAGAGAGCCTTATTACATTTGGTACAAATTTGTGCGCTGAAAGGCACCGCAAAAAGCTTTCACAAGAAGAGCTTGCCGCAAAAGCGGGTTTGCAAATGCAGCAAATCAGCAAAATCGAAAATGGTAAAGCTGATTTTAAATTTACGACCTTGCTTAGATTAATGAAAGCCTTAAATGTCAAATTTGACCAATTATTCGACGTTTCAGAGCTTTAATTTAGCCTATTCAACTTCCTGCACCCACTTTTTCGGGTCAAACTTCAAATCAGTAACTTTAAGTTTCAAAGATTCCAAATAGGGCTTAAACTTAACAAGAAGCTGAGTTTTTTTAAGCATAAGTTCCTGCGCCACAATCCCGTTTTCGCAGGCAATAACCATAACCCCGCCCGAAAGCATTGAATAAGGTTTTGATTTTTGCGCAAACTTTGCCCCAGCAACTTTGTCCCAAAACTTGTATAAATTATTTCTGGTAATCGCTTTTCTGATTTCTTTTTCTTCAAGCATTTTAGCGACAATGCTGTCCGTTCCGACAAAATCAGTATAAAGAACTTTTTTAACCATACAGCCTCTGTTTAATAAGGTTTTACGGGATTTCGTTTTCATATCAGAAAACCGCCTGACCTAATCCCATATAATTCATCACATGTAAAATAATAATTGCAATTTTTGTATCCGAATATTTTTATGATATTATTTTAAAATGGAATTCTTACAATTAAATGATATCATAAAATCGTCAAAAAACATACTGATAATCTCACACATCAACCCTGACGGGGACACATTAGGTTCAATCTGCGCTCTGGCAGACGTAATAAAAGATAATTTTCATAAAGAATGCGACCTTCTATGTCCTTCAAAAGTTCCGAAGACTTACGAATTTCTGCATAATTCGGAAAAAATCAAAACTCTTGAAGAAATTGACTTTTCAAGGGAATACGATCTTGTAATCTGCGTGGATGATGCAGCATTGGATAGAATAGGAGATGCTAAAACCCTGTTTGAAAAAGCAAAATGCACCGCAAACATTGACCACCATAAAACCAACAGAGGTTATGCGGATTTAAATATAATAAGAGCGGAAGCAAGTTCGACCGGAGAAGTTTTGTGCGGAATTTTTGAAGATTTGAAGTTAAAAATATCAAAAGAAGCCGCCTCATCTTTATATACTGCGATACTGACGGACACAGGCTCCTTCAGATTTGACAACACAACATCCGACGCCTTAAAAGCCGCCGCAAATCTTGTTAAAAAAGGTGCAAATCCGTCATCAATTTATAAAAAAGTATACGAATCCTCCTCCAAAAATCACGTACTTTTCCAAGCATATTGCATAAGTAAAGCTGATTTTACGGACGAGGACAAAGTTGCCTATACAACGGTTTATAAAAAAGACATCGAAAAATTTAATGCTCCGGAGGATTGCACTGAAGGTTTGACGGAAAAATTAAGAGCGATAGTAACAACAGAAATAGCTTTTGTAGCGAGAGAGATAAGTTCATCTGTCAGCAAAATTTCGATGCGCAGCAAAACAGCAGATGTAGCGGAAATCTGTGCGGTATTTGGCGGCGGCGGCCACAAACTTGCTGCAGGATGTATGATTAAGGGAACAGTGAAAGAAGCTGTTAAGAAAATTCTTGATGAAATCAGAAAAAGAAAAATCTAAAAAAATATCTTTTCGACCACTTGTAAGAGGGGTAAAACGTCTGATAATCTCCGTTATAAAAAACGATTTTTTCGGAATGGCAGCGGAGATGGGCTTTTGGATGGTTATTGGGATTTTCCCTTTTATGCTGTTTTTAATGGCGGTTTTCGGGTGGATGGGCAACAAATCCTATATGGATCCTGTATTGATATTTCTTTCGACAATAATACCTGAGCAATCAATGGATTTAATCATAACTGTGCTATCGGAAGTCACGATATTTTCTCAGGGCAAATTAATGGCTGCAATAGGATTTATAGTAACACTTGTATTGTCAACAAACACTCTTGCAGTAGTTCTTAAAGGTTTAAACAGAGCATACAAAGTTGATGAAACCCGAAGTTTTATATATACAAGAATTTTGTCGTTAATGATGGTTTTTGTAAACAATATGGTTTTGTTTTTAACGATAAACCTGATTGTATTCGGGAAAGTAATCATCAATTTTCTTGTAAGACACCTTCACATGTCACAAGGAATTGCCGTAATGCTATTAACATTAAGATGGCCGATAGCATTTTTGGCGTTATATTTAATGGCATTTTTGTGTTATTACATACTGCCTGATTTAAGGGGAAATGAAAAATTCAAACGGGCAAGCGCACTTCCCGGAACATTCTTTTTCTGTTCATTCTGGCTTTTAGGTTCTTGGGGATTTTCGATATATGTGAACAACTTGAGAACATATAACATGGTCTACGGCACAATCGGAGCGTTTGCAGTGTTAATGGTATGGCTTTATTACACCTCAATTTTGATGCTTATAGGCGGGGAAATAAATTCACAAATTTATAACCGATTGTCAGCAAAAGCCGAAGAAATAAGAGCGGATTTTGAAAAACTTAAAAAGCCGGGGACATAAAACAAAGTTTATTGTCTGTAATTTGCTTTATATTTTTGTTTTTCGTAAAATAAATGTGCAAGATTTTTTATTTTTAAATAAGGAGAAAAAATATGAAAAAATCTATTCATGATTTAGGAGACATCAAAGGAAAACGCGCATTAATCCGTGTTGATATCAATGTTCCTTTGGATGCGGACAAAAACGTAACTGATGATACAAGAATTCAGGCAATATTGCCGACAGTAAACTTCTTAAAAGATAAAGGTGCAAAAATCATACTTATGGCACACTTGGGCCGTCCGAAAGGCGAATGGAACATGGAATTTTCACTTGAACCTGTTGCAAAATACTTATCAAAAGTATTGGGTGAAGATGTATTATTTGTTTCATCAAAAGTAGGCGAAGGTGCTGAAAAAGAATTAGCAAGCTTGAAAGACGGTCAGGTTGCATTGTTAGAAAACATCCGCTTCTACAAAGCAGAAGAAGCAAAAGATGATGATATGACATTTGCAGAAGAATTGGCAAAACTTGGTGATTTTTATGTAAATGACGCATTCGGTGCAGCTCACAGAAACCACACCTCAACAGCAAAACTTGCAAAGGTTTTAAAACCGGCAGTATCAGGCTTGTTAATGGAAAAAGAAATCAGATGCTTATCACAAGCATTAGACAACCCGACTCGCCCGTTCACAGCGGTTGTCGGCGGTGCAAAAGTTTCATCAAAAATCGGAGTTTTGGAAAACTTGCTTGATAAAGTAGACAACATGATTATCGGCGGCGGCATGGCATACACATTTGTAAAAGCTAACGGCGGCAAAATCGGTAACTCAATTTGCGAAGATGACCAGCTTGAAGTAGCAAAAGCTATCGAGAAAAAAGCTGCTGACAAGGGTGTAAAACTTGTAATGGCAACAGATGTTCTTGCAACAGACGATTTTTCAGGCAACGGAACAAACAAATTTGTTGCAATCAACGAAATTCCGGACGGATTTGAAGGTGTAGACGCAGGCCCTGAATCAAGAAAAGCATTTGCAGAAGTATTGAAATCATCAAAAACAATTTTGATGAACGGCCCTGTCGGCGCATTTGAAAACCCGAAATTTGCAGAAGGCACAAAGGCTGTATTAGAAGCAATTGTAGAAGCAACAAAAAATGGTGCAACTTCTGTAATCGGCGGCGGCGATTCAGTTTCAGCAGCTAAGAAATTCTGCAAAGCAGAAGACTTCACTCACGTATCAACAGGCGGCGGAGCTTCTTTGGAATTTATCGAAGGAAAAGTTCTCCCTGGCGTTGCAGCTTTGGATGATAAGTAAGCTGAAATTTACTTAAAATTTTAAAAAAGCCTCTGAAAATTTTCAGGGGCTTTTTTATATTGATTAAATTAAATTAGACTTCATATTGCTTATTTTGCATTTTCAACTGTTCAATCTTTTGTTCTCTTTGAGCAATAAGTTGATTCAAATCTTGTACATGAGTTTGGAGTCTGGCTTTTTTCTGTGGGTCTTGTGTTTGTTGAATATCCTTTTCCACATTTACTGCAGCTTTGCTTAATTCAACCAGAGCAGCGGTTTCAGCAAGAATTTCTGCCGATAATTGAGAACTTACACGGCTATTATCCACTTGAGGTATTTGAGAAACTTGAGGCATTTGTGGAGCTTGCACAGGCGGCGTAGTATAAGTCGGGGTAGAAAACGATTGAACTTGGGACTGGTAATAAGGGATATTCATCATAATAAGACACACTCCTATTTTTTCACACTTGCATATTTAAAACCTCTTAATCTTATAAATTGCCTATTTAAAAAAGAATATTGCAAAATGTTAAGCTCTGGCATATAATCATGCTGTAAGATTTAGGAAAGGAGAGTTTAATATGTTTGAAAAGGATATTAACATTAACGATATCAAAGAAATCAGAACTCGCACAACGGTATATTTTGGAGTTGGAGCTATTAAAAAAATTGACGATATCGCAAAAGTTTTAAAAGAAAAAGGCATAGACAAAGTAATCGTAATGTCAGGCAGAAATGCTTATAAAGCAACAGGCGCCTGGGATTATGTAGAAAAAGCCCTGAAAGATAACGGAATTGGCTATATCAATTACGATCAAGTAACCCCAAACCCGACCACACATCACGTAAACGATGCTGCCAAAATAGCAAGAGAATTTGGAGCAAAAGCAGTAATCGCAATCGGCGGAGGTTCACCTACAGATGCAGGAAAATCAGTTGCAATCTTACTTGAATATCCTGACAAAACCGCAAATGACATTTACGAATTCACATTCACACCCAATAAAGCAGCACCGATTGTATCAATCAACTTGACACACGGAACAGGAACAGAAACAAACAGATTTGCGGTAGTAACAGTTCCTGAAAAAGACTTCAAACCTGCAATTGCTTATGATTGTATTTACCCGATGTTTGCAATCGACGATCCTCAATTGATGACAAAATTAAGCCCGAAACAAACAAGATATGTGTCAATTGATGCCGTAAACCACGTAGTAGAAGCTGCAACTTCAACAGTAATGTCACCATACAGCGTAACCCTTGCAAGAGAAGTAATTGCGTTAGTTCACAAATATCTACCAAAAGCAATTGAAAATCCTGAAGATTTAGAGGCAAGATATTACTTGGCTTATGCGGCAATGATGGGCGGTGTATGTTTTGATAACGGACTTTTACACTACACTCACGCACTGGAACATCCGCTTAGTGCCGTAAAACCGGAATTATCACACGGTTTGGGACTTGCAATTTTGCTTCCTGCCGTAATTAATACAATGTACAAAGATAGAGCACACGTTTTGGCAGAAATCTTGAAACCGATTAATCCTGATTTGGAAGGAGATCCTTCAGAAGCATATCAAGCGGCAAAATCAGTTCAGGATTGGTTGTTCTCAGTCGATGTAACCTCAAAACTTGAAGACGAAGGATTCACAGAAGCTGACGTTGAAAAATTGACAAACCTTGTTTATACAACACCGTCGCTTAGCGGACTTCTTGATATCGCACCGTCAGGAAACGGGCGCGAAGTAGTTGAAAAAATTTACAGAGAATCAATAAAACCTTTGTAAATTTGATAAACTGAATAATAAATTAAGCCGCCGAGGTAAATTACCTCGGCGGCTTTTTTCTTTTCCTTCTTTAAATAAAAAACTTTTAATTATCTTTTCGCGCGTTCCAATAAGCTAACCCGCCCATAACAGCACCGAAAATTCCGTTCCAAATAAGCGAAGATTTCATACTGGTTTTCATAGATTTAAAAATGACACCCATAAGCCTGTCGATTCCAATACCGATTCCGAACCAAACCAAAGCACTGCTAAGCCCGACTGCAGCAGGCGGCATATTTTCCAGTTTTTTTAAAAATTCATCAGATTTTTTCTCTTTGTTTAAATCGGCAGGTTTTGAGTTAGCCGGAGTATTTGTAGAGGTTTCAGAACCAAATGCAGGATATCCGCACCTTTTAGACAAACCTTGAACTTCACAACTTATAGGATTTATTGCCATTATATTCTCCTGTTTTCTTGTTTATATTAAATAAAAAAGTTTAAAAAATTGCCAATTTATAATATAATTGCTTTATGAAACTTTACAAACCAGTAGAATTACTATCACCTGCAAAGGATAAAGAAACTGCAATTGCAGCAATTAATTCAGGAGCCGATTCGGTTTATATAGGAGCTCCCAAATTCGGCGCAAGACAAAATGCCTCTAATTCGCTTGAAGATATAAGAGAAATAGTAGAATTTGCGCACAAATTTAACGTAAGAATTCACGTTACCCTGAACACAATTTTAACTGACGAAGAACTAAAAGAGGCCCAAAATCTTATCCAAGAACTTTATAAAATCGGGGTAGATGCGATAATCGTTCAGGATATGGGAATTTTAAAACTTGCGATTGACGGGAAACTTCCGCCGATAGAAATTCACGCAAGCACACAATGCAATAACCGCACATTAGAAAAGGTCAAATTTTTCCAAAGTTTAGGTATAAAAAGGGTTATCCTTGCACGAGAATTAACTTTAAATGAAATCGAAAATATTTGTAAAGAAGTTAAAAACAGTGATTTTAATCCCGATATGGAAATTGAAGTTTTTATCCACGGGGCATTGTGCGTATCATATAGCGGACAGTGTTATTTGAGTGCTTCAATCGGCGGAAGATCGGCAAACAGAGGAGAATGCGCCCAACCCTGCCGCAAAAAGTATTCACTTGTTGACGATAGCGGGAAAATTTATGCAAAAGACAAATATTTATTAAATTTAAAAGATTTTAACGCCTCAAAACACATTGAAAGACTAATAAAAGCAGGTGTCAAATCCTTCAAAATTGAAGGCAGACTGAAAGATTCCGGTTATGTCAAAAACGTCACAGCTTACTACCGTAAAGAAATTGACCAATATGCCTCCAAAACCTCCACAGGCGAAATTTTTACTGACTTTGAACCCGATTTAAACAAGAGTTTTAATAGAGGATTTACGGATTACTTTCTGCCCTCTGAAACAAACGACAAAAAAGGGCGCAGAAAAACAATAAACAACTTTGACACCCCAAAATCTTTAGGAGAAAAGCTTGGCAGAGTTGAGAAAGTTTTCAAAGACGGTTTTATTATAAAAGGTACCCAATTAAACCCTCAAGACGGGCTTTGCTACTTTTCAGACAGAGAACTTTTCGGCTGTCTGGTGAACAGGGTTGAAGGAGATAGAATTTACACGAATAACGTTGATAAAATCAAAGAAGGAATGGTTATTTACAGAAACTTTAACAATGAATTTGACCGTCATCTTAAAAACAGCAAGACAAAACGCCGCATTGGAATTGAATTTATTTTTAAAGATAAAATTTTGACTGCGACCGATGAGGACGGAAATATCGCAGAAATTGAAGTTCAATCCTCAGAAATCCCGAAAAATCCGGAAAAAATGCTTGAAACTTTTAAAACCCAGCTTGCCAAAACAGGTGAAAGTGATTTTTATGCGGCAAAAATTGAAATCAATGAACCCCCAAACTTTCTGCCAGTATCATCAATAAACGAACTTCGACGGGAAATTCTTGATAAACTTATAGCCAAAAGGCTTAAAAATTACCAAACGCCTAAGCAGACACCTCTAAATTATGCAAAATTTCCGCTTGACACTTACGACTACCATGCAAATGTCCTGAACGAAACCGCCAAAGATTTTTATAAAACCTGCGGATGCGAAATTACAGATCTTGCGCCCGAAAAAACAGGGAAATTTAAAGAAAAAGAATTAATGTGCACAAAATACTGTCTTAAATATGCGTTTGACCTGTGCGGAGTGAAGAAGAATTTATTTTTAATAGATGAAAAAGGGAAAAAATATCCGCTTAAATTTGACTGCAAAAACTGCCGCATGATAATCTGCGGTTAATCTTGTTGCATTTGGAATTTGTCTTGATTATAATGTTGGTGGCTCGTTAACAAAAATAGGAGAGAAATTATGTCAAGAAAACCAATTATTGCAGGAAACTGGAAAATGAATCTTATCCGTTCAGAAGCTGAAAAAGTTTTTGAAGGCGTAAAAGAATTTGTAAATGACTATACTGCACAAGAATTGCCAACAGTAATAATAGCACCTGTATTCACATCAATCAGCGCTGTAAGAACAGTAAAATGCACATGCGGCTGCGGCGGCAACAAAATATCAATAGCCGGACAAAACTGCCACTGGGAAAAATCAGGCGCATACACTGGTGAAATTTCAGTTGAAATGCTAAAAGATGCAGGCTGTGATTATGTAATTATCGGCCACTCAGAAAGAAGACAATATTTTGCAGAAACTGATGAAATGATTAATAAAAAAGCAAAAGCTATTTTAGCAGAAGGCTTAATTCCAATTATCTGCTGCGGCGAAACTCTTGAACAAAGAGAAGAAGGTATCACAGACAAATGGATTTCAGGTCAAATCAAAGCAGCATTAGAAGGAATTTCATCAGAAGATGTTGCAAAATCAGTTATCGCATACGAACCTATCTGGGCAATCGGCACAGGCAAAACTTGCGATTCAGATGAAGCAAACAGAGTTATCGCAATGATAAGAAGCGTTGTAAAAGAAGTTGCAGGAGCAGAAGCTGCTGATTCTATCAGAATTCTTTATGGCGGATCAGTTAAACCTTCAACAATCGCTGAACAAATGTCAAAATCAGACATAGACGGCGCACTTGTCGGCGGTGCTTCACTTAAAGCTGAAAGCTTTAACGAAATTATTGCAAATACAATGAAAGTTGCTGTTAAAGCTTAATTTTTAAAAATTTGTAATAAAAAGTTTATAAAAAGCAGGGTTAAAAAATCCTGCTTTTTGTTTGCGCATAAATTTAAAATCCCGCACAACTTGACAATTGTTTTTTGATTTATTTATTATAGAATTTAGATATGATAAAAACATTTGCAAAAATTTTACTTTCAATAATTTTATTAACCTCGACGGTATTTGCCGGAGAAGAAATTACTCAGGTCAGAGCAAGCCATATTCTTGTCAAAACCGCAAACGAAGCAATGGAAATTAAAAAAGAAATTGACAACGGCGGAGATTTTGAATATTACGCAAGAATGTATTCACTATGCCCTACAGGTAAAAACGGCGGGGATTTAGGCTATTTTGGAAGAGGCCAGATGGTTCCGGAATTTGAAAGAAAAGCCTTTTCGCTTCCTGTCGGCGAAGTGTCTGCTCCTGTATTTTCACCGTTTGGCTGGCATCTTATAAAAGTTACCGACCGCAAGTAAGTTTAATCTATATATAGGCGAAACTTTATACTTTACTGCAATGTAAACCTTATTCACTGACTTTATAATAAATACAAAAAGGAGAATTTTATGTATTTATTTTTAAGATGGGTAGGTTTTGCGTTTGTCATAATGTTTATAGCCTGGGTTGTACCTGGGATTTCTGTTGCAAATTTTCTAACCGCAATGATTGCAGCGTTTGTAATAGCACTTGTTAATGTTTTTATAAAACCCGTACTTTTATTGGTAACTCTGCCTATAAATATACTTACTTTAGGGCTTTTTACCTTGGTAATTAATGCGCTTTTATTTATGTTTGCGGGATTTGTAGCACCCGGATTTGAAGTGGAAGGTTTTTGGAGTGCCTTCTTAGGTGCACTTTTGTTGTCAATTTTAAGTATCGGGCTTAACAGTATTGATATAAAGGATTAATTATCTTAATAGCTTGATTTTTGTATATCAAGCTATCATTTTGGTGCGTCCAAATAACGCACCAAAATTCTCTGGGAAACTTATTTCCGTGAATATATATTTTCTATCATTTTTTCTGCATAAACACCACCTTTTTCGGGATTTACACAGCCTCCGCCATGTAATTTTAAAGGCTTAAAATTATTTGATTTTATCTGAAAAGTAAATAGATCATATCCCCATTTATTCGGGCCTTTTTTACCGTTTATATCTACTATATACAAAGGAGTATTTGGGTTATAAGGTATAAATATTATTCCATTTTTAAATACATAAACTGTTCTCTCATTTAATATTGCATTTTTTCTAAAATTGCGACATCCTGAACTTGCAGCATAAGCTTCATCATCTGTCATATCAGGATCATTAACTTGCTTTACAGTATCCGCCCCTTCATATTCCGGAATACAACCTTTAGCATAGGCATTCCCTTCACATTTAGATATTATTTCCACATTAGATAATATATTATTTAGTAATATCTTACAATCAGGCCTATTACCAGAGTAATTTGATGGTAATGGACTTCCATCAGAAAGTACATATTTTGTGCAAGCTCCTCTGTCGTCATATTCTGAACAAACTGCAGCGCCATAAGGATTTTTATCCCAATAATAACACTCAGCTTTCCCGCCTAAATCAACTTCTGATTTTAGCAATAATTGAGAAAGCATTGAAAAGGCGACTTTAAACTGTTCCTGCAAAACTTTCTGATTATTGACGGGAAAGTCAGTGCTGCGACAATTCCAATAATCCCTAAAGTTATTAAAACTTCTGCTAATGTAAAACCTGCTTCTTTCCCTCTTAAGGAACTATTCTCGGGTGCCCCCCCCCCCCCGTAATTCAATCATATCAAGCATTTCCAGCTCCTTATCTTTTTCTATGCTACTATTTTATTATATCAATCCTTTTTACTTTTGACAAGTATTTAGATTTTAATGCGCCCTCTCAAAACACCGAAAAATCTTGCGGTGCGTCGAAACGACGCACCCTACAATTAAAAAATGCCAAAGGCTTTAAATAAAATTATTTAATAAATTTGGTGCATCAAATAACGCACCAACATGATTTAAAATAAATTTAAAATGACAACTCCTTTTTGTGTAATATTACTTAAAAAAATCTTGAAGTTTTATTAACATGGATAATATAATAAAATTGCAGGAATTTGAGTAAAATTAAAAGATTTTACACAAGCAATCACCAAAAAGCTGGTGACAGAAAGGATGAAAATGGTATTAGAAATTGCTTCCGAGCAGCTTGAGCGCGCAATTAATCCGACACACGATATCAAACTTTTTGCGGGACGTTCAAACACAAAACTTGCTCAGGAAATAGCTGATTATTTAGGCACTTCAATCGGTCCGATGGTTGTTAAGAATTTTGCGGACGGCGAAATTTACGTTCAGGTAAAAGAAAGTGTCCGCGGTGATGATGTTTTCATTATCCAGCCTCTTTGTAATCCGGTTAATGAAAACCTTATGGAATTATTGATTATAATAGACGCATTCAAACGTGCAAGCGCAAAAACAATTACGGCCGTAATTCCTTATTACGGATACGCAAGACAGGATAGAAAAACTTCCGGTCGTGAAGCGATTACCGCAAAACTTGTTGCTGATCTTTTGACAACCGCAGGAGCTGACAGAGTTCTTGCAATGGATTTGCACACAGGACAAATTCAAGGATTCTTTAATATCCTTGTTGACCATATTTTTGCAACACCTATTCTTGTAAATTACATCAAGAGCCTTAACTTAAATCCTGATGATATGGTTGCCGTAAGCCCTGACACAGGCGGAGTTCAACGCACAAGACATTTTGCAAAAGCAGTAGGATGTTCGCTTGCAATTATTGACAAACGCCGTGACAAGCATAATGAGGCTATAGCATCTCACGTTATAGGTGACGTAAAAGACAAAATTTGTATTATGTTTGACGACATAATTGATACGGCAGGAACAATTTGCGAAGCTTCAAAACTTTTAGTCAGAGAAGGTGCTAAAGAAGTTTATGTATGCGCAGCACACCCTGTATTCTCAGGCCCTGCAATCGAAAGACTTGCCAATGCGCCTATCAAAGAATGCATTGTAACAAATACAATTCCGCTTGATATGGATAAAATGCCTCCGAATATTAAGCAACTTTCAGTTGCTCCACTCCTCGGACAGGCAATTTCAAGAATTCATGATGACGAAAGCGTAAGCTCATTATTCGGATTTGAAAAAGATATTCAAGTAAATTAATTGAATTTTCAAATTAAATACGACTTTTAATACCGCCCGTAAAAAGGCGGTATTTTTATGGCTAAAACAGGCAAAATCCTATTTTACGAAAATTTAAGATTTATTAAAAAAAGCTTTTTTATAAAGCATTCTTACTGTATACTTGGCATGAATACAGGGAGAAATATTATGCCAAAATTCAATTTAATGTCGTATATTCTGCCGCCTGAAGACAAGATGTTTTTCACATATTTTCAGGAAAGTGCGGAAATCTGTCAGAAAACAGCCAAATTATATGATGAAATTATGCACAACAGTTTGACTGATGAGTATAAAGAAAAAGCTCTTAAATACAAAAAGAAAGGAAAACTTTCTTATAGAGCGATTTTGAAACAATTAAACAAAAGTTTCATAACGCCGATTGAAAGAGAAGATATTCAAATTATAGCTGTTCAATTAAATAAAATTAATAAAAAAATTGCAAAAGCCTGCCTGAATCTTGAAGTATATCGTTTAAATGTTTACACGGAAGAGATGAAAGAACAGGCTTTAACTTTAGTTCAGGCAACAGAAAAGCTTGGAGATATCGTGAAAAAATTCAAAAAAGTTTCTGATGTTGAAAAAATAACAAAATTAAATATTGAGATGAAAGAAATCGAATCACAAGGAGATGAAATCCACAGGCGAGCGATGAGAAATCTTTTCTCAGGAAAATATGAAGCACTGGAAGTAATCAAATTGCGGGACATTTATAAAGAAATAGAAAACGCATTTGATGCTTGTTTTTACGTTACAGACACGATTTTAAACGTTGTATTGAAACAGTCTTAAGGGAAATATGACAATAACGATTTTAATTTTAATAGCAGTAATCCTTGCAGCATTAGCATTTGAATTTATAAACGGGTTTCACGATTGCGCAAACGCAATTGCGACGGTTGTTTCGACAAAAGTTCTTTCACCCAAGCAGGCGGTATTATTTGGTGCAAGTCTTGAATTTGTCGGAGCATTAACCGGAACTCACGTTGCAAAGACAATCGGAGCAGGAATTGTAAACGGAGAAATGGTTACATTAACCGTAATCTTCTGTGCTTTATCGGCTGCGGTTTTGTGGAATCTTCTGACCTGGTGGCTCGGGCTTCCGTCAAGTTCTTCACACGCTCTTATCGGCGGGCTTTTAGGTGCAACAATTGTTAAAGCGGGAGTTGAGGCAGTTCACGTTAAAACATTGATGGATAAAGTTATAATCCCGATGTTCACTTCTCCCGTACTCGGATTTTGCGCAGGGTTTATGCTGATGCTGATTCTTGCCTGGATAATTCTGATTTCAAGGGCACATCCGGATAAGGTCAATAAAAAATTCCGAAAACTTCAGCTTTTATCATCAGGATTAATGGCACTAAGCCACGGTTCAAATGATGCTCAAAAAACAATGGGGATAATAACTCTTGCCCTACTTGCAGGCGGAGTCCTTCACAAAAACCCGACGGGTGACTTTGAAATTCCGATTTATGTAATCCTTGCCTGCGCATTTACAATGGCAGCAGGAACGATGAACGGCGGATGGAAAATTATTAAAACTATGGGACATAAAATTATAAAATTAAAACCAATCCATGGATTTGCTGCTGAAACTTCGGCTGCCGGATTAATCTTAACAGCCTCTCATTTTGGAATCCCCCTAAGCACAACTCACGTTATTTCAACAGCTATTATGGGGGTAGGTTCAACGCTTCATGCTCATGCAGTTAAGTGGAAAATCGTCGGAAATATCGTAACTGCTTGGATTTTAACAATTCCTGCCTGTATGTTTTTGTCTGCCGCAATTTATTATGTAATTTACCAAATATTCTAAGGAGCAAAATATGCCAATACAACCTTTAAACGGAACTCAACCCCCACAAACTCGTAAATTTAAGCTTAATCCGGTATCATCAACAGGTTACGGAGCGCTTGCGGCAGGAACTTTAAGTGTCATTGCGGCTTCAAGTAAAAAAATTAAAACTCATAAATTCTTAGGATATTTAGCTGGCGGACTTGCTTTTATCCATACAGGGATTATTTTGGGTTCACGTTTTGCCTCAAAAAAACTTGCTCCAAATCAGACGCAAAATAAAACTTTTTAGACAAGCGCAAGAGCTTCCGTATCATCTTCAAGAAGCGACTTTTGGAATAAGGTGCATTCTTCTGCCATATCCATCACAAGGGCAAATTTAGAATTGTGTAAAACCCCTTCCAAATTTGATATTCCGTTGAATTTAATCGTATAATAATCTGAAGTTTTCTCTAAAATTTCTATAAATCCAGCTTCCTCAAACAAATTAAACATTAATTCTATGAGTTTTATGGATTTTCCAAGATGGCTTGCGCATCTTAAAAGCTCAACTTTTCCGCCATTGTTGTTTGCGGCAAATTTAAGCATACCGGAAAACGTCTTCAAAAATTCTTCATCATCAAAATATTTGATTTCGTAATTCATCAAATGCACGCATTTCGGAGAAGTTTCCGCCATAATTCTGTCAAGAGTTTCCCTGTCTGCTGGATAATCAAAAAACATAACCGCATCACAAGCGTGAAGATTTTCTCTTGAAACACACCTTTCAATCAATGCTTCATAAGGTTTAAGTTTATCTTTTATCGTCTTGCTTTCTGCAAAAACTAAAATATTTTGCTTAGAAGCTTTTACATAATCATTAACCTGAGGCAATATGTCGTTTTTCTTGCGGTGGTCGTAAATTTTAAATTTTAAAGCCTCCGCCTGATCTTCGTCTTCATCCTTCAAATAAGGAGAATGAATATCATCTACAATAAGCTGTACTGTACGATTTCCCTGATAATCGTTAATCTGCGGATGAAAAGCAACTTCAAACGGATCACCTTTTGCAAGCGAAATATCGCCCTCACTCCAGCGAATACAATTAAATTCGCTGTTTCCGGATATTGCCGTAATTCTTAAGTGGTCTTTATTCTCTCCCATAAGCCGTTTTTCTTTCACGCATAAATTTCTCAACGCAAAAATCGGACTGGGATTTGATGCACCAAAAGGCTCAAGCTTTGAAATTTCCTCAACCAAATCAACCGTAATATCGTCAGGGGTAACCTCTAAATCAACACTTATAAAAGGTTTTAAGTCTTTGCCTGTCGTCATTTCTTTAATTATTTTATTAAGATTTTCTTTTACAAGTTTAAAAGGCGTTTTATCAGGCGAAAACGACAACCCTGCCGCCATAGCATGCCCGCCAAATCCGTCCAACAGCTCTCCGATTGCACTTATTGCATCATACAGGCAAACACCCTCAATACTTCTTGCAGAACAGCGAATTTGCTTGGCTTCCTCGTAATAAGTCATCAAAAATGTCGGTTTATAATATTTTTCAACTAATTTTGATGCTACAATCCCGATAATTCCGACTTTCCATTCAGGGTTAAACAAAATAATCGCAGGATTTTTGTTGCCTTCTCTTTTAACCATTTCATCAGCCTGCAAAAAAGTTTCCTGACAAAGCGTCTGGCGGACTTTGTTAAACTCATTCAAGCTTATAACCGCCATTTCTATTTCCTGCGGATTATCGGAAAGCATAACTTTTAATGCAGCTTCAACTGTATCAAGTCTTCCTGAAGCGTTTATTCTCGGCGCAACCCCAAACGCTATCTGCTCTGAGGTAACCCCGTTTGAAATATTATATCCTGCACTTTCCAGCAAACGCTTAAGCCCTAAATGTTTGCCTTTAGAAATTAAATCCAAACCCTTTAAAACAATATGCCGATTTTCACCAACCAGCGGCACAATATCCGCAACCGTCCCGACTGCTGCATAGGGTAAAATTTCCTGTATAAATTCAGATTTGCCAAACTTATTCAAAAGTGCCTGCGAAACCTTAAATGCAACTCCAACACCGGCTAACGATGTTAAACTTGTAATCTCTTTTGCAGAAAGATTTTCGTCTAATGCATTCGGTGCTTTCGGGTTTATTATCACATAAGCCTTCGGTAATTCTTCAGGTGCTTCATGGTGGTCGGTTATTATTACATCAATTTTAAAGCTGTTTATAAAATTTACCGCCTCAACATCACTTATCCCACAATCAACCGTAATTATAACTTTCGGTTTAACCGTTGTCATTAATTTTACAAGCGCCTTTGTATCAAATCCGTGTCCTTGCTTTTCTCTGTCAGGTATAAAATAATTTACGTCAGCTCCAAGATGCATAAGGGTTCTGTATAAAAGCGAAGTCGAAGTTACTCCGTCCGCATCAAAATCCCCCCAAATTACAATTTTTTCTTTATTTTCAATCGCATTTGACAATCTGTCTATCGCTTTTTGCATATCACAAAAAACATAAGGATCTGAAAGCTTTGTCAATAGCGGATTTAAAAATTCTTCAACCTCTTTGTCGCCTTTAATCCCGCGCGTTGCAAGAAGCCGCCCGATTAAAGAAGCTTGAGTTGTATCACAGTCCTTTATTATCCACTCTTTATGCATACTTTCCACCCCTCCGGTAATTAAATAATATCATGAAAATCGTTTCGGGCAATTTGGAAATCATGCTTTACAAAACTTTACATACATGTTATAATACTCATGTCTTTGCGGCACAAGGGTTTTCAGTTTTAGGAATTAAAAAAATTGGAAATTAAATTTAAGTTTTAATTAAATTTTGCCGTAAGTGGGTATATAAATAGTAAGTATATTGTATCAGGAAGGATTTTTAAAATGTCGATTAACCCCATCAATGACAAAAACAATGTCGCACTAAATCAAGATACAGATTTACCGGAATTTGGTCTTGCAGATATTGATTTTGAAGCCATTGAGCAAAAAGCGAGTATCTTTGTCAAAGATACTAAGTTCGTACCCGTTGATGAACAAGTTAAGCTTGTAAGCGTAGAAAAAAACGGTATTATTTACGAAGATGACGGTAAAATGCAGTTGGTAAACAGCCAAACTGAACTTGCTGAAAACAAATTGGATGATGATTTTAATCTTTCAGGATTTTTCGGCGGATTCTTAGGCAAGAAGAGCATGTTCAGCACTAAGAAAAACAATATCGGTTAAGCTTTAAAAAAATATGAGGGAGGCTCCGTATTTTTAAAATCGGCGCTTAGAGTTTGTTTTTGCCTTAATGTATACCGAATAATTTTGGCAATTAAAATGTCTGTTATTTGGCGCATTCAAGGCAAAAATGTTCGACTGCCGTTGCCCAACCGTCGTTGTCTACGGTGTCCGTAATAAAATCGGCACACTCTCTTAATGCCGGTGTGGAATTTCCCATTGCAATTTTCACTCCGCCTGCTTTTAAAAGTTCAATATCGTTATCCTGATCCCCGATTGTGAGAATTTCCTCCTGCTTTATTCCCCACAAATCCTGCAAAAATTTTACGGCATTTCCTTTTGTCGCATCTTTATTGGCTATTTCGCAAAAATACGGTGTCGATTTGACTGTGTACAAGTCAGGAAACATTTTACCTAAATCTTTTACCCAGCCGGTTACTCTATCGGGATCATCAAAATCTATCGCTAAGATTTTATTTACATTTTGAATTTTTAAACTGTCAAATTTACAAATATGATAATCTATAAATCTTGCATCAGTGTATTTTCGAATAGTTTCGGAATCCTTTTCTACATACAAAACATCATCCATATAAAGATTTATATGAATATCGTTTTCTCTTGCCCAATCAATAATATCTAAAGCTCTTTCACTGCTCATATCTTTTCTGTATAAAACTTTATCGGACTTGTAAAATTCTTTAATCATTCCGCCCTGATATGAAACAATAGGTTCTTTTATCCCGAGTTCTTTTGCTATACCGATTGCAGCACAATGCATTCTGCCCGTTACAAGTACAACCTTTATTCCCGCCTCTTGAAGTCTTTTTATTGTATCCTTAACATAGGGACTGTATTCGTAACTCCACTTCAAAAGCGTTCCATCAACATCGGTTGCAACCATTTTTATCATTATTCTATCCCTCTCATTACCGCACAAACTGTCTTTGCGTCAGTAACCTCGTTGTTTTTAACCATTTTTATAAGTTCGTCAATAGTGTATTCGTATTCAACAAGAATTTCGCCATCATCAAAATTCTCTCCGACAAATTCAAGATCTGTTGCTTTATAAAGATACAATTTCTCATCACTATACCCCGGAGATGTATAAATAAAACCTAAATCCTTCCAATTTTTAGCAATATAACCCGTTTCTTCCTGCAATTCTCTTTTTGCAGCTTCAAACGGATCTTCGCCCTTCTCAAGCTTGCCTGCAGGAAGCTCTAAAATCGCCTTCTTTAAAGGATATCTAAATTGCTTAACCATCAAAACCTTTTTAACACCGTCTTTTTCTCGAATTGCAAAAATTACAACCCCGCCTGAATGCTCAACAACCTCTCTATAAGAAGTTTTTCCCGTCGAAAGTTCAACTTCATCTTTATATACCGTTATAATTTTACCGTCATAAACAACTTTGCTGTCTAAAGTTTTTTCGATTAATTCCATACTCACCTTCTCTCCCAAAATTCTAGCATAAAAAAACTTTTTAAACCTAAGCTCTCGGATGAGATTCAGAATAAACTTCCTTCAAATGCTGGGTTGAAACATGTGTGTAAATTTGGGTGTTAGAAATGCTTGCATGCCCGAGAAGCTCCTGCACAACCCTTAAATCCGCACCATTCTCTATCAGGTGAGTCGCAAAACTGTGACGAAATACGTGAGGGGTAACTTTTTTAGGTAATGAAATTTTTTCAACGGTTTCATTAATTACATTCCGAATGGTTTTGGTTTGAAGCCTATAGCCTGTATTGTTTATAAAAACAGGTGAACTTTCACTTACATCCTCGAGCGGAAAACCTTTCGGAATTAATGCTCTTGCTGTATTTATGTATCTTTCAAGATAAGATTTTGCCCTGTCTGTCACAAGAATAATTCTTTCCTTTGCGCCTTTTCCAAAAACCCTTATTTCATTATGCTCAAGGTTTAAATCCCCGAAATTCAAACCGCTTAATTCCGAAACACGCATGCCTGTCGCCCAAAGAAGTTCTAAAATAGCACGATTTCTAAACCCGGAGGGAGTCTCCATTTTGACATTGTTTAAAATTTCCTCCACTTCATCCGGAGTTAAAAATTTCGGCAAAGATTTCGGGCGTTTAGGGGATGTAAGGTTCATCGCAGGATTTGAATCAACTTTTCTTTCCCGATATAGATATTTGTAAAATGTTCTAATTGATGCAATTTTTCTAGCAATTGTATTTTTTTTGTAATTAAACTTTTGTATGAAATGTAAGTATTCCCTAACTTTAGAAAAGTTCACATCCTCACACGACTCCTCTCCTATCCATAACAAAAAGTCTAAAACATCAGCACAGTATGCTTTTGCGGTGTGTTTAGAGAAGTTTTTCTCAACAATTATGTACGATTTGAAGTCTTCCAAATCTTGTTTTGAACTTGAATTTAAACCCATCATTTGCCTTATTGCTTTTTTATCAAAGATATTATACAATAACATTAAAAGTTTTAGAATAGTTAGAGTCGTATTTAAATAAAAATTGTAAAGCAGGAGATAAGATGAATTGTAAAAAAGTATTAATTGCTTCAATGATTTTCGCAAATATCCTATGTGCATCCAATGCTTACGCTGCTCAGGAATTACAGGCGCAAGTCACAAAAGCCCAGAAAAGTTACACAAGTATAGAAAAGTTGATTGAATACAATCACTATGAGGAAGCTGATAAAAAAATCAGCGAATTATTAAATAAAAAGCCTGATGATATCGAGCTTTTAGCACTTAGATGTATCTCAAGAGCAAAACAGCATAAGCTTGCACCTGCTCAGGAAGAACTTGACAGGCTTATGCCCAAATACCCGAAAAATGCACAACTTCATTATGCACAGGGCATAGTTTATTTAATGAGAACAACTTCCTCTGACGTTACATACATAAGAGATACAAGAAACTTAATTGAAAATGCAATAAAAGAATTTGTTGCAGCCGTAAATGCTGATAGCAACTACTATCAAGCTTATAATGCAATGGGTGTTGCAACTTTAAGACTCGGCAACAGAAAAGATGCCAGAGAACTTTTCCAAGTTGCACTCCAGATTAACCCCCAATATGCGACTGCTTATGACAACATAGGTAACCTTGAACTTATTGAAGGAAATCTGACAGAAGCTGAAGACTACTTTAACAAATCTCTAAAACTTAACTCACATAACCCCACAACAATGTACCACTTAGGTCAGGTTGCTGTTCGTCAGCGTGATTTCAACAAGGCTCTTACTTGGCTTAACCACTCAATTCACATGCATCCGATGTCATCACCTGCTTTGACATTACAGGGTGAGTGCTATTTGATTCAGGGCAACCAAGCCGCTGCGATTAATTCGTTCAAGAAAGCGATTACCGTAAAACCTGAAAACTCACGTCCTTATGTAAACCTTGCAAATATTTACGAAAGACGTGCTGATGAAGAATTTGCTATGGAACAGTTAAAGACCGTTCTTACAATTAACCCGAATTATGTTGACGGTATTATGAGAGTTGCCGATATGTCGCTTCATACAAGAAAATATGAGCAGGCTCTTGATTATTATACAAGACTGCTTGATGACAGCAAATACGGCGATCGTGCTATTATCGGTCTTGCAAATACATATTACGAAATGTCCAAAGACCGTGCTGATAGTGATAGCATGACAACTAATAAAGAAGTTTATCTCGCTTATGAATACATAAATAAAGCAATCGAAAGAACTCCGGATGATTTAGAGCTTCACCTTGCAAAAATTAAACTTGCAAGATTAACTCACCAGCTTCCGATGTCAACCGAAAGCTTAAATTACATTGTTCAGTCAGCTTCAAACAGCCTTATGGACAGCGTAATCAAGGGTGAAGCTTACCTGACACTCGGCAGAGAAAAAGATGCCGTTTATACATTTGAAAATGCAATTAACTTTGCGGATGAAGTTGACGATCAATTGTATCTGGCAGAAATTCTTGTACACAACAAACAGTTCAGAACTGCCCGCTTAGCTTTAAAGAAAGCCTTAATGCAGGATCCTGACAATGTAATTGCTAAAAACAGTCTTGCATATATTGACCTTTGCGAAACTAAATCAAACGAATTCTTTGATGTAGCTCAAAGACAATATGCAGAAAAGAATTATGCTTCAGCAATCGAATACTGTAACCGTGCAATTGACTTCTACCACAACAGCGGCCCGATTGCTAAGTTAAAAGCAATGTCTTACGAAGCTGAAGGCAACTATCAAGGTGCTATTAAATATTACAACCAGTATCTTGCATATACCCCGAATGCTACGGACAGAGAAACTATTCTTAAGAAAATGAGTAAATTTCAATCAAAAATGTAATAACTTATAACGGGTTTCGTGAAGTTTTTACGAAACCCGCTTAAAATCAAATCAGAAAAGAAATTATTAGGGATATTTAACCGGATTTAAGAACTAAGCTGGAATAGCTATGCAGACAAAGAAAAAATTTGACATCAGAAAGACATTTGAAGTATTTTTACGTGAACCTTTAAGCATATTAAAAGTAGGTTTGTTTCAGATTGTGCATCTGGAGACAAACATTTTTAATCAAAAAGCCGTAAATGTTGATTTTTTGGATGACAAAACCCAAATTACAGTCGTGAACAATGAAAAAATGTACAATCTATTTCAGACGGTTTTACTCAAAAGACGGCTGAAAGAGCAGCAGGAAAAAGCACTTTCTACAAGGTAATTAAATAAAGGCAAGTTGGAGGAAGGATGAAATTTTTACAGGCTGAATTTATAATAAGTGCTGAAAAACTAAGTCAGTGTCCTGATTTTACGTTGCCCGAATACCCGCTTCTTGGGCGGTCGAATGTTGGAAAAAGCTCATTTATAAACGGGCTTGCAAACCGCAAAAACCTTGCAAAAACTTCAAATACTCCAGGAAAAACCAGACTTATTAATTTTTTCAATTTTTCGGATAAATTTATGATAGCGGATTTACCGGGCTACGGTTACGCAAAGGTATCGAAAGAAGCACAAAACCGCTGGCAAAAATACTTGGAAGAATATCTTCTTAACCGCAAGCAAATAAAATCTTTAATCCAACTGATTGACGCACGCCACGATGTTCAGAAAAACGATTTGCAGATGAGAGAGTGGGTTAAGGCTTATAATCTGCCAATAGTGACTATTTTGACAAAAATGGATTACGTTCCTAAATCAAAAACCCTAAGTGTTGTTAAAAAAATCGAAAAAGAACTCGGCGGAATTGTTTTACCCTTCAGCGCCGTCGACAACAGATATAATGAAAAAGTTTTCGAGCTGCTTTTAGGTGAATAAAACACCAAATTATCAAATGTTATTAGAAAAGGCAATTATTTTTTCCTGACCAAAAGTTCGTAACCCAAAATATCAAAAATTTCCAGAATTTCATTAACCCTAACCGTTCCGTTTCTCAGTTTGTTCGTAAGATTTTCAAGAGAATCGGACTTGTTATATTTGTGGTTAATATCAACTTTCAATCTGGTTAAAGTTTTGCCTTCAAAAGCTGTCAAAAGCTTAATCAAATTTCTTATATTATCTTTTTTCAAAATATATTCATTTGCCATTTAGTAAAGTATATCCCGATAATAGTTTGACAATCTAACTACAAAATGCTAATATCTAAGTATATAATTAGATAACGTTATTATAGGATTTGAGGTTATGAAATACAAATTAGGTTTTACTCTTGCAGAGGTTTTAATAACGATTGGTGTTATCGGTTTGGTTGCAGCCATGACTTTACCGGCATTGATAAATAAATCTCAGCAAATGATATTAAAAAACCAATTTAAAAAAAGTTATTCGACACTAGCTCAAGCACTTTTAAAAGCTCAAGTTGATTTTGGTGGTGTACCTGCCTGCCATTATGGATTGAACCGGTCTTTAAATCCACCAATGCTAGGAGCAGGACAAACAAGTGTCGAATGTGATTCTTTTAGTCCTTTCTTTTTGAAAAATTTAAATATAATCCAGACTTGCGAACAAAATGCATATCCCAAAGGATGTATCCCTAAATATAAAGGTTTTGATACAATGGCTGTTGAAAATAACCCTGATTTGAGTGAAGATGAAGCTATTGACAAGGTAAATGGCCAGCCAAACTTTCATGAACAAAAAATATTATATGAAAATTCTGCTTATGTTTTGGCTGACGGCAGTATAATAATTTCTTATCATGCGCAATTATCTCCAATACTTTTTGCAATTGATATTAACGGTAAAAAGGGGCCAAATAAATGGGGTTATGATTTATTTTCATTTTTTACAGCTGCAGATGAAAAATCTGATTTAGTATTGATTGGATCATCTTATTTCGTAGAAAAAGGCGGTAAGACAACAAGAGAAATGCTTAGAGATTTATACAACGATAAAAAGTAATTTGGTGCGTCAAAACGACGCACCCTATATAATTACTAAAAACTATTTAAATACTTACTTACATTTTGCGGTTTTGTCGGCAAGTTCGCTGTCCATTCTCAAAAATACAGGCTTAATATCTTCTTTTGAAATTAATTTACCCGTTTTAAGATTTTGAGTCGACAAATTGTCAAGTTTAGCCGATTTCAAATCAAACGATAATTGAGAAGCCATTCTTTGTGCGATATTCGGGCAATACGGATAAATAAGCGCTGAGACTACGCACATAATCTCTAATACAGTTGTCAAAACCTGACCGCATTCAAGCATTTTTTCTTCCTTAGCCAAAGTCCAAGGCGCATTATCAGTTACGTATTTGTTTGTCAAATCAACAAGCTGAATAATCTCATTCCCTGCTTCAGCTATTTCAAAGTTGTCAAAGTGGCTTTTTACAAGATCAATTTTGTTTCTTGCAATCTGCAAAAGACTTAAAGAACCCGCAACAGCCTCATTTTCATTAACATCAAATTCAGGTTTAATTTCGCCGTCAAAATATTTAACAAGCATCGAAAGCGTACGATTTAAAAGGTTACCCATAGAGTTTGCAAGATGAGCGTTAACTTTTTCTTTAAAATCGTCATCAGAATAGTTTCCGTCTTTTCCGCAGGGGGCAGAAACCGCCATATAATAACGGAAAGGATCAGGAATATCCAATTCAAAATTCTTCAAAACATCTGTTGGAGAAATTACATTTCCTAAAGATTTCGACATTTTGCTCTCATCAATCGTAATCCAACCGTGAGCAAAAATGTGTTTCGGCAAAGGTAAATCAAGTGCCAATAAAAACGCCGGCCAGTAAATACTGTGAAATTTCAAAATATCCTTACCGATTACGTGAATATCGGCAGGCCAGTATTTTTTGAAGTTTTCGGACGGATTTTCAGTGTCATACCCGAGAGCCGTTATATAATTTGAAAGCGCATCAATCCAAACATAAATAGTCTGTTCCGGATCATCCAAAACATTAATCGCCCACTGAACATTGTCTTTTGAGCGGGAAACCGAAATGTCCTGAATATCTTCCAATTGATTTAAAACTTCGTTTGCTCTGAATTGAGGGACTATAAAATCAGGATTTTCCTTAATATGCTTGATAATCGCATCTTTGTATTTTGTAAGCTTAAAGAAATAATTTTCTTCGCTGACAACTTCGGGCTTTTTAAGGTGGTCAGGGCAAAGTCCGTCTTCTGTCAAATCTTTTTCGTTCAAAAAGCTTTCGCAGCCTGAGCAGTAAAGCCCTTCGTATTTGTGTTTGTAGATATCACCTTGAGCCACAAGTTTTTTGAATATTTTCTGAACAATCGCTTCATGGTCATCGTCGGTCGTTCTTATAAACCTTGTATAATCAATATCAAGAGCTTTCCAAGCATCTTTAAATGATTGAGCATTCATATCACAAAGTTCTTTAGGAGAAATTTCTTTAGCAGCAGCTGTTTTTTGAATTTTAATTCCGTGTTCGTCAGTTCCTGTCAAGAAAAACACGTCATCACATCGTTGAGAATAGTGTCTTGCAAGAATATCAGTCAAAATTTTCTCGTAAGCATGCCCGATATGCGGAGCCCCGTTTACGTAATCAATAGCCGTCGTTAAATAAAACTTTTCCATATATAAAAATTCCCTCATTTAATCTTAATTTCTTTAAGAAAATTGTATCATAAAATAAATAAGTAAACAGGTTTGAGGGGTTATTTAAGCATATTTCGATAACTTTTAAGAAATTCGGGATTTTTTACAGAGTATTCCCGAATAAAATTTGAAAATTTTACGAAATTAATAAAAAATTCTTCACTCACCACATGCTCCATTCTGCAAGCATTTTCAGAAGCCTCAAGACTCGAAAGTCCCAAAATATTTTCAAAAAAATCACGTAAGTTTTCGTGTTTTTCAATAATATTTTTTGCAAAAACCTCCCCCTCATCAGTTAGCGTAATCTTTGCATAAGGTTCATAATTGATAAGCTTTCTTGCAGCAAGAACATTCAAAGCCCCGGTCACAGAAGCTTTTTTTACATTTAAAGCCTCAGCAATATCGGTTACTTTAGCGTAACCTCTTTTTATAACTTGATTACAAATTTCTTCTAAGTAATCTTCCTGACTGCGTGAAAGTTTTTCTTCCATACCTTCTCCTTTTTAAAAGGCTTTAAACCTGATTGTTTTCATTTTCCAAACTTTTGGATTTTTTATTTTGTTTTTCAACAAGTTTCAAAAACTGTCTGTATCCCTCACCCCAATCAGCCATAGCATCAAGGACTGATGCAAGACTGTACCCGACATCCGTCAGGGTATAATCAACACGAGGCGGAACTTCTTTATATTCTTGCCTTACGACAAGCCCGTCTTCTTCCATCTGTCTTAAATTAGCCGTCAAAACTTTTTGAGAAATTCCATTCACCGCCTTTTTAAGCTCTCCAAAGCGCATGGTGCCTGCCAAAAGCTCTCTTAAAATTATAATTTTCCATCTTTTTCCTATCATTTTTAAAGTAGTTTCGACAGGACATTTAGGCAGTTCTTTTAAAAGCATAGCAAGAATTTTCCTTTAGTTACCAAAATATACTATTACCCTTAATGTACTATACAATTAAAATTATGTCTATATTTTAAGGTTTTTTCTTAAACAAATTTTTAAAAAAATCACCGATTTTGTTCCCGAAAGATTTTAAACAAGCCGGCATTTTCCGTAACTTAGCTACCCCCCAAACTATACCTGTAAGAGCTAATGCACCAAACAAAACTTTTTTCCAGACAGGAGTTTTAACAATATTTTGGACTTTATTCGGACTGTTATATTCATCACTTTTAGGCGGTTGAATTGCAAGCGGCGGAATATTATAAACAGGATACTGCGGATGCCCGACAAATCTTGCAGGTGCCCCCGTCACGTAAGCTGCTGCATCAAACCCTACAATTCCGGCATCTGCCAGCATATCTACACTTGAAACCCAGTCATAATTCATAACATTACCTAAATTACTACCTTAAATATATAAAGTATTTTTTTGCCAAATTATTGCATGATTTTTAAAAATTTTATGAATTTTTGTTAATCTAAACCGCAAGTATAAACCTTAACGCAACTGTTGACAAAAAATCTTTTTTATCATATTGTTAGTCATGCCTAACAAATATCGAGAAAATTATGCAGATAAAAACAATAGCAAAATACATAGACCAGCCCTCCGTAATTTCAAAATTACATTCGAAAATGCCCCTTTGTCTAACCTCAGTTGCCGCAGGAGTTTGGGGATACGAAACTTTTGGCAAAAACAATAAAAATAAAAACAAATCACAACAAGCATTAAAAAACGCAATTACAATATCTTCAGCAGCCACAGCGGCTTACGTTGGCGCAAAAGGGCTTAAAATTAAAAACAAAACCATTTTTGAAGGACTTTTAACAAGCCCGAAAACACAGGAAGTATTGAACAAACAATCAAAAATAATTACAGAATACTTATCGAGCGGAATTTTAAAGGACAATGTTCTTATAAAAACCTTAAATAAAGCTAAAAATAGGACTTTCAGCTTAAAAGAAACCGAAACAATATTAAAAAGAATACCGCAGGATAAAATTTCAAAAGAATTTTTGTCTAAAATTTTTCCTGAGCCTGAAAATCTAAATTCAAAAGAAATTTTTAAAGAAATAAAACGACTTTCTTTAATTGGTCTTATTCCTGTCACAGGCGGTGTTGCAGGTGGTTTGGCTGCAGATATTATCACAGGCACAAATACTAAAAAAAGTTTTTCAAATAAGATCAAAGAAGGAACTTATCAATATCTTGCAAACATTTTTTTGTGTAATGTTGGAGCGGGAGCATCACTTTATACTGCGGAAAAACTTGTAAAAGGGAATTTTTTAAAACCTCTAAGTCCGATTAAAAAACTAGGTGTAATTTTTAGCGGAATATTTCTCACAGGAATTTTAGGTGGAAGTTTGATAGCAAATTATATTTCTAAAAAATGTATAGACCCTATTTTAGGACAAAAATGTGATAAGGATAAAAGAATTTACAGTGAAAGGAAACCGGAAGCATTAGATATAGCGCTTCACGCTGATGATATTGCAACGGCAGGGGTTTTATCCGGTTTCAAATGGATAGAACCGGCACTTCCAGTTATGTATTTTATTTCAGGTTATCGTGCAGGAATCGGATATCGTAACAATATTAAATAAAAATAGCAAAAAAAATATTTTTGATGTTTAATATTCAGGTACCCCATAATGCGTTAATCGCATTTTTATATAAACTAAGGAGAAATATTATGCAAATACAATCGGTAAACAATACCCCTGCTTTTCAGGCAAATCAATTACGCACAGTATACAAGTTTGCTAAAAATACAGGAAAACATCAAACATCTATCGACATTTATTTAATCAACAAATCTGACAGTGAATTAATTGACAAACTTTTATTAAAAGTTGATCTTAAAAACAGGGCTGACGGTCTTGCAATCAGAGAAAAACAAAATGTGAATGATGCAATTCGCAATATTTTAACAAAAGCCAAAATGTTAAATGAAAATTCCAGTGACGGAGTGTATATGGCAGTTCAAAACAGTGACAGAGTCATCGGATTTTTAGATTACACAAACGGCGGAATGCCTTTACTAAAAAATCTTGTTGCTTTGAGAGGAAAAGAACAAAATAATACTCGTTTAAATTTATTTACGGAATTTTTACAAAGAGTAGGTATTAAAAGCAAAGAAAGTATCGCAAATTACTCGGAAGAAAAAAGTAAAGGAAATAGATGGCTTCAAGCACAAGGTTTTGAAGTTCCGCAGCAAATAAGATATGCACGCCAAAGACTTTTAATGCCTCAAGAAAATGTTAGCGAAAACGCAGCAAAATGTGAACAAATATTGGAAAACAACGGCTTAAAAGTTACACAATACTCCGAACCAAGAAGAATTGAATTGACTAATTTAGAATTCTAAATTAAGATTGTTAAAAAGGAGAAAAAACCATGTCAGGAATTTTAAATATTCAGATAAATCCTGTTTTGGGAGATAAAGAAAAAAATCTTGAAACAGTTAAAAGTTTTATCGAAAAATATTCTGATAAAAAGCCTGATTTGGTGGTTCTTCCTGAATTTTTCAGCACAGGAATTGACGATAAAGCAATGATAAATTCCCCCGAAGATGAAAACGGGGGAATTGTCGTGAAAAATTTATCAGAAACTGCCAAAAGATTTGACACAAATATTGTCTGCGGTTCTGTAATCGAAAAAGAAGGCGACAAGCTTTACAACACTTGTTTTGTAGTTGACAGGACAGGGCAGATAGTCGGCAAATATAGAAAAATTCATCTTTTCCAATTTTTTGGCGGAAACGAAAACTCTTACACAACCCCTGGGAATTTGCCTCCCTGCGTTATTGAGCTTGATTTTGCAAAAGTCGGTGTAAGTATATGTTTTGATATTAAATATCCGATGCTTTACAAAACACTTATCAAAATGGGAGCGGAAATTATCGTTTCTCCAAGCGCCTGGATTAAATCAAAATCGCTTACTAACAAAAAGAAAGAAGAAGCCGCACTTTGCTGGAAAAGCTTGAATATTGCAAGAGCTGCCGAAAGCCTTGTTTATTTTGTAACCTCAAACCTTACAGGAGATATGAACAGTTCACTCTATTCAATCGGGAACTCAATGATTACAAACCCTCTTGGAGTTGTAGAATCCTTTCAAGGCAGTCAACAAGGGGCAGATTTTAAAGAAATTAATCTTAAACTTGTCAGAGAACTTAAAATAACCGTTCCGGTTGCGTTTATTGATTAATGTAAACCTTAACTTAAATCATTGTTTAAGATATTCTTCAATATAAGATTTTGGGTTGCGGAGGATAAATTCGACATCCTCAGGATCCTGAATATATCTGTAAACTATTTCTTTATCTGAGTTTTCCTTTTCAATAATCAAATGACCATAATCCGCCATTCTGCCCAAAAAACTTCTTCTAATACGTACAAGGTGGATTTTATTAAGCGGGACGCAAATATCTTCAACAGAAAAAACGCCTTGTCTGATATGTAAATTTTGAGTAGTAACAACACTTCTGTCCGAATAATATCTTAAAATCGGGTAAACAATCGGCATTAAAACAACAAGTGCAATTAAAAATCCCAAAATACTTGGAATATTTACGTAAAAAATCCAAAAATAAGCGATAAACACAGGAGAAAAAACACACGGCCAAAAAAGCGCCATATAATGTTTTTTAATCTCATAAACAACAATTTCTTCATCTTCATTAACAGTTTGAGTCTGAATTTCCTCTTGTTTCTCTTCAACAACAGGCGCAGGCGTTACAGTAGAATAATCCGCATAATCTGATTTTTGAAACGGGACATCAATATTTGTATAAAAACTATTTTCCGTGTAACTTTCAATTCTGTCATCACGCAAATCGTGTCCGCAGTATTTACAGAAATTGTCATCATCGTTTATTCTTTTACCGCAATTGGGACAAAACATTTCTCTAATCCTTTTCTTGAAAATTATTTTATCATATAATAAAGGCACGGTCAATTAGTACGGTAGAAAAGGCAATTATATTATGACAATTACGGCAGATATAACAAAAGAAAAATTACTTGAATTATATAATGAAGATTTGGACACTCTTCTTGAGGAGTCCGCAAAATATATGAAAGATAAAATAGAATTTTGCTCTCTTGTAAATGCAAGAAACGGAAAATGTTCACAGAATTGCAAATATTGTGCACAAAGTTCACACTACAATACAGATGTTGAAAGTTACCCGCTGATAAAACCCGACGAAGTAAAAAAAGCAGTTTTAGAGGCAAAAGAAAACCACGTAAACCGTTTTGCTGTCGTAACGTCAGGCAAATCACCCGATGAAAGTGATTTTGAGGGGATTTTGGATTTAATAAAAGAAGTAAATAAAGTTGAAGGAATAAAAAGCTGCGCTTCAATCGGAATTTTAACCGAAGAACAGGCAAAAAAACTTTCTGACGCAGGGCTTGTAAGATTTCACCATAACATTAACACTAGCAGTTCTTATTATGGTGAAGTTTGCACAACCCATAGCTGGCAGGACAGGCTAAACACCTGCAAACTTGTTAAAAAATACGGTATGGAATTATGCTGCGGAGTAATTCTTGGAATGGGTGAAACCGTTGAACAAAGAGTTGAAATGGCATTGGAATTGAGAGAAATTCACCCCGATTCAATCCCGATAAACATATTGATGCCGATTAAAAACACACCGTTTGAAAACTATTTTGACAAAATAGATGAGGAAAATATTTTAAGAACACTTGCGATATTCAAAATAGCAAATCCTGATTCAATTTTGCGTTTTTGCGGCGGCAGAATGAGGTTGAGCGAAGAAAACCAAATAAAAGCACTCCAATCTTGTGTAGAAGGGATTTTGACAGGAAATTATCTGACCACAACAGGAAAATCTCCCAAAGAAGACCTAGCCCTTGCTAAAGAATTAAATAAAACTCTTGTAAAATAAAAATTCGGTAGCCTATCGGGTAATATCATTTAAAATATCTTTTTTATAGAATATTTTCATATTGAAGATATTAATTTGTAACGGAAAATTATAATGGAGAGCTTAGAATCAGAGATTACCCTGAATGCGCAGGAAAAATTAATTTTGGAATTGATAAGAAAAAAACACACAACGAATGAAATAGCAAAAATCATGAAAATCAGCCATCATACTGTAAAATCTCATATCTACAAAATAAAGAGGATGACTTTAAAATAAAATCATGCTACTATGGCCTGTACAAGCGGAGAGAGCAAATGTACAGAACAGGTCTTGGCTATGATATTCATACTTTGAAGGAAGGCAGAGATTTAATAATCGGCGGTGTAAAGATTACGCATGAAAAAGGACTTATGGGCCATTCGGATGCTGATGTGCTTGTTCATGCAATAATTGATGCACTTTTAGGTGCGCTTGCTCTAAGCGACATCGGCACTTTGTTTCCGGATACGGACAACAAATACAAAAATGCCGACAGCACCGTTCTTTTAAAACATGTTTACGAAAAAATTCTTGAGAGGAATTACAAAATCGTAAACCTTGACAGCAACATTATTGCGCAGGAACCTAAAATGATGCCATATATTCCTAAAATGCGCGAAACTTTGGATAAAGTTTTAAAAATCGGACAGGAAAATATAAGTATCAAGGCAAAAACAAACGAAAAAATGGACGCTGTCGGACAAAAACTTGCAATTGAAGCACATGCTATTGTTTTATTAAAAAAAGTATAAGAGGTTAATGATGAAAAAGATTTTTATTTTAGTTATCAGTTTGGTAATTTTAGGACTTCCGGCACTGTCAGCAGAGTATACCGCACAGGACAAGAAAACTTTTTATGACAATTTTCTAAAAGGAATGTTCTGGGGGATGGAATAAAGCCTTGCACAACAAAATGTTCCTGAAGCAAAGATCAAAAATTATGTCAGTGCAATGAAAAAACAAGTTAATCGTCAGCAGCTTGAGAATACAACTTGGCCTTGTGTTTCAAAATATACACCTGAAGAAATGGCAAGCCAAAGTGACAAAGTTACCCAAGAATGCTTTGCAAAATGGGCAACCGATTATTATACAAAAAATCAAAATTTATTAAAACTTTTAAAATAATTGAAAAACAACTCAACAAAAAACTCTCCTTATTTTTAAGGAGAGTTTTTTATGTAAATAAAATCTATTGAATAGCCAAACCTCTGGTCATTGTCATCTGGTTCAAAACTTCGATAGCTTTTTTAAGTTGAACATCATTTTTATTTTTAATATCATCTTCGGTTAATTCAACAACAATATCGGGAGTTATACCTTTTTTGTTAATATCAGTCCCGTTAGGCGTCAGGTATTTTTGGATTGTGATATTAATTCCGGCCTCATACGGAAGCTTGTTAATTTCCTGTACCAAACCTTTACCAAAAGATTGTTCTCCGATAATAACAGCTCTGCGGTTATCTTTCATAGCACCTGAGAAAATTTCGCTTGCGGAAGCAGAGCCCTTATTAATCAAGACGACTACAGGCTTTGTCGTAAGTACACCCGCCGTTGCTCTTGAGGTTTCCTTATACCCGTCACGGTCAACCGTTGAAACTATAGTTCCGCCATCAAGAAACATATCGGAAATATAAATTGCGTTTGATAAAAGCCCGCCAGGGTTAGAGCGAAGGTCAACTATAAACCCTTTTTTATTCTGACTTTGATCAAGAATTGCCTTAAACTCCGCTGCTGCATTACGGCTTATAAATGAACTTAATCTTATATAAGAAATATCATCAGGAACTTTCATTTCCAGAGGAGTTTTTTGAGAAATTGATTTCACCTCAATTTCAGCACGTGTAATCGTGTAAGATTTAGGCTCCATATCTTTGCGTTTGATAAGCAAAGTTACCTGAGTACCTTCTTTACCTCTGATTTTGTCAGCCGCCTTGTCAACCGTAATTCCCTTTGTAGAAACCCCGTCAATTTCGAGAATTTCATCATCAGCTTTCAAACCTGCTCTTTCAGCCGGAGTATCTTCAATCGGTGCAATTACCATTAATTTGCCGTCTTTAACACCGATTTGAATACCGATACCCTTTAAAGAACCTTTGATTGAACTTGTTTCTTCCGCAAATTCTTTCGGATCAAGAAATTTCGTATAAGGATCGTTAAGGCTTGCGACCATTGTGTTTATTGCAACATAAGCGTCTTCATTTGTTCTTATATATTTGTCATACTTATGGCGCCACTTGTTCCAATTCTGCGAATTATTTGTCTGGTCAACGTACTTGGTGTTAATCAACCGCCAAACATTGTCATACAATTCCACAGGAGTATATGCAAAGACGTTATCTCTTATAATCCAGCCAAACAGGATTACAAAAAGACCCATGAATATAAAACTTTTTCTCATAATGTTTCTCATTCTTTTATTTTTTCCTCCAAATTACCCCTAATTTCATTACCTGTTGCACAACCTGTATTACTTAAGATGTTTTTTCTCTAAATTTGTTGCAAGATTTTATAAATCCACAGTATAATGACCTTTCAGAGTACATAATTATTATATCATAATTCCTGCTAAAAACCAGTTTCAGCCGAAATATTTTAAAATTTCGTCATCAACGGTTTTTAACTCCTTAACCGAAGCGCAATCTGACGGAAGAATAAATACAATCCCGTCAGATTCTGCTTTTTTGTCAAGTTTCATAGTTAAAAGAACTTTTTTTATATCAAAATCAGGAATTTTTTTAAAATTATATTTTTTAATCAAATCTTCAGCGACAAACTTGTAACTTTCAAGAATATCCCCTCGTTTGTAAGCAAAATTAAAAGCAAATTCAATTCCTTTAACAACGGCCTCGCCGTGGGTATATTTTTTGTAATTTGTAAGTTTTTCGACAGCATGAGCATATGTGTGACCGAAATTAAGAATTTTCCTTAATCCGCTTTCGTGCTCGTCTTTTTCAACAACGGAAATTTTGAGAGAAACACAAATCCTGATAAGTTCTTCAAGAATTTTGTTACTGCGAGCAAGAATTTTATCGGAATTTAAACTTAAATAATTAATAAGGTTAAATTCCTCCTCACACCCGCAGTTTTTCTCAATAAAAGCGTATTTGACAACCTCGCCCAAACCTGTTTTAAATTGTCTTTCATCAAGAGTTTTCAAAAAATTGGTATTAATAAAAACGCAATCCGGCTGATAAAAACTTCCGATTAAATTTTTGCCGAATTTAGTATCGACACCTGTTTTACCGCCGACAGAACTGTCTACACATGCAAGTAAAGTTGTCGGAATTTGTATAAGATGAATTCCTCTCATATAGATTGATGCCGCAAAGCCTGCAATATCCCCGCAAACTCCGCCGCCTACGGCAATTATATAATCTTTTCGGGTAAGCTTTAATTTCAAAGCTTTATCAAGAATTTTTTGACAGGTTTTAAAAGTTTTTTCTTTTTCACCGTCTTTAAGAATAAAAATTCTTTCTTTCGGAAGCTTCAGAAAATTTCCGTAAAGCTTAAAAACTTTTTCACTGACAACAGCAAGGCAATTATTTTTACCGATTATATTAAAAACTTCTTCGCCTAATGCTAAAATATCGTTATCGTTAATAATTATCGGGCAATTTTTCTCGGTCGAATTTATTTTAACATTAAGATTTTGCATTTATAACTCCCATAATTTCTCCGGCGACTAAAGCAGGACTTTTTTTATCGGTATCAATAATATAATTTGCTTTTTTATAATTGTTTTCTCTTAAGGAAAGGATGTGAGCAATTTTTTCAACGGAAAAATTTTTTCTCAAAAGCGGGCGATGATTTTCAGCCTTAATCCTTTCATAAATTGTCGCAGGAGAAGCTTTTAGAAAAAATACTTTAGAATTTTCAAGAAGCCTTCTTCTGTTGTCGGGATCTTCAAAAGCTCCTCCGCCGGCAGAAATTATCTGGTTATCTCCTTGAGTAAACTGTTTAATTTTATTTATTTCCAATTCTCTAAAATGAGGTTCGCCGTATTTTAGAAAAATTTCGGAGATTTTTTTGCCTGTACTTTTTTCAATTTCCTCATCAATATCAACGAGCGTAAACCCCGGCAAAACTTTTGAAAGTATTTGCGCCGTTGTAGTTTTACCGCACCCCATCATTCCTATCAACGTGATATTATTTTTCATAAAATTATTTTACCTTAAAAAAGGATTTTAGGCTTGTTATAAATTGTAAATTTAAGAAAATTATTTTTCTTTAACCTGCATTAAAAATTTTGTTAAAAATATTGAAAAATCACGAAAAAAAGAGTAAATTTTAATATAATGAATCTTCAAATTTTATCACAATACCTTGATTATTTGGAAATAGAAAAAGGTCTTGCCTTAAATACAATTGAGGCATACCGTCGGGATCTTACGGAATTTTCGGATTTTTGCACAGAAAAAGGGGCGGAAGAAGTTCAAAACATCACACGAAGCCACATTAACGGATACATAATGATGCTTCACGACAAAAGCTTAACCGCCACAAGCGTAATGCGAAAAACAGCATCTTTAAGAGGATTTTTCAAATGGCTTTGCGCAAACGAAATCTGTACGACAAACCCTGCTCTGACACTTGAACAGCCAAAAGTTCCCAAAAAATTACCGAAAGTTATGACCGTTGAAGAAATCAACACGCTTTTATCCCAAAATTTGAACAAATGCGAAAAGGTTATTCTGGAACTTCTTTACGGCTGCGGCTTAAGGGTTTCGGAGCTTGTAAATTTAAAGATTAACGACATGGATTTGTCGGCAAAGTATCTTCAATGCACAGGCAAAGGCTCTAAAGAAAGAATTGTTCCGATAGGTTCAAAAGCTTTAAAGGCCATAAAGGATTATGAAAAAGAGCGGGATTTTATTTTGCAAAAAAACAGGCTGACTTCTAAAAATCTTCTTCTCACAGAAGACGGAAAAAATATAACCCGCCAAGAGGTTTATACATTTATCCACAAACTTGGTGAAAAAATCCATAAATCAATTTCCCCGCACACACTTCGCCACACATTCGCAACCCACCTGCTTGAGAACGGGGCGGATTTAAGGGTTGTGCAGGAGCTTCTGGGACACAGTGACGTTGCAACAACCCAGCTTTACACACACATTAGTAAAAAACGTTTAAAAGAAGTATACTTTGCAATCAATGGTTGACCATGCTAGGATTTAGCTATGCTAGACATCTTTGTAACAGGTTCTGAAAACAGCTACGGCAAAGCGCTTGTTACGGCGGGAATTGCAGCGACTATGCAAAGTTTGGGATATTCCACCGGCGTCTATAAACCTATCCATGCCGGATATTTTGTAAGAAATGGCAGCCCCTCCGTCCCTGATTTGCTGTATGTAAAACACATAGATAACAATATTAAAACCTATTACAGTTATCTTTTTAAAAACAAAGATATTCCGCTTAATGCTGCGGCAAAAGAAGGTCAAACGATAAGTTTTGACCGAATTTTCGGAGATTACACAAGTGTAAGAGAAAAATTCGACTGCTTTTTTGTCACAGGTACAGACGGAATCGCAACACCTATTTGCACAAACTTGCAGGAAATAGACCTTGTAAGACTTTTGAATTTACCGCTTCTGTTTGTAATTTCTCCAATGAATACAAATTTAAACGATATTCTCATAATGATTAACCATGCATCTGTCAAAAACGTTAAAATCAGCGGAGTTGTACTCTTTGACTGTCCGATGAGAACAGATGACGAAAATATTAAAAACCTTCCAAAACTTATCGAAAAATACACCAACACCCGTGTTGTCGGAGCCTTCCCGCAAATTAAAAGCCTTGCGAATTTAAATCCTAATGACTTAATCTCGTACGTTCTCTCAGGAGTAAATCTTGAAAATCTTTTCGGCGCAAAAATCGCAAAATTAAGCATTTAGAATATTAAAAAACTTTTACTTTTCAAACTTTTTGCTGTTTTGAAAATTCGCCATAACTTCCTCAAAATTATCTCCGCCGTATTTAAGGAAAATTTCATTCAATAAAACACAGGCAATTCTGGCTTCCGCAATAACAGCGCAAGCTTCCACTGCACAAGTGTCTGAACGCTCAAAGTGTGCTTCGGTTTCCTCCATTTTTAAAGAATCCACCGTTTTCAAAGGCTTTCTCATTGTCGGAATCGGCTTCATTGATGCAAAAATCTGCAAGTTTTCGCCGTTTGTCATTCCGCCCTCAATCCCGCCTGCGTTATTCGTTTCTCTTATAATTTTGCCGTTCTCCAAAAACATTTCATCATGAAACTCGCTTCCGCAAAGTTCATAAGAATGATGATTGCCAACAGAAACCGTTTTTACGGCAGGAATACTCATCACAGCTTGCGCTACACGCCCGTCAAGCATCCTGTCCCAATGCACAAATGAGCCTAACCCTACAGGCATATTTTCGTAAATTACAACGAACCTCCCGCCTAAAGAATCACCCGCTTCTCGAGCTTTATCAATTTCAGCATTAAAATTTTCGGGATTTTTCTCTGTTCCTATCTGCAAAATTCTTGAATAACCTCTTATATTAAATTTTTCAAGAATCTGCTTCGCAACCGCCCCAACCGCCGTTTCTATTGCAGTTTTTCTGGCGCTTGAACGCTCTAAAATATTTCTTAAATCTTTTTGGTTATATTTGACAGAACCCGCATAATCCGCATGACCGGGACGATATGCGGTAAAAGATTTTTCATCAGTTTCATCCTCAGGATTAACACTCATAACCCTCGACCAATTTTCATAATCCTTGTTATAAATTACCAAAGTCAAAGGTGCTCCGGTCGTTTTCCCAAACCTTACACCTGACGTAATTTCAACAGTGTCCGATTCAATCTTCATGCGCCCGCCTCGGCCGTAACCCTCTTGACGACGACGAAGTTCAGAGTTTATAAAGTCAGGGCTTATCTCAAACCCTGACGGTAATCCTTCTATTATTGCGGTTAAGCATTTCCCGTGACTTTCGCCGCTTGTTAAATATCTGAATCTTTCATACATATTTCTACCTTTCTGCTTAACCTTTAATCTTAAATAAATCTATTTTTTGTCAGCGTATTTAAGAAATACCTGCTGTTTTGTCTGCATCATTTCTTCTGTTATAAGCCATTTCCCATCAGGCTGTTTCTTTACTATCATGTAAGTTTTGAGCTTATAAGTTTCACCTGACGGCTGGCGAAGTGAACTTACTTTATATCCATCGCCTGCTTTCGTTACTGTTATATTTGAATAATTATTTTTGTATTTTCTAAGTTTTGCACCCGCTTGGCCTAGCTTCATCTGCTTCATATAAGTTGCGGTATCTGTCGTTACATCAACTAAACCCCCGTCAGGCTTTACAACCTGTCTTATAATCTTTGCTTTTGGCGAATACATACTTTCTATCGTCGGACTGTAATTGTTTGCCGCATTTACATAACTTTCAAAAAATGCCTTTGCATCTGCTGCATCATCTGCCAATGCGCTTAATCCTGTTGTTAAAAATATCCCGAATAAAAATACTATTGATAAAAATTTTTTCATTATTTTCTCCTTTTTCCTGCAAAATTATAACGATTTACAGAACAAAAAAGTTCATTTCTTATATATTCTACCATAAAAATTTCTCTTTGCATTAAACTAATTTTCTATGATTAAGATAATTTTCCCTCTCCGACTTGCACTTCTTTAGTAGACAAAGTTTAAAAAATAAGTATAATTACTTTTATGGAAAATTTAAATCTCAGTAATTTCATTGCAAAATATATTAACTACAAACCCATAACACCGACATCTGTAAATAATACAAGTCAGCAGAATATTCCAGCAAATACTTCTGCCTCTGCAAATTCTACAAATCAAACAAATTTTACTTCGGCTTCTTCCGCTAATATCCAAATGGGAAACCTTTCAAGTGCTGATCGCTCAATTTATATAAAGGATTTGATGAAATTACCTAAGAATTTGAACGAACTTATGTTCATGCTTCAAAAAAATCTTAACCAAATCCAATTTAACAGACTTTTTGAACAGCAAATGGCTGCAAGAAGAAATCTTCTCACTCAAACTCAAGCTCAAATTTTAGCCCAGCTTCAAGGACTTTCAACTACCGAAATTAACGCAATGTTGAAAACTCAAATGAACGGACAACTTGCTAATTCTTTGAAAAATCTCCAAATCTCACCTAATATGCTTATCAATATCGCAGATATTTCAACCCTTATTCAAATTAACGGAAAAGACGCGATTACAAAGCTTATTCTTGCAATGACTGCCGCTTCCAAAAACGGCGTAAGCGACTTAACTCAGCTTAAAGATACCGCAAAGCTTATTAACGCAAGTATTGCGCTTGCTTCAACCGAAAACCCCGCACAAACCTTAAAAACTCTTATGCTGCTTTATCTTCCGTGGCTTCCGCTCCATGAAGGCGTCGGTTTTGATCTTGACGTAGAAACATCAAGCGAAAGCGGTTCAGATGACGAAAGTCTTTTAATTATTACAATTACAACTGTAAATTACGGAATCGTTAAAGCTATTGTTTTTCTTGAAACCTCAAATTCCGTCCAAATAAACATTGAATGTGACGAAAAATTTCCAAAAGATGAACTTATGCTCCGGCTTCAAAGTGAACAAAAAAACTATTCTATGCAATCCATAATCTCTTTTGATACTAAAAAATCATCTGAAAATACTCCAAAACCTGAAGTTACAAATGCTAAAATAAATATGTCGCACACAACAGAAATAAGCCCCTATCTTCTGCTTGCAGCGCACTCAATTATACGAAATACCATAGAACTTGACAGAATTTCAGAATAATCCGTAAACTAACTTGCACCTTAAATTGGTTTAAACAAATGATGATTTTTTCTCACAAAACATTATAATCATGGTATGAAAAAGTATTTAATTTTGCTGGCAGCCTTAATATTTTCAATAAATCCGTCTTTTGCGTTCTTCTGGCAAAATGATACCACCGATGACACCGAAGGCAAAGGTTATCTTGGCACGCTTCCAAATCTGACAAAAGAATATGAGCCGCCGGAACCTTCTCAAAGCGCTCCTATATTTGATAAAACCCGACAATTTCATAGTGAAAATGAATTACGGCCTATTCCAAGAGATGATCCTTCTTTTGTCAATATTATACTTAAACCGGATAAAACCAGCCCGTATATTAATGACCTTAATGAATTTATTCTTATATTGGAAAAAATTTACGACTCTATCGAAAATCGGGAAGATGTCCAAAAATTTGCTGCCAAAGTTTACTTCTTTAAAAAACACGCTGATTATTTCAGAGATAAATATTCAAATAAGCCCGAAAGCTTTTATATAAGTTATCAAAAACTTTTAGAATTAAGCCTTCGAGCTAATACCGTTTCAAATTTGAGAACTGAAGCCGAAAGATATAAGCCATATCTCGCATATTCAGGCACCGGCAAAGTTTACAATTCTGAAAACATTGACCGGCAGCTTGAATATTTGAAAAATGAAATCGAATCAGTTATCGTTATTCTTAAAGAAGCTGAATAATTATTTATGTCTGAATTCGTATATAAATGTTCTATTTTCTCTTATGCCTGTACATACATCAGTAATTTTTTCTTTATTTTTTGATTTTAGTACTATCTGATTATTAATGTTGTTCAACATTAAATGCAATTCATATACTGAAGGTGTCTTTGAGTTTTCAATACTGCACTGTACAACATTTTCTTTAGTAAAATCTCTGCCGGTAAGAACAGCTCCAAGTCCTGTTTTTACAATATATGCACACTTGCCATTTTCTCCATTGCAAGATATGTTTGTAAATAGCTTCTGGTTTTGCATATAAGCAAATATACCAAGTCCTATTACAATTACTGCTATTACTACGCCAAATCCAATTAATACGTTTTTCTTTGTCATTACCTTACTCCCCATTTTTGTTGTAACTTTATTAATTTACCTGATTGTGCATAATCCATTAGAAAAAAGTCTACAAATTCACGTAACTTTTGTGACTCTTTTCCTTTTCTGAAAGCTATTGCATATGGTTCAACTGAATATCTTCCCGGCAATAGTTTCAAAGTTTTGTCATCGTATACATACGGTAACAACACCGAATCATCAGCTATTATCGCTTCCGCTTCGCCTGCTTTTAATGCCGCAACTGCTTTATCATAATTCTTATATCCGATAACCGTGGCTGATGGTAAAGCTCGTCTTACACTGCCTTCACCTGTTGAGCCGTATACTATTATTACTCTTTTTCCATCCAATTCTTTTAAGGATTGTATTTTACTCCAATACTGCACCATTACAGCCTGTCCAGCTTCATAATACGGTACTGAAAAATCCATTATCTTTTTACGGTTATCGGTTATTGACATTGCTGCTATCAGCATATCAACTTTTCCGGCATTCAATACCGAAATTCTGTTCTGCGCTGTTACCGGAACATACTCTACTGCATTGTCATATTTGTTTAATAATGCTCTTGCTATATATGATCCCAAATCAACATCCAAACCGTAATTATATCCGTCTTTACCTATAAAACCAAACGGTTTTGCATCTACTCGCACACCTATTATAAGTTTTTTTCTGTCTATAGCCGCCTGTAATGTACTTTCATACTTCTTTTTGCCGCAACCGCAAAGGATTAACGTCATTAACAAAAAGGTACAGACTATCTTTTTATACATAAGCAATCCTTCTTCTTATAATAAAAATAATAATGGACTTAACTTAAAAAGTCAATAAAATTACAAAAGAAAAGCCTCTTTTTTAGAGGCTATACACTATGACTATGATTCTACATATTCTCTTAAGCGCTTACTTCTGTTCGGATGACGAAGTTTTCTTAACGCTTTAGCTTCAATTTGTCTGATACGTTCTCTGGTAACACCAAACAACTGTCCGACTTCTTCCAACGTTCTTTGGCGGCCATCGTCCATACCAAAACGTAATCTTAATACATCACGTTCTCTGGGTGATAACGTGCATAAAACTTCCGCTAAATCTTCTCTTAAAAGTTCCGATGCTACTGTCTTAATCGGTGCATCTGCTTCTTTATCTTCTATAAAATCACCCAAACGGCTGTCTTCTTCTTTGCCTATCGGCGTTTCTAAAGACAAAGGCTCTTGCGCTATTTTTATAATTTCTCGCAATTTCGGAATTGATACATTCATCTCTATTGCAAGTTCATCTTCGGTCGGCTTTCTTGAAAGTTCCTGCGCCAAGCGACGTGTTACTTTTTTAAGTTTATTTATTGTTTCTACCATGTGAACAGGTATACGAATCGTTCTTGCTTGATCCGCAATCGCTCTTGTTATTGCCTGTCTTATCCACCATGTTGCATAAGTCGAAAATTTGAAACCTCTTTCATGGTCAAACTTTTCTGCTGCTCTTATCAAACCCAAATTCCCTTCCTGAATTAAATCCAAGAACAACATGCCGCGACCTACATATTTTTTAGCAATACTTACAACTAATCTTAAGTTTGCCTGTACAAGTTTTCTTTTTGCGATTGCTCCGGGAGTACCGCCTTCTAATATCTTTCTTGCCAATTCTATTTCTTCATTTGCCGAAAGAAGTTTGATTCTCCCAATTTCTCTTAAATATAATCTTACAGGATCATCTACAGCTATACCTTTAGGAAGTTCAAAATCATTTGAATTTTCGTCTTCTTCTGTCGAATTCATCGTGTAGATTTCATCAAGATTCATTTTATTGTCAATTTTAGCAGTTACAATATCTTCGATATTATCAGTGCTTATGTCCATGTTCATGTAATTTACATCGTCATTTTCATTGTCAAGTGAAGAATCCTCATCAATATCAGGAATGTTAAGATTATCATCATCTAAAATACTGACAATTGAAGAGTTGGGTTGTCTTTTTTTAGTCATTAATTTTCTCCGAATTTAACCTTTTATTTATCTTATCTCTAAGCTGCATTTGGATTTTTAGGGCTTGTGTATCATCGTCAACAGCATTTATATATAATTTCCGTAAATTTTCTTTTTCTTTTTCCCTCTGACACTCGTTTATTTTATTTTTATTTTCCTCAATTATTGTTTGAAAGTCTTTGGGATCTAAATTGGTGAAAGTTTCTGAAATCGCCGCTAAATCCGCCAAAACTGCCTGTATATCAGGACTCTCGCGGTATTCCGTATATAAATTTTCAATCAATTCCTTTACATTATTTACGGTACATATTAATTTGTCAATTGTAGATTTTACATTTATTAACGTTTCATCCAAAAACGCAGTATCACCTATCATTTCGTTTATTTGGGCAAATGAAAAGTGACTGTCAGGTACTAAAAAAACACTCAATAAATTTTTTTGCGCTTTTTCCAAAACTGTTACATTTTTTGTTACAATTTTAGTAATACTTTTAGTTTCTGCTGTATCCTGCACACCTGCAGTGGTTTTATGACGCCGAACCTCCAGAGCCAAAGCTTTTTCATCTATATTAAGTGCTGTTGCGACCATTTTTATGTATTCCGTACGAACTATATCATTGTTTATTTCCTGCAATATCGGTATTATTTCTTTTACAAATCTTGTTTTTTCAAGCGGGGAATTTATATCTTTTTTGTGCTTCAAAATACTATTAAGCTGAAAATCTATTAACAAAGGCGCATTTTCTACTATCTGCTTAAAGCTGTCTGCACCTATTGTCCGTATAAATTCATCCGGATCCTTACCTTCTGGCGGACAAACCACTCGAATTTCACAAGCATACTTATCATCAGAGGTTGAAATGTAACTTTCATCAAACTGCTTTACGTTTCCTAAACCCGAAAAAGCTTCTTTTATAATTTCAGCCCCTCGGCCGGTTGCTTTTTGCCCTGCACTGTCCGTATCAAATGATAGATAAATTCTTCTTGATTTTGTGTATCTTGATAATAGCTTCACATGCTCAGAAGTCAACGCCGTTCCGCAAGCTGCAACTGCATTTTCTACCCCATGCGCCTGCGCTGATATTACATCAAAATATCCTTCCATCAATATTACGCCGTCTTCTTCTTTTATGGCATCCCGTGCTGTATAAAGCCCGTACAAAACCTTACTTTTGTTATAAATCATGGAATCAGATGAATTCAAATACTTTGGCTGACCGTCTTTTTCCATTGTTCTTGCACCAAATGCTACGTAATCCCCGATTTCATTTTGAATAGGAATTATTATACGATTGCGAAAACGGTCAATATATTTTCCGGCTTCTCGACTTTCCATAATAATTCCCGCTTTTTCCAGAACTTCATTTGAATAGTCTTTTTTCAAAATATCATAAAGCGTCGAAAAAGATTTAGGCGCAACTCCAAGGCAATATTTTTTTATAATATCCCTTGTAATTCCACGACTTTGTAAATATTCAAACGCCGCATTTATTTCAGGATTCTTGTGATTTAAAAGAAGGTCATTATAAAATTCTGCCGCTTCTTTTGTCGCTTTAAGCATGTTTTTTTTCAAATCCTTTGATTCGGACTTGTCAAACTGTCTTGGGACTTTAATTCCCAATTGTTCAGCCAGCTCCAATATCATCGGGTAAAATTCTAAATTCCTCGTTTTTTGAATAAAAGAAAGCGCATCTCCGCCTGCCCCGCAGCTAAAACATTTGTAAATCCCTAATTTCGGATTCACTGAAAAAGAGGGCGTCTTTTCTTTGTGAAATGGACACAAACCCCAATAATGATTTCCCTGTTTTTTTAATATAACTTCCTTTGACACTACTTCTACAATGTCAAGTCTGTCTTTAATTTGAGCTATTAATTCCTGAAATGTTTCTGCCATAAATCACCGTAATTACATTTTAACATCAATAAATTTATTAGCAAAAATTTGTCAGAATAAAAAATTAAAAGGCGCCTTTTTAAAGCGCCTAAAAAATTTGTGTGAGTAAATGTAGATTTATAAGTTTTAAAATGAAAATTTGAAATGCGATTATCTATTTACTAAATAAAAATTTATTATTTTTTTAAATAGCTAAACTCTTTTATGAAAACTCAGCTGTTGCTTCTAATGCATTATACATTCCTGCACCAAATTCTCTTATTGAACCTGCACCAGGTTTATTTAATTCTTTCTGTAAAAATGCAAGCTCTTTGTCATTTAATCCTTGTGTAAAAGCTTTGTTTATCTGAACATTTGTTGATAATGTTAAGGCCTTTCCATAAGCTGATCCTGCATTTTGTGTCAACAAATCAAAACCGACTTCTTTGTTATCATTATTTGAAAAATCAATTGTTTCAGCCGGTGCGCTATCGGTTTTCTTTACTTCACCGCTTTGCACCTTATTCGGTTGATAAATACTGTTGTTTTTAAATCCGTAATCTCCGTAATTTCCATAAGTTGTCATCGCAATTCTCCTTTTCTTTTTCTTTTTCTTAATTACTCACATACATCTAATCGGTTCATGTATTAATAATCTTTAGCATTTTTTCAAGTCTTTTTACAATTGTTTACAATCATAGATTTTTATACTCGTTCCTATTAAATACTCTTAATCATCTCTTGTATATATAAAGTATTTTTTGATATACAAATTGCGTTAATCATATATATTTTTAAAATATTTGTAACATTTGTTTACAATTAGTCATTTATTTTCGCCTTGCTAGCCTTCCATATCAAGCACTTACAAGAAAAATTAGACTTGTGGCTAATATGAATTCGGCTATATTTTGATAGTATAAATTTAACAATTTAAATAAGGAGAGAAAATTAGCTGTGCAGGAAAATGAGGATATGGAAGATATTCACTTAACAAATAGGCAAAAAGAGGTATTAAAATGTGTTATCGGCGGGGACAGCAACCCTGTAATTGCAAGAAAATTATCTATCTCATTATCAACTGTAAAAGCTCACGTCAGCGCTATCATCGACAAATTCCACGTTGAAAGCAGAATTGACGTAACACGTGAGGCTATGAAAAGAGGGTTTGATATTTAATAAAAATCTAATTCTATATTATATATAGATTATATAAATTTCTATGTTTATATATTAATCTTCATCAAGACTAAGAACCGCCATAAATGCTTCTTGCGGAACTTCTACACGTCCGACAGATTTCATACGCTTTTTACCTTTTTTCTGTTTTTCCAGAAGTTTGCGTTTCCTTGAAATGTCGCCGCCGTAGCATTTATCAAGAACATTCTTGCGCATTGCTTTAATATTTGTTCTGGCGATTACTCTGCCGCCTATTGCTGCCTGTATCGGAACCTCAAAAAGCTGGCGGGGTATTATGTCTTTTAATTTTGCCGTTAATTTTTGTCCGATATAATAAGCACTGTCTTCATGGCAGATTACGGATAATGCATCCACTATTTCGCCTGCAAGCATTATATCCAGTTTTACAAGTTTTGAACGCTTGTAGTCGCAAAATTCGTAATCCATGCTCGCATAACCTTTCGAACGGGATTTTAATTGGTCGTAAAAGTCTGTTATAACTTCACTTAAAGGTATTTGATATTCAAGGCTTGCACGAACTTTATCTATATAGTGCATATTTATAAAAATTCCGCGCTTTGCTTGAGAAAGCTCCATCAAAGTTCCGACGTAATCGTTCGGGGTAATTATCTGAACTCTTACGTAGGGTTCTTCAATATAATCTCTGTATTGTGCGGGCGGAAGATTTGCAGGGTTGTCAATTTCAATCATTTCACCGTTTGTTTTATAAACATGGTAAACTACCGAAGGTGCGGTTGTTACAAGGGAAAGATTGTATTCTCTTTCCAAACGCTCCTGAGCAATTTCCATGTGAAGCATCCCTAAAAATCCGCATCTGAAGCCAAAACCTAATGCACTTGAGGTTTCAGGCTCAAATGTAATACTGCTGTCATTCAGTTTAAGTTTTTCCAATGCTTCTTTCAAATCGTGATAATCGTCATTATCTACAGGATACATCCCTGAAAATACCATCGGAAGTGCTTCCTTATACCCAGGTAGCGGTTCTAAAGCAGGATTTTCAACTGTTGTCACGGTATCACCGACAAACCTTGTCAATTCTTTAATTGATCCTGCAAAATATCCTACATCACCGCAAACAAGTTCATCCACCTGCACTCTTGATGGTGTAAGATACCCTAATTCGACAATTTCATACTCCTTGCCCGATGCCATAAACTTAACTTTATCGCCCATACGCATTTTACCGTCAATAATCTTGAAAAAGCACAAAGTTCCCAAATACTGGTCATAAGCACTGTCAAAAACCAATGCTCTCAAAGGTTTTTCCGTTGTATCAACGGGAGGCGGAATTAAATCCACAACAGCCTCTAAAACATCTTCTATCCCGATACCTGCTTTTGCGCTTACAGGAATCGCATAAGAAGCGTCGATACCAAGAACTTCTTCAATTTCTTCCTTTACTCTTTCGACATCGGCTGAAGGAAGGTCAATTTTATTAATAACAGGAATAATTTCAAGGTTTTGTTCAATAGCGAGGTAAACATTAGCTAAAGTTTGCGCCTCAACCCCTTGCGTCGCGTCAACAATCAGCAAAGCGCCCTCACAAGCCGCAAGAGAACGTGAAACTTCATAAGAAAAATCAACATGCCCGGGGGTATCAATCAAATTCAAAATATAATCCTTGCCGTCTTTTGTTTTATAATTCATTCTTGCAGCGTTAAGCTTTATTGTAATACCTCTTTCACGCTCAATATCCATACTATCAAGAATCTGATCCTGCATATCACGCTGTGAAACAGTTCCGGTAAATTCAAGAAGTCTGTCGGCAAGTGTTGATTTCCCGTGATCAATATGCGCTATTATACAAAAATTTCGGACATTATCTCTGTATTTCATAACTTTATTATATTGAGAAAATCCCGAACTGCAAGAGAATGAATTTTACAGATAATTCATTTTTAAAATAAGCTTTCTTCCCCATACACTTGTAAGGCTGGCGAAAATTTGGTACAATCCCTTTATGAACGAAATTGTTGACAAGCTTAAGGAAATCGGATTAAACAGTTATGAAGCGAAAGTTTATCTTGCGCTACTTAAAAAATACCCTGCAACGGGTTATGAAATAAGCAAACTGGCTGATATCCCGCAATCAAGAGCCTACGATACCCTAAAAGCTCTCGAAAATTCCCAAATTGTTATGAGTTCAAACACCAAACCCGTTACTTATACTCCGATTAGGCCAAAAGAACTTACTAAACGCTATAAAAGAAAAATCACTTCTACCCTTGATTTTCTGGAAAAAAAGCTTCCGAATGTAAAAGATGATTATACTGAACCGATTTTGACAATCAGCGGAAGTAAAGAAATTAGAGAAAAAGTTATTGAAATTATTAAAAACGCCCGCCGTGAAATTTATCTTGAAATTTGGTCACAGGATTTTAAATATATAGAAAACGAGCTTCTTGACGGATATAACAGAGGACTTGATATAAAAATCGTCGGATATGACAACTTTGAATGTATGTTCGGTACTGTCTTTAAACACGCTTCTGCTCGTGAAATTGAACATTCATTGGGCGGAAGAATGATTTTTATAACCGCCGACAACTCTGAAGGGTTGTTTGGCAAAACAGAATCTAAAAAAAATGAACCCGTTACTTCTATTTGGACAAATAATAAAGATGTCGTTTTTCTGATAAAAGAATTTATAGTCCACGATATGTATCTAATTGATATAGAAGGTCAATTCCCGGAACAACTTAAATACTTCTATGGCAAAGGCCTAAAACGCCTGAAAGACAAAGTTTTAAGCCCTGATTCCGAATATCGTATTCACTAAAATAAACATTAAACATATTTATCGCTCCTCTTTACAAAAATTAACAATCTGATATAATACAGAAAGTTAAGAAAGGAGCTTTATATGAAAAAGATAATATTTGCAAGTCTTTTAATCGGAATGTTTTTTGCCTTAGGTGCAGTAAATCAGGCAATATCCTCACAAATGCCCGAAAAAGCCACCTCAGGTTATAGTTATGCAACCAAAATAGAACTTGATAAATTAGCGATGTCTATGTTAAAAGCCGCAGAAAAGCGCAATCAACAAGAAGTGGCAGCTTATTTTAAAGAAATGACCGCTAAAGGAGCTTCAACCGTATATGTTCCTCAAGTTATCGCAAAAAAAACACCTCAATGCCCTCCAATAAAAATAGAACTTAACGGAAGAAAATTACAAGGAAGTCTTTGTGCACAAACAGGTTACAAATATAACGGCAAAGAATATTGGGTTGGATATTGTAATAAATAATTATCTTAAATAAAAATTATTAAAAGGCGCAGCCTGAGAGGCTGCGCCTTACTTTTTTAAATTCATCCGTTAAGGTCTTACTGTTTGGGGAGGATAAACGTAAACTTAACGTACTTATTAACTTCGCTTTCGACTTTAATGGTACCGTTATGTGCATCAATAATTTTTTTGGCGATATAAAGCCCCAAACCTGAATTAATTTTTTTACTTTTTCCGGCGTAACTTATATATTTTAAGAAAATATCGTCAGGATTTTGGATTTCCAACCCTATACCGAAATTTGTTATTGAAAATATCAGGTTTTTACTTGTTTCTTTTATATCCATAATAACCTTTGATTTAGGAATACCATGCTCTATTGTATTTATAATCAAATTATGAACAACTCTTTTTATTTCCAATTCGTCAAATACGGCAAAAGGTTCTTTAGCATTGCAATTTAAAATATATTTTATATTTTTTTCCTCAAAAAGGTATTTTGTATCTTCAATACAGGCAATAACAATATTTTTTAGAGAAGATTTTGTTTTTTGCAAAACAAGACTTTCATTTTCTACCCTATATTTTTGTGTAATATTTTCAACAAGATTTTTCATATATTTGGCGGCACTAAGAATATCCGTAATAATTTCTCTTTGCATACCGTTCATTTTTTCGTTGTTTTTGTTCAAAAGTTCAAGCGCGCAAATCTCGGCATAAATCGGAGTTTTCAAATCGTGCGTAATCATTGCCAAAAATGTTTCTTTCTTGTCGTTAAGTGCATCCTGAAGTCGTTTTGTTTTCAGCATATTATAAATCTGCGACCTTACGACAGAAACATCAAAAGGCTTTTCAATATAAGCACACGAGCCAATATTATATCCCATAATCTTGTTTTCGGAATCCGAAAGTGCTGATATAAAAACTATCGGAGTATCAGAGTTTATTTTTGAATGCTTAATAATTTTAGCCAACTCAAACCCTGACATCTCCGGCATCATTATATCAAGCAAAAATAAATCAAACTTTTCTTTTCCTGCAATTCTAGAAGCCTCAATCGGTTTAAGAAATGTTTTTATATCAAGGTCTAATGTCGCTAAAGTTTCGGCAAGCAAATCAACATTCATTTGATTGTCGTCAACAATCATAACCTTTAACCCTTTTAAGGAACCGTAATTAGTAACTTCAGGCAAAACTCCGGTATTTTCTTTATGGCTTCCGAAATATTTTTGCACAAGTTTTATGTCTACAGGATAAGAAATTACGTTTTTAACCCCGCTTGCATTTGCAAGAAGAATGTTCTTTCTTGAAATTTCACTTGATGTAAGCCAGATTTCAAGATTCGGAAATTTTTTGTTTAACCTTCTTATAAGATACAAATCTTTAAAATCCGTTTTTGCTATGCAGAGTTTCTTTTTGCTTAACCCCGCAATATTTTCTAAATCCTTTAAGTTTTCTACGAATATGAATTTTTCATTTTCAATATTATTAAGTAATTCTTGCATTTCATACCAATAATATTTATAAATAACCCTAAAACAATTACACAGTCGGGCAATATTTGTTAAAAGACATATTTTGCAAAGTTATTGTTTATAAATAAAAATTAACAAATTTTTACTTTAAAAATAAATAATGTAGGATTATAATTAGAGATGTCTTGGGAAATAAACAATTTTGAAAACAGGGGAAATCTAAATAATGGAAGGTTACAGTTTTGAGTTAATAACAGGCCCGATGAGCTGCGGGAAAACTGAGGAGCTTTTAAGACGTGTCAGAAGATGCATAATTGCCAAAAAGAAGGTAAAAGTTATATCTCCTGATGTTGATACACGTTCTAAGGGCGATTATATCGAGTCAAGAAACGGTTTATGGCTTGATGCAATAAAAGTTAAACATTCCATCCAGATTTTGAGCCTTGTAAAACCTGAAGATGAAGTTGTTGCGATTGACGAATTACAATTTTTTGACAGCAACATAACAAAAGTAATCTCAAAACTTATGGAAGACGGCAAAAAAGTAATCGGAACTGGTTTAGAGCTTGATTTTAAGGCAGAACCGTTTGGTCAGATGCCGCAGTTAATGTGTATTGCAACAACGGTCGATAAACTTCATGCTGTTTGTATGAAGTGCGGCTGCGAGCATGCAACACGAACTCAAAGACTTATTGACGGCAAACCTGCTGATAAAAATTCACCGCTTATTATGATTGGCGGGGACGAAACTTACGAAGCAAGATGCATCAAGTGTTATGAACTTCCGGACAAAAACCACGAAAAAGCAAAGTCTGCTTTAAAAATTCTTCCTTTCAGCCACAGATAGATTCTTTACGGAACTTCGGTTTTACAAAAATATCGTTATTTTTTAATCGGAAGATAAGACTGCGGATAATTGTAATCCTCTTTAAAACCAAGATGTCTGTACATTTTAAGTGCATGAAAATTGTTTGTTTCGGTGCAGGTGTTAACTTCGGTAATATTTTTAGCTCCAATATCCGCCCAAGCTATAAGCTGTTCTACGGAAGATTTAAGCATGTGTTTAGATAAACCCTTGCCCTGATGTTCTTTCTTAATCGCAACTATCGGAATATTAGCGATTTGACCGCAGGTTAAGTTCATAAAGCAAAATCCGACAGGTGTTCCGCTGCAAAGAAGAACACTTGTTGCCTCAGGAAGAAATTCCGCATAAATATTATTAACAATCTTGTCAATTATATCTCTTGTACCTTCAAGTGTTGTAAATCTCGGATCAAATAAAGCATCCGCACTTGTCGTAAAGGCATTATGAACTATTTCTACAGCATAATTGAAGTATTCATCCGACCATTTAACTATTTTGTAGCAGCTGTTTAAGTCCGTAAGTTCGGTAAGCTTTAGGATATCTCTGGAATTTGTCCCGCTCATCATAAATCTTAAAACCGCAATTCCGACAAACTTAAACCCAAACCTTGCAATCTCACCGATTAAAGTTTTTTGTGAACCCAGCATCGGATAGCAAACTATTTTTTCACGTCTTTGTTCTTTGGTTTCCCGCAAAAACTCCTCAATTAAAGCTTTGCACCTTGGAAACATACTTTCCATATTCAAAGAATGAATTATATTCAATTCTATTGCTTCTGAAATTGCAGTTGTATAAACAAGAAAAGCTTTCGGAATATCTTCTTCAAACAAAACAATACAATTTATAAGCTCTTTTTCGATTGCCTCTATAAACCCTTCATAATCTAACGGTTCAAGTTCAAACTTGTATTCTATAACCGCTCTGTTTCTAAAATCATTATAAACAACTTCAAAAGCTTTGTAATCCTGTTCTTCTAGAAGCCTGGCTTCATAAACCATATTGTTTGTCATAAATTTTCCTTATTTTTAGCCCCGCATTTTTATTTTTTAAAACATATGATGCATTTTTTCTTTTTTGGTATTCATATATTTTCTGTTGTAATCATTGATTTCAGGAGTTAATTTTACTACATCGTTTATGGTTAATCCATAGCCCTTCAGGGCTATTATTTTCTTAGGATTATTAGTAATCAGGTTAAAATTATTAAACCCGAGATCGGAAATAATCTGCGCACCCATTCCATAATCCCTTAAATCAGCTTTAAACCCGAGTGAAATATTGGCTTCAACTGTATCCTGACCGCATTCCTGCAGCTTATATGCTTTAATTTTATTGACAATCCCGATTCCGCGGCCTTCATGACCTTTCATATAAATTAAAGCACCTTTGCCGTAATCGTTAATCATCTTCAAAGCACTGTGAAGCTGATAATTGCAATCACATTTAAGACTGTGGAAAATATCTCCCGTCAAACATTCACTATGAACTCTGACAAGCGGAATTTTGTCGCTTCCGTCATCTTTTACAAGCGCAACACTTTCCTGACCTGTAATATGGTTTACATATCCGTAAATTTCAAATTCGCCAAAAACTGTCGGCAAATGAGCTTCTGCCTCACGGGTTACTATTTTTTCGTTTCTCAGTCTATATGCGATAAGTTCAGCAACAGTAATAAATTTAATATTATGTTTTTTTGCAAACTTAAAGAGTTCATCTCGTTTCGCCATATGCCCGTCAGCACCCATAATTTCGCACATCGGACCTGCAGGAATATGACCTGCAAGTTTTGCAAGATCAACAACAGCTTCTGTATGACCTGTTCTTTGCAAAACTCCGCCTTTTCTTGCAACACAAGGAAAAAGATGTCCGGGGCGTCTTAAATCTGACGGGATAGCATCAGGAGCAAGCGCAACTTCTATTGTTTTTGCCCTGTCAAATGCCGAAATCCCTGTTGTTACACCGTATTTTTCAGCCGCATCTATACTTACGGTAAATGCTGTTTTCATCCCTTCGGTATTTTGTTCAACCATTTGAGGAAGATCCAGTTTTTCTGCCAATTCCTGCGAAATTGCAAGACATATCAGACCTTTTGCGTTTTCTGCCATAAACTTTATTATCTCAGGCGTTACCATTTGTCCTGAGCAGATTAAATCGCCTTCATTTTCGCGGTCTTCATCGTCTGCTACTATTATCATTTTGCCGTTTTTAAAATCTTCTATGGCTTCTTCTATCGTATTAAATCTGTTTTCGTCCATCACATAAACCCGTTTTCTTTCAAAAAATCTTCAGTAATATTATTATTTTGCGAATATAAAAATTTTTCAACATATCTTCCGAGAATATCCGTCTCAATATTAACAAAATCGCCTGATTTAAGGTATTTTAAATTGGTATTTTCAAAAGTATGCGGAATTATTGCAACAGAAAAAGTGTTATTTAAATTCGCCGAAACAGTTAAACTGACACCGTTTACGGTAATCGAACCCTTATAAACAACGTATTTATCAAGCGAAGAAGGTATTTCAAAAGTCATATTTCCCAGATACTTGCCGACTCCGTCAACATGCCCCTGCACAAAATGCCCGCCAATTCTTGTAGATGGTGTCAGGGCTCTTTCAAGGTTAACCTCTTGACCTGTTTTAAAATTTTTAAACGTCGTCACAGAAAGCGTTTCAGAGCTTACATCAGCCGAAAAACTGTTTGATGTAATTTCTACAACCGTCTGACAGCACCCGTCTATTGCAATACTGTCACCAAGTTTTGTATCTTCAAGCACTTTTCGGCATTCAATAACTAATTTTCTACCGTCAAAACTTTTAACTTTGCCTGTTTCTTCCACAATCCCTGTAAACATAGGTTTATATTAACATAAAAATATTTTTTGAAAATTATTAGACAAAATGCAAAGACAACAAAACAATACCTTAAAATTCGGTATCAAAAATAATCAACTATCAAAACTTAAAAATTCCAACTAATCCAATAAATGATCTAAAATTTGCGCATTATCCTCTGCTTTTTGAATTTGCTGAGGCGAATATCTTCTCATATAACTTCTCAATGCTTCACGAATAAGCTCGCTTCTTGTCCGCTGTTCGTTGTTTGCAAGACCATCTACACGATTTAAAAATTCATCAGGCATTGTAACTAAAATTTTTGCCATTTTCACTAACCCTCCATGCTATAATTGTAACATAATTTTATAACTTTTACAAGATTGGAAAAAAGTATTAACCTGACTGTGCTATGGACTTATTAAAACCATTTGCAATATTATTACCTTGTAAAATAAGAAAGGAGTTTTTAAATGGAAGAAAACAACTACGAAAACAAACATGAACATCGTGCTGATGATTGTTTTATGTGCAAACATCCTGCAATGAAACATATTTGTATCGGTATATTAACATTTTTAGGTGCATTTGCCGCTTTTTATGTTGTAACCGACTGGCATTACAAACGCATGCTTGATCCGATGTTCCAGATGCGCAAAATGGACAGAGCAATTATGAAAGAAGCCCGCATGGCAGAAAGAATTGCACGCAAAGACGCTATTAAAGCCGATTTGCTTGAACATCAAGCCGGACAAATTATACACATTGACAAAACCGAAGATGCCTACAAAATTATTATTAACCTAAAGCCCTTCGACAATGACGAAAAAAATGTTGAAGTAACAACTGACGGAAATAAAATGACGATTACTGCGGCAGGTGAAACAAAAAAGCACAACAAAAGCGCGATAATCCGTTTCACGCAAAGCTTTATTTTCCCTGATAATGCCCTTATAGGCGAAATGAGTAAGTTTAAAGACGGAGACAAATACATAATTGTTGTTCCCCTTGAAGATTAATTTTCATCGCAAACTTCAATACTGTGCAAATATATGATTATAAAAACCGGATAAATATCCGGTTTTTTATGTTAAAATAAATTTTATGAAAATTCTTGTAACTGACGATTCGACAGGATGGATTGAATATCACACAAAAGCACTTGAGCAAATTTTGCCTTCCGATACCGAAATTGATACCGCAAAAAGCGCAAAAGAAGGTTTGGATAAAATTACGCTTAATATTGATTCGCCTTACGACGTAATTTTTACCGATATGCAGATGGAAAGTGATTTTCTGCCGATTTACGCAGGAGAATGGTTTATCCGCCAGATTAAGACCTTTCCCCAATATGAAAATACAAGAATTATAATTATTTCGGCTGCACCTAATATTAAAGCAATCGCCGAAAAATATGATGTTGAATATCTTGCAAAACCTATGTGCCAGCTCAAAAGTAATTATTCTAAGCTTTTTGAATAAAAAATTAAAACATTTATGAAAACTTTTTACGATTACGAAACAATTATAGGAAAAATTTTCATCGAAGCAGACGACAATTTTTTAACGCAAATTTCATTTCGCAAGCTTTCGGGCAAAAGGCTTGAAACTCCAGTAATTAAAGAAACAATCACACAGCTTGAGGAATATTTTATAAAAAAGCGCAAAACCTTTGACCTTCCTTTAAAACTTGAAGGAACAGACTTCCAAAAATCCGTCTGGAATGCGCTTTTGACAATTCCTTACGGCAAAACCGCAACTTATAAAGACATCGCAAAACTTATTGGCAATGAAAAAGCCTCAAGAGCTGTCGGGATGGCAAACAATAAAAACAAACTGCCTATAATCATTCCCTGCCACAGAGTAATCGGCGCAAACGGCAATTTGACAGGTTATGCGGGCGGGCTTGAAATTAAACAAAAACTCCTTAACCTTGAAAAATCAGCTTTAGTTTAAATTGTCATCAGCGTCTTTGCAGTCTTTTTTAAATACTTGTTTCCATCTATTCTTAAAAGAGCGCTGTTCGTTCAAGTCTTCCAAATATGCAGGCTGGCTTATTCCATATCCGAACGGTCGTAAGTCAGATGGTTTTCTGCCGTATTTGTCAATCTTTTTTATCTTTTTAAGATCGTCAAATCTCAGCTTTTGAACCATTTTATATTTGCTTTTTTGCTCGCTGTTTAAAAGTCTTTCAAAGCATTTGTCGTATTTATTACAAATTTTTCTTATTTGTTTTTCAATTTTGTCTGATTGTCTGCAAAGTGCGTTAATTTCTTTTCTTGAGGCGCCTGAGGCATTAAGTTCTCTTATTTGTTTTCTGACAAACAAAAGTTCATCCACAAGCGGGGTTATCTCTTCAAACCTTTGCTGTTCTATTTCTCTGGTTTTGCAGATTTGTGAGGGCGTAAGATTTAAGACATTATAAATTGTATTTCTGTCTTTTCTAATCCTGTTTATTAATGTGTAAGCTTCAGCGGGCTTTTCTACTTGAATTACTTCGTCTTCAATGCTCTGGGGAGATAATATCGTTTCCGAATAACTTACACCTGAGGCTAAAACACTGATAAATATCGCCAAAATTAATTTTTTACACATATAAAATTCCCTCTCTTATTGAATTTTTGCATGGATAAAAGGAATTTTCAATATATTTCATTTTGTTGTAAACTGAATTTATGGATGAAATTAACCTTAGAAATTACGCATATTTAGGTGATGCCGTTTGGGAACTGCTGATTAGAGAAAAAACAATTCTTCTGACAAACAACGCTAAAAAGTTACATAAAATTACGACCGATAAAGTTAAAGGGCATTTTCAGGCGGGACTTTTGGAAGAAATTGAAAATATTTTAACTGAAGAAGAAAAAGAGCTTTCAAGACGTGCAAGAAACCTTCCGATACCTGTTGCAAGACGCTCATGCCAGAGTGAATACCGCCAGGCAACTGCCTTTGAAGCCTTAATCGGCTTCTGGTTTAAAAATAATAAAGAAAGATTTAACTACATAATTTCACAACTTGAAAAGAATTTGGATTTTTCGGAAATTTAACCCCTTTTTAAAAAAAGAAATACCGCAATAAGTACACAAATTGCGGTTAATTCCTTTCCAAATTGTAAGAATATGTTACTAACTGTCTGATGATTGTTTATATCTGTAACTCAACATACTGTAAGAGCCTGAAGAACTTGAAGAACTGTCATCTCCATAGAATGTTGACATATTGGTTGCAAATTGATGTCTGAATTCATCCATTTTCTCCTGCTTTGCACTGTTTACAGTAAATGCCGAAATTTCTGCATCAGTAATCCTTCCGTCACCATTTGTGTCCATTTCATCAAAATGTGTAAGGATATTGTTTATAGTAGATGTTGAAAGCCCGCTTGTGCCTGACAAAGCAAGCTGCGCAAACTGTTCTCTTGTTAATCCTTGTGTTGAAAGATTGTTTGTTAAAGTTGTCATTTCATCTGATGAAATTGTACCGTCATTATTTTTATCTATTGATGAAAAATTATTTTGTAAATATGACGCAAATGAACTGTTTAATATTGTTGCATTTGATGTATTTCCTCTGGCATCCAAAATGTTATCCAGAGTAACACCGTCTTCATATTGCGATGCTATTACCGAATAGGCATTTGTCAATCCGGCATATATTCCTGATAATGATCCGTAATTTGCCATAATTTAAGCCCTCTAATTACTACCTTTATTATTTTTTCGGATTTATAAAGCTTATATTTTATTACTTAATACCAAATCTCACTCGATTACGTCGCTATTTTTGTGCTGTAAATCCGTCATGACCATTTTAATGATTTTTTCGGTTTCGTCAACCCCATGAATAGTGTATTTGTAAAAATATGTTACAAATCACCTTTTTTCCCTAAAGAATACTGCATTTTAATCCGACATCAATAATGTGAACCAGCTAACAGTTTATAAGGAGTGTGTTTTATGGACGACAAAAAAATTCTTGATATTGAAGATTTGATGATTGATTACGGTGAGATGACAAGTTTTGACTTTAATTCTCTCAGTTTTAAAGAAATGCAGGATTTGCAAAATATTACGGGAACCGATTACGCAAAACAGGCAATCCCCTTTAAATACGGCAAATTCGATCTTGCAGATTTGTTTTATTCATTTATCTCCAAAGAAAATCAATAAAATACAGAAAAATACAAACTTTTGAGGACAAGATTATGGATATGAAAGAAATTTTTGAAAACGGCTGCTTTTCTCCAAGCTGGAACGAAGTTGAAGAAAAAGAAGTCTTCATTCCGCAAAGAAAAGATCTTACGACACTTCTTGCAGAGCTGGAAGATATAAAAAATACAATTGATGATATCAAAGCAAGACAGTGGCATCTGGCAAAATTAATGAAATTTCACCAAGAAGGCCTTCCGTTAAGATAAGAAGAATTATAAATTGTAGCCGAATATATGGCAGACCTCTCTTTTTATGATAAAAAGAGAGGTTTTTGTAATATTAAAACAATTATTAATTTTCATCTTCAAAAATATCTTCTTCTAAAAGAAGATCATGACCAATATTATGCATCATATTCAGATAACCGCCATAGTAAAAATCCATTGCCGTTAAGTATTCATTCAGAATTGTTTGATGGTTATTTTCTGTCCAAATAAGATTTATTAACGTAATATCTCCTGTTTTGTACATATCTGTCGAAGTTTTAAGAATTTCATCGGATTCTTTAAGAATATCTTTGTAATAATCCATATTCTGGCGGGCATATTTAAAATTGTTGTAATTTTGTTTAAGAGTAATTTTAAGTTTATTCTCAAAAGACGCTTTATCCATTTGAGTTTTTTGAAGAATAGTTGCCGCTTTATCAATATCCGGTCTGTAAGAATAAAGAACCGGAAGATTAAACCCGCCGCCTACAAAAGCTCCTGGCCAATTGTCGCCTTCACCGTTATACTTTGTCTGCCAAGCAAACCCTCCGCCTATCATTAAATCAGGTATTCGCTGGCGTTTTGCAAGAACATATTCCTGCCCGTATTTTTCAATGTTGTTATCCGTAATCCTTATAGAATAACTGTATTTAAGTGCGGTTGCTTCTATTGTTTCATAAGGCGGAAGTTGTATATCCAGAATTGTCAAATCATCATCAAATAACGACGATTCTTGCGTATCATACATTTTTTCATCTGCAGGAACGTTAATTGTTTTGTTAAATTCAAATTGAGCATTCATCAACTCAGCTTTTGATCTGTTCAATTCTATAAGCTGTTTTTTATACTTTATATCCGCCTGAAGAGAATCAATTTTGTAATTTCCGCCTGTACGTGATTTTTCGGAAGCAATTTTTTTCATATCTTCAAACAGTTTTTTCCGCTTAATCATAATATCTTCAACAGACTTATAATAAAGAACCTCAAAATAAGCCTTCATTACTTTTATTTTTAATTCGTGTTCCGCTTGTTTTATCTGGTTTTCAACCGCTTTTTTCTGAGCGATGGCAGCTTTTTTTCTGACACCGCGCTTAAATGTTTCTATCGGAAACATCAATCCTGCTTGCGATGAGTTTCCTGTTGTAATTTTACCGACAAGAACATTTGCCTGAACTTGCGGATTTTGAAGCCTGTTCGCAATTTTAATCTCAGCATCAGCAATCTTAAGTTCCTTACGTTTTGCCAATAAATCAAGATTGTTCTCTAAAGCAATATCAATCGCCTCATCAAGCGAAATCTTTACAACATCGGCATTCACAGGCAAGGTAAATATATATAAACATAATAAAATCAAGAATACTCTCATACGTATTTCCCGAAAATTATATTAACATAAAAAGAATTTTACAAAAATAAAAAAGCAGGGTTTCCCCTGCTATCTTTACAAAATTCAAGAAGGATTATTCAAAAAGCACTCAAAACGGGTTTGCCTGCAAATTCAATTAAAATTTCAATAACTTTTGGCATCTGGCAAATAAAAGAATAATTGCCCTTGGAAAGCGAACACTTAGAACAGTCACAGCCGATTGAATAACATTCCAAAGCCTGTTGTGTCCAAGTTTTTGTAATAGATTCGGAAATTTCCCCGTTTGTTTGGGGTTGGAAAACTTTGCTATCGGATAAATAATTTTTTTTCATACTTATTTCCCCCAAAATGTTACTAACCCCCGCAACTTTATTTTAAACAATCAAAAAAGCTTTTTAATCCTACAAATAAATGAATTTATAAAAAAATATAAACATAAAAAAAAGCTATGTACTTGAGGTGCATAGCTGTTGATTAGGGATATGTGTATCTTAGTCTCTAAGGAGTATGGTTTTAATATAGCAGGTGACTTACGAAATTAAATCATTCATTTTTACGATGTTTCGTTGACAAACTATGTAAAATAATGTAAATTTTTACTAAACTGGTAGCATAAATTATCTTTTTTATGTTTAAACATGAATAAAATTAATAAATGTGAGGCATAATGCGAATTTCATTTAATACTTATAAACCATATACATACCAAAACAGAATAAATAATCAAACAAAACCGGTTTCAACACCGACTTTCACATCAGGATACGGCGCAGATGACTGGGGTTGGGTAGATGAAACAGAACTTGAAAATTGCAGTGAATCCGAAAGATGGAGAAATATCGGAATAGCTATTAAAGAAATGACAGTTGATGCATTTAAAGAAGCATATTGTCGTGATCCAAAACCCAAACCGCTTTTATATTCACCGGAAGAATGCCAGAAAGCACGTGAAGAATTTTATAAAGGAACAGACCTTGAGGGTGTTGATACCAGTAACCGTTTACCTAAAGAAGATCCGTTCCCGTATGTTTTTGATCCGTATGAAGATGATTTTTAATTGTTTTTAAGCTCTTTTTGCCGCCAAATTAATGTTTTCATGATATAATTTTATCAATGAAAGATTATTAAAGGGATAAATTATGTTTGACAGCTTGAGCGAGAAATTACAAAATATCATACGCAGTACACAAGATAAAGAACTTACGCAGGAGAATATGCACGAAGCTTTGCGTGAGATACGCCGTGCGCTTTTGGATGCTGATGTAAACCTGAGAGTAGTCAAATCTTTCATCTCAAATATTCGAGATAAAGCTGAAGGCGAAAACATTGTTCAGGGGGTTGATGCTTCCCAGCAGCTTGTAAAAATTGTTCACGATGAGCTTATAGAACTTTTAGGGAAAGAGAAAAAACCGCTTGAATTAAACGGAAATCCGTCATTAATTATGATGCTTGGTCTTCAGGGTTCAGGTAAAACAACATCAAGCGCAAAGCTTGCGGTTAAATTGAAAAAAGAAGGCAAAAATCCTTTACTTGTAGCCTGCGATGTCTATCGTCCCGCTGCAATTACACAGCTTCAGACATTAGGAAAAGAAATTGAAGTCGAAGTTTTTACAATTCCTGAATCTAAAGATGTTCAAAATATTGTTGAAAAAGCTATTGAATACGCAAAAAACAATAATTATAATGTTTTAATCTTAGATACAGCCGGAAGATTACAGATAGATACTGATATGATGGCAGAACTTCTGCTTATAGACAGAATTTTCAAACCTGATGAAAAACTTCTTGTAATAGACGCAATGACAGGACAGGAAGCAGTTAATGTTGCAGAAAACTTTGATACACAGCTAGGATTAACAGGGTTGGTTCTGACAAAGCTTGACGGTGACAGCAGAGGTGGCTCGGCATTAAGTATAGCATATTGTACGGGAAAACCGATAAAATTAACTGGAACGGGCGAAAAACTTCACGCCTTAGAGGACTTTTATCCTGAAAGAATGGCAACAAGAATTCTCGGGATGGGAGATATAGTATCCCTTGTTGAACGAGCGCAGGAAGTATTTGACGAAAAACAGGCAAAAGAATTGGAAGAAAAAATGGCAAAAGCCGAATTTTCTTTCAATGATTTTCTGAAAATGCAAAAGCAGATGAAAATGTTCGGCTCAATGGGAAATCTTCTCGGGATGATACCGGGATTAAACATCAGCAAAGACGACCGTGACAAAATTTCGCACGAAGGAGAGAAACAATTCAAAAGGATTGAAGTATTTATCCAGAGTATGACACCGGAAGAGCGAAACAAGCCTGATTTATTGGACACAAGCCGCAAGAAAAGAATTGCAAAAGGCAGCGGAATGGAATTGTCGGAAATTAATAATTACGTAAAACAATTTGAGCAAATGCGGACAATGATGAAAGGTTTGCATGATATGAAGGGATTGTTCGGCAAAATGGGTTCGCCGAATCCTTCATCAATGAATGGAATGCCGAATATGCCCGGATTAAACCCTAAATTAGGGAAGCATGCAATGAATAAAGCGTTAAAAATGATGCGAAAATTCAAATAGAAATCAGAAAAAGAGAATTTTGCCGAGATTTTATTAAGTAATATTGACAAAAAAAATTGAGCAAGTAGAATTGAGATACATCTGATAAAGCAAATGGAGGAGTGCCAGAGCGGTTTATCGGAGCGGTCTTGAAAACCGTCGTACGTGACGAGCGTACCGTGGGTTCGAATCCCACCTCCTCCTAATAAAAACGGGCTAACTTTTGTTAGACCCGTTTTTATTTTGCGTGGTGTTGGAGAGAACTCTCCTTTTCGTGGGTTGCACGAGCGAGCTGAGGCTGGAGCGCTTTTGCGTTTGAGATGCAATCTCATTAGCAAAACGCGGAATTGCCGTTACACGCGAGCGAGTAAGAACGAATCCCGCATTTTTATAATTAAAAAACGGGCTAACTTTTGTTAGACCCGTTTTTATTTTGCGTGGTGTTGGAGAGAACTCTCCTTTTCGTGGGTTGCGCGAGCTAGCTGAGGCTGGAGCGCTTTTGCGTTTGAGATGCAATCTCTTTAGCAAAACGCGAAATTGCCGTTACATGCGAACAAGCTAATTGTAATTTAACAAGATATTTTATCCACTCGCATAAAAAAATTACTCGACATTTTAAGTCAATAAAATCCGGTTCATCTATTAAATATTATTTTAATAATACAAAAGTGAAAAAATATTATTTTCATACACTCCATTTTAACACTTATTAATTTAAGTGTATTTTAAATATCTTATGTTATTATTAATCTTTTTAGAAAATAAAAAATTAAGCATAAATATACAAAAATGTTATAATCGTTAATAATTAGTGTATAAAAATAATGTTTATGATAGCATAAATTTAATCAATAAATTGATATATTTAACGGGTATGATTTTTACAACGTTAAAGAGGGAGTGTACATATAAAAAATGGATTTAAGTCAGATTAACACTAATCCAATTATAAAGTTTTCAAACATTATAACTGTTTATAATGTAAAGAAATTTTTGCTTTATTGTTTGCATATCTTAAAAGCGCAAACTTTCAACAATTTTGAAGCAATAAGCATAAATGACGGCTCTTGTGATAATACTCTAAAGATATTAAACCAATACAAAGAAAATAATTTACGATTTATTGTTATAACTCAGGGAAATCAAGGTCAAGGAACAATAAAAAATGAAGGAATTGACTTAGCAAAAGGTAAATATATTCTATATATTGATCTTGATGATTTTATAGAAAATAATCAATAAGGAAAAAATTATAAAACCATGAAAAAATTAAGCGTAATAACCATTTGCTATAATGAACCAAACTTAGAAGAAACTTGTAAAAGTATTATTAATCAAACTTGGCAAGATTTTGAATGGATAGTTGTAGACGGAGCTTCCAATAAAGAAACTTTGGATATTTTTGAAAAATATAAATACAGAATTGACAAATTTATATCCGAACCTGATAACGGTATTTACAGCGCCTGCAACAAAGGAATAAAACTTGCAGAATGCGAATATATTCAATTTTTAAATGCGGGAGATTCATATTATTCAAGCAATTCACTAGAAAATGTATTTAAAAATACAACTTATGATGAAGATATAATTTATGGAGAAATAGAAGAAATACATAAAAATAACCCTAAAAAGAATACAATCTCTAAGCAATCTGAAATAACAAAAGAATTTATGATTAGCAGCTGCATTCAAACTCCTGCTGCATTTATCAAAAAGGAAATGTTTGAAAAATACGGATTATATGATGAAAATTATAAAATAGTGTCCGATTATGAAAAATTTGTTGTATTTTTTATAAACAATGCAACCTTTAAACACCTTAACACTGTTGTATCAAGATTTGACAAAAGCGGTATTTCATCGAACAAAAAGTATCACAACCTGCATTTAAAAGAACGACAAGAGGTTTTAAAAAATTATTTTACAAAGGCTGAGATAGAAAAAGCGTCCGCAAAATCTAAAAAATTTTCTTTATTGGAAAAAATTTTTTCAATAACAAATTCTAAAGGAAAATCACACAAAATCATAACTATTTTAGGAATCAGTTTTAGAATAAGGAGAAATATAAATGCATAAAAAAATCAGAGAATTGATTTTAAAATGTGCAAACAGCTCAAAGGCATCACACGTTGGTTCAGCATTAAGCATAGTTGAAATCTTAGAAGCATTATATTTTAATGTTGCAAACATTTCAAAAGATAACTTTAATAAACCAAACAGGGATAGAATAATACTTTCTAAAGGTCATGGAAGTTTAGCATTATATGCAACTCTGGCTTTAAAAAACATAATTCCTATGGAAGCATTGGATAAATATCTGGTTGACGGCGGTGTCTTGCCATGCCACATTGATATGCAATCTGCAAACGGGCTTGAAGCTTCAACAGGCTCGCTCGGTCATGGGCTTGGAATTGCAGAGGGTTTTGTATTATCAAACAGATTAAAAAACATCAATTCAAGAATTTTTGTAATAATAGGCGACGGAGAATTTCAAGAAGGCTCAATTATGGAAGCCTTAAATTCAATCGGCTCGCTTAAATTAAACGAAATAACAGTAATTTTAGATAACAATAAATTTCAAGCTTCAGCTGCAACAAAAGATGTGGCAGATGTAAATAACTATGAAAAAATATTTAGCGCATTTGGTTTTGATGTTGAAAGCGTAGACGGTCACAATGTTGATTTATTAACAAAAGCATTAAACAAAAAATCACAAAAACCAACTGCAATAATTGCAAATACGCTAAAAGGCAAAGGGTTTTCATTTATGGAAGACACCTTGGAATCACACTATATAAAAATAGATGACGAAAAAATGAAAATCGGCTTAACAGAATTGGAGAATGTGTAACTATGAGAATGGTTTTTGCTGATACATTATTAGAGCTTGCAAAACAAGATGAAAGAATATGCTTAATTACTCCTGATATGGGTTACGGAATATTGGATAAGTTCCAAAAAACTTTTCCCAAAAGATATTTTAATTTAGGAATTACGGAACAAAACTGTATGTCAGTTGCATCAGGCATGGCATTAAACGGATTAAAGCCTTATGTTTACAGTATAATTCCGTTTGTAGTTCACAGATGTCTTGAGCAAATTAGAGTAGATGTTTCATACATGAATACGGACGTAAAAATAATAGGAGTGGGTTCAGGTTTTGAATATGGTGCAGCAGGCGCAACACACCATGGAACTGAAGATATTTCCATGATGAGAGCGCTTCCCAATATGACAATTTGTGCTCCCGGCGATAATTATGAAATGGTAGAAATAGCAAAACTCACAGCTAAAACAAAAGACCCTACATATATCAGAATAGGCCGACACAACCATGGTATTTTAAACCACAATAAAATAGAACTTTCAAAAGCTTCTATTATAGAACAAGGCAAAGAAATTGCCTTAATTGCAACCGGAAATATGCTCCCTGTTGCTTATGATTTTGCACAAGAATTGAAAAAAGAAAACATAAATCCGACACTTATTAGCATGCATACAATCAAGCCAATAGACAAAGAATGTATTTTAAAATTAATCAATGACGGATATAAAATTTATACTTTTGAAGAACATACAATAATAGGCGGCTTAGGCTCTGCGGTTGCCGAAATTATTGCTGAAAGCGGACAAAAAGCAACATTTAAAAGAATAGGAATAAATGACAAATATTCTCATGTTGTCGGCTCAGCACAATATATAAGAGAACAATTTAAACTGGATATAAAAGGAGTAATAGAACAATGTTGTTAATGGATTTTCTAAAAGAAGAATACGATAACATTTCCCTAAAAGAATGGGAAAAATTAAAAAATAAAACTATCTTAATAACCGGAGGTAACGGGCTTTTAGGGTCTAATATCGTAAATTATTTACAGTTTTTAAATAAAAAAGAAAATCTAAATTTAAAACTTTTGGTTCACTCTTTTTCAAAACCTGTTGAGTGGCTGCCGCAAGATGAAAATATTCAATATTTTAATTCAAATTTAAACAATGGCTTTCCTGAATGGGAATTTGATTATTTAATTAATACCGCAACATACGGTCAACCAAAAAAATTCCTTGAAAATAAGCTCCAAACAATCAAACTAAACACTGAAACATACACTAAACTCTTAGAATTAGCTAAGAAAAATAATGCAAGTGTACTTCACATGTCATCATCTGAAATATACGGACAAATTCCGGATGATAAGTCTTCAGTTGATGAAAATTACAATGGAGATGTTAACACTTTTGCACCAAGAGCAATTTACGGTGAATCAAAAAGGCTTTCTGAGACAATATCTAAAGTTTTTATTGATGATGGCATGGATATAAAAATCATAAGACTTGCCATTGGCTATGGCGCAGGGGTTAAATATGATGATGCCAGATTTATAAATGAATTTATTAAAAAAGCGTTTAATGGTGAAATAGTTATGATGGATGAAGGAAAAGCCTTAAGACAATTAAGCTTTATCACAGATACCATTGAAATGATTTTAAATGTTATGCTTTCAGGCAAAAGCACAATATACAATATTGGCGGCACAGATTTAAAAAGTATTAAAGAAATAGCTGAAGTCATTGCAAAAAACGAAGGCGTAGAAGTTAAATTACCCGAAGTTACAAATTCTGTTGGCGGTACTCCTAAGAATTTAATTTTAGATGTATCTAAATATATTTCGGAGTTCGGCTGTCCTAATTTTATATCTTACGAAAAAGGACTAAAAAAGACAGCGCAATGGATTAAATTATTAAGCAAAGAGAAAGTAGGAGTATAAAAATGAAAAGAGCTTTAATAACGGGTGTTACAGGTCAAGACGGCAGCTATTTATCAGAACTGCTTTTAGAAAAAGGCTATGAAGTTCATGGAATCAAAAGAAGAGCTTCATCATTCAACACGCAAAGAATTGACCACTTATTCCAAGAAGTACACGATAAAAATGCAAGATTTATTTTGCATTACGGCGACTTATCAGACTCCACAAACCTAGAAAAATTAGTTTATGACATTCAACCTGATGAAATATATAATTTGGCAGCTCAATCTCATGTTAAAGTTTCTTGGGATTGTCCGGAATACACTGCAGATTGCGACGCATTGGGCACATTAAGGCTTTTAGAAGCAATCAGAATGAATCACTTAGAAAAGAAAACCAAATTCTATCAAGCTTCAACATCTGAATTATATGGTTTAATACAAGAACCTGTTCAAAAAGAAACAACACCGTTTTATCCTCGTTCACCCTATGCGGTTGCAAAGCTTTATGCATATTGGATTTGTGTAAATTACAGAGAATCTTTCGGTCTTTGGGCAGCAAACGGAATTTTATTTAACCATGAATCTCCAAGAAGAGGGGAAACTTTTGTTACAAGAAAAATTACAATGGCTGCAACAAAAATAAAAGTTGGCTTACAAGATAAAATTTACCTTGGCAACTTAAACGCAAAAAGAGACTGGGGACACGCAAAAGACTACGTAAGAGGCATGTGGCAAATAATGCAGCAAGATAAACCAACAGACTACGTTCTTGCAACAGGCACAACAACATCAATCAGAGATTTCTGTAAAATGACATTTGAAGAATTGGGTATAAATATTGAATTTAAAGGCGAAGGAGTTGACGAAAAAGGTATTGATACCAAAACAGGAAAAACTCTAATCGAAGTTGACCCAAGATACTTCAGACCCGCAGAAGTTGACTTATTATTGGGCGACAGTTCTAAAGCAAGAAAAGAAATAGGCTGGAAGCCTGAGTATTCTTTAAGAGATTTAGTAAAAGAAATGGTACAATCAGATTTAGAATTAGCGAAGAAAGAAAAAACTCTTAAAGAACATGGCTATACAATATTAATCCCTAGGGAGGTTTAAATGTTTCACAAGGGAACAAAAATTTATATAACAGGCGGAAGCGGACTGGTTGGGAGAAATATAATTGAAAATCAGCATATTTCCAATTGTACAATTCTTGCACCAAAACACAATGAACTTGATTTAACGGATTATAATAAGGTTTATGATTTTATAAACAAAGAAAAACCGGATTTTATAATCCATACGGCAGGTCAAGTCGGCGGAATTCAAGCCAACATGAGTGACCCATACGGCTTTTTTACAAACAATACAATTATGGGTGTAAATGTAGTCCGTGCTGGCAAAGAATTAGGCATAAAAAACTTGCTTAATTTATCAAGTTCATGCTCATACCCTTGTAATATTTCTACTCCCTTATCAGAAGATATGATTTTAACAGGGCCTTTCGAAAACACGAATGAAGGCTATGCAATAGCAAAAACAGCAATTTTAAGAATGTGCGAATATATAACAAAACAGTTTGAAGGATATCATTATAAAACATTGATACCATGCAACTTATATGGAAGATACGATAAGTTTTCACCTAAAAACTCACATCTTATTCCTGCAATTATTAAAAAATTGCACGACGCCAAAATCAACAATCTATCAGAAATTGATATCTGGGGTGACGGAGAATCAAGAAGAGAATTTATGTACGCAGGCGATTTTGCGCAAATTGTCGTAGATGTTCTTGAAAACTTTGAAAAAATCCCGACCGTTTTAAATATCGGCTTAGGATACGATTATACAATTAATGAATATTATAAAACAGTAGCAAAAGTTATTGGCTTTGAGGGTAATTTTATTCACGATTTATCTAAGCCTTCAGGAATTAAACAAAAACTTTTAAATATCGAAAAGCAAAAAGCCCTTGGCTTTAAATGCAAATATTCTTTAGAAGAAGGAATAAAAGAAACATACAACTATTTCATAAATGAATACAAAGGAGAATAAAATGAAATATGAATTAGCAAGCACATCTTGGGATGAAAAAGAAATTGAAGCAATTCAAAAGGTTATAAAAAAGAATAACTACACAATGGGTGATGATGTAAAACAATTCGAAGCTGATTTTGCAAAATTCACAGGAAATAAATATTGTGTAATGGTTAACTCAGGCTCAAGCGCAAATTTACTTGCAATTGCAGCAATGTTCTTCAAAAAAGAAAATCCACTTAAAAGAGGTGATGAAGTTATTGTGCCTGCTGTTTCATGGGCTACAACTTATTATCCTTTGTGTCAATATGGGCTAAAATTAAAATTTGTAGATGTAGATAAATATACTCTAAATTTTGATTTAAATGAATTAAAAAAAGCAATAACAGATAAAACAAAGCTGATTTTTGCGGTTAATTTGCTTGGCAACCCGAATGACTATGACGCAATCAACGAAATGATTAAAGATAAAAATATTTATCTTTTAGAAGATAATTGTGAGTCCTTAGGCGGCATATACAAAGGAAAACAGCTTGGTTCAATAGGTTTAATGGGTACATACTCAACTTTCTTCTCTCACCATATGGCAACAATGGAGGGAGGTTTAGTCGGAACAGATGACGAAGAATTATATCATATTCTGCTTTCAATTCGCTCCCATGGCTGGACAAGGCATTTACCGGAAGAAAATAAACTATGCACAAAATCTAAAAATGCATTTGACGAAAGCTTTAGATTTATTTTACCCGGGTATAATGTAAGACCCATAGAAATGATGGGCGCAATAGGAATAGAGCAGCTTAAAAAACTGCCTGAATTTTTAAGACACAGAAGAGAAAATGCAAAATATTTCAAAGAACTTTTTGAAAATGATGATAGATTTATAATTCAAAAAGAAATTGAAACATCAAGCTGGTTTGGTTTTTCGTTCTTAATTAATGAAAATTCAAATATAAAAAGAGAAAGTGTAATCAAAGCTCTAACAGAAGCAAATATTGATACTCGACCAATTGTAGCAGGCAATTTTGCAAGAAAAGAAGTTGTTAAATGGTTTGATTATGAAATTCAGGGTGATTTGAAAAATTCTGATTATGTTGATAAAAACGGGTTTTTCGTAGGAAATCACCAATTTGACATTAAAGATAAGCTGGATTATTTAAAAGAAGTGTTAAAAGGGGTTTAAAATGAAACTAAAGCAAATCTTGCAAAATATTTTTTCGGTTAAAAATCAGGATTTTCATAAAGTCATAACTTTTTTAGGCTTTAAAATTAAATTTAAAAATACAACAAAAATAGAACAAAATATTAATCAACTTATTCAAAAAGAACAATTATTAAATCAAAAAATTACTCAACTTATAAATGAAAAAGAATCTTTCATGACTTGGAATTACAATCCGCTAGGTTGGTGTGACGACAAATTAAAGTATGCTCTTCAAGATATGGACAATGTGAGATTAACAACTCTGGAGCTTGTCTTAAGAGAAATGAAAAGAAACAACGTAACAGACGGTGCAATAGCTGAAATAGGCGTGTTTCAAGGAGATTTTGCTTCAAAGATAGGTGAATTTTTGCCTGATAACAAGTTTTATCTGTTTGATACTTTCGATGGTTTCAATAATCAAGATACTCAATTTGATAAAGAAAATAATTATTCAGAAATTGACAATGATTTTACAAACACTACGGAAGAAATGGTTTTGTCAAAAATAACAAATCCGCAAAGATGTATCATCAAAAAGGGGTATTTTCCCGACACCGCTGCAGGATTAGAAGAAAAATTTATTTTTGTATCCATTGACCCTGATTTATATAAACCTGCAATCGCTGCATTGGAATATTTTTATCCAAGATTAGTCGAAGGCGGATACATATTTTTGCATGATTTCAATCATTCACAATATCGGGGCATCAAAAAAGCATTATATGAATTTATGGAATCTAACAAAATAAAATACATACCCATACCCGATATATCAGGAACGGTTGTAATCGCAAAATAAAATAACATTCAACGCAAAGGAGAAAATTTTGATAAAACAAAGTTCTAATAATATACCAATAGTGCTTGCATTTGATGACAATTATTTCAATTATGCATATGTAGCTATTAACTCACTGATAAAAAAAGCAAGCAAAAATAGAAATTATGATATTTACATTCTTTACCAAAAAATTAACGAATACAACAAAGAACTGCTTTTAAAATTATCAAGAGAAAATATATCAATAAAATTTATTGATATAAACGAAAACATTAAAAATTATGAAAAACATTTAACGCTAAATAACGATATTACAATAACAACATATTATCGTTTATGGATACCGACATTATTTAAAAACTACGATAAAGTCTTATATCTTGATTCCGATATTATTGTGTTTGATGATGTAGCAAAATTATACGACACAGAAATTGGCAATAATTTATTTGGCGCCATAACAGATATGGGGATAGGTACAAAGCTTCAAAAAAACCTGACAAAATATGTACAAGAAAAATTATTAATTAAAGACACAATGACATATTTTAACGCAGGCGTTTTATTGTTTAACATAAAAGAATTAACAAAATTTGACTTTTTAAATAAAGCTATTGAAACATTAATCTATTTGAAAAAGCCTTTAGTTGATGATCAAGATGTTTTAAATGTTCTGGCAAAAGGGAAAACTTATATGATAGATTGGGTTTGGAATGCTCAAACAATGTGTTTCACTGATTATGCTAAACAATTTTTAAAAGATTTCATCAAAAATAAAAAAGACATACATGAAAAATGCCTTGAAAAAATAAAAAATGCAAAAATACTTCATTACACTTCAGGGGAAAAACCTTGGAAAAACCCATATATACCAAAGTCAGAATATTTTTGGATGGAAGCAAGACAAACACCTGTATATGAGCGTATTTTATATTCAAATATGCGCACAAATACGGTAATTTCCAAAATTAAATATACTTTTTTAGAGAAAATATTTTCTCTAAAAAACCATGGAAAACACAAAATTGTAACATTGTGCGGAATTAAATTAAAATTAAAAAGGAAGAAAAAATGAACAAAAAATATGATGTTTTTATTTCGGTGCATGACCAAGATCTGATTCTTCAACTTGAAAAAAACAAATGTTTTAGAAATATTAAAAAATACAAATATCTTTTTTTAGGATATCGTCCAACCGATAAATTAAACTCACTGAAAAATAAAGTCATTATCGCAAGAGATTTGCCGATAAATATAGAGCCTGAAAAATATCTGTTTGATTATACAGGCTGGTATGCGTTGGTGAAAAATAATCTACTTAAAAAAGATTATGTTGCAGTAATTCACTATGACTGTTTGGTATTCGAAAATTTTGAAAATAAAATCCAAAATATATTTAACCAAAATAAAGAATGTTTTATCAATTTTATACCTCAACCAATAGAATGTAACTATTTTTTGGAAGAAGAATTTGCAAAAGCAATAATTGAAGCAAGCAAAAAAGTATACAATATTGACCCTCTTCATATGGTGGAAGAAGCCAAAAGAAATGGCGATAAATACTGGCCAAGCGGAGGCTCATTTGCTTGTAACAAAGAATGGGTTATCAGTTTTGTTGATTGGATTGAAAAAATGAAGCCATTATTGGTTGATGACCCAAAAGTTTCACATAACATAGAAAGAGCATTTAAGATATATAACTTAGCGCATAATGTAAATGAAATACATTTAGATGATGTATTAGAGCACATATACAATTGCTCGCATGATCAAAATTACAGAACCGAAGAAGCAGACAAATGGCATAAATCGCGTTTTGAAAAATACATAAACGGAGAACTGTTTAACAAGAAAACAACTTTTTGCAAAAAAATATTTTCAATAGAAAAAAATGATAAACATAAAATATTTAAAATTCTTGGTATTAAACTAAAATTCAGGAGAAAATAATGAAATCAATAATATTAGCAGGAGGATCCGGAAGTCGCCTTTGGCCCTTATCAAGAGAAGAATACCCAAAACAATTGTTAACTCTTGAAAAAGATGAAAGTCTTTTACAAATGACATTTAACAGGCTTTGTGCTTATTCAAATCCTTCAGAAATAGTTACTGTTACAAACATAAAACACTATTCAAATATTAAATTGCAATTAAATAAAATTGACACAAAAAATGTTGTTATAGCAGAACCCTTTGGTAAAAATACGGCTCCTGCAATAGCTTCTACTTTAAAATATTTCATAGAACAAAACTCATCAGACGACATTGTTTTAATAGTTCCTTCCGATCATTTAATAAAAAATACCGATAAATTTAATAAAACGGTTGAAGAAGGTAAAAAACTTGCTGAGCTTGGCTATATTGTTACTTTTGGCATAAAACCGACTTATCCTGAAACAGGATATGGTTACATTAAAACAAAAAAAGAACTTTTAGTTGGATATGAAGTTGAAAAATTTGTTGAAAAACCAAATTTGGAAACTGCAAAAAAATACCTTGAAAGCGGCAACTATTATTGGAATGGCGGCATTTTTATGGGCAAAATTTCAACATTTATGGAAGAATTTAAAAAATACGCGCCTGAAATTTATTCAAACTTAGACAAACTTAATTTTTCAAATTCAACACAAATTGATTATTCAATTTACGAAAAAATGCCCTCTATTTCAATAGACTATGCAATTATGGAAAAATCTCAAAAAATAGCTTTGGTTGAACTTCAATCAGACTGGAATGATTTAGGTTCTTGGCAATCATTGTATAATGTCAAAGAAAAAGATGAAAACGGAAATGTTTTAACAGGCAGCGTTGTTGTTGATAATGTAAAAAATTCATTCATCTATTCACAAAAAGAGGTGGTTGCTGTTTCAAGCTTAGAAAATATTATTCTCGTTGAAACAGAAGATGCGATTATGGCTTGCAAACTGGATGAATCTCAAAACGTTAAAAAATTATATGAAAAATTAAAAGCCAAAGAATCAGATACTATAAAATTACATAAAACGGTATTTAGACCATGGGGCTACTATATTTGCCTAAATAGAGGAGAAGGTTATTTAACAAAAACAATATGCGTAATGCCGAAACACAAATTGTCCGTCCAATCTCACAATCACCGCTCAGAACACTGGGTGGTTTTAGAAGGCACCGCTTTAGTTTTAAAAGACGGAAAAGAATATATAATTAACGCAGGCGACAGTATTGATATTCCATTGAAAGCAAAACACTCCTTACAAAACCCATATGATAAAGAATTGAAAATTTTAGAAGTTCAAAAGGGTGACTATATTTCAGAAGACGATATTATAAGATATGAAGATTGTTACGGAAGAGTATAAATATGAAACTAGTTGACTTAATAAAAGAAAACAGATTTTTTATAAATTATAAGCGTATGTGGCCATATGTCAAGCCTGTATGGTTCAGAGCGCTTTGCTCAATGCTTATATGTATTCCGATAGGCTCCTTAGATGCAATTATCGCGCTTGCCCTAAAGCCATATATGGATTTAGTAATGGTCGAAAAATCAATTCAATCACCATGGTATATACCACTTGGAATTGTTGCATTTACTTCAGCGCAAGGCGGACTTAAATATTTGTCCTCTTATATTTCGACATGGGTAGGCGGTAAAATTACAAACGGGCTTAAATATGATATGTTTAAAAAACTCCTTACCATGCCCACATTATTTTTCGACAAAAGAAATTCAGGCGACATTGTTTTTCAATTCAACAATCAAGCAGACATAGCCTGCAACGGCTTGTTGGATAATTTAAGCGTATTTACACAAAGATTTTTCTCATCGATATCGTTAATTCTTGTATTGTTTTATAATTCATGGCAGCTTGCCCTAATTGCCGTAGTTATGCTTGGCTGCGCCTTTGCACCTGTTGCAAAACTTCAGAAAAAAATTAAATCTGTTTTAAATAAAACAGTAGTTGCAGATGCTGCAATAATAACAGAATACAATGAAGTATTTGCAGGTAACAAAACAATCACATCATACAACTTAGCCCAACATGAAACCAATAAATTTCATTATATTTTGCAAAATATTTTTAAACTCAGAATTAAAATGGTTCAAAAAACACAATGGCTGTCACCTATGATGCATGTTATTGTATCAATAGGAATTGCTGCAGCAATAGGGTATGGGTCACATCTTATAATGTCAAATCAAATTACCGCAGGTAATTTTGTTTCATTTATCACTGCTCTGATTTTGCTTTATACACCTATCAAGAATATTGGAAATAATTTAAATGCAGTTCAATTCTCATTCTTCTCAATTGAGCGCATTTTTGAAGTATTGGATTCCGTTCCTGAAATTAGGGACAAAGAAAATCCGATAACCATGAAAAAAGAACATAATCAAATTCAATTTGAAAATGTATGTTTTGAATATGTAGAAAATGTTCCTGTCCTTAAAAACATCAATCTATCGGTTAAAAGAGGAGAAACCATTGCCCTTGTCGGAAATTCAGGCGGCGGAAAATCAACTTTAGTGAATTTAATTCCACGATTTTACGATGTTAAATCAGGTTCAATAAAAATCGACGGAATAGATATCAGGGATTATTCGCTAAACTCTCTTCGTCAAAATATCGCTGTTGTTTTTCAAGACAATTTCTTGTTTTCAGGAACTATAAGAGAAAATATATTGCTAGGTAAAGAAAATGCCACAGAAGAAGAACTTCAAAGAGCTGTAAAAATAGCATATCTTGATGAATTTATTGCAACACTTCAAAACGGGCTTGATACTCAAATCGGCGAAAGAGGAATTTTATTATCCGGAGGTCAAAAGCAACGTGTTGCAATTGCTCGTGCATTCATAAAAGATGCGCCGATTATTGTTTTAGACGAAGCAACATCAGCTCTTGATAATAAATCTGAAGCAATTGTTCAAAAAGCAATTGATAACTTAATGAGAGATAAGACTGTTTTTATAATTGCTCACAGACTTTCAACAATTAAAAACGCAAACAGAATTGCAGTAATTAATGAAGGCGACCTTGTTGAGTTAGGAACACATGACGAATTAATGCAAATTCAAAACGGACAATACAAAACCCTTTATGAAATGCAATTTAAAAAACAAGAAGTACAAGTATAATAGAAATTATAAAAAATATGTTTGAAGGTCGGGTGCGTCGTTTGACGCATCAATTTAATTTAAGATAGCATAATTTTTAACCAGTTCCGCTGATGGTTATTAAGCGTATTTCCAAGTCGCAACTTCCTGCATTCGTTTAATAAATGTTTCTTTTTTTAATTTTATATACAAATGAGGATTGTTGGATTCCTGCAAATATGCGTATTTATCCGTTAGTTTTACGATCGAATAAGCATGACTGTCATCTATAAATGCATCTTCATCTGTAAGTTCTTCTGTTTCCATATCTTTTATATATTTACCTAAATTATTATTAAAAAACCCTGCTGTTTTCATTGTGTATACTGCAGCACCATTTCCTTTATCAAGCATATCTTTCATATTCTCATAAAGTATGTTGGCATATGTTAAATAACCTTTAATTGTACGTACTTTTATCATATTACCCTTTGTTACACCAACTCCCATAGGAATAGGCTCGTTTGGCAAAAAGACCTGCGCTTTTTCTCCTGACAATGCTTCAAATCCCAAATGAATCTGAGCATATTCACGACCACTGCTTCTTACATAGTTGGCATATGAATGAATTAATGCCGCCATATCCCCATCACCAAAAGAAGCTTGTACGGCTAATGTTTCTTTCGCTTCTTCTGCTGACAGAGGATAATAATAACTCTTATTTCTTACAGCTTCAGGAATACATACCATTTCGTATGTTTCATTATCACTGTCTTTTATAATTCTAAATAATCTGTTTACAAGATGCGCGCCTTTTTCATTTTGAACAAGCGCATTAACAGAAGCATGCATTACGCAAGAACCACCTTGCTGCTGCGATGGGTATTCTATTTTTCCTGTAAATCCTATACCTTTTGATAGGATAGTGTTATTTGCAAGCTCTTTTTTATATCTGTTATATTCAGGATTGCCGATAATTCGAGGATTATTATCATTACTTAAAAATTTTTCTACTTCTTTATCTGTAAACGGTTTATTGAATAATCCGGATCTTAGCGTAATTTCCTTTTCTGTAATTCTTTTATAATATTCATTAAAAACATCATCTATTTTTTTTATATTTGAATTATTTATATATCCGAATATTTTTGCAGGCCAACCTTGAAAAGCAGCGGTTAAAGCTTCTTTATATTTTTTATCCAAGTCATCGACTCCAATGTTCAAGTCCTTTGCTCGCTCTTTCAGGGCTTGCTCTATTTGTGTTATATATTCCTTCTTCGTTTCATTTGTAATCCATTCATCACAAATATCTTCTGTTAAGGTTACTCCTTTAGCCATTAAATGGTAATGATCTAGAATACGTGAAACATTATCTTTATTAACCTTTTTTATATTTTTATCCATATCACCTGCAAAAAAACTGTACACATCATCATATAATTTTTTTGCAATTATACTAAGCTGATAATCTTTTTCAACAACATCAAACAATATTTTTCTGGCATCTTTTGTTGTATCGTTTCGCATGCCATAAATTGTTGAATCAGGCTTTAAGTCCGGTTGTGTGTATGGTTTAAATTTTCTATCAACTTTTATTGTTATTACAGATGATTCTGTCATTAATATCCCCATTTTCCCCTATAATATATAAAGTTTTTTAGGGTATTAAAATTGCTAAATCTATGTTTTGTTCAAACTTTATTTTAATATTCTTAACATTTTAACTGCGTTTTAAGAATAAAATGCCAAACTACTGCATAGAGTTTTAATGTTAAAAATTAAACAATTTATTCGGCAAAGTTATTTTTTATTAATTATTTCAAGGATTTTTTCCATATCCTTTTTGTTATATCTTTGATCCATTGGAAGAAGTAATATTTTATTTCTCAAATTACTTTCCGGAAAATCTTTAGGCAAATTATTCCAATATAGCGGAATTTCTATATTATTTTTTGCAAGAAGGTTTCTGTAAAAAACATAATTATCAACCATATAAGGATAATACATCGGAACATCCTCTTTATCGGGTTCTATTTGCAATTTATTTGATTTTGCTAACTCTAAGGATAATTCTTGGTAATTTTCCAATCTTTTTTCCCTTGCTTTTTGAATATCTATTGTATTAAATATTGATTTTGTTAAATTTGAAATTGTTTTAATATCTTCATCAAGCAAAATTTCTTCGTTAAAACAAAAATCCTGATAACCGAAATTCATAGATACATCAAGCCTTTTTAATAAATGAGAACATTTTTGATAAGATGTACTTTTTTCAAATTCTTCATCTAAAATTTTGTCACAATACAAAAGCGCACCATCAGGAACTCCAAAAAATTTTCGTATTGAATTAAACGAAGCTATACCATATTTGGGCATATAAAAAGCTTGAGAATTATCTATAATTATGTTTTTGTATTTCGCTGCTAATTTTTTAACATTTTTTCCGCACACCCCAAAGTAGTTTGTATAAAGAACATAATCCTCTTTTTCAAACTCTTTTTCCGGCATAAAATTTTCATCTATATGATAAAAATTAATCCTGCAATTTTCTTTTCTCACAGCCTGCCAGACAACAGGACAAGTATAATACGGCAAAAATATTTCTTTTATTTTATAAGCTCTTATTATATACCGCAGACAATTCCTTGCACTATTAAGAGCAATCGCATCTCTGGTATTTTTATACCGTTTTGTTAATTCTAATTCAAAATATCCGCCGATTACTTTTGTCATTTTCGTTTTTTATTTATTCTGCAACTCTAATCATCGGATATTCGTTAAACATTTTCAAGTTTTTCTTTTTTGTTATTAATTTTTATTTTGCTTTATTGAACTAATCATAAAGTATATTGATTAAAAAATAGCGTTGTTGTTAAATAATCGTATGAAGAAATCGCAGATAATTTTATTTTTAATAACCGTTGCTTTTTTGTTTGCACTCAACAAATTCGTGATGAATGTAAACCAAAATACGCTTTATTCAATGGATACAAGCGAGCTTGTAAATCATGAGCATGTTTCAAGCCAGAAACTTTTTGATAATGTCTGGCAGACAGTTAAAAATAATTATTATGATCCTTCAATGAATCATCAATCCTGGTCAAGGTGGAAAGAGCATTATCACGGAAAAATAAAAACCGATGAAGATGCTAAAGTTGCAATAGACACAATGCTTGCAAGCCTTGATGATCCGTATTCCAAATATATGGATAAAAAAGAATATAATGACCAAAACACTTCTATAGATTCAAAAATTACAGGTATCGGAGTTAATATTGCTTCAAATTCAGGTAAAATCGTTATCATAAACGTTATGGAAGGAACACCTGCACAAGCCGCAAATCTGCAAGCGGGCGACATTATTTTAGATATAGATGGCAATTCGGTAAACGGATTACCTTTGTCTGACGTTGCTTCTCTTGTAAAAGGGCCTGAAAATACGTTTGTACAAATGACTATTTTACGTAATAAAGATAAATTCCTGAAAAAAATTGTACGAAAAGAAATTAAAATAAAAACAGTCAAAAGTGCAATGGACAAAAACATTGGCTACATCCAGATTTCAAGCTTTTTAGGCACATCAACACCTAATGAGTTTATGGAAGCTGTTGAAAAAACTAAAGATGCAGACGGACTTATTCTGGATTTAAGAGGAAACACCGGCGGATTGCTGCCAAATGCCGTATTTATAGCAAACTTGTTTATTTCCGACGGAAACCTTGTGAGTATTGTCGGCAGAAACAATTACAGATACGATATTTTCGCCCAAAACACTGAATTTTCAATTGACAAACCCTTAATTGTACTTATTGACGGTGCAAGTGCAAGTGCAAGCGAAATTCTCTCAGGCGCACTTAAAGACTACAAAAAAGCCAAACTTCTCGGAACAAAAACTTTTGGTAAAGGCATGGTTCAAAGGATTATGCCGCTTCCAAACGAAACAGGATTAAACCTGACAATTGCAAAATACTTAACACCTAACGGCTCTGATATTAATAAAATCGGAATTTCTCCGGATATAGAAGTAAAATTAACAATGGATGACTTGAACAACAAAAAAGACGTTCAATTAGATACTGCAAAAGCTATTCTTAAAAAAATGATTGAAGAAGAATCAACTACCGCATTGAAAAAATAATAAAAATTAAGCGTTTTCAACATTCAAGACTGCCAACCCGGCTAATTTATCCTATTCCTTTTTAAAATACTATTTTTTTGTACAAAAGAAGAAAGGATTTATATTATGACAAAAAAATTCGGGTTTTTATTTATTTGTTTAGCAGCGTTTGCTCTGGGGTATTCAATAAACAATATTGCAATTTCAGACACTGCCCCCAAAATTGCGGTTGTAGATGTTCAGCAAATTGTTGCAAATTCTTCTCAGGTAAAACAGCTTAAAGCCGACCAGGAAAAGAAGCTTGAAGAAATGCAAAAAACAATTCAACAAGCGCAAACCGAAATTTCCAAAGAAAAAGATCCTGCAAAAATAACAGCTCTTGAAGAAAAATACCGCAATCAAATAAATGAACAAAAACTTGCACTGGATAAGGATTACAACGACAAACTAACCCAAATTGACACTGAAATTCGCGCCGCTGTAATCGAAAAAGCCAAAAGCCTCAATTACAACCTTGTTCTGCCTAAAAGCATGGTATTTTACGGCGGAGAAGACATTACTGACGTTATCGCAAAAGATATGAAGTAAATTTTATGCTAAAATAAGTGTGCAAAAATAAAGGAGAGTTATAATGAAATTTTTACACACAATGATAAGAGTAAAAGATGCCGAAAAATCAATCAAATTCTACACAGAACTTTTAAATATGAAAATAGACAAAAAGAAAAGATTAGATGATTGTGAACTTATCTTTTTAACTGACGAAGAAGGTGTTTGCCAGATTGAACTTACCTACAATGACGACACCCCCTCAGACGGTTACCAACTTGGAACAGGATTCGGACATTTTGCTTTTTCGGTTGATTCGCTTGACAAATTTAGTGAAAAACTTCACAAACTCGGTTACGAATACCTTTATGAACCGTTTGACCTAAATGGGAAAGGTACAAAAATTGCTTTTATCAAAGATCCTGACGGTTATGAAATTGAACTTATTGAAAAAGTTGTTTGGTAAAATGCATAATATTTTATAAAAAAGGCCGGTTTAATACCGGCTTTTTTAGTTATTTATAAAACTCTTTTGTAAATTTCTTCTATATTTTTTAAATAAGCTTCTTTATCAAAAATTTTGTCTATTTCTTCAACTGAAAGAAGCTTTAAAACTTCTTCGTCCTTCAAAAGATTAGCCTTAAAATCACCGTCATTTTCAAAAGCATCAAGCGCATTTCTTTGAACAATTTTGTATGCTTCTTCTCTTGTTAAGCCTTTTTCGGTTAATTCAAGCAAAACTTTTTGAGAAAAAACAATCCCGCCGAAACGATTGGCGTTTTTGAGCATGTTTTTTTCGTGGACAACAAGATTTTGAACAATTCCGTTAAAGCGATTAAGCATAAAATCAACAAGGATTAAGCTGTCAGGGAAAATAATTCTTTCCGCAGAACTGTGAGAAATATCTCTTTCATGCCACAGTGTAATATTTTCCATTGCCGCAAGCGAATTACATCTGACAACTCGAGCCAACCCACAAATATTTTCGGATAAAACAGGATTTTTCTTATGAGGCATTGCAGATGAACCTTTTTGCCCCTTTGCAAAACCTTCTTCCGCCTCTAAAACTTCTGTTCTTTGAAGATGCCTTATCTCCGTTGCAAACTGTTCCAGAACACTTGCTATTAAAGCCAAAGATTGCATAAAATAAGCGTGATAATCCCTTGCAATAATTTGTGTTGAAACTTTTGCAGGCTTCAACCCTAAAGATTTACAGGTTATTTTTTCAATTTCAGGAGAAATATTACTGTAAGTTCCGACAGGCCCCGAAATCTGTCCTACTCGAATTTCCTCTAATGCATGTTCAAAATTATTTCTTTGACGCTCTAAAATATCTATCCAATTGCAAAGCTTTACGCCAAAAGTCATAACTTCAGCGATTATTCCGTGAGAGCGGCCTATGCAAATTGTTTTCTTATGCTTTTTGGCAAGCTCTTTTAATGATTTAATCGTTTCATCAAGATCTTTTTTGATAATCTTTCCGCTGTCTTGAATTTGAAGTGCAAAAGCCGTATCTATTACATCAGAACTTGTCATTCCGATATGCATATGGCGTGAAAGTTCTTCGCCTAAACTTTCATTCACACAGGTTAAAAACGCAATCACATCATGTCTGACTTCTCTTTCAATCTCGTCAATCCGTTCTATATTAAACTTTGCGCGCTTTTTAATTTCATCAAAATCTTTCTTAGGAATTTTGCCGGTCTTTGTGTAAGCCTCACATACTGCCAATTCCACTCTTAAATAATAGTCAAATTTGGTGTTTAAATCCCAAATCTTTTTCATTTCTTCGCGTGAATATCTGTCAATCATAAGTTAATTCTATCATAAATCCTTTATCTTTACAAAGAAAGATAAGTTTCTTTTAATAATTTTGCATCCCCTTCAATATTCGGGCTTTCGCAAACCAAGGCACCCTTAACCTCAAACGATTTCAACACCTTTAATAAATCAACATAATTCATATCGGATTCTTTCAGATTAAGATGCTGTCTTTCGCCTTTTGCAGTGTATTCAATCCCCGCAAGATGCCCGTGAAAGTTTTCAAGCGCATATTTCCCGATTTTATTTCCGATTGTGTCAAGAATTGAAGAAAATTCATCATAAGTATTGTATTCCCCGCCTGTTCTTGCATGAAGATGAGAAAAATCAACACAAGGTAATACAAACCCTTCAAACTCTTTTGACAAATTCACAATTTCCTCTAAATCCCCCCACTGTGTAGATTTTCCTGTTGTTTCTGGTCTTATCCAAACTTTAAAATTTTCTTTTTCCATCAGGTCGATTATTCGCTTAATCTGTGTTTTAACCTGATTAAAAACAACATCTTTTTCCTGCCCCAAATAAAAAGCCGCATGAAAAGTTATACTAAAAGCCCCAGTATCACGCCCTGCAACAGCAGTTTCAAAAATTCTTGCAACACTTGCATCAACTTTTTCGGTTTCTCTTGCGTTTAAATTCACATAAAATGGTGCATGCGCTGTCAAAATAAGCTTTTTATCCTCTCTCATTTTATTGACAAGCCCTCTGGTGTCATCATTCATTCTGACACCATGAACAAATTCCAATTCCATCCCATCAAGCTTCATTTCTTCCAAAACGTCAAAAGCCTTACTATAACCGCCTTTTCCTGTAATCAAAGGCATTCCGGCCGTTAAAAAGTTTAACTTTTCAAATTTATATAAATTTTGCACAACTAACTCCAATCCAAACTGCCAAAAGTCCGATAATTAAACTCAAGATTAAATAAACGAAAACTTGCATATACTGAGCGTTTTTAAGCATTTCAAACAATTCAAGCGAAAAAGTGCTGAATGTCGTAAGCCCCCCGCAAAAACCCGCAGTCAGAGCAAGTTTCAAGGGTGTATTAATCTCAGGTCTGTCAATAAAAAATGCAAACAACAACCCCAAAATAAAACATCCTACTATATTCACAGCAAAAGTTGCTACAGGCAAGTTTACGCTCAAAAACCTGACGGCAAAAAATCCCGTCATATACCTTAAAACAGCACCAATTCCGCCGCCTAAAAACACTGCAATTACGTTTTGCATTTATACCTTAACCTTAAGCAATTGTTCAATTATATCGCAAGCATCCGCCACATAATTAGAACAATTTTGTTTTCTGTTCATTCCCTGCAAATTTTTAGAAAGCACACGACAGCAAGTCACTTTATGTTTTTTCTTAAATTCTTCAACAATAAAAGCAGCTTTTTCTCTTGCTGTATTATCGTTTTCAAATTGATTATCACGTCCAAAGTGAAGTCCTGAAATAATTTGCGCAGCCGCAACAGCCCCGCAAACACAACCAGATGACATTCCGCCTGAAAATGCCGTCGCTGCAGCAAGTAATGACTTGTCACACAAACCTTCATCAATTGCAGCTTTTATGACACTTTCACTGCAGGAATATCCGCCATTCATATAATAATCCAATGCTTTATCTTTCATTTTTTCTCCCTTTAAGATTTCGTCTTTGTTTTTTTAAGCCATATAATAAAAATTTTATCTTATCTGAACAGGCATAATCAAACAAACAAAATCATCTTCACTATCCGGTCTTAGAACAGTAGCTGAAAGGCTTGTGTTTAAACCAATTTTAACATTGTCACATTCCATATTTTTCAAAGCTTCCAGTACAAATTTATAATTAAAAGCAATATCCAAATCCTCGCTGTTATAGACAATATCAAGTTCTTCTTCAGATTTACCGCTATCGGGAGTGTCTGCTGAAAGCTTCAGTTTACCTTGAGTAAATGACATTTTTACAATACTTGTTTTGTCGTTTACCATAATAGAAACCCTATCCAGTGCAGATTTTAAATCGTTTACACTTACAAGTGCTTCCTTCGGGCTTTCATCCGGAATAAGCTGATTATATTTAGGGAATTGACCTTCCAAAAGTCTTGAAACCGTCATGGTTCTGTCGCTTTTTATTATCAACTTAGTTCTTTCAGTATAAAGTTTTACATTATCTTCTTCAATATAAGAGCTCATCTTGATAAATTCGTTAAGGGTTTTTGACGGAATAATAAGCTGAGAAGTTCTTCCGTCTTTATTTTCAATCTTTTCACGAACTCTTGCAAGCCTGTTTCCGTCTGTAGAAGCAATTTCAAGCACTTCACCTGAAATATCGCAAACAATACCTGAAAGAAGGTTAGAAGTTTCATACCCTGCTGCTGCAAACCCTGCTTGACCTACAGCTTTTGCTAACGGTTTAACCGCAATTTCAAAGCTGTTTTCTTCGTTCAATTCAATATTATAAACTTCCGGAGGAAATTCATTTGCAGAAATTCCAATTATTTCAAACTTTGAGTTCTGGCAGGTTATAGAAACAGAACTTTCACCTTCTGCCATTTCAAAAGTTATAAGCTTATCCCCAAGCTTTGAAACGATTTCATTTAAAGTTCTGGAAGGAAGTGTAATTCTGCCTTCTTCCTCCACTTGAGCGTCAACTAAAGCAACAACCGTTAAATCAAGATCCGTTGCAACAAGTTTTATTGTAGCTTTGTCAATGGTTTCGATTAAAATATTCATTAACACAGGCTGCAAAGCTTTTGTACTTGTGGCTCTTTCAACTATTTTTATTCCGTTATACAAATCTTCTTTATTTACATAGAATTTCATACCTTACTCCTTATCTTTACTCCCTTGATAAAATTATATAATAAACAGAACTTAAAGACCTAACAGACAAAAAAAATAAAACAAAAATTCACGTTTCAAAGTTTTATACAAAATATATTATATATAATTAATTATATAAATAATAATAAATATAAATAATTGTAGTAATAAGCAGTAAATATTTGTAGAAAACCTATTAAAACTATCTGATAATAATGGTTTAAGGCTGTATAAAATTATGTAGAAAACAAAACAACAAAATGTATAAAAAATCCAATATCCTCCAAATGGAGGATAAGATGTAGAAAACTCATGAGTTTTCTACAAAAAACATGAAAGTTTTCTACAAAGAAAAAAGCTGAAAAGGAGTATATATTAATCTGCTTGACAATTGTAATATTTTATGTTATAAAGATTGTGGGGTAAATGTATATTTATAAGTCTTGTCATACGACGAGACTTTCTTTTTCGTTGTTTAGTCTGCATTTTGGCTATTTTTATTTTTTTAGTAACGATTAGGGAATTTAATTATAGAGCATGCTTTTAAAAAAACAAAGATATTAAGTTTTGTAAAATTATATAATTTATATATACTTTCCGGTCAATTATTTTGTAACAAACTTTTTTATATAGATATAAAGAGGTATAATATATTTATGGATAAAAGAGAGTTGACGGTCATTGAAAATACTCAAAAAACAGAGGTTAAGCCAGAAAAAGAAGATAAGATGGCAAAGCTTCAAACAAATCCGATTGTCAAAAAATTAGCGAGATTTCATTTTGAAAAGCCTGAAACTTTTACTGTGAAAGACTTATTTAAAAAGTAGGTAATGTATAATATAAAAAATCAAATATTTTTAAATTTGACAAAAACACAGAAGTCTGCGCTGTGTGGTTTTTTGCGTGCTTATGTAAAAAAGTCGCCAAATGTAGATATAGAGAAACTTTTGGATGGTTTTTTAGAGGATGAAAGGTATTATTTAGAGATAAACAATCCGCATTTTGAGTTTATGGAAGAATACTTGGAGGATGAAGATTTTAGGCGAGAAGCGTTAAGCTTTATGAGGGAATGCCGCAAATATTATGACTATAAAAAGGCTCAAGAACCCTTAATTCAGGCGCAAAAAGCTTATGAGAAGAAAAAACGGGAGTTTTTAAAAGAGGTTAAAATGAGCCATGAACCGCCGACAAAAAAGCAATTGTATTATTATGATAGGCTTTGCAAGAAGTATAACCTTGAAAAAAAAGAACTTTCTTCAAAATTGGAAGCACGCAATGAGATAGATAAAATAATAAAAGAGCACGAAAAGGAGAATATATATGGAATTTAACAGTATACAGGATTTTAGAAGAAATTTCACGCAGGTATATCACTCTTCCGTTGCAAAAGAATTAGAATCTTTTGAGAGAACAAAAAAACGAATAAAGACAAATATTCATATAATTTATATTGTAGAAATAATAGTTTTGGTAGCAATTTTGTATTTTTTTAAATTTGAATTTACGCGGGAATGTTCAACGATAATAGCATTATCTTTAATGATTGTTGTGTCTATAAAAAGATGGATGTGCAAAAATTTTGAAAAATCCATAAAAAGAATTGTAATGCCGGTGATAATGAAAGCTTTCGGGAATTTTGTTTGGGTGAATGCGAGTGTAATAGATAGTTACACCCTTAAAGAATCCAGAATATTTGGCCGTTTTGATGAAAAAAGGGATGATGACTGTTTTTTCGGTACATATAAGGGATTAGCGATAAACATAGATGAAACCGAATTATATTATGTAACAAGAGATTCAGACGGTCATAGTCATAAGCATACTGAATTTAAAGGAGTTATAGCTCAAATTGATTTTGGTAAAAATTTTAAAGGTCATACAATAATCAGAAGACGCGGATTATTAAACAGTAAAGTTTACGAAGAAATAAAGCTGGAAGATCCTGAATTTAGCAAAATGTATTTTGTAGACGGAAGCGATCAGATAGAATCAAGATATATCTTGACAACATCATTTATGGAAAGATTCAAGAATATAAAGAACGCATTTAATGCTTCTCAAATGGAAGCTTCTATAAAAGACAATAAAATCTTGATAGCAATATCAACAAATAAAGATTTGTTTAAATTAGGCAGTTTATACAAGCCGGTAAACGATACAAAGCAATTCACGGAACTTTTAAACGAATTTGTATCAATACTTGAGATAGTGGATGAATTGAAATTAAACCAGAATATAGGGTTATAGTAAATGACAATTAATGAAATAGTTAAAATTTTGACAGACAGCGGAATAGAACCGAATGAAGCAAATGTAGAAGTTAAATTATTAATAGAACATTTTGCAAATTACGGATACAAAGAAATTATAATGGGAAAGAAGTTAACTGCCGAAAAGCTTGAATTAGTCAAGGAAAAAGCCGAAATAAGGGCAAAAACACATCAACCGATTCAGCATATAATAGGTTTAGCGGATTTTATGGGGGAAAAATTTATAGTAAACCCGTCAGTATTGATACCGAGGGATGAAACGGAAATTCTTGTAAGACAAGCGATAGAGATAATAAATAAAAATGATTTTAAGATGGTTTTGGATATTGGAACAGGCTCAGGGTGCATAGCCTGCATGATAGCGAAATACACAAATTCTCAGGTAATCGGGCTTGATATATCCTCAGATGCTCTAAGAACAGCGCTGGATAATGCATCAAAGTTAAATTTGAATAACCGCGCGATATTTAGAAAATCAGATATATTTTCAAACGTAAAAGAGGGTGAAACCTTTGATATAATAGTTTCGAACCCGCCTTACATACCGCCTCAAGAAAAAGAAAAAATTCAAGAGGAAGTAAAATTTGATCCTGAAATAGCGCTTTTTACAAAAGATGAAAAGGGCTTGGAGTTTTATGAAAAAATAACAAAAGAAGCGCCAAAGGTATTAAATAAAGGCGGATACTTAATGTATGAGCTTGGAATCGGTCAAGCAGAAGACGTTAAGAAAATAATGGAAGAAGCGGGATTTACAAAAATAGAAATACAGAAAGACCTAGCCGGAATAGACCGAGTGATATGCGGAGTTTACTGAAAATAATAAAAAAGCATCCTATAAAAGAATGAGAAAATTAAAGTTTTCCTTAAAAAATGCCGTAAAATAGCAAAAAATAGGAGAAAATATATGTTTAATTCAGTGAATAACCCGTTTAACAGGGCTATATCATCTTCAACATCCTCAGACAGCGGCGGAAAACGCCAAAAAGAAGATCCGAAAAAAGAGTTAAAGAAATATCTGGAAGAAGATGAACCGGATGAAGTAAGATTAGGCGGCATGCCGATTTTAACGGAAGATGAAATTAAAGCAATGGTAAACTCTTACATATCAAAACTAAAATCAGAAAATGAAGACAGACCGAAAGTTGTCGAAAAATTAGACAAATACTTAGAAAAGTTTGATTTGGAAAAATTTATGAAAAGAAATCCGAACCTGACAAGTCCTGATTTTTATATGGTAATGTACAATGAAACAGAAGGAATAATAAAATAGAGTTTACAAATTTTAATAAACCCTAAAGTTTTTGACCGAAAATCCGTCAATCGACATGTACTATATTTAGAAAGGACGGTAAGATATGGAAATTTCAGGAGTATCAAGCAGCGCATACACATCGGCCGCTGCATCTGTCGAAGATGAAGAAAAACTTCAAAAAACAAAAGAAGAGCAAGCTTCCGAAGAATCTAAAAAGACCGAAAAACAAGAAGGCGATAAAGTAGAGTTGTCTTCAAAAGATGATGAATATTCAGAATCAGAAGTAGAAGAAAAGGTTCAGAATTATATTCAAAACATTTTGTATACGTCGAATTTGACAGAAGCATCAAAAGCACAATTACAGCAATATTTGAATACATTTGATGTAGCAAAATTTATTAAATCCTACGGCCCGTTTAATTCAACCGCAGAAATTTCAGCAGCAATGTATGCTGTAACAGCAGGGTTGATTAAACGACAGGAAGATGAATAGAAAATTATTTAAACTTCAAATAGTTAAAAGCCCCGACATACGGGGCTTTTTTAATAAAAATATGATTACTTTTCACTTCTTTCTCTAATCGCAAGCCTAATTGGAGTTCCGAAGAATCCGAAAGCTTCTCTAAGTTTGTTTTCAATATATCTTTTATAATGATCTTTCAATAAATCCGCATTATTTGCAAATATTACGAAAGTTGGCGGACAAACACCGGATTGAGTGGTGTACAAGATTTTCAAACGTTTGCCTTTAACGGTTGCCGGCGGATTAAGAGCATAAAGTTCCTTCATAACTTTATTTAAAAGCCCTGTAGACACGCGTTTTGTACATTGAGAATAAACTTCTTGAGCCATTTCAAAAATTTGCGGTAACCTTTGGCGTGTAAGAGCTGAGATATAAATTTTTGGTGCAAATTCAAGGAAGGGAATTTCAGCGGACAATTTTTTGTCGAACTGATTCATCGTATTTGCTTTTTTGTCTTCTATTAAGTCCCACTTGTTAACGGCGATAATAATACCTTTGCCTGCTTCAAGAATAATAGAGGCAATTTTTTTATCCTGATCGGAAATCCCTTCTTTAGCATCAATTACAAGAAGGGCAACATTGCAATCTTTAATAGAGCGGATAGCGCGGTCAACGGCAAACTTTTCAACTCCATATTCAACTTTGGCTTTTTTTCTGATACCTGCAGTGTCAACAATAATAAAGTCGTTATCTTTGTAAGTAATACGACTGTCAATGCTGTCGCGGGTTGTACCCGAAACATCCGAAACGATTACTCTGTTTTCATTTAGTAAACTATTTACGATGGAAGATTTGCCAGCATTAGGTCTTCCAACGATAGCAATTCTAATGGTATCGTCCTCTTGTTCAACTATATCATCAGAAAAATCTTCCGTAATTAAATCAAGAAGATCACCGACACCTCCGCTTCCGTGGAGAGCCGAAATTCCGACAGGATCACCGAGAGCAAGAGAGTAAAAATCATTAATCATATAAAGTGATTCTGGGTTATCAAGCTTGTTAACGGCAAGAATAACAGGTTTTCCGGATTGTCTTAAAATATTTGCAATGTCGTAATCAACAGGATTAACGCCATCTTTGCCATCGACAAGAAAAACTATTTTGTCAGCTTCATCACAAGCAATTCTAGCCTGATCAAAGATAGAAATCATAATTTCATCTTCATCACCCGGCACAATACCGCCTGTGTCGATTACAGTAAAAGGTTTGTTTTGCCATTCAACGTCAAAGTAGATTCTATCACGAGTAACCCCCGGTTGATCGTCAACTATAGAGTTTCTGGAACCCAAAAGACGATTAACAAAGGTGGATTTGCCGACGTTAGGTCTTCCGACTATTGCAACTGTAGGTTTTCTTTCCATAAGCTAATATTAACATAAAAAAATTAAAGTTTAAAAAATTATTACACAATTAGTAAAAATAGATAAAAATAATAAAAAAGAAAAGCAGATGATAAAAACCACCTGCTTTCTTTAGGCAAACGAAAATAATTACTGTTTGGCAATAATTTGTATTGCAGATTATAAAACGGTAAAACCTGCTTATTCACTGCAGCCAAAAGCAATAGTAACGTGTTCTCTCGGGTTAACGGCAGATATTTTATATCCGCGGGGGTCAACAAGGTAAGCAAATTCGTCGCCTGTAGTTTGGAACAAGCCCATAGTTCCTGATAAAGCAGTTCTCGTGATATCAATAGGAGCCTTAACAGTTTCCCAGAGACCGTCGCCGAGGTTGCGTGCAGCAGCGCCGAACTGACCTTGGAATGCGTGTCCTAACATATAACCTGCGTCATTAGAAACGTTTTCAACAGCGTTACCTAAGTTTGTCACAACACCGCCGACTGTACGGCCTGTAATACCGACAAGTGAACCGGCAAGAGTGAACGGCATTTCAACAAGTCTTGCAACAGGGTTAACCTGTTTTGATTTGTTGACTTGAGCTTTCAGGATTTGTTTAGGCAAGTTTGTTTTGCAATCACCGTTTTTGATTGATGTAAAGGCAAGTTTAAGAGCACCTTTATCGCATCCTGACGGTCTTATAACTTCTACAACCTGACCGGTAACTGTTGATCCGCAAGGATAAGTTACACCGTTGATTGTAATATCTTCAAGAGTGTTAGCTCTGAAGTACTGACCGACGTGAGAAGATTTTGCGGTTAATTGATCTCTCATTTTGATTTTCAAAGTCGGGATTTTAACGATTTCTTCCTGTTCAACAAAAGCATTTTTGTTTACAGGGCAGGCAGGGCAAACGTTGTTTGCGGTTTTCGGGTTTGTGTCATAGCCTAATGCAACACGAACGGTTTGCATCATAGAAGCTATTTCAGCACGGGTTGCGTCTTTGTTAGGCATAATCATATTCGGGTTAGGCATATCTTTTAAAGCGCCGTTTTGAAGTGATTTAGCGATAGGAATTCTTGCCCAATTCGGAACACTTGCACCGTCTGCGTATTGGCTTAAGATTTCATCAGCTTTGCACTGATCTATATCGCAAGTCATACCTTTGGCAATTGAAGTCAAAGCTTCTGCTCTTGTTACAGGGTGATTAGGTTCAAATTTTCCGTTCGGGTAACCTGCAAGTAAATCTTCATCAACGGCTTTAGCGATAGCAGCATTTGCCCAGTTGTTTGTCGGAACGTCAGAGAATAATTTTTCGTGAGATAATCCGCAGCTGTCAAGGTTGAAACCTTTAACAAGCATTGTTGCAAATTCTGCACGTGAAATATTTCTGTTAGGTTTGAATAAACCGTCAGGATAACCGACAACAACGTCGTTAATTGCTAATTTGTCGATATCACATGATGCCCAGTAATTGTTTGGAACATCGGGAAACATACAAGTGCTTGAAGATGGAGCTGCAGCACCTGTTATTCCTTCACTTTTAATTTCATAAGGAACAAAACTTTTTCTTATTGCTTCAATTGAATTTTCGGTTTGAATATCAATCGGGCAATTGTTTCCGTCCATAAGTTGTTCATTTCTGTCAATCGGGATTCCGTTGTGTCTTGTCGGATCTTCGTTTAGGCACGGAAGCTGAGATGCTGCACCTGTTATTTGTCCGTCTGTTGCAACTGTTACACCGCTGACATTTGATGAAAGTGTTCGTGGGATTCCGGCAAGCGGAGTGTCTGTTGAGAAGATTGAATTGGCAGGTTGTCCGACATAGTTGTTAGTACCGTAAATTGCATTCGGGTAACCGTAAACCTGTTTCATATCTTTTCTGTCAGGTTTGCCTGTTCCGGGGCAAACTGCACAAGCCGGTTCCGGCGGATCGTCACAGCTGATTTCATCAGGGCAGTCGCAGTCTGATTTTTTCTTTTCACACGGATCGCACGGATCGACACACGGATCTTGTTTTTGGCATTCACAGTCCGGAAGTGCTTTTTTGCACTTTGGACAAGTTTTTGGTGCTTCGCACGGGCAAGCCGGACCTGTTACGACAGGTAGAGCTTCTTCACACGGACAAGCCGGGCCTGTTACTGTCGGCATTGGCTGTAAGCCGCCATTGCTTGATTCAAGGAACACGTTGCTATTCCAACGGCAATTGCAGCTGCCACAGTAAGTTTTTTAATAGTCATTTTTACCTCCTTGTGTTTATGAGGTTTTTCTTTGAAAAACCCCGAAAAGTTTCTTTAAAAAACAAACTTATACCTGATTATGTACTTTACTTTCTATAACTAACATTACCGTTTGCGGTGATTCGGGAAGGTAATTTCTTTTTGCTTAAAAAAAGATGTGAGATTAAACATAAAAAAAAACAGCCTTTTTTAAGACTGTTTTTATCTAAAATAAATTGTTTTTTATTTTTAAAATTTCTTTAACTTGGCGTAAGCCGCATCCATTGCTTTGACGCCTTGTTTGCCAAAATCTATCGTATACATCATGCTGTCGCCGACTTGTATAACTTCCTTTATATGTCCGATTCCGAGTTTGTCATGGAAAACTCTTTCGCCTTCGCTAAATACATATTCTACAACCGGGGTATTTTGTTCTTTTTCTAATTTTTCCTGTTCTTTTTGCTGCTGCTCGGCAAGTTGCTTATTGCGTTCTTCAAGCATTCTTTTTATTGCATTATCTTTGAAAAACTCTTTTACTTTTTCTTCGTCATGCTCTTTGTTAGCTTTATTTTTTACAAGAATTGTGCGTGAAGGTGTTCTTTGTGGCTGGTTATATCCGCCGTATGAGTATTTTTGCTGAGATTCGGAATTTTGATTGTTATGAGTTCTGCCGCCTGAGGCAAGTCCTTTGGTCGGGGCTACAAAGCCTTTGCCAAATCCGCTTGATGGTTTTACGTAACCGTAACTGTCCGATTGGGCTGAGGAATAATTGAAATCTGTTTTTCCGGTTTTTGCTTTTGATACTGCATTCTGGAAGGTTGATGAGCCGCTTGAGGAACCTTCAAAAGAGGTTGTTTCAAGCAACTGACGCGGAATTTCTTCGATAAATCTTGAGGGGTTGTAGTATTTATATTCTCCCCACATTTGACGGCGTTTGGCGGATGTCAGGTAAAGTTTTTCTTCTGCTCTGGTGACACCTACATACATAAGCCGTCTTTCTTCTTCCATTTCGGACGGAATATTAAAGGTTCTTTGATGAGGAAATACACCTTCATCACATCCTGCAAGAAATACTATCGGAAATTCCAATCCTTTTGCTGAGTGTAATGTCATCAAAGTTACGTTATTTGAAATGTTATCAAGGTTATCCGTATCTGAAACAAGGGCTACCTGCTGCAAAAATTCTCCTAAAATATTTTCGCTGTCTTCGGGGACAAATTCTCCGGCAACATTTACCAATTCCTGCAAATTTTCAATATCAGCTTCGCTTTCGGGGGTGTTTTGCGATTGAAGTTCAGCCAAATATCCTGTTTTTTCGATTACAAGAGTTACAAATTCCTGCAATGTATAATCTTTTTGAACTTCTTTGAATTTTTTAATCAATTCCGCAAATTCTTTTATTTTTGTGCGGGTTCGGGTTGGAATTTCTTCGTTTTCGTCAATTCTTTCGCCTGCTTCAAACAATGAAATGTCAAATTTGTTGGCGTAATCTTGAAGATTTTTTACTGTAGTTTCACCGATTGCACGTTTCGGGACGTTTACTATTCTTCTGAAACTCTGGCTATCGTCAGTGTTATAAATAAGTTTTAGGTAAGCAATAATATCTTTGATTTCCTTTCGGTCGTAAAATTTAAGGCCGCCGTAGATTCTATAGGGAACTGCTGCTGCCATGCAGGCTTCTTCTAAAGCACGGGATTGAGAGTTTGTCCTATATAAAATCGCAAAACGGTTGTAATCCCCGCCTGCATCTTGTTTTATTCTGCTTACAATAAAGTTTGCCTCATCCGCTTCATCTTGGGCTTCGTAATAGTCTATCTTTTCGCCTTCACCTTTGTTTGAATACAGAACTTTATCTACACGTTCCGTATTATTCTCGATTATTGCGTTTGCTACATTCAGAATATTTGCGGTTGAACGATAATTTTGTTCAAGCTTGATTACTTTTGTGTTTTTGAAGTCTTTTTGGAAATTCAAAATAATCGTGTAATCCGCTCCTCGCCAGCTGTAAATTGACTGGTCAACATCTCCTACAACGCATAATGAGCGTTCTTCCGGAACTTCTGTTTGATTATTTGTATAAAGCATTTTGACTAATCTATATTGCGCAAGGTTTGTGTCTTGATACTCGTCTACCAGAATATGCTTAAATCTGTTGAAGTAATATTCTCTTACCTGTGCGTTTTGCTCAAGAAGTTTTACCGTCAGCATTAGCATATCGTCAAAATCTATTGCATTATTGTTGTTTAGGGTATTTTCATATTCTTCATAAATTGATGCGATTTTTTGGGATTTGAAATCTCTTGCAAAGGTCGCATAAGTGTATGCATCCTGCATTTTGTTCTTTGCGTTTGAAATTATTGTTTTTACAAGCTTTGGCGCATAAACTTTATCGTCAAGATTAAGCTTTTTCACTGCCTGTTTTATTACTGCCGTACTGTCGGTTTCGTCATAAATAGAAAAGTTTTTGTCTAATTTTTTGCCTGATTGGAAATTGTAGTTGTCTATGTTTTCTCTCAAAATTCTTCCGCAAATCCCGTGAAATGTTCCGACCCACATATATTTAACGGTATTTTCGCCTAAAATATTTCCGAGTCGTTCTTTCATTTCTTTTGCGGCTTTGTTGGTAAATGTTACGGCCAGAATGTCCTTAGGGCGTACTCCCTGACGTACAAGGTACGCAATCCTTGTTGTCAGAACTTTTGTCTTGCCGCTGCCGGCTCCTGCCAGTATCAATAGCGGACCTTTGACCGTTTGAACAGCCTCTTTCTGCTCCTTGTTAAGATTTTCAAGTAGATTTTCCATACTCCCCTATTCCCAAAATTAAATTTTTGTGTTATAATCAGCATACTTGAAAAAAATATTTATTGCAATTGTGATTTTATACAGAAGGTAGGAAAAATGGCAGATGTAGAAGAAATTTTATTGGACGCAGGTGAAAAAAGTAATGACGAACAACCCTCAATTATGGTGCCGATTGATGATATGGATACCGTGAAAGTTGATTCTCCTAATACCGTTGATGAATTAGCTCAAGAACTTGCGACAATAAGACAGTCTGCTAAAAAAATTGCTATTATCGGAAGCCGTAACCTTCCGATTACACATCAGCAAATGATTGAAACCCTTGCAACTGCTCTTGTTCGTCAAGGTAATACGATTATCACTTCAGGAGGTTCCTCAGGTACTAACGCCGCTGCTATTAGAGGTGCTATGAAGGCTAATCCTGATAAATTAAAGGTTATTCTTCCCCAAACTATCGGACAACAGCCCAGCGACGTGCAAGATCAGCTTATCGGGGTTCCGAATATCATCGAACACGCAGATCGCGCTATGATGACTTTGGCTGATGCTTCAAGAGTTTGCAACAGAGAGATTATCGATGATTGCAACCAGTTAATCTGTTTCCTCTCTCATACCAGTAAAACCCTTCATAATGCAGTTCAATACGCTGAAGAAGGTCATAAAGTTATTACTGTTTTCTATTTGGATTAATTTTATATTTAACAACAGAAATATTGTGCTATTTGTTTATAAATTCGCATACTTTTAGCAAATTGTCGTTCGCTTTGTTTATGTGATGAATAACATATTTTATTCTTTTTTGGAAAATTTTTAAATCAGTTTTCTCGCTTTTTGTGTAATTGTTGTAAATTTCAGGTGTAGTCCTTATTTTGTCTGCCATTTGGGAGGTTAGTTCAAATAAAAGGTTTGTTTTTATGTATTTTGGAACAAAAGTTTCAAGGATTTCATTAATTAAACTTTTGAAAGGTTTGGATTTTAGATAATCCGTTTGAAACATTATTTCTTTTTGTTGTTTCAAGATTTCAAAGCTTGTTTCTGTTACGTTTTCTTCCATAAAAATTTCTACCAGCAATACACGAATTTCTTTTATAATATATGATGTATACATCATATATTATGATTATAAATCATAGAAATATTTTGTCAAGCAAGTATAATAATCATAGATTATGATTGAAAAAGAGATACTATTAAAAATTGCCTCAAAAATTATTTATGAGAGAAAAAAGAAAAATCTTTCACAAGAGCAACTTGCAGAGAGTGCTGGTATAAATATGCGCTCTATTAGCATGATTGAAAATGGTTTAACTAATATGAAATTCCTTACACTGTATAAGATTGCAGAAGCTCTTAGTGTTGAAGTTAAAGATTTAGTTGATTTTCATTTATAATATTGGTGCGTCAAACGACGCACCCTACAAATACTTTAATCTTGAGCTTAGCAAATTATTAGCGAACGCAGTGTGTCGATGGTTTTGAGGCTCTTTTTTCATAAAAAGTGCCCCCGTTCGGAGGACTTTATAAAAAAATTGTTTACTTTTGCGCACAAAACAAAACACGTGGCATTGGATAACTGTCAAATTGATAAAATGTTTTTTCTATGTTATATTAAATTCCATGTTCGACGATTTAATAAAACAGCTTACAGGCAAAAATAAACAGGAATATGAATCTGCTGCTGCTCATTTGGTTAATGAATCTGATGAGGGAATGTTTAAGGCACTTGTTGAAAAAGATGATTTTTTGTTCGATTTTGTTAAGCAAAATGTTGCTGAAAGAATTGCAAATGTTTTAAATGAAAATAATTACAAGAATCTTTTGTCGTTTTTAAAGTATTATTCGCCGTCTTATGAAGATGTAATTATCTCAACGCTTGTCAAATTTGCTGATGAAGATTTGACAGACAGAATGCTTGAGATTTTTGAAAACGGTACAAATTCCGAAAAAACTTATTGTGCAAAGTTTTTCACTTATATTCAAGATCCGCTTTCTTTGGAACTTTTGAGAAAAAATTCTGATACGGAAGATGAATTTTTGAATGCCAACTGTGCTGCAGCGCTTGGGGCGATGAAGGATGAGATTTCTTATAACAACGCTATTTTTAATTTAAAATCAGAGGATGAGTTTGAACAGCTTAAGGCAGTTAAGTTTTTGACAGCTTACGGTAATCAAGAGGCGCTTTATCCGATTATTGAGGCGATGAAAAATTCTACAATGTCTGAAAATATTGCCGCTGAAATTCCTTATCTTACGGATATTTTTGCAATAATCGAAAATGACCTTGAAAACGGACTTTTAATTTTAAACAATATTATTAACGGTTTTGGCGAAATTATTCCGCTTTCTTCTGTGTTTGATTATGAGATGTATGAAATTTTTGAAAGACTTATGGTGCATGCAGACGACAGCAAAACCGCTGTTGTGCTTTTGAATGCGAATGAAAAATTTGATACTCTGACCGAAAATGACGAATATCTTTACGATGAAGATAAAGATACCAAAAAAGAAATTCTTGATATTAACAAGCTTTTAAGCCATATAAATAAAAAAGAGCTACTTTGTTTTGTAAATCAGGAGCTTAATGAGAATAGTCCGTTTGTGTTTACTGCACTTGATTTTGCGCAGGATATGTATGCGGTTAGACAACTTTTAAAATGCAACAACCAAACAATTATCGTAAAAACCGCCGAAATTCTCAAAGCTCATAACGAATTGGACGATACTTCCCGTCAGGTTGCGTTGTTGAAGATTACTGACGAAAATATTAAATCTATTATTCGTGCGCTTTAATTTCTTCAAAGTCAGGTTTTATACTTGTTTAATTAAAAAAAATACAACTTCTGCAAAAATATCGGAAGTTGTATTTTTAGGTTTATATTTCATTTTTATTATTTTTTCTGACCGTTAAAGGCTTTTAAGCCGAGGAATTTTGCGGCAGAACCAAGTTTTTCTTCAATTCTTAAAAGCTGGTTGTATTTTGCAATTCTGTCAGAACGTGACATTGAGCCTGTTTTAATCTGTCCGCTGTTTACTGCAACCGAAAGATCTGCGATAAATGAATCTTCCGTTTCACCTGATCTGTGCGAAATGATTGACGTGTAGCCTGCTGCATGCGCCATTGAAATTGCATCTAAGGTTTCTGATAATGTTCCGATTTGGTTAACTTTTATCAAAATTGAGTTTGCAACGTGTCTTCTAATGCCTTCTGCAAGGCGGCGGGTGTTTGTTACGAAAAGATCGTCGCCCACAAGCTGACATCTGCTTCCGAGTTCTCTGGTCAGCATTTCCCAGCCGTCCCAATCCTGCTCTGCCATGCCGTCTTCTATCGAGATAATCGGATATTTATCAACCCATTCTTTCAAAAATCCCGTCATTTCAGAGTTGTTTAATTCTTTATTTTCACCTTTTAGTTTGTAAATTCCGTTTTCGTAAAATTCGCTTGAAGCAACGTCAAGACAGATTTTAACCTGATCGGTTGTGTAGCCTGCTTTTTGAATAGCTTCAATAATAACTTCAACACCTTCTGCATTTGAATTTAAGTTCGGTGCAAATCCGCCTTCATCTCCGACAGATGTCGCAAGCCCTTTTGATTTAAGAATGGATTTTAGAGAATGGAAAACTTCTGCACCTATCTGAACGGCATGTTTAAAGTTTTCGGCGCCAACCGGTGCAATCATAAATTCCTGAAAATCTATATTGTTATCGGCATGCGCTCCGCCGTTAATTATGTTCATCATCGGAACAGGTAAAGTAAGAGCGTTAATTCCTCCCAAATATCTGTATAAAGACATTTCATAAGCCATTGATGCCGCTTTTGCACAGGCAAGAGATACTCCTAAAATAGCATTAGCACCAAGTTTTGACTTATTTTCCGTTCCGTCCATATCAATCATAAAGGTATCAATTTCCTTTTGATGAGTGGCTTTTTCACCGATTAATTCAGGAGCGATTATGTTGTTGATATTGTTTACGGCCTTCATTACGCTTTTGCCGCCGTAAATGTGCTTGTCACCATCACGAAGTTCCAATGCCTCAAAAATTCCCGTTGATGCTCCTGACGGAACCGCTGCACGCCCTATAACTCCTCCGGATAATTTAACATCGACTTCTACCGTCGGGTTTCCGCGTGAATCTAAAATCTGACGTGCTACAATATCTTCAATAAATGTTGACATATTTCTCTCCTTTTACACTTTTGACCTGCTTGTATTTTGACATAAAATCGGTTATTCTTCAAGTGATTTTTCTGCTAAATTGAATTTTTGCGCAAAAATAAGTTTTTTAATATTGATTGAGTATCCGATAAATACCACAACAGATGCCGTAACCCAGGCGATAGGCCCGGCATAAAAAATTCCAAAATAATTGAATTTGACTGCCAGATAAACCGCTGCAAATGCTCTTATCATTAATTCTGTAAATGACGAAATTAAAGGGATTAACGGTCTTCCCATTCCCTGAAGTGCGTTTCTGAACACAAAAATCTGTGCTAGGAAAAAATAAAATATGGTGCTTATCAAAAGATAATCATGTGCAATTTTGATTACCGAAGTTTTGTCATTACCGATAAATATTCCGACGATATCCGTACCCCAATACCTCATAACAACTGCCATTAAAAAGCTTAAAATAAGGTTAATCATAGAAGTCTTTAAAACTCCGTATCTGATACGGTTGATATTTCCGGCACCGAAATTCTGTGCGACAAAAGCAGAAACCGCAACACCAAATGAAATCATTGGAAGTGTTGCAATTTGTTCAATTCTTAAAGCTGCCGTAAATGCTGCAATTACATCAGCTCCGAAAGTATTGCAGACACTTTGGATTATCAAAATGCTTATCCCAAGTACCGAAAATTGTAATGCCATTGGAAGTCCGACATTTAAGTGTTCCAAAATAAAATTCCAATCTTCTTTTCGATTTTCTTTTTTAAAAATCCAATCATCTTTTTTTAAGTGCAAAATAGGAAAACGTTTTTTAATATACACCAAGCATAAAATGACCGAAAACGCCTGCGAAATAACAACTGCAACAGCAGAACCCGGAACTCCCATATTAAATTTAAGAATAAATAAAAGCGCCAGTAAAACATTTAAAACAGAGGCAATAATCAGAAAATACAAAGGTGTTTTGCTGTCACCCAGTGCTCTTAAAACACTTGCCAGTAAGTTGTAATAGTTTGCAGTCAAAAGCCCGCCGACGCAAATTTGAATGTACCAGTAAGCATCAGTAAAAATTTCCTCTGGTACATTCATCATAAAAAGAATAGGCTTCATAAGCACAATAAACAAAATAGAGAAAAACACCGTAAATACTGTGCTTAAGATAGTGGAAATCGCAACGGATCTTCTGACTCCGCAAACATCACCTGCGCCGAATTTTTGCCCCGTAATCACTGCAAAACCGTTTGTCATACCTGCAATGGCAAACATAATTAAGAAAAATAAAGGAGCAACAGCCCCGACAGATGCTAAAGCCTTAACTCCTAAAAGTCTTCCGACAATTACGATATCTGCAAGATTATACAACTGCTGAAAGATGTTACCAATCAATAGCGGGATTGAAAACAATAGTATGAGTTTAATTGCAGGTCCTTTTGTTAAATCTTTAATCATAATATTTACACGGATATTTTCCAATATTATAAATCAAAAATTTTTATTTGATTATTTTATAAAGTTGATATAACAATCTTAAATTTTTGTCATTGGATTTTATTTCATCAATTAATTCTTCTCGGATAGCAGAAATATTTTTTTGATGTTCAAAATCAAATAAATCTTTTGGTGAAACACCTAATACCTCTGCAAGCCGACCGATTTTTTCAGCTCTTATAAAACTTTTTCCACACTCGATTTTACTTAAATTTCTTTCTGCAATATCAATTTTTTCAGCAAGTTCTTCTTGTGAAAGTCTTTTTTTTATTCGTAATTCTTTTATTTTTTTACCAAATAAAGTTTTTATATCATCCATAATATCACTCAAAACAAAATATAGTAAAAATTGATTTTTTAATTAACGATATAAAACATACTTTGTCAATTGACAAAGTATATAAAAAATTGTATTATATGATGTAATAAATTGTTTTTAATAAATTTAAAGGATATAAGAGATGGTAGATAGTGATATTAAAAAATTAGGTTTTACTATGGCCGAAGTTTTGATAACTTTGGGAATAATCGGTATTGTTGCAGCAATGACAATACCTCAAGTAATAAATGGTTATAAAGAAAGAGAGTACATAGCAAAATTAAAAAAATTTTATACAATAATTAATCAAACAATGATGATGGCAGTAGAAGATAATGGAGAAATAGAGAATTGGGGATTAGAACAAGCAGGTAATTCGGCAGACCCTTCTGAAGAACAAATTGAAAAAAATAAAATAACAAGAGAAAGATTTTTTGATATAATAACGCCATATTTAAAAGTATTATACAGATGTAATGACAGAGAAAAAGAATGCCCTACTTATGCTCGTAAATCTCTTGATGGAACTGAATTTAGTAAATTTACAGAAAGATTAGTTTTAGCAGATGGAACAACGATTGTTGGAGTAACGGTTTTATCTCCGACTTGTGAATTAGAATATGGAACATCTAAAGCTTTGAAAAATGTTTGCGGAGAATTTATGATTGATTTAAACGGTTCTAAACCGCCAAACAAAACCGGTGAAGATGTATTTCTTTTTTATTATACTAAATATGGTGTTATACCCTGTGGTATGGCTGAAATAACAAAGTCAGACCGTACATTTGAGTCAATGTGCAATAAGTCTGTATCGAATAGATTAAATGGATATGCTTGTACTGCTTGGGTTATATTTAATGAAAATATGGATTATTTGCATTGTACTGATTTGTCATGGAGCGGAAAGAAAAAGTGTAAGTAAAAAGTAATAAATAAAAACACTTGAAAATAAAAATTCTTTATGCAAAAATGAAACCTGTCAGTTAAAATTTATTAGTACTGACAGGTAAAAATTTAATAAGGCTGGGTAGCTCAGTTGGTGAGAGCGCACGGCTCATACCCGTGAGGTCGAGAGTTCGAATCTCTCCCCAGCTATTATAAAAAGAGTTTCAGATAAATGAAGCTCTTTTTATTTTGTGGAATAAATTTATTTAAGATTTTTAACATAAAATTTTATCAAAAGTTATACTTTTAACCATTGATAGTCTTTTCCTTTGAGATTCTCCCATTGTTTCTGCTAAATTATCTGCTTTTGACCATTTATTAAAAATTTCTATACAATCGGTATAGTAAACTATTTTGTCTTTAATTCCTGAAGTTATGGCTTCAGCAAGTTTCTCATTAAAAAAAGCAAGACCTTTTTGACGATATTGGGAAATTTGCTGCGGATTAAATCTTATATGTGAAGCATTACAGTGACGGCTTGAATCATACATAAACCGTGCCATTTGTATTTTCATCGCTTCAGATTTTACAATATCTTCGGATAAGTTTTTTTCCGATAAAATATTTGAGTGTACAAGTTCCGAGTTTGCAATTTTGTCTGTAATTTTAGGGTATAAAGAGGTTTTTGTCTTTGTTTTCAAGTGTTCTGACATCATTTTATGATAAAAAGATTTAACATTTAAGTATTCATTAAAAAGTTTTCGAGCTGTTTTTGCTGGTGCTTGAATAAGATAATCGTATAATGCCGAAAATTCAAATGAGCGCAGATTACTGTCTAGAAATGATGTATCTGAAGTGTGTGCTGCGGAGCCGTAGTCTTTATTAATTATAATTTTTTTTATGCTTTCATCTAGTTTCTCGCCTTTTAAATGTTCAAAATCTAAAATACCTGCTTTGTCTTTTGTAAAAAGAATATTACCTATATTAAGATCATAAACCATTAATCTTCCATATTTTTCAGAACCCTTGTCAAGTTCAGTAATTATAGAAATTAGCGATGTAAGGTTTTTTGAATTAAGCGGATTGGTAAACGGATTCGCTTTGTATCCTTTTACAAGAGATGAGATTAAGTATGATTCCCCATTATTAAGCTTAAATGCCGCAATTCCTTGTTGAGTATTTGCCAAATTGATGTTTTTGCCGCGTTCTTTCCTTAATTCATATAAAATATCAAGCTTTTTTGCCTCATTAATAATATTATTCTTTAATTCCTTCAAGAATCGTTTTTTGATAGCTGTTTAGGGCTTCTTCGTATTCAAATTTTCTGAATTTTAAAAGCGCAACTTTTCTTCCGCCTGCAAAAAGATCCAGAGAAGGCAAAACTCCGGCACTAAACATTTGTGATGCTGAATTAAAGAGAGTATCAAGATGATAAGCGTTTAAGCCGATTTGCCCGAAAATTATAAATTTAGGCAAAAACTCTCTTTTAGCAACGCTTACATCAAATCCGATGCGCTTGATATTTGCTTCCTCCTGAAGATAATCGGGACGGTTTTCTATAATTTCCGTACTGTATTCAAGAGGAATATCTTTTAATACTGTCAGATTTTCATATTTATTTCTGCTGATATCCCCGCTTGAAGCGGCAAGGTAAACTTTCATTGTATCGGTTAAAGTGTCACGGGTTTTGATATGACGGTTGTGTTCTTCTTTCATTAATGTAAGTAATCTTTGTTCCGCAAGAACTTCATTAACATCGCAAAGCCCGATATTGTATTTATCTTTAACTTTTTCTACGATTTCTTCCTGTGTTTTTATTAACTCCTCTTGTATAGCAAGAAATTCATCCGCTCTAATAAGGTTAAAGTAATCAGCGGCAAAGTCGGAGGTTAAAGAGATATAAGTTGCCCGCTCCGCTTGTTTAATAATTTCAAGCCTTTGTTTGACACTTTTGGTTTTAAGCCTGTTTGTCCCCCAAATATCGGCTTCATAATTGAGCGTAATCGGCAAATAATAGTTATATTGTGCAAAACTTGGAATTTGCAAGCTTCCGAACTGCTGCATGGATGATCGCATATCCCTATAAATTTGACCTGAAAGCCCCAGTGTCGGAAGCTGGTTTGCAAATTGCATCTTTACTAAAGAGTTATAGTACCAACGGTTACGGCAATAATATTTTTGATTTGCGGGATATTTTACGGAATTCATACGGTTTATTACAAATCGACTGATGATGCTTTTGTGGAAGGACATATAATAACAATGGCGCCAAGGGTTTCCGGGCCTGTTTTAAAGCTTAATATTGAAGATAACCAGGATGTAAAAAAAGGCGATCTTCTGCTTGAAATTGATCCGAACGATTATTCTGCAAAATTGAAGGAAACAAAAGCAAAACTTGATGAAGCAAAAGCTTCTCTTGTAAGTGCCGAAAATCAGGTTACGAAAACCTTGTCGGATTTTGATTTTGCCAAAAATGATTTTGAAAGATATTCCAAAATGCACGAAAAAGGGATTTCTTCAAAGCAGGATTATGAATCAAGCTTAAATAAACTTACGGTTGCAGAATCAAACAGAAATTCCGCAAAGGCAAAATATGATGAAATACAAGCTTCAATAAAAAGACTTGAAGCAGAAGTTGAACAGGATGAATTAAATCTTTCATATACCAAAATTTATGCTCCGTCTGACGGCAAAATTACTAATCGTTCTGTAGAACAAGGAAATTATGTTCAGGTTGCCCAGCCGATGTTTGCGATAGTTCCTGAAAAAATGTGGGTGGTTGCAAATTTTAAGGAAACTCAAATTGCAAATATGAAGCCCGGTCAGCCTGTTAAAATAAAAATTGATACTTACGGCGGGAAAAAGTTTTTAGGAAAAGTTGACAGTATCCAACGTTCTACAGGCGCAAAGGCGAGCCTTTTTCTGCCTGAAAATGCCGTCGGAAGTTATGTAAAGATTGTGCAGAGAGTGCCTGTCAAAATTGTGTTTAGTGAAGATATTTCAAAATATAATATAGTTCCCGGCATGTCTGTTGTTCCGGAGGTTAAGGTTAAGTAATGGAAAAAGTTGTATATAAACATACTCCTGCACCTTTATGGCTGGTTGCTTTTTCTATACTTTTGCCGACATCTTTTGCATGTTTGGCTACTTCTGCAACAAATGTCGCTATTCCACATATTTCAGGATATTTCGGATCTACTATTGATGAAGCTAACTGGATTATTACTTCATATATGATTGCAAATTCCTGTCTAATCTTGATGTCGGGGTGGCTGGAAAATCTGCTCGGCAGAAAGTTGTTTTTGAAAATTTTTATCGGCATTTTTACTCTCGGGTCTTTAATCTGTGCTATGGCTCCAAACCTTAATATAATGGTTTTGGGAAGATTAATTCAAGGAATCGGCGGAGGGCCGATGACACCTGTATCGCAGGCAATTTTACTTGCAGCGTTCCCGCCTGACAAAAAAGGGATTGCTATGAGTTTATATGGAATTGCAGTTATGGTTTTTGCAATTCTCGGGCCTACGTTTGGAGGGTTTATTGTTGATAACGCCGATTGGCAATGGATTTATCTTGTGAATATTCCTGTCGGAATTTTGTCGATTTCAATGGTGCATGCAAATATTGAGGAGCTGGATACTAGAAAAAAAGCCGGAAAAACCGATTTTTGGAGCATGATTTCTCTTGTATTGTGGCTTTTGTCAATGCAGGTTGTGCTTGATAAGGGTCAGCAATATAATTGGTTCGATTCTGCCTGGATAAGCTGGCTTGCAGGGTTTTCGGTTTGTGCGTTCGTGTTTTTTGTTATCAGAGAACTTGAAAGTCATTCTCCTTTGATTAATTTAAGGCTTTTTAAGGATAGAAATTTTTTAGTCGGAACTATTTTAAGTTCTACAATTAATATGCTTATTTTTTCAAGTATTGTTCTTATCCCGCAGTTTTTGCAGAATTTGATGGGTTATACGGCTATTTTAAGCGGTTATGCTCTTGCGCCGCGTATTATATCGTGTGTGATTATGATGATTTTGATTAACTTGCTGATGAAAATTTTTGATAACAGAATATTGATTGCAATAGGATTCTTTTTCCTTGGAATTTCAATATTATGCTTTGCAAATTTGAATTTAAGCGTATCATTTATATACATAGCGCTGCCGCAGGTATTGATGGGAGTCGGAGTTATAATGACTTTTATTCCCGTTTCGGCGCTTGTGCTCGGAACTTTACCGAAGGCGGATTTAACCAATGGCGCAAGTTTGCATAATTTGTGCAAAAGTACCATGACAGAAGTTATTGCGTCTGTTGCGTCTACTTTAGTTGCAAGACACAGTCAAATTCATCAGGTTTATTTGGTCGAAAATCTTTCAAATTTTAATCTTGTGTTTCAACATAAAATGTCTGCTTTAATCGGAACTTTTATGTCAAATGCTTCAAGCTCTTATGCAACGGTTAAGGCTAATGCGTATTTGTATAAATCTCTGCTTGCTCAATCACGTTTAATGGCTTATGTTGATGTGTTTGAAACCTTTGCTCTGATTGCATTTTGTTTAATTCCGCTTGCTTTTCTTTTTAATACCGGCACAAAAACCCGTAAACATAATGTTGTTGAAAAGTTTACCAAACACAGGCATGATGAAACGGTTAAGTATTAATTTTATTTGCGGGTATTAGCCCTTAAAGTATTCAACAACCGCATCAGTCATACATTGTGCGTAATCTTTCATTAATTCGGGATTTTTCATTCTTTCTCTGCCTTTGGGGGATACCATAAAGGCTACTTCCCATAATATACTCGGTTTATTTTGTCTTTTTTCCATTGTTCTTAAAACATCATAGTTTGCATGTTTTGATTGTGCGTAATCTTGTTTACCTTCAAATATAAATTTATCTTTATCGGCTATAGTTTCATTTTTAGGAATCCATTTATCAAATTTATTCTCCATAATTTGGGCTAATTTTTTACTTTGAGTTTGTCTTGCATAATATATTTGAGTTCTATCTTGTGTTGCTTTGTCGTGAGAGTTTACGTGTACTGATATGAACATGTCAGCTTTATTACTTGATTCTTTAAGTTCTGACATAATCAAACGTCTGTGTCCTTGCAGGAATATAACTTTTGCACCTTTTGCGCATAATTGATCTTTTAATCTCATTGCATTGTCATAGTTTATTAACCATTCGTCTTCAAGCCCTTTTAAACCAATAGTTCCTACATCAATACCGCTTTGAGAGTACCCGTGACCTGCGTTTACAATAATAGTTTTCCCGCTGAGAGGGCCTGATTTTGTCGGGTTAAATTCTGCTCTTGTGGCAACTACTTTGCCGTTTATTTTGCGTTTTTCTTTCAAAAGTTCTCTGTTATCAAGTTTTACTACTCCGCTCATATTAACTATTTCTGTTGTTGTGTTGGTTGTTTTATCTACAGTGATTTTCTTTTTGTCAGGTGAAATCGCAAAGTCACTGTCGTTGTATATAACTTTGATTTTTTGTCCGGGGGAAATTATTCCGTTTTCATCAAGATTGTTGAGCTTGATTAAGTCTTCAAGCTTTACCCCGACACGTTTTGAGATTGCATATAACGTGTCTTTCGGTTTTACTGTGTAGATGAAGCCCGGAATTTCAAGCATTTGACCTTCATTGATTTTATCTGCGTCTACTATGTTGTTTACGTCTTTTAAAATTTCAACTGTCAAACCGAATTTTTGGGCTATTCTGAATAAATTTTCACCTTTTTTAACTTTATAACCAAGTTTTTGGATATTAAGAACCTGTCCTTCAGAAATTTGATTTTTGTCTTTTATGTTGTTGTTTGCGCATAAAATGTTATCATCAATGTCGTATTGTCTTGATATTTTCCAAATAGTTTCACCTTTTTGTACGGTGTGTTCTCCGGTTATCGTATAAAGATCACCGTCTTGGGTAATCTTAACATTTTTACTGTCCAGCATTTTTTGTAATTTTGATTGATCTTCATCACTCATATTGGATAACAAGTCTTTATTTTCAATTCTGCTGCACCCTGAAAATAAGTTTAGGAAACCTAAAAAGAAAGTTCCGAATGATAACAAAAGTCCGGGAAAAGCTTTACCTAATTTTTGCCAAAATCCTTCTTCTGTTTTTTCTTTTGTTTCAACAGTAGATTCTTCCGCACTTTTCAATTCTGTTCCGACTGTTATCGTTTTTGTTTCATTAGTTTTAGCTGTTGTGTCTGTTTGTGGGGTTGTTTGTGTATCAACTGCTGCTGTCGGTTGTGTTTTCGTTGCATTTGCCAAAGCAGTATCCGTTAATGTTAATGGAATAATATCTTCACCTTTTTCTATTTTTTCGGTAATTTCTTTTTCTGTTTTTAAATTGCTGAGCAGCGGAACATTTAATTCTGTTCCGAGAATTATACTGTCAGGGTTGCGGTTTGCTTTTTTGAATTCTTCGTAAAATTCTTTGAAGGTAATGTTTCCTTTATCCTCTATACTGTTATAAGCATCTTGTGCAACTGCATATAAGCCTTTTCCTTTATATTTATCTGTTACTTTTATTTTTGTGGATTCTGCACTTCTTGGTTTAATTGAAATTTTACCTGTTTTATAGTTTTCATAGATTTTGTCAAGTTCAACTGTCGGAATATGGTTGTTTTTATGACAGTTTGAGGCTTTGATGTAAAATTTATCTATAACTTTTTTGGCTTCTTCAAGTTCTTTACCTTTCAAATCTCTTGTTGCAAGAATCATTCTGTTAAAGCTGCGTCTGTATAATCCGGCATTTTCCTTCTTTTCAGCGTCTGATTTTCCTGAGTATACATAATCAAGGTTGTCGATTACGGTGGAGTAATCCTTGTTTTTTAAGGCATTCATAAGAGTTTTATTTTTACTGATTTTTGAAAGTCCTTTGTTGTAGCAAAGGTCAATTAAACCTTCTTTAATTGAATTAGGTAGATTTTCGTAAGTTTTTTTGCCAATTCTTGCGTTAAGAAGTCTTTTTACTTCTCCTGCGTATTGTTCAATTGTTTCGCCAAGGTGTTTGTATGCAATTTCCTGTGTACGAGGTTTGTCGGTCAGCTCGCCAAATCCGCAGGTAAGATTATTATAACTATCTTTATAAGGTGTTGTTATTGCCTCATAATAATAGTAGTTGTCGCCTTCATAGTATTTCAAAAGGTCTATTAGATGGGTTTGTGCGTGCTGAATTGCTGTATTATCATCTTTTAATACTGTCGGTTTATACGGCGCAATCCCTGTGTTTTGGGTTATATTATATAAAATCGCTCTCGTGTTTTCATCCCAAAATGTTGGTGTAGATTGTGTTTTTTGGGTTTGGGGAGTTGTTGCAAAAACGACGGGTTTTGTTTTTTTCGCTTTTGTCGATGTAACTTTTTTATCTTTATCTGTTTCTTCCAATCCCAATAATGTATTATTTGATATTGTTATGGTTAACATATTTAACTCCCAAATATTTAATATCCCCTGTGTATATATAAAGTATTTCTTATTTTAAGGATTGATAAATTTTTTAATAAACTTAATATTAGTTTACATTTAAGGTTGATTAGAATAGAATTGTATTGTTAGACAGACAGTTTGAGTGATTTAATAAGATTATGAAGAATTTGGCAGTTGATGCATTGAGGAATATACCGACATTAAACAAAAATTATACACATCCCGAAATGAGAGCAAAAGCAGTGGTTGTGCTTGGAAGTTCAAAAACAACCGAACCTTTAATGGAGTATATGGATTTATGCGCAAAAACCACTAAAGATTTGGTAAATCAAGGATATAATATTGTAACTGGCTGCGGTACAAGAGGAATTATGGGGGCGGCATATAACGCAGCAAGGGAAAGTTCGGCTCTAAATTTGGAGGGTAAACCTATTCAAAACCTGAGTATAATTGTAAATCCGCTTTGGGGTGATGAAAACCTTGAAGATTGTTTAGTTATAGGAAAAGCCGCTTCGGAATCCGAAAGAATAGTTAAATTTACAAAAGTTGCGGATAATTTTGTTATTTTTCCGGGCGGTGCGACTACTTTTCAGGAAGCTGCAACTTTGATTAGGCTTAATGTGCATTCACTGGAAAGCGGGGTTAAAAAGATTGTGCTTGTCGGAAAAGAGTTTTTTGCAGGATTAAAGCAGCAGTACGAAAGTATGGCAAATATGGGGCTTTTGAGGAAAAAACCGGATGAAATTTTTAAGATTTTGTCTGAAAAACAAGAAATTGTAAATGAAATAGTGAAGAAATAACAATAAAGGCGCGGATTTGTTTTACAAATCCGCGCAATTTTTTTATAAAAGGTAATTTCACTATTATTTCAACTGGTTATATTCTTTATCAGAAACTTCCTCCAACCACTCGGTTGTGCCGCCTTCTGAAGGAACTTCTACAGCCAGATGACTAAACCAACTGTTTGGTGCGGCACCATGCCAGTGTTTAACTTCAGGGCTAATATTTACAACATCTCCAGCTTTAAGTTCTTGCGCTGGTTTTCCCCATTCTTGATAATAGCCTCTTCCTTGAACTACAATTAAAATTTGACCGCCTTTATGGTGAATATGCCAATTATTTCGGCACTTGGGTTCAAAGGTTACGTTTGCTATCTTTACACCCTCTGTTGTTAGCGGGTTTAAGTAGCTTTGGCCGACAAAGTATTTTGCATAAGCCGTATTTTTATCTCCTGTTGCAAACATTTCATTTTTCGGTGTGCTTGCTATTTCAAGAATTTCAGCTATTTGGTCGTCTTTAAGCCCTGTGTTTTTGCCCATTTGTATATGAGAATTAAGCTGAGATTCCGTCCCTTTCATTGAGGCAAGCGCTGAAATAGTTGCAATTTCTCTTTCTTGATGAGTTAAAACACCCCTTGCAAAAATGTCAGCAAAAAGATGTTCCTTTAAATACTGATCAATCGCAGGCGCAAATTCAAATAACTTGCCTGTTACATAATCGCCTGTTAATTCAACTTGAATTTTATCACCGTATGCAAATTTGTCTGTGTCAGAAGGTAAAACTTTTCCTTCATCTCCTGTTTTGTCGTTTTTATCTTTGCGTTCTTCCGTAACTTTCATAAATGCTGAAAGCCCGTTCAGACTTCTTGGAAATCCGCAGTATGCATAAAGTTGAACCAGAATTTCCTTGATTTCATTTACCGTTAAGCCGTTGTCTAAGCCTGAATTTAACTCTTTCTCAAGGTTTTTTATATCTCCGGCTGCAGTGTATGATGAAATTTTTGCAATACTTGCTTCTTTTTTATTTAACGCTTCTTTCGCCATACAAAATCCTCCTGTATATAAATTTATTGCCAGTAATAATAATGTTACGCTTAAAATTTTTCTTAAATTCATAAGTTTCTCCTTCAATTTATTAAAATTTTAACATCTGATAGCAGCTCTCAGTCAAGATTTGATTTGGCGGGGAATTTACATATTTGAAAGATTGGTATAATAGAAGTATGATTTTTAATAAGAATATAATTGCAAATTTCGGGGAGATTTTATATGGATACACAAATTTTAAACAAAATGTCATATGGTGTTTATGTTGTTTCAACCGTATGCGGGGATAAACCTGAAGGATGTATTGTAAATAGCGCAATTCAGGTTACTTATGACACAATTGCCGTAAGTGTTCATCATTCAAATTTTACCCACGAATGTATAGAAGAATCCGAAAAATTTGCTTTATCAGTTTTAGGAGTTGATACGGATGAAAATGTTATTCCTGTTTTCGGGTTTCAGTCGGGGAAAAATGTCGATAAATTTCAAAATTTTAAGTATATAACGGTTAACGGACTTCCGATTCTTGAAGATTCAATCGGATACGTAGTTTGTCAGGTAATCGGAAAATTAGAAACCGATACCCATACGATATTTTTAGGTAAAATAATTGATACCAAAATGTTTAAAGATGATATTCCGATGACTTATGCATACTATCATGCCGTCAAAAAAGGTTTAAGCCCTAAAAATGCCCCGACTTACAGGGAAGAAAAACCTCAAAATAAGCTTGCTTACCGCTGTAAAATCTGCGGATATATTTATGAAGGCGATATTACAAAGGAGCCTGATACTTACGTTTGTCCGATTTGTAAAAAAGGTAAAGAGTTTTTTGAGAAAATTTAGTTTAATTTAAAGTTTTAATTTTTTGTAAACAAAAGCCGTAAACTTTGGTTTATGATAAAATAAGTACATGTTTGAGGAAAAAATTCAAGTTAAATATTCTGAAATGGATTATAAACAGGCAGTGAAGCCTTCAGCTATATTAAATTATTTTCAGGATATGGCAAGCGAAAACGCTGAAAATCTTGGGTTTGGATATTCTTTTATTACAAAGAAAAATCTTGCTTGGTTTTTGCTTAAATACAGAATAGAATTTATGAAATATCCCGTCGGGGTTTACAGTTTAACTTTAAAAACACAGCCGAGAGGTTATAATAAAATTTTTGCGTTTCGTAATTTCGAAATATGCAACGGGCAGGAATTACTTGCACGAGCTTCCAGCTGTTGGGCTTTAGTTAACACTGTGACCGGCAAAATGGCAAATATCGGTGAAGCTCTTGAGTTTAATTCCGGTATGCCTCCATATCAAAAACAAAGTGAAGATTTGGACTTTGAAAAAATTTCAGTGCCTGAAAAAATTGATTTTGAATCGGTTTTTGATATAAGATATGATGATATAGATGTTAATTGTCATGCAAATAATTGCAATTATATAATTTGGGCTTTAGAGCCGTTGGGTTTTGATTTTAGAAGTTCTCATTGTATAAAGACAATGGATATAATATTTAAAAAAGAGATTAAATTTGGCAGTAAAGTTTTGTCACAAATAGAAATAATTAATGAAAACAATACTTTGCATATATTGAAAAATTTTGATACAGGCGAAGAATTGAGTCTGATTAATATAGTTTGGAGTTAGAATAAAATGATAAATATAGTAAAAGTTGAAAAAAAAGATGTAAAAGAGCTTGCAAGTCTTGCAAAAGAAATATGGTTTGAATATTGGAATTCGATTTTAACACTTGGCCAGATATATTATATGGTGAATAGATTTCAGTCGGAATTTGCTATTAATGAACAAATTGAACATGGAAATTATTCTTATTATTTTATATTGGAAAGTGGTAAGAAAATAGGTTACTTTGGAGTAGAACCGCAGGAAGATTGTTTATTTTTATCAAAGATTTATCTTAAAAAGGAGCATAGATATAAAGGTATTGGACAGATAGCATTCGGAATAATAAAAAAAATTGCTATAAACAATGATTTAAATAAGATTCACCTTACTGTTAACAAGCAAAATATGAAGACAATTCAAATATATGAAAAATGGGGTTTTAAGACTCTTCATCCTTTTGTTACAAATATAGGAAATGGTTATCAAATGGAGGATTATTTGATGGAATATGAAATAAAAGAGGAAGAGGAGGATTAATGTTTAAAGTTGTTGCAATAAACGGGAGTCCCAGAGAGGGTGGAAATACTGAAATAATGCTAAATGCAGCATTGGAACCTTTAAGAGAGGCAGGAGTTGAAACAAAAATTATACAGGTAGGCGGAAAAAACATTCATGGCTGCCGCGGCTGCTGGGCTTGCGGGAAAGCTGCAAACAGAAAATGTGTTTTTAATGATGATATTGTAAATGATATTTTGGAAGATTTATTTAACGCAAATGCAATAATTTTCGGAACTCCTTCATATTATAGCAATATGACTCCTGAATTAAAAGCACTGATTGACAGAGCTGGAATTGTAGCATCAGCTAACGGCAAATTGTTCAGACATAAAGTTGGTGCTGCTGTTATTGCAGAAAGACGAGGAGGCGGAAGTTTTATTCAGGCAAGTATTCATGAAATGATGCTTATGAATGAAATGATAATCCCCGGTTCTACCTATTGGAACTTTGGTTTCGGGCGCAATAAAGGTGAAGTCAGCCAAGACACTGAAGCTATGGCTAATATGAGAAACCTCGGTGAAAATATTCTTATGCTTATTCAAAAATTGAATGCTTAAATTCTTAATTTTTGTCGGATTTTGTTATTTCAAAAATTCAAGAATATCAGAAGGTTTGTGTGCGATTAAGTTTGCCCCGTTGGCTTTGAGGAATTTTTCATCTTTATATCCCCAGGTAACGCTTATGCATTTTAAAAGGCTGTTTTTTGCGGTTTCGATATCAACTTCGGAATCCCCTATATAAAAAGTTTTGTCTTTGTCACAATCTAAAACTTTCATAGCTTTTAAAACGCTGTCAGGGTATGGTTTTTTCCTGATTCCTTGAGCTTCTGATTCTCCGATTGCAATTTCAATTCTGTCACCAAAATAATTTTTACATAACTCTTTTACTGCCAAATCAAATTTGTTTGAGACAACTCCTATTTTGTATCCCCGAAGTTTCAAATCCTCAAGCATTTCCAAAATTCCGTTAAAAGGTTTTGTTTTATTGTACATGTTTAATGCATAATGCTCTTTAAAACAATTTAAACAACTGTCAAAATCCTTGTTTTTATCACCATCCGGCAGGGCGCGTTCCATCAAAAGCCGAACACCGTTCCCCACAAAAACCCGAATTTCTTCTAAATTTCTTTTGGGGTATCCGAATTTTTCAAGCGCAAAATTTACACTGTCTTTCAAATCTTCCAGCGTGTATAAAAGCGTTCCGTCTAAATCAAAAATTGCACCCTTTTCCATAACAGAATTATTATAAAATATAAAATTAAATAAGTGAACAAAAAAATTATTCTTTGTATTTTCTTTTCATAATAACTTTGCCGTTTTCATCGTAACCGTTTTCTCTAACCCAATGAGCAATAAGTTTTCCTGCAGGATTAAAAATAAAAGTTTCTGCTTTTGAAACTCTGAGACTCATATTAACAAGTTTGCCTTCAGTGTCGTATTTGTAAGCCTTAAAAGGATATTCGGCTCTGTCTTTAACCTCAATATGAGTTAAAATTCCATCTTCAGAATAATACCAGACATTTAACGGATTATCATGATACATTACGGCATAAGAACCGTCTGAAAATAACGCTAAAACTCTGTCCGTTAGAGTAATATTCGCTTTCAATAGAGCGGTTTTATTTTCTTTGTAATTTTCATCGGCAATGTGTGTCAGAATTGTTAATCCGTCGGGCTCGGGAATTTCTTCTTTTAAGAGTTCTCCTCTTGCTTGATCCGTTGTATATTGAACTCCTCCTGTCAAAACTTTTTCTGCATTCGACGGAAGTGAAATAAATAATGTTAAAAATAAAATAACCAAAAATCTTTTCATTACAATTAATTTTAATTATCAAAACAGGTTTTGTCAAATTTTAGAGAAATTTAATTTTTTAATAACCTGTATGTATAATGTTTTTTTTGCAGATACATATTATAAATATTTTTGGAGAGAGAGATGAAAATTTATCCCGTAAATCAAGTACAAAAAAATACATTTAAAGGCAGAATTTTTACGGCACAGAAATTCAAATCCAATACAAAAGATTTTTTTGAAGCCGCAGGTGTCGTCTGTGTAACAAGTATTCCGATGTTTTTGTATCTTTTGGCTTTTCATTTTTATGAAAAATACTCAAAAAAGAATGGCAAAATGTCAAAAAGTTTAATTGGATAAAAAAAGACTTTGCAAATATTTGCAAAGTCTTAAATTTTATAAATATCAATGATTATTGACTACACACACGCATATTCTTTATTTTCAGAATTTACGCTGCAGAAATTGTAATCTGCACCGTTTTGTTCGTAATATCTGCGACCGTCAATAATAAGTTCATTGCACTGGTTTAAAGTTGTTAATGAAAGATTTTTAGCAACTTTAGAATCCAGAATAAGAGTATTTACGTGGAAATTTTTCGGTAACTGTTCAATTTTTGTTCCTGCAATGTTGAATACATTAGTTCTGATTTCAGTATTTAATTTTTCAACAGTTGATTTTTCCATGTTTAACCAGCCTGTGTAAATGTGTTCAGGCAATTTTTTAACTTTTGCACCAGCCATATTAACGCGATCTGCATCAATAGGAGTTGCAAAATTTTTGATTTCAGCGCCTGTCATATTGATTTCTTGGCTAACCCAGCCGATAGTCAATTTGTCAATAACGCATTTTGAAAGGTTTAAGTTACCTTCAATGTTTCCAAGTTCCAAATGTTTGATTGTGCAACCTGACAAGTCTAAATCACCGCCGTTATAGTTGCTGAGAATTTGTTTGTAGTCTTTTTTCATAGTTAACCTCCTTGTTAAGTAAGTGATTTAAATATAGTTTAGTTTTTTTTTAATGACATCCTCTATATAAAGGTTTTTTTATTTTTGTTAAAATTTTTTATATTTTTTGAATTTTATATTGATAATTTAACATCAAGTTTTTAAAAAGAAAATTTTTTAAAAAAAGTTAATAAAAAAATTAAATATAATATGATGTAAAATGTTAATTTGCTTGCATTTTACTAAGGTAAAAAAAGCAGAAATTTTGTAAATTTTTTATTATTTTTTCAAAAAAAAATAAAATTTTTTAATCTAAATTTAAATATAAAAAATTAAAGCAAAAAAAAATAATTAAAAAATATAAAAATAAAAATATAAATTTATGTAAACAACTTTCTTTTTTATTTTTTTTGTATTAGAATTAATTAAAATTTTAAACGTTTTTTTTGTTGGAAAAAAATATAATAAAAAACAGGTCTTGTTGTGGAATAGCTAAAAACAAAATATTTGTTTTAAATAAACATAAAAGTGTGGAAATAAGTGTTAGGGTAAAGGAAAATGAAGGTCTCAGGAGTAAATTCAAGCAACAATATTTCAATGGCGCGGCATAGAGTAATATTACCGCCAAGTAAAGCTGAAATTTTTTACAGTGAACATAAGGCAATAACATACTCATCAGCCGTACTGGCAGCAGGTTTGGGAGTTATATACGTTTCAAAAGGAAGACCTATTTCAAAACTTGCGAAATCAATAGCAGGCTCAATGAGTAAACTTTCTGAAAGTCAGGTTAATCCCAGTCGTTTGTCCTGTATTATGAGTGGGGAAGAATTGTTAAAAATGCTTCCGAGATTAAAAAAGGCAAGTTACGAAGCAACAGCAGACAACATGAAAAAAGGTGTTTACAGAGCGGATTTGCACAGCCATTCAAACTATTCCGACGGTGCAGGATTAGTAAAAAATCTTCTTGATGATGCAACTGATTACGCTGATTCGCTGTATGCAAGAACAAAAAACAAATTCATTTACGCTCTAACTGACCATGATACCGTAAATGGGTTAAAAGAAGCTATAAATATAATAGCCGGTAATCCTGCAAGATATAAAAGTCTTGATTTTGTGCCTGCAATAGAAGTAAGTTTTGCTCATAGCGCTCCAAAATCCGATAACGAATGCGAAATTTCAAAGCTTCTTGTATATGGGATCAATCCTTATTCGCCAAAAATAAATGAATTTCTTAATAAAATCAGCCAAAAAAGAGCGGATATGTTAAATAATTTTATAAATGATGCAAAAAATTTAAATTTACTAGCAAAATTTTCTATTGAGGAGTTTTCTAAATACTACGAATATGAAAAATATGGAAATATGATGAATCTCCACTGGAAGGCTTATCATTATTTGCAGACAAAGCATGCCGTAACGCAATATGCTCGTAAGATAAATCAGAATCCGGAAACTTTGTACAGCCAAATAATGGAAGATTCTAAGGGGGCATCGGTGGAAATTTTGCGTGCTAAGAGAAAATTGCCGATAAATATAGGAGAATCAGATGATTTTCAAGTTATATTCGAAAAATATGCTCCGCACTTTGAAAACGGTAAACTTGTAGCTTCTGGCGAAAATACTTTTGAGGAAGTAATAGAAGCATTTAAAGATGAAAAAGGGGTATTTATGGCATTTTCGCAGCCTGCATATTTGTCAGAAAAAGTTGAAAACCCCGCAGAAACTTTGAAATATTTTGTTGAAAATTCAAAAGGATTAATAAAAGCAAGTGAATCTTACCATCAGGCTTATGATAGTCGAATTAGCCCTGATATTATAGAATCACTTCAAAAACAAACAGAACAGCTAGGACTTTTAAACCTTGGCGGACAAGACAATCATAAAGGGAAATTATTTGAAGTAATAACATAAGGTGGAAGAATGAACATTACATTAACAAATAACATTTACTTTAATAAATACGGAAATATAAATAATAATAATACAAAACCAAATTCAAACTTATATATTAACAATAAAAATTTAATAAACAAAGATACATTTTTAAGACAAACAAATATTAAAAATAACCAGAATACATCATTTACCGGTGTAACTCATGCGCTTAAAAAAGTTACGATAAGATCATTGGATGATGCAATAAAACAGTGGGAAAAATTGAAATATGCACCATATTATGAAGCATTGGATGATTTCAAATATCCTGAAAACAAGATTATACGTGCGCAAAACTTTGAATTTTTAGACAAATTAACGCCAGAAATGAAGGAAGGTTTTGTAAAACATTTTGAACAAGTAACAGGATTTCCAAATCTTAATACTGTATCTGAAAGGATAGAACAGGAGTTTATAACTCGTGTTTATCAGGCAGCGGAAAGAGTTGCTGGTGGTGTAAAGATAATAGCTGCAGGATATGATCCGACTTGTTCTGTTGCTTTAAGAAGGGCATTTCCCGGAAGCGGTTTGAATAAATCCTTTGTAGTTTTGCGTAATGCATCTTCTCTTTCCGATACGGAAGTTGTAAATCATTTTAAAGGAAATCTTTGGTTCAATACAGATCAGAGGATTTTGAGTTTAAATAAGGCGGATAATTTTCCGGAAGTATACACAATGGAGCAGGTTCATCACTGTTTAGATATGGTTGATGAAAGAGCAAAGAAATTGTGGTTTGCAGACGGGGTTAAGAATTATATGAAGGGCATGTTGGAATATGAAACCGATCCGTTAAGGGGCGGATATTTCAACATAAATTTAACAAGGGTTTTGCCCGGAAACGGTGTTACGAAAGAATTTGCAAAGAATTTCGCTTATTTTATAGAATCAGTTCGTGACGGTAAAAATCTGATAAAGAACAAAAGTTATTATAACACATTATATTATGCAATCAGGTTGTCGGAATTTGGCCAATACACAAATGTTTCAAGAATGAGTGCTCATGACAAACTTATTTCTACAGGACAAGAACCTATTAAAGCTAAGTTGCAATTAAGAAAAACTTTGGCAAGGGAATATTCTCAAATGAATCCGGATGAAAAGTTCGAGCTAGTAAAGGATATAATTAAAGCTGTTTCGAAAGACAACGACAATCCGAAATTTACAAAATATTTCGAAAATGATCCTGTTGAAAATGAACAGTATAAACAATTGAACAAAGTTTTAGTTGAATAATAAAGCTACATTTTATTTACATAAAACATAACATTTTTAACCCATTGATTGCCTGCAGACTTAGCGCAATACTTGCCTGAGTGGCCGATGGCTTCTACAGTTGTTAAATGTTCATTAATCCTTTTATTAATTATTTCAGCCATATTATCAATACAAGCTTCGACATTTTCAAATTTTTTATGTCCGCCTTTTGTCATAATTCCGCCAATATTATTCTTTTTAAGTGCGGCTGAGGATGTTCCTATGCCTGATTCTTGCATTGCTATTGCAACAAGAAATGTCGGATTCACCTGGTATTTTTTACCGGCATCAATGAAAGCTTGTCCTTTTTTGTAGAAAGGGTTATATTTTTTAGTTCCGTTTTTTTTCGGGATCAGTTTTTCAATAAAATAATCAAGTTCTTCTGCTGTGCCCGGATATTCGGAGCGTAAAAACTTGGAATTTTTGTTAAATTTATTTTTCGGATCCAGAGATAATTTACTTAAAGGATAGGGATAAGCTTTTTCTTCAATTTTAATAGGAACTCCTGCAAATTTCGGAAGTTCAAAACGTGAAAAATTAGATATTTCGGACTCTAATTTCATAAGACTTTGAGCGTGTCCTGAAAGTGGTGTAACGGATTCTGCAACCAACATTGTTACAGGAACAACTTTTTTAATTGCAGAATTATTTACTTTTTCTTTGATTATTTTTTGCGGGGTGAATTTTCTTAAATTCATACGACTATAGCGCACACGCGCTCCGATTCGGGTTAAATGCATATTCTATAAATCCTTATAATTTTTTCCAAATATATTCTTTAAAAAACAAAAAAAAATTTCAAGTGCTAAATGTAAAGATTATTTTAATTTTTTACAATATATTTTTGAAGCAGAAGTTTTTTTAATGCTTTTGCATAAATTGCATTCGGTTCAATTTCAAGAAGTTTTTCAAGATATTCAAGAGATTTATGGTAATTTCCGAGTTTTTTTTGCGCAGCAGCCATTGCAAATAAAGCATCGACAAATTTAGGATCAAGTTTAAGTGCTTTTTCCAGATCTTTAACTGCATTTTCTATGTTTGGATTTTCGATGTCTTTGCGGCTGAGGATTATATTTGCGCGGTTGTAATAAGCATCTGTCATCTTGTCATTAAGTTGAATTGTTTTTGTATAATCAAGCATTGCGTCATTATATTTTTCCAATGCCTGATTTGCGACGGCTCTGTAAAAATATGAAATGTCCCAATCATTTTTTAATTCTATTGATTTGTTAATTTTTTCTATTGCATCTAAAAATTTGCCGTTATTTATATTTTGAATCCCTTCATCAAGATAAGTTTTGTAATCGTCCATGTTTGCCTCTTTGTTTTAATATGGTCTTAGTGACGTTAAAAATAAAAATCCGATAATTGTTAAGGATATCGTAAAAGCTATCAGCATTACAATACCGAATACGGGAATTTTGGGTTTAGTTTTGGATTTTGCGGGTTTTGATTTTTGTTTTTGAATTTTTTTAGCGGATACGGATTTTTTTTGAGAGGGTTCTTTTAATTTTGTTTTTTTATATTGAATTTTTTTCTCGTTGTATCTTTCGGCAAGAGATTTATTTTTTTTGCCAGTTACAAGAAGCTCCGTATCGTATTGCATTTTTAATAATTTTTCACTCGGGCCGTTTTTATATACAGAATAACTTATTGCGACTTCAAAAGCTCTTTGAAGGCATTCTAAAGCTGTTATACCGTCTTTTTTAACTGTTGAGGAGTGGGTAGATTTGTTGCCTTTTCTTTTTAAAAAATACAAATCATCCAGAAATTCTTTTTCCTGCGGATTACCTTCGGCTTTGTCTTTTAGTGTTGCAAGCATATCATCGAAAGTTTCCTCAGAAGTTCTTCTGTTTCCGAGAACATCTTTACAGACATTTTCGGCAAACCTTCTTGTCTGTGTCATACACTGTTCAAAATATTCGTCACGATAAAGCTTTTCGGCTTCCGTAATTATATCAAAAAGGTTTTTATCGGTACTTTTTAGAAAATCAAAATTTGTTGCCATTCTCAATCTCCGCAAATTATTATCACGTAAAAATATTTTTGCGGCAAGTATTGATTTTATTTTGTTTTTACGGTCAAAATGGTTGTGTAGCAATGTAATTTTAAGGTGGTAAATATGGAATTTAGTATAAATGAAAAATGTATTCACTGCGGAAAATGTGTGAATGATTGTTTAGGAAAAGCACTTAAGTTTGACGAAAATAAAAAGATAGTTTTGGATGAAAGCAAGTGTAAAAAATGTCAGCATTGTATGGCGGTTTGTCCGGTCGGGGCATTATCAATTATGGGGAAAAACCCTGAGGATTCCGATTTGCCGAATAATTTTCCGGACGGTGAACAAGTTTTGAATTTGATTAAAAACAGAAGAAGTGACAGGCATTATAAGCGTGAAAATCTTGATAGGGAAGTAATAGAAAAATTAAAAAATATGCTTAATTGGGTTCCGACAGGTGTAAATGATCACAGACTTCATTTTTCATTTATTGATGATGTCGAGGTTATGGATGAGGTGAGGGATTACACAAACGGAAAACTTTTAAGGATTCTTTCCTGCTGTGACAAAAGAAATATTATTTTAAACGGAATTACATCTCCTGTAATCAATTTTGCGACTAAGAAGTTTGAGCGATATAAGGATGCTTTTTTGAAGGGAGAAGACATAATCTTTAGAGGTGCACCTCACATGGTTGTAGTGTCAACTCCTGCCGATGCACCTTGTGCCGCAATAGATCCTGTTATTGCGCTTTCGTATTTTGAACTTTATGCACAAAGTATGGGAATCGGAACTTGCTGGTGCGGATTAGCTTATGCTGTTTTAAGAATTTTTCCTGAACTTTGTGATCATCTTGAAATTCCTGAAAATTACAAAGTCGGATATGCAATGCTTTTTGGGCCGAAGGATGTGAATTATCCCCGTGCAACACAGCCGGAAAACTGTCAGATGGTTTCTGTTAAAAAAGGAATAAAAGATTCGACTTTAAAATCAAAAATTAAAAGATATATCAGACACTTAGTGTAAAATCTTTTTATGTTAATATATTATTGGCTAAATGAAAATTAAAAGGAGAGTACAAAATGACTCAGGCATGTATTTGTAAATCAGGTTTAACCTGTGATTTTTACGGTTTTGATTTTTCAAAATATGAAGGTAATGTATCAAAATTTGTTGGAGAATTTTCAAAAAGAGCTAATCAAAAAGGTCAGTTTCTTAATTGGGTAAATCTTCCGCAAGAACAGATTAAAAGAGTTGATGAAATTTATACGCTTGCAGAAAAATTAAAAGCGCAAACAGGCTGCGAAAGACTTAGCGTTATGGGTATCGGAGGTTCAAAGCATACTGTAGAACATATGTTAAGCATTAACGGTTTAAACATTTGTCAGGATAAAATTGCTTTTTATTCAGATGTTGATTCTGCAAGTTTTGAAAGATTTTTATACAGAATGGGCAACAAGGTTACTTCATCAAACTATATGATTGCTTCAAAATCAGGTTCGACTTTTGAAACAAAAGACGGATTTTTGAGAATACAGCAAATGTTAATTGATGAATACAAAGCTCAAGGCAACAGCCAAGCTGAGGCTGAAAAGTTAGCTGCTAAACATTTTATCGCAGTTACCGATGCTAACAAAGAAAAAAGCGAATTGAGAAGAACTTCTAACGAAAACGGCTGGCTGGGTGATTTGTACATTCACGATGATGTTGGCGGAAGATTTTCTGCTTTTGACGATCATGCTTTGTTTACTTTGGCTTATGCAGGCATGAAAAAAGAAGATATGGTTAAAATGCTTTCTGCTGCTCAGGAAGTTTCTAAAATTTCGCTTTCTGACGATTTGGAAAACAATATTGCATTAAAAGAAGGTATTTTTTGGGCAGATGCAAAATTGAACGGAATTGAAGCTTCAGTTCATCAATATATGGGTTCAATTTTTGAAAACACAGTTTACTGGCACGCTCAAATGCAGAATGAATCCGTAAAAGATACTTTAAAACAGGTTGCAAAAGTCCCCGATGCAATGCACCACAGTGCGGAAGCTCATTTTAATCCTGCAAACAAGCTTGTTTTTGCGCTTACTGTTCCGAATGATAACGGCGAATGCAGAGAAAATGCAGAAAGTTACATCGGCGCACTTTGCAAATCTTATGAAGTATCAGGCGCATTTTTCTGTGAACATATCGACACTCTTAAAATGGGCTTAACTCCTGAAGCTGCAGGGGCTATGACTCAACTAAGAGCTTATGCTACCGTTTATCAGGAAATTGTTGAGAAAATTACCAAAGGAATTGCTTTCCCTGAAGTTCTTGATAGCGTTCTTCAGCCGCACGTTGAATTCTACAAAAAGAATTTGAAAGGCGGAGTTGTTGTTCCGGGAAGAGTTTCAAAATAATATAAGCTTTTTGGATTTTGCTGAATTAGAAATATTTTATTGATAGCAAAATTTAACGGCTTAAAACATATTATAAAACACCGTTTTGTGAATAAACAGCAAAATGGTGTTTTTATTTCAGATGTTATTTTTTTGCTTAAAATATGTTATAATATAGGCATAGATTTATTGGGAGTTATGAAAAATGCTTGATTATGACGGTTTGCTTAAAAAAATTCCGAAAGTCAAAAAACTGCTTGACGATGGTTCAAATCATATTCTTTACCACTATACAAAGCCCGAAAAGCTTTTGAGTATTCTTGAATCAGGGACAATTAGGTTTTCTAACGCGCTTTATCTTAATGACAAAGAGGAAGTTACTTATTCATATAAGCTTATCGGAAATCTTATTGACGAAATGCCTGAGCTTAACAAAGAATTATTCTCAAAAATTAAAGAGCATTTTTATAAAAAATACAAAAATATTATTGACGGTCAGGACAATTTTAATAACAAATCCGAATATTATACAATTTCATTTTCGACAGAAAGTGATAACCTGACGCTTTGGAACAATTATTCTAAAGGACAGACTTACACAGGCTACAATATCGGATTTTGCAAAAAAGATCTTATTGCCGATATGGAAAAACAAGGATTTCATTCTGTCTACGGCAACGTAATCTATTCTAAAGAAACCCAAATGACTATTTTGAAGCTTATTTTTGAAAAATGGAATAAAGAATTTGAAAAAATCGCTTGTGCTAAAATTACGCCGAAAATTCTCGAAAAACAACAGGATATTCTTTTTGAACTTGCTGATATTTTGAGTATAGTCAGCTTGTTCTTTAAAAATCCGTATTTCAAAGATGAAAAAGAATACCGTATTATTTTTATAAGTAACTACAGTGCAAACTCTTACAGGCAGACGAAAATTTTTGAGAAAAACGGGCTTTTTATCCCGTATATTGAATATAAATTCTTGAAAAAAACCGTAAATTCAATAAATATCGGGCCGACTTTGGATGAAAATATTTTTTATACAAGCACCTGCCGTATGTTGTCGAATTTCGGGTATGACAAGAAAACCATTAATCGGTCTAAAATTCCTTTGAGATATTAAAAATGTTTCGCTAAACTTTTTTATCTAATTGAATTTTGAATAAATTTTTACTGTTTCTATAAAAAATTCTGCTTATCAATTTATCGGCATCGCTTCCAAAATTGTTTTTGATAGCTTGTTTTATGTTTTGAATATTCTCACCATAAGCATTCGGCTGTTTAAGAGCCTGTTCTCCGAAAACTCCCAAAGGTGCATCGGTTCCGAATAACAAGCGTTCTGTTTTATCGCCTTTTGAAGTGTTTGAAAGTCTGCGGATTGCTTCTATAATATGCGGTTTTTCAGGATTTGCCCAGTCTACCCAGGCTAAATCCGCATATAAATTTGCATCTCCGTTTTCAATCGAATTAATAAGAGTATTAATCCCTGCTTTATGAGATTTTTCTCCGCCTAAACCCATATGACCTAATATCACGGGAACCTTTGGAATTTGTCTTGCAGTTTCATAAATCCGCTTTGGATCAGAAACACCGCCTCTTATGATATTTCCGTTATCATTCGTTATAACTTCACAGTGAAACAGGCAGGGTTTTTTATATTGTTCTGCAAGCTTCATATATGGAATGTAACGAACGTCGTCTGCAGGTATGTTTAAGCAGGCCGGATGAAATTTTAAGCCTTTTATTAAGTTCGGATAAGTCTTTAATAATAATTCTATATTTTCAGCACACCCAAACCCAGGCTGGCAGACAACCAGCGGAATAAGTTTATCATTTTTTAAACATTCTTTGAGTAAAATAAGATTCCCTTGAATTTCATTTTTGTAAGGTTGTGCTTTATGGTTATTTATAATACAGTCCAAATTCGATATGATAACTTTTTCAAGCTTATCTTTTCCATTATTGTATCTTTTATGGAAAATTTCTAAAACATCATTTGTAGAAAATTTGTCGTTAATCCATTTCCCGCAATGAGTATGTGAGTCTATGATTTTGCCGTTGAAGTTTTGAGAATTATATGTGTTAATTTGTGAATTGTTTATTATCATTTGTTTAATAAAATCCTACGTTTTTGTATTGTGTTTATTTGAAAATTCGTAAAAATTTTTTTTGATATTAAATAAATTGGTTTTTAATAAAAATTAATATTTTAACATAACGAAAATTAGAATTTTATAATGAAAATTAAACCATTATTTCATTTCTGTTGCAGGAACTTTATTATTGCGATATTTCCAATATAAGCCCATATCAAGCAGTAAAAATGCAGTGTTTAAAAGATAAAGCCAAAATACCCAGTCCATACTGTTTAAGATTTTATGAAGTATTCCAAAAATATAACCCAGTAAAATCAGAAAAGAAAATTGTATACTTTTTCCGCCGACACATTTGCTTTTATAAGTTTTCAATGCTGCAATCGGCCAGCTTATCCCGAAACAAACCATCATTCCTGCTTCAAATATACTCATGCTAATTCCTCCAGCTTTTTATTTTTAATTTCTGATTTTTTGGTATTATTATCAACTTTTTTATTATTTTTGGAATTTTGTTCAAAACCGAGGCTTCTCATTATCGGATGTAAAATATGATTGCTGAGTTCTGATGCAATCCAGGCTAGGCCTATTACTGTTCCTGTCAGATTGCTTAATTCAATAACACCCTTCGGAAGTGGAAATTGGGGCGGTTTTTCATCATTCAGCAGACGTTCTTTTAAGGTTAATTTGTCATCGTCATTTGCTTTTAAGGTGTCGGAAATTTTGGATAAAAGCTTATGATTTTTGCGTTCTTTAATATCCATTTTAGAAAGTTTGGTGTAATTCAAAAACTCGTTTGCATCTTTAAATTTAGGAAAATCTTTATCGCCTTTCAGAATTTTTTGAGCAAATTTGAACCCGTATTTTTGGAAAATAAACGGAATCATTGTAAGATAAATTGCAACGCATAGAGTTTGATATAATCCTTCTTTAGTTGCGGCATATTTTCGAGTGTTTATATCAACCTTTTTATCCATCATAATCGCAGCCGGTCTGCCGGTCGCTTTGAAGAAGGATTCTGTTGTTACAGTATATTTTGTGTTGTTTGCAAAATTTACAAATTGCGGATTTAGAAGGATATTTGCGACTTTATCAAGCATTACACACCTCCTATTTTCATTCCGAAATTATAAAAACTGTTAAAATTATATGGATTTATTGTTTTATAGTTCCCGAAATTAACGGATTTGACAGGTTGAGAGGTTTTAGCTACATTTGATGCCGGTTTTGGGGATGACTTATTTTTTTGGTTAGTGAAAAAGTTTAATAAAGGTTTTGTTGTCATATTGCAAATTCCGGGGATTATAAATAATGCCGTTAAACTAACCGTAATCAATGATAATGTGGATTTCATTTTCGGTAATTCTTTTAAATGGTTAGTTTTTTTTGCCAGATGATAGGCAAGTTTTTCGACGACGGCATCTGTTGCAAGATATGAAACAAATGCAACAGCACCGGTTAAGCCTTCTCTAAATGCCGTATAAACTCTTGAATCTCTATCCTGCTTTTTGTCCATCATTGTGTAAGTCGGGCGTAAAATCCCCTTTGACACCGCAATGGTTAAAGCTCCATACAGAGCTTTGTTATTTTTTCCAAGTGACATGCATAAATCTTTAAACTTTTTTTGAAATGGGGTATTCATATAAAAATCACCATTCTAATTTTAAATAGTAAAATAAGTTTGTAAAATGGTTTTTTAATTTGGTGCAATATTCCTTAATATTGTCAAAAAATGAATTTGAGTTAGTTTTTAAGATTTTACAAATTGCATTTGAGCTTTATAAATTATAGAATATACTTGATATATTTGGGAATTTAGGGGAGAAGATTAATGAACCTTATAAATAAATTAGGCCCTTTAGCAAATTTTGAATTTGATAAGTTATTTTTAGGGCAGTTATTTTCACATTTTGCGGATGCAATTATACAATTTTTGCTTGTTTCTATTTTGATACAGATTTCTGGCAGCGCAGGAAAGTCTATTGCAATAATGTTTTTTGTATTTTTGCTTCCTCAATTTATGTTAACCCCGTTTTCTGGAGCTTTGTGCGATAGGTTTTCAAGAAAAGCAATACTTTCGATAAGTTGTATATTCAGATCAATAATTACTTTAGCGATTGTTCTTTTGTTGCCTCAATTATCCCAAAATTTGATTTATATATTTGCATTTTTATTAGGTACGGGAGCTGCTTTTTTCTATCCTGCAAAAATGTCTGCAGTTACAAATATTGTCAGAAGCGAACAATTAAAATTTGCAAATGCTTTAACATCTTCTGTCGGAGCTGTTGCATTACTTTTTGGGGCTTTGGGTGCAAATTATCTTTTGAAAATCGGTGATTTGCAGGCTTTTTTAATCATTGCCGGCATGTATTTATTCGGTGCAATTTTTACGGCTGTTATTAAATTCTTAATCCCGCAAAATTATTTTATTCATAAAGAAAAAACAAATGATATTATTCTGGCTTTTAATTATCTCAAAAAACATAAAAAAGTTCTTTATTTTGTCGGATTAACCATTTGTCTTCAATTTATAGTTGCTGTTTTTTCAAACAGTTTTAACGCTTTAATTACGGATTATTACGGGTTAAGTTTTTCGGCTTTAACTTATTTAAGGACTATTTTAGGTATCGGTATTTTAGCCGGCATGTTCGCTGCAATTTATTTTGCAAGAATAATGAGAATTCCTCATTTGTTTGCAAGCGGTTTTATTATTTTATGTTTGGCGTTAGTTACGGCGCCTTTGTGTAAAAGCATTGATACAGCCTGGGGCTGGTTAATTCCGATTGGAATGGCGGATGCTGTCGTTATTGTTATGCTGGATACTATTTTACAAAAAATTACTCCTGACAAAGTGCGCGGTAAGGTCTTTGGTTTGCAGCTTACGGCGAGCACTTTGAGTTTTCTTGTCGGAACTGTGATTGTTGCAAATGTTATCGGATTTATTAATCCTTTAGAAGTATTTAGAGGAATTGCAGTTTTATCATTTATCTTGGCAGCTTTAGTTCTTATATTTGATAAATCTTTCAGGTATTTCTTACTTAAAGCTACGTTGGGACATATTTTTCTGCTTTTGTTTAGGTATAGAGTTGAAGGTGCGGAAAATATTCCTTGCAAAGGCAAAATTATATTAGCAGGCAATCATACCGGACATCTTGATCCGTTTATTGTTCAGATGGCAACTCATCGTCAGTTATGGTTTGTGACCGGCCCTGAAGCATTTAAGACTCCTGTTGTAAGGCATTTATTGAAATATTTTAATGTTCTTCCTTTGAAATTTGGCAAAGGATTGGAAGCGATAGAAAGTGCAAATAAAAAACTTATTTCCGGCGAAGCTGTAATTATTTTTCCGGAGGGTAAATTTACACCAAACGGTCAAATTTGTAAATTTAACAGAGGTGTCGGATTGATGGCAAAAGCTACAAATGCACCGATTATTCCTTTTGCAATACAGGGCGGGTTTGAAACTTGGGGCAGAACAAGAAAATTTCCTAAATTATTTAATACAATCGTGATTCAATTTGGTCAGCCTATAACTGATTTTGATTGTGATGAAAAAGAAATTGCGCATGAACTGCAAACTTGTGTGAATTTTATGAAAAAATCTCTTGAAAGACGCGCTTTTTATAAAATAAATCATAAATTGTATTCAAACTTTTTGGATCTTATGCAGGAAAAAAGTGATATTTACGGTCAGGTAAAGGCTTTGGCATTAAAGACAAAAGACGGTTATGAAGAATTAAGTTATATTGAAATTTCCAGAAAAGCCAAAAAATTTGCGAATTATTTAATAGAAAACTTGGATATACAAAGGAATAACAGAATCGCTGTTATATGCGAATCACGTCCGGAATTTGCAATCGGTATATTTGCATCAATTCAGACAGGAGCAATTACCGTACCTTTGGATGTTAAATTAACCGTACCTGAGCATACACATATTTTAAATGACTGTAATCCTCGTATTATTTTATGTTCAAGCCATTATTTAGAACATGCGCTTGAGGTTAAAAATAATGTTTCTTCAATTGAGAAAATATTTGTTTTGGATGATGACGAAAGAGAACATTCTGAGATTTTGTCGGTTTCATCACTTGAGGCTGATATTGAAAAAGATTTAGGCCGTCCGAGATCTTTGGATGAAACGGCATTAATCGTATACACTTCTGGTACAACAGGCAACCCTAAAGGGGTTATGATTAGTTTCGGGAATATTTATTCGCAATTGAGAGATTTTGAATCAATGTTTAAGCTTACACATGAGCATACTCTGCTTTCAATTTTACCTTTAAATCATTTGCTGGAATTGGATTGCGGATTTTTCGGGATGCTTTATATGGGGGCAAAAATTGTTTATATAAAGTCTCTTAATCCGAAAGAATTGACAACGGTAATGAAAGAAAAAAGAATTACTAATATGATTGTAGTTCCGCTAGTTGCCAAAATGCTTAAAAACAGCATTGACAAACAAATAAAAAAACAATCAGAAACTGCTCAAAATATATTTAAAGTATTATATAATTTTGCAAAATTTATGCCTCGAAAAGTTCGTCGTTTAATGTTCAAAACAATTATAGACGGATTAGGCGGGAGATTGGAATGCTTTATATGTGGAGGTGCGCCTTTAGAGGACGGAGTTGCGGAATTTTTTGAAAGGATTGGCATTCCTATATTTCAAGGTTACGGATTGACCGAAACTTCTCCGACGATTTCAACAAACCGCTACGGACATTCAAAAATCGGAACAGTCGGACAGGCTCTGCCTTCTGTCATTGTAAAAATTGCAGATAACGGAGAAATTTTGGCGACAGGCCCGAATGTTATGCAAGGCTATTACAACAAGCCTGAAATGACAGCAGAGGTAATTGATGAGGACGGCTGGTTCCATACAGGCGATATCGGCGAAATTGATAAAGACGGATTTATTAAAATTACCGGCAGAATTAAGAATATGATAGTTCTTGGCGGGGGGAAGAAAATATTTCCTGAAGAAGTGGAAGCTGTTTTGGAAGCTTCAGAATTAATAAAAGAAGTTTGTGTGATGTCTTTGACGATAAAATCCGGAAACAAAGCCGGTACGGAAGAAGTCGGTGCAATTATAACTCCTTCCGATGAATTGCTTCAAAAATCCGATGAGGAAATTCAAAAAGAATTGGAAAAAGAGGTTAAAAGGCTTTCAGATGCGAATTTGGCACCTTATAAAGCCCCGACGGTAATTGTTCTTCACCGCGAAGAACTCCCAAAAACTTCTACAAGAAAGGTTAAACGCAAAGATTTAAAAGAATGGTATGAAAATCTTTAGCTAAATTTTTCTTTTCCGTACTCATTCAATATGCCGTCTAAATCTATAAGTATCTTTTTAGTGAACATTTAAAATATACCCTCTAAAAACTTAATTTTGCATGCGTGCAAAATATAAAGGCATAATAGCATTAAAATTGCATATATGCAAGATATTGAATTAAGAAAATTAGGCAAACATATAACAAAACTAAGAAAAGAACGAAAGCTTACTATTAGTGCTTTATGTTATAAAAATGGTCTTGAACCATCTACAATAAGCAGAATAGAGAAAGGATTAGTTGAACCAAAATATCTTACATTACTAAACATCGCAAAGGCTTTTAATCTAACATTAGCTGAATTTTTAAATTTTTAGTTAGTATCCAAATCTCATTGATAATTTAGGGTATCTCAAATTGTAAGCAAAAATAAAATTGCACTTTTTTGCTTTTCCTTATCTTAATGTCCCAGAAACCTATTACTAAAAATTACCCAAATTTTTGCAATAAAAAAGACCCCTGAAATACGGAGTCTTCTTTAATCTGACGTTGACGTATGGTTTAACACTCCAAATTCGCCAAGTTGCTGCGTAGCTTAGAATTTGGACTAGTTGAAAACCTACAATTTTTCTGACTGATTTTTCTGAACTTCTGTAGGCAAAAAACTGCAAAACTATTGAAAGCTTGAATATGACTGCAAAGCAAGTATGTTGCGACAAAATGAAAAGGATTTTTATGGCAAGGCTTAGTTCTAAAAAATTGAATGAGTTGAAAGAAGTTAATCTGCTGACAAATGAAGAGATTTCTAAGTTGACAGGCATACCTCTGTTTACTGTTGAAAATCTTTTTTCTGGGCGAAATATTTACCCTACTATGTGGATACTTGTTGCTCTTATGGAATTGTTTAGCTGTGATATGAAAGATTTCTTTGAGTATGAGGAAGATGAATTTGCCAGTTATGAGAGTTTTTCCAGTAGTTTTCCAAACATTATTGTGAATTTGCTCTAATCTTTATTATATCTGAACTTATCTCCTGAAAATTTGTTTATAGGGCAGATTGACAGGAGAAATTTTATGTATTACTTTCCCGACCTTGACGAACAAACAAGATTGAATATGATTAGTGAGTTTGAATTTGATATTCGTACAGGATTATTTTATGAGCCGTTATCTATGACAACATCAGGCATGATTAGTTACAAAAGCTTGCTAAAAGAGTGCTTTGAAAAAGGTACTCCTGAAACTTTGCAACAAAAGCTTACTTCTTCTTTCTTCAGAGAAACAGATCGCAACGGTCGCAAAATTCCGTCTAACATTCGTGAAATGGTTAGTTTTAGCGACTTTAATCGTTATTATGTTCGGGCTTTGCTATTGCGGGCACTGAGTGAGAACAAAAAACTTTGTGTTTATCGTGCAAAACAAGTTATGAATGAGCGCAAAAAATCCAAATTATCGGTTAACAAAGTTTATTTTGACAAAATGCAAATCGCACAAATGCTTGAACTATTTAGAGATTATCGCAAACTTTTTAGCTCAAAACATGAACTTTTGCAACCAAACTCAGGACTTAGCATTAGATTTATTTGTTAATCATATTGATATTTCTTTTTAGGTATTAAGAAATGGAAGATTTAAGAATACTAAAAACTCGTAATTTTTCTTACACATTTTTTTTATGAATGGTATCATTTAATCTATCGTTGATACTTGAATTAATCATAGTTTTAATAAAAGTATTTGCGTTTCTAATTTTTACATTTTTAAGAAAATTTTCTATTCCTACTTCTATTAAAACTTTTGCAATTAATTCATCTGCGAAAGAACTTGAAATACTTTCAACATTGGAAAAATCTAAAATAATATTTGTATTATTGTCAATTGCTATTTTTAATTGAGAACTTAATTCTTTGGCAAGTTCTCTTAGTCCTAATATTGAACCATTTTCACTTAATTTTAGTACTTGTTCCATAAGTTCCCTTTCTAATTTTCAAATAATTCGTTATAATAATCAGGGTTTTCTTCATATGAAAAAATATCACTACCACCCTTTAATACTGTTAAATCCGATGTAATTTTATTATACATAGAAATAACAATATTAACACCCTGCCAAAAACTATCTACTTTTACTATTTCAGGTTCATTACCACTTTTAATTGTTAAAATTGCATCTTCTGACCAAATTTTTAGTGAACATTTATTGCTTGAATCTTTTTTTACAAGTTCTGCTGTATAATATAAACCATTACCCATACCTTCGGAATTAATTCCTCTTGCTTTGGTAATACACTTTTTAAGAGCTTCTTCTATGTTGTTTTCACCCATTGTTTCTCTTATCCCAAGACCTCTATCACAAACGCAAAATTCAGTGATTCCTTTTTGTTCAAATCTTTGAGCAAAAACAACATTTATGTTAGAATTTGCATGATTTCTTGCATTGTCAATGGTTTCAAAAACACACCAACCGATAGCTTTGTTGTAATTTGCTAAAGTTCTGTCTTTGATAAACATTTTAATAATATTTTCAGAAGTTTGAGCAACCTCATTTATATCTGTGTTATCCGAAAAAGAATATAATTCTTGGAATTTTCTTTTTGAGGTATGTTTATGATAAGGAAAATCATCTTTCATTCCTAGTAGGGAATAAAAGCCCATTCTACTAATATACAAATCTACATTTGAATTCATACTTGGAACAATTAGCCCATTTATGTCAGGAATTCTTGTTGGTAGTTCCATAAAGTATACTAATAAGGGGGTTAATCCTCCAGGTTTAACAAAATTAGTTTGTTAAAAATTGATTACTAATCTTTTAGGATTACTAGCCTGTTCATATCTATTTATTTGAGAAATAACAGGTACTATAGTTGTGCTATCCAATCGCTCAGGTATATCCACAATAATTGCATTAACATTATCCATATGATAGAAAATATACATTAAATCGATTCTTCGAACATCATATAAGTAAAGTAATTAGTAATGATTGGAGTTAAGCTTATTATCTAAATCATACTTTCGGATTTCTAATGTAAATCTATAATATGATATTGTAACAAGGATTATTTTAATAATTTATTAATTCTATCTGTTTTTTAGAAAGGTTTTCTAAGTGTTTTAGAGATTTTATCCTTGAAACTGCACTTTTACTTCATTCTAACAACAGAAAAACTACACAATAGCGCATGGTTGAAATCTGTTAACAGCTCTGACTTTTAGCTTTTGACTACAGAGACTATGCTTTTTGAACACAAAACACAAATTTTTCTTAGAAGTTCTTTACCACTGGTTTGAAATTCGGATTTATGGTCATCTCGTGAAGAACTTCACCGATTTCATTCTTTGGCAATATAGTTGAGGGATTTTTGTATAGGATTTGCAGAAGAATTTTGATTGAAGATATGCTCATTTTATGTTCTTTGACAAGTATTCTAAGGCATTGAAGCCACTCAACATCGTACAAGCTGTAGAGTCTTTTCTGAACTTTGCCTGTTTTTACCCTCTGGGTATTGATCAGCTTTTCTGTGTCGTATGTTCTTAGCCTGTCAGGAGTTATTCCTAATCTTTCAGCTACAATGCTAGTTGTCAGTATTGGTTCATCTTTCTCAAACTTGTTCTTGAGTACCATATTTTACCCTCATATCCTTTTAATGATAATACACAAGGCAAATTATAGCTATTTGCATGTAGATATTCGACAAAAGACTAAATTCTTGATTTATGTAAACCACATTTACAAATTTATGGTTTACGTGTATTATGTTTTTGGTTATTATTTGGATAAAATTCATAATGCCTGATGAAAACAAAGTAAGTACTAATGAAGAAGATACCTATAGTGGTTGTTGCTCATGCTTAGGATGTCTATGTGTGGTATTTTTTATAATCCCTATGATTTGTTTTGTTATTAGTGCAATATTTTTCCCCGAAGATTTAAAAAAAGTAATGGAAGAAGAAAAAACATCTGAAAAAATAGAGGTTATTAAAAATGAAACTCATAATGGCATTGCTTTCAAAATAGTTGGTAAACGAATTACTAATGAATTTGCACTTAGACAAGCTGGGATTCAGTCAACAGGGGATTCTCTTGTACTTATTGTTAATGTTGAGGTTAAAAATAATGGAAAGGAACCATATTATCCAACAAAAATGAGAGTGCGTCTTCTTGACGCCGATGGAGCAATTTATGAAGGTGGGACATATAGAAATTTAGTTGAAATTGTGAACTCAAGACAAAATGTGCTTAATCCTGGTCTGAACAAAGTTGTTACTTTATTTTTTAAAATTCCTGAAAATAAAAATTTTACGATAGAATTCCAAGACGGCACATTCTTTAGTGATACTGTTTCAATTAAACTCTAAAAAAGAAAGGTTAATAATGAAAAAGAATATTTTATCTTATGTGATTTTACTATTTGGAATAACAATTATATCTACTGGTTGTATTAAGGCTGATAACACAATTAACTTTGATAATCATGACAACATGAAAGTTGAAACAACTGTACTTTTCCCTAGAGAGTTAATGGCATATTCTGATAACAGTACCTCAAATGATGATTTAACTAAAGATACAGAAACTCTGATTGACGGAATTAACGTTGAAACAGAAGTTCAAGAGGTAGATAGTAATGACGGTGTCGGCAACAAAAGAATAGAAATTTGTAAAAATCTATCTAGAGCTAAAAAAGTTGAACAGATAGGCTTTATTACAGCCCAAAATGCTGATATAGGAGTTTTAATAGTCAAAAATTATCTATTATTCAAAAAATATCTTTTAAGCGGTCAGATTATGAAACCTGAAGATGTTAAATCATATGACAGCAGTGTAAATCCTAATAGCCTTATTTCATCTAAAATTCGAATTCAAGTTCCTTCACAGGCTAAAGGAGTTAAATCAAATACAGAAATCAAAGACGCAGATAACCAAAATATTTATGTTTGGAAAATTGACTATACTGCAGTTAATCCCATTAACATTGAATTTTATATGCTAAACTGGGGTGCAATCATCGCTACTGTTATTGTTTTATTACTGTTAACTTTATATCTTCTTAACTCAGGTAAAGGAAATTTTGATTTTAGTGTAATTTTAGCAAAATCTAAAGAATTTTTTGCGAACACTGCACGGAAAAAACAAACTACTACGACATAAACAAAAACCATTGTTAAACCAAAACAGAAGAAAAATCCTGCAAAGTTTATAGTCATTACTCTTGTTCTTTTATGCATTATAGGAGTGTCAATTTTATTTTCATTGCCTACAATTTGCAATATTCTTGTTGATAACAGTATCAAAAGTGTATATGTAGGAGAAACAGCTAAAGCTGTCCAAATTATAGAAATAGCAAATGCATTGAATTTTGACAAAAACACCGACCTATCGAAAGAGATATTCGCAAAAGGTCTTAAAGAAATAGAAAATAACGATACTAAAACGGCAAAGGTTCTTTTTGACTTAGTTGCAAAAACAAAAACTAAGAACTTTGAAAAATATAGTCAGGAACTTTCAGATATAGCTGTTAGTGCATTGAATATGAACCAATTGGCAAAAAGCAAAAATCTAATAGAAGCAGCGGTAAAATTTGATCTGAAAACTGCTCAAAAAACACATGCTGAATTTGCCAAGAAAAACTTAACCTTGTATACTGCAAAAAAATACAATGAGGCACTAACTGTATGCGATATTTTACTAACATTGAAACCAAATAATTATGAAAATTGGTTTAGAAAAAGTTTAGTTCTGATGAACCTTGACCGAAACAAAGAAGCGGTGGAAACTTTCACAAAAACAATCAATTTGAAAAATGATTTTGCTACTGCTTATCTTAATAGAGGATATATTTACCAAACAAAACTTGCTGAATATGATAAAGCTCTATATGACTTTAATCAGGTAATCCACTATAGTTCTGACAAAAAACAAATTGCTCTTGCAAGAATTAGCATAGCAGAAATTTATACTAAAAATAAAGAGTATCGAAAAGCAATGGATAGTGCCTGGATGGCGAAAGAGCTTTATGAATTGCTAGGGAATTACGAAAAAGCCGACGAATGTTTTAGATATTTTGATTATGTTGCAGAGTTGGAATGCAACCGACCAAATGGATACTGTTACTAAGGGGATAAAAATTATGAAAAATTTGATAATAATATCTTTACTTATACTATTATCTGGGAATTACTGTTATGCAAGTGATATGAACAGTATTTTTTATGGAATTAGAAGTGGTATAGATGTTCTTTCAGATGTCAATAGGTTACGAGGTCAAGTTAATCAAACAAACGCTCAAAAACAAGAAAGAGAAAATAATCAGCCAGCAGAATTGCCACAGACAACACAACAACCTGTGCAACAAAACTCTTATTATGATTCACAAAACACAAATAACTATTATGAATCTTCTAAAAATAATGAAGGTACTGCTTTCTCTGCCAAATCTAAATTTTCACAAGGGAATATTTATCTTAAACAGGGAAAATACCGAGAAGCAATTGATAGTTACTATGAAGCCAAAGAACTTTTTGAGTCCATAGGTGATACTGAAAATGCACAAAAAGCTGAACAAGCCTATGATGAAGCTATCGAGATGCGTTGCGAGTTTGGTGATTATTGCATGTGACTTATTCTTAACTTTTCTTAATTTTTCCTTGCTAAAAACGAAATCTTGATATATTGTTGTCATTGGTTCTTGTGAACCTATGACAAACTCAACATATTGAGAATTTATACAGTTTTCTCGTCTTATTTTATTGAGTTTTATTGCTTGGTATAGACGCAGTGAGTATAACAATATGCAGAGTACATATCCAAAGAGGCTACATGTGTAGTTTATTTGTTGTGTGCTTTAGTATTGACTCACTGCTAACGTCTACATTGAGTACTTGCCGAGTATTTATTAGAAGTTGCAAAATAGTGGTCAGAGTTTGTCTCATATTGTGTAGTATTTACGGCAATAAGGAGATCAAACATGGATTACAAAAAGAAGTTGTTACTGTTATCAGATTTTACTTCTGATGAAAAACAAATGTTAACAGACCTCGTACGAATTATCGTACACAATATTGTAGAGGAGGTCTGCCATGAATAACGAAAATCAAAAACAACAGATAACACAAGAAGTAATGACGGAAGAACAACAAGCTTTACATGCAAACTCTTCTACACCTACGATTGAGATACATCCTCGATATCTTCTTCGAGTTGTTGATATGATGAGCAAACCTCAGGTCTGTTTTGAAAAGTTTATTGTGCTGGCAATTATCGGTGGCAAAAATCCTGCACAAGCCCTAGTTGAACTTGAACAGGAAGATTTGATTGACAGTCGAGGACTTAATCTGAAAATTGGAAAACAATTTGTAGGCACGAAAATCTCGTTCAAAAAGTACGGGTTGGAAAGGTTACAACAACAATTACGAGACCAATCCATATGCAAGGTACAATATGCACATGCTGGTCATCAGGTTAATTGTTATGTTTATGGAAATGCTTTTTTTCTATACCAAACAAACCAACTTTTTATGGCTACAAAGTACATACCTGAAAAAGACTATAAGTGCATGGAGAATTCGTTAGTAGATGTGAAAAATCCTTGTATTCCAATGATTTATCCAAGTACAAAAACAAGTTTAGAGATTATGCAAAAAGCAATGCCACAATTTGTGAAAACATTTAATAGTTCTGATGTATTGTTATGCGTAGGAGGAGCTCTTGCAATCTCTATGCGTGATGTTTTTATGGGTATTACTGGATGTATGCCAAGTATTTTCTTGTTTGGAGCTTATGAATCAGGAAAAAGTACTATTATGGACTTTATTTCAGCTATTTATGGTTTACCTGACAATTCAATGCATACTGTGGGCAACTCTACAGTTTATGCAATATCGAAAAGTATTCAAGCTCGTAGAAATATTCCTGCTTTTGTAGATGATTTACTATTGGATATACTAAATAAGCTTGAACCAATCGTGAAAAACAGCTTTTACGGTCTCTCAAGAGAACGGGGCAAAAAAGATGGTATTGACAAAATTGAAGTGCACACCAATATTGTTGCAACTGCAAATGAATTTTGGAAAAATCCAACACCACAATTGTTATCTAGGGTATTATTTGCATATGTGAAAAAAGATGATTTTGATTTATCGGGCTTTGAATATTTTCACCCCGAAGCACGCAAAGAATTATCACTAATATTACCATTAATTTTCCAATGTAAGTCGCAAATTCCTGCAATCTACAATAATGTATATGCAACATTATGTACCTTGACAAATCTATCTGGGAAACGACATTTATTCTGTATTGCAACATCTTGCACAATGTGGGTAATCATTAATCATATTCTTGGATATGAACTTGTGAACTGGCAAAAAATAGCTATTGATTACAATACAATATATCAAAGTTACTTGAATACCGAAGTCAAATCCTCTGATATTATTCTGAATGACATCACTCGTTTGATTGACGCTGACAAACTTGATTATGGACAAGACTACAAATTGATCCATGGTACTATTTTACGGCTTAATCTTAACAGGTATATTGAGAAATTTAATGTTGCAAATCCACAAAATATTATGTCACCCGCTCAATTTAGGCTATTAGTTGCAAATGATAAACGTTTTAATACAAAAACAGTTGTTATGAAAGGCTTGAATAGGGCTATCTCTATTGATGTTTCCGATAATGATTACTTACTGGAAGAAATAAAAATTCAGAAAAATTACTGGCTTGCAAATCCTGCAAATAGAGGTGATGATGAGGACTAACCTCGGCAAAAATTTCAAAAACTTTCACTGCATAGTCTTATGCAATGGAAGTTTTCTTGTACACATAGAACCAAAAGGAGAACAAATTATTATGATATTTAATTACAAAGACATATTAAACAAATGGAAAAATCTTACATCACTTGATTGTATCTACTATTGCAGGGTTTCAAGCAAAGACCAAGAAAAAGGTACATCTATAGAGGACCAAAAGGAATTGTGCGAAACTTTTTGCAACGGCTACAAAATGAATATTGTTGAGAAATTTATTGAAAATGTTAGTGCTATGAAAGGTAACAAAAGACCTAAATTCAACAAAATGGTTCAAATGTTGAAAGAGGGTAAGGCAAAGGTACTTGTATGTGCCTATGCTGACAGGCTCACAAGAAATGGAGCAGACGGATCATCAAAGAATTGATTGAAGACTATGGAATTATCGTTGTGCTTGTCGTTCCTAATCGTATTATGCAAAATCCCGTTGATCCTGCTGATTTTATGCTATTTGATATGGAAATAGCTTTTTCTAACAATCGTGTGCGTTTGGATAGGCAGAGGTGCAATGCTGGTATTATTGCCAAAAATTTGAGCGGTTACAGAGCTACAAAATCGCCTTATGGCTATATGAATGACAATGAACTTGGCAGAGCTGTTATTATAGACAGTCGTGCCAATTTTGTTCGCAAAGCTTTTGAATTGTATGCAACAGGAAATTACTCTGTTCCTGAGGTTGCAAATGAATTGTTTGAACAGGGTTTTATGTATGAACTTCAACCTGATATGAAAATACCGCCAAGTACATTGGATTCAATATTGAGAAATCTTTTTTATACTGGCAAATACTATGTGAAAAAGGCTGATGAATATGTGAACGGTACGCATGATGCTATTATATCCGATGAACTATTTGAGAAAGTCCAAAAACTCCTCAAATCAGCCCCAAAAGCCTCACGCAGATACAAAGAATTTTATTCTAACCTGCTTACCTGTGCAAATTGCGAGCATTATCTAACTCAAGACATCAAAATGAAACCGAATGGCAAAAAGTATGTGTATTACCGCTGTATGAATCCAAAATGCAAGGAAAAAGTTTTTGTTAGGGAAGTGTCGATTGATGATGATGTTAATACTTATCTCAAAGAGATACGTTTGGGGCTTATTCCTGATGAAATTATAGCCGAAGGCTTGAAAAATGAGATTTCTGGTATGTCGCAGAATTTATCCACCCTGAAACGCAATATTAGCCGCAAATATCACAGTGAACAGGGTGTTATGGAAAAGGTAGTCAAAAATGGTATTACTGATGAGAAATATATTAACGACAAAATGAGTGCTATTCAGGAAAAATATGGTGATTTGGACACACAAATACTTGCGACAGAAAAACAGATTGAAACGGTGAAATCTAAGGTAACTGAAACGTTCACAAAGCGACTTTATGATGTCTATACTGGCTTTGATCCCACCACAAAACGACAAGTTCTTGAATTGGTGACAAACATCTTCAAATGTGATGAGAATGGTCTAAAAATGACCTTCAAATCTGCATTTCGTAAGATTAGACGAAGATAGTGTTCTTCCTATTTATTGTCTTGTATGAAGTTTAGATTTTTTATCTGAATTTTCAGCCGCACAAATTACTTGTGCGGTTTTTCTTTGCCAAAACGACACCAAAACAACCCGATGACAACACAAAAGTTACAGTCCACAAACTTCTAAAAGGCTTAATTTGAGTGAGTTTTAGCCAATAGACTACACAAACTACACTTTTGTGAGAAAATCTTACAAATTTTCTTTTTCGACATGATTTTTACCTTAGATGTACTCTATTACTGGATTTCGTAAATTTTTATGAACCATTTTGCAAATTTGAGTAGGTTTCTATTGCTTTCAGCCCAGTTATTTTCGGATTTCCTTAGCGGGAAATCGTCCGGAATCCTCACTTTACTTTTTGGGAAAATGAGTAAAAATGAAAAAAAGAAGTTCAGAAAATTCTAAGGAGTTCAGATTATGACAAACAAGCAAGTTGTTATTTATGCACGTGTATCTAGCAAAGAACAGGAACGTGAGGGGTTTTCTATTCCAGCCCAGTTGAAACTTTTACGAGATTATGCAAAGAAAAAAGGATTTGAGATAGTTCAGGAGTATTCTGATGCAGAAACAGCCAAAAAAGCTGGTAGAACAAATTACAATGCTATGCTTTCCTTTCTAAAGGCTAATCCCGATATTAGAACTGTCCTTGTCGAAAAGACAGACAGGCTTTACCGCAACTTCAAGGACTATGTTACTCTTGAAGATTATGACCTTGAAGTTCACCTTGTGAAAGAGGGCTCAATTATTAGCAAAAACTCTAAATCTCATGACAAGTTCATACATGGGATTAAGGTACTTATGGCAAAAAACTACATTGACAACCTATCCGAGGAGATTGCAAAAGGATTACATGAAGGGCTTGAACAGAGGTACTGGCCATTTCAACCACCCTATGGCTACAAAAGAGGGGAGAAAAAGGCACTCTACATTGACCCGTTGCGGGTTATGTTTATTCGCAGAGCTTTTGAACTCTTTGCAACAGGTGAATATTCTATCCGCAAACTCTGTGAAAAACTTTATTTAGACGGCTACTATTACCAACAAAACAAGCCCAAAATTACAAAAACCGTATTAGAAGGTATGCTCAAAAATGTTATCTACACAGGTCAAATGCGTTGCAACGGAATTATCTACCAAGGGAAACACCCTGCAATAGTCAGCTTTGACCTGTTTAACAAAGCTCAACAGGCTTTCCAAAAGGTCAGCAAGTCCAAAGTACGCAAAAACTTTCATTTTCTCTATCCTGGTATTGCAAAATGTGAGGTTTGCGGCTATGCAATCAGCGGAGAACGCAAAAAATATGAAAAAGTTTACTATCGCTGTACCCACAATGACCCGTCTTGCACAAATACCTTATGCATTTCAGAAAAGGAAATGACAGCTTCATTCCGCAGACATCTTTTGAGAATAGCCTTAGATGAAAAACTATATGAACTCGTCAAAACTTCTCTTGCAGAGAGCCTGAAAGACGAACAAAACTATCACAGGAACGAGGTCAAAAGGCTTAACAAAGAGATAGAAGAATGCACCGAAACCCTCAAAAAGATGTATCTCGACCAGTTGAACAAAGTTATAGATATGGATTTGTGGATTACTTTCAAAAATGAATATGAGTTCAAGCTGAACAGGCTGAATGCAGAATTGCAAAGACACCAAAATGCCAATGTTGACTATTTGGCAACAGGAATGAAAATTTTAGATGTATGCAAAAAAGCTGGCATGTCTTACTCTGAATTGTCTCCCGAAATGATTGCTCAATTAGTTCGACAGACCTATTCATCTGTTACAGTGAAAGACAAAAAAGTCAAAATGTCATTTGCTGAACCGTTTGCGACACTTGCGAAGCTAATTAGACTTGCAAAACAAGGCATTGAGGAATATGGCTATGACGAATTCGCCAAAACCATTGAAAATACTAAGGAAGAATGTCTTAAAGGCATTAAAAAAGAGCCCGAAGGCTCATTTGAATGTGTTTCACCAAGTTCGATTTGTTCGAAATGGTGGGCCGCAGTGGACTCGAACCACCGACCTCACCCTTATCAGGGGTGCGCTCTAACCACCTGAGCTAGCAGCCCATAAATCATTTATGCTATTTTTAAAATCCAGAACATTTGACCCTTATCAGGCCTCTCGAAAAACAATACTTAATTGTTTTTCTCGGCAGAGTGCTCTAACCACCTGAGCTAGCAGCAGTGCTCTAACCACCTGAGCTAGCAGCCCATAAATCATTTATGCTATTTTCAAAATCCAGAACATTTGACCCTTATCAGGCCTCTCGAAAAACAATACTCAATTGTTTTTCTCGGCAGAGTGCTCTAACCACCTGAAGCAACAGCCAATTTATAATCCGGAACATCTGCTCCTTCGCAAACCTTTTGAAGACTGTGTCTAACTATCTTTAATCCAATCTTTCAAAACTTAGCATTGACTATCTGCTTATTCTTATTTTCAATCCAAAACACCCTCTGTCTTTTCTTTTGCTTTTCGGAAAGTGTCTTAGGCATTTGGCAAACAATTTTGCCCGCTCGCAAAATCTAATCTACTATAAACATTTTTTAAAATCAAGTCTTTTCTTTTGCTTATGTTTTTATTGCTATTGTTGAATTTAATTTCTTAATTCTTAAATTTTATTATTCGGGTTTATCTTTAAAAATATCATAAATCTTGTTGTAACTTTTTAAACACCATAATAGAGCTTATAAAGACAAAATATGTTAATAATTCGTTACAAATCCCAATATTATTTAAATTTTTTTTCAACTATGCCGTTATCGTATTTGGATATTTACTCTGCAAGGATGTTCTGATGATTGTACTTGACACAGATTTAACAACGCTTTTAAGTAAATTAAACGTTTCTTACACCAAAATGGTTGAAATGTATTCTATGATGTCTGTCGAAGATATCGTGGAAGCCGAAGCTGCTCAAGGAAATCAGGCTGCTGTTGAATATGCAACGGAACTATTCAGCAACCCTGACAAGCTTGTTGAAATTTTTAATCTTGCAGATCCGAATAATAAGTTTTTAATCCTCAGCACAATGACTTCCGACAAACTTCAGAAATTTCTTCCGCTAATGGAAGAAGAAGATTTACATCAGGGTTTGTATTTCTTTACGGAAGATAAACTTCTTGCCATGTTAAAGGAGCTTCCGCCAGAACAGCTTGTAAATACTGTTATGGAGATGTTCTCAGAAGAAGAAGTCATAAGACTTATGCCAAACAGCGAACTCGACAACTTTTTGACTCATACTGACGTTGATAAAGGCAATATTTTAAAGCATCTTCAGTCGCTTCCGCCTGAATATCTTGCACAGATGATTGAAGGGGTTACAGGACAAGAGTGCGAAGATAAAAGCAATTTCGATATGGTTAACCAGATTGACAGATTTAATCCGATTGAATTTAAAGATGCCTTATATTCAATGCAGTCAACTCAAAAACAGCAATTAACCTTAAATTTAGCTAATCAGCACCCTGAACTTTATCAAATTTTCAGTCCTGAATCTTACACCAATATGATTCATGCCCAAAAACAGAAGCCTGAACTTGTTAAGGCTATGGATGTTATTGAACCTGAAGAAAAGATTAAAATGGTTGAAGAACTTCCGAATGACCTGCTTTCAATGGTTATTACGCAGATTGACGCAAGGGATTTTGCGGATACTTTAATTAACAAATTCCCTGAGGTTTTGGCTGAAATTATTGCAGGATAAGGTTTAAGCTTGTTTTAAAGCCTCAAGGGCCGAATGTATTGCGGCTTTAGCAAAGGTTACTTTCATTAATTTTCTTGGTAAAAGAGGGTTAAAGGTGTATTTTTTAACTGTTGTTATCCCTTGAAACCGAGTTGAAATATAGATTAAGCCGACGGGTTTTTCTTTTGTACCGCCTGTTGGGCCTGCAATTCCGGTTGTACAGAGGGCAATGTCGCAGTTTGAGAGCTTTTGCAGACCTTCGGCCATTGCTTGGGCGCATTCAGGGCTTACGGCGCCAAAGTTTTCAAGAATTTCGTTACTTACATTGAGGTACTTATGTTTGGCTGAATTTGCGTATGTTACGTGGCTTTCGTTTAAGTAGTCAGAGCTTCCTGAAATATCCGTCAGCATTGAGGCAACAAGTCCGCCTGTGCAGCTTTCGGCGGTCGAAATCGTTAAATGTCTTGCTTTTAATAGCTTTGCAAGCTTTTTTAAATCTCCGGTAAACATTATCTATAATTTTAATCTGCCGGTTTTAAAAGTCAATTTGAAAATAAATCTTAATTATTAATTATTTATGATATACTTTTTTCGAGATTAGGGAGAGGATTTTATGGATAAAATTAAGGATTTTATAAATAAGCATCAGGATTTGTCTGTGATAGCCGGGTTGTTGGTGTTGTTTTATTTTATATTTTTCCACAATATCGGGAATTATCCTCTGATGGATGTGGATGAAACCAGATATGTCGGAATTGCAAGAGAAATGTTTAAGAGCGGGGATTATTTGTCGCTGTTTTTAAACGGGGATTATTTTTTTGAGAAACCTCCTTTGTATTTTTGGGGTGAATGTTTGTCATTTGGCTTGTGGGGAGGGGTAATTAATGAATTTACCGCAAGATTTCCCGTTGCTTTGTATGGGATGTTGAGTTGTTTTTTACTCTATTTTGCGGGTAAAAAGATTGTATCAAGAAGCTTTGGGGTTATTTCGGCACTTATTCTTGCAACAAGTATGGAATTTGTCATTCTTGCTAAATTTGCAATTCTTGACATAGTTCTTGCTGTTTGTACTGTTGTTTCGGTGTTTTGCGGGTTTATGACGCATTTTTGTAAGGAAGAAAACAAAAAATATTTTTGGTGGTTGTTTTATATATTTTCAGGGCTTGCTGTTATGGCAAAAGGGATTCCGGGGTTTGTAATTCCTTTTGGAGTAATGTTTTTTGTCTCTATTGTCAGCGGGAGGTTTAAGGAAATATTTAAGCCGCAATATTTTTTAGTAGGATTTTTGTTGTTTTTTCTGATTACTGTTCCGTGGCATTTGATTATGCTGAAAACTCACGATCCGATGTTTTTTAATGAATATATTATTAAACATCACCTGCAAAGGTTTATAAATTCGGAGGATTTAGGAAGAAAACAACCGTTTATATTTATGTTTTTGACGTTTTTGTGGGGTGTTTTGCCGTGGACTTTTTCGGCTATTGCTGCGGCGTGGGCGAAGTTGAGGGAGAAATTTGCTTCAATAAAATTTGAAAAACCTGAACTTCATAATTTAATCGGAAAAATTGCGGGTTTAAATCCTTTTAGAAAATTTAAGCTTGAGGAGCTTTCAAATTCTCAAAAATTCCTTTTATTCAATTGGATTGCATTTATTTTTGTGATGTTATTTTTCTCAGTTTCCAGTACAAAATTGATAACGTATATTTTGCCGATTTATCCTTATTTTGCGGTAATTTTAGGGTTTGTATGGATGAATTACATCAAAAACGGCGAATGTGAAAGGGAAATTAATATTTCATCGGCGATTTTTGGCGGAGCATTTATAGTTGCAGGATTTTTGGCTATGTTTGCAAAGTTTGTTTTACCGCCGCAGATTTACGGTGATTTTTTAACTGTAAAGTGGTTTTGCATAATTCTTGTGCTTTTGACTGGAAGTGCTATTTTTATTTCACTTTATAAGAAAAACAGAATTGGGCTTTTTCTTTCGTTTGTATTTTTTATGGTAATCCTTTCCGGCTGGGGATATAAGCTGTTTTTTGATATGGATTACAAATTCGGGCAGAATGACTTGATGCAAATGGCAAAGTTTGCAAAAGAAAACGGATATGAACTTAAGACATTTGCATTTGGAAAGCGGTATTCCGTATATTATTACTATGGCGGGCAAGTTGAGTTTTATACCCAAAAAAATACGGATGTGCTTGAAGAATTTTTAAGTAACGATAATTTGCGTGTAATTATTCGAAACAGAGATTTACCTGAAATTGAACAGGCTGCAAATATTGAAGTTGTTCAAGCAGGTAGGAAATATTCGCTTATAAAATCGGGCAAAAAACTTTAGAAAACATCGGTTTTAATCGGATTTTTAAATTTAGTGATATTACCTTGAAACAGCAGTTTAACGGTTCCGACAGGGCCGTTTCTGTGTTTTGCAATAATAATCTCCGATTCGCCTTTGTTAGCGGCTTTAATTGATTCGTCTTCCTCGCCGTCAGCTTTTCTGTAGTATTCGTCACGATAAATAAACATAACGATATCGGCATCCTGCTCGATTGCACCTGATTCACGCAGGTCTGAAAGCATCGGACGCTTGTCTGTTCTGGATTCTACAGCACGAGATAGCTGTGAAAGCGCAATTACAGGTACATCAAGCTCTCTTGCAAGTGTCTTTAAGCCTCTTGAAATTGCTGAAATCTGCTGCATACGATCTTCTTTGCCTGAGCTTTCCATAAGCTGAAGATAGTCTATGACGACAAGTCCGAGGTTTTTTTCTTCCATTTTTAACCGTCTGCACTTTGCACGAACATCTGTTAAAGTACAGCCTGAAGTGTCATCAATATAAATCGGAGCTTGTGCAAACGAGTTCATTGCATCTGCAAGCTTTTCCCAGTCTTTGCTTTGCATGTGTCCAGTTTTAAGTCTTTGGGTATCAACTTCGGCTTCTGAGCATAACATACGCTGAACAAGCTGTTCCTTTGACATTTCAAGAGAAAATATTGCAACAGGCGTTTTGGCCTTTATTGCAACGTTTTGTGCAATATTTAAGGCAAATGCGGTTTTTCCCATTGAAGGACGTGCCGCAAGAATTATTAAGTCCGATTTTTGAAGCCCGCTTGTCATTGTATCAAGTTCGTAAAAGTTCGTCGGAACCCCAATTAATTCATCTTTATGCTCATAGCGGTATTCAATCTTTTCATAGGTGTTTAAAACCAAGTCTTTAACGTGTACAAGGTCTGTCGTTGCTTTTTTAGAGGCAATGTCAAAAATAAGCTTTTCTGCCTGATCGAGTGATCTGTCAATAGGATTCATATCGTATCCAAAAGATACTATTTCGCTGCCGGCGTTAATCAAGGCTCTTTTAATTGCCTTTTCCTGAATAATTTTTGCGTAATATTCAATATTCGCCGTACTTATCGCATTAAGCGCCAAATCATTTATAAATGCACGTCCGCCGACTGTTTCAAGCTTTGAACTGTAATCAAGAACGTTTGAAACTGATACGATATCAATTCTTTCGTTGGAATTGAAAAGCTGAAGCATTGCTTCATAAACGTATCTGTGTGCGGGTTTATAAAAACTTTCCGGTTTTAACCCTTCTACTACCTTTGTTATTACAACAGGATTTACTAATATCGCCCCAAGAACAGCTTCTTCCGCTTCCGTATTCTGCGGAATCATATGTAAATCGTTGTTATTTTGGTTATTTTTTTCTCTTGTTGCAGGCATGCTTTATCCCTTCTATTTTCTTAATCATAGTACAGGCGAATTTGATTTTTAATAAAATGTTTTATTTTGTAATGTAAAATTTTTGTAATATTTAATTTGTTTTCCTAAAGTTTTTACTCCAAAAACCGATAAATGCCATGTGAAGGTTAGATAGTAAAAGGAGTAATTCTTATGTACAGATATACAATTTGGCCCGGTGTGTACAGCTTTAAAGACGAGATTGCATTGTTTCTTTTGTATATAAAAGAGCAATTCGGAGATTTGGTGAAAAAGATTAAGAGAGCAGAGGACGCTATTGAGGAACAATAGCTGTTGATTTAGGATTTGTGTGAAGTGTCAAAAGAGGACACAAGATTGTTTAAAGAGTGAAAAATATTAATTCGCTCTTTTTTTTTGAAAATTTAGCTCTCTAAAACTGATAAAACAAGTTTTTGGGCAACTTCAAGAGCTTCGTTAAATACTTTTTCGTTTGTTAGAAAATCCTCACGGGAAACGTATTTTGAAACGATTTTTCTTGCGTAAGAGCCGATTGCAATTCCGTTATAATTAATTCCACACATTTTAGCAAGTTCGGCGGTTTTTGAATTTGTTCCGCCCGAAAGCATTATAAAAACAGGCAAATTGGCATTTTGAACAATTTCGGCTGTTGCAACGGCTTGCAATGTAGTTTTAAAATCGTCCTGCCCGCCGCTCATCGGAAACCCGTCGGCTTGTACTATTGTTCGGGAAGGTTCAATATTTGAGGTAATTTTTTTTAAAAATTCCACAAGCTCTGTGTCGCTTAAATTCCCGCGGCTTGTGCAAATGCTTACTATCCCTCTGAAATTGCTTTTTATATATTCCCAGTTTTTGAAAATTTCATTATAATCCTTCCCGTCTGCGTGAAATTCTACACAATCAATTCCCATTTCAAGCAGGGGCGGAAGAACTTCTGAAAGCTCTTTTGCTTCTGAAATATAGCTTATTGCACCTTTCGGGCATACTTTTAAACATCTTCCGCATCCGATACAGCGATTTTTTTTGACTTTATGGTAAACAATTGCTTTTTGCGGGCAAATTTCGTCGCATTGTCCGCAGGAAATGCATTTTTCATAATCAATTACGGCTTTATTAACGTGCGGATCCCCTTTAATTCCGACACTTACGCAAAGGTAAGCATCTTTCACTTCCGCAAATTCAAGTCCTCTTTTTGCGGCATTTATAACCTCTTTTGAAGCATTAAGGTCGAAAAAACGGCATCCTGCTTTTGCATAAAGTGCCGTCAGTTTTTCAACTTCCGCCAAGTCCTGATTTCCCGCTCCGCAGACAAGTTTAAAACATTTCCCAGATTCCAGCAAATCCTTTAGCATAAATTATTTCACCATATAATTGTAAATTATCTCGGATGCCTTTACAATGTAATCTTTGCCGAGAACCGAATTATACGGGCGGTTTGCCATAATTGCAACTATGTATTTTTTGCCGTTCGGGGCATATACAATTCCCGCATCTCCTAGCATTTTGCCGATATCGCCTGTTTTGTGGACAATGCTTGCACCTGCACCTAAGCCTGCCGGAAGTAGTCTGTCATTATGCACATGTCCCATATAATCAAATATTTTTTCTCTTGAACTTACGCTTAAAAAATTCGGGTTATCAAGGTTGTAAAGCATTCTTGCAAGATCTTCCGCCGTTGTAAAGTTTGTTCCGCCCATATCAGGAAGCCAGGTCTTTACTTGTGTTTTACTCAATCCCCACTGGCGGATTCCTGAATTTACGTCGTACCTGGAGCCTAACTTTGCCATTATCATATTCGTTGCGGAATTGTCCGATTCGGTTATCATTAATCTTGCAAGATCATCAATCGTCCAGGTTGAATTTTCTGCCTTAAACTGCAAACTTCCCGAACCTTCCGCTCTGTAATAATTTTTTAATGTCATTGTGTCGTAAATTGTTAGCTGTCCTGCTTCAATCGAGCGGAAAAGCTGGATTAGAACAGGAATTTTGATTATACTTGCAGCGGAATAAAGCTTGTCTGAATTTATTCCTGCGTAATTCCCTGTTTCGTAATCCCAGACAAATAAAGAAGGTTCTATTGTAGGGTATAATGTGCCAAGATTTTCAAGCTGATTCTCAAGCCCCGTCATTCTTTCATTTAAGTTTAATTCAAGCATTTGGGGATGTTTGGTTTCTGCGCCTGACAGGAAATATCTACCTAAAAACAGATTGTTGTTAAGATAGCCGATTGTCGGGTTTAAAAGTTTATAAGTGTCCGCTTTTATTGCAGGGTAGGGCGATTTATGGAAGAATGACTTAATAATTCTGTTGTAGCAGGTCGGGTAAACAAAAGCCATAATAATACTTAAAATCGCAACGGATATAATGCTGTGGATAATGTTATAGCGTTGTTTTTTCGATTGACGTTGTTTAGGGGTTACATAGCGCGGTTCAGCAGGTCTTACGACTTTATACGGTCTGTATTCTCTTTGCGGTATTTGCCTCGCATCAAGATGATTCCTGTCGTAATATCTTTGATAATTTCTTTCTCCGGCTAATTTCGGCATTTAATCCTCCCACTCCGATACAATATAACATTCTAACTTTAATTTTTCATATTGGCAACTCGGTTACATTTTTGTAAAAACGCATTAAAATTTTTAAGTAACTTGGTTTAATTCTTCTGATTATATAAAAAACAATTTTTAACGAAAAAACATTAAAAATTAAGCCTTCAGTTTGAAGTGTTAAACAATACTTAAATACTTGTTGAAAGTGAAGGTGCAATTGTAATGAATTGTCTGACCAAATCGCTGTCCCATTGAGTGCCTGCACCCATTTTAAGGATTTCGCAAGCTTTTTCGACTCCTAAGCCTTTTCTGTAAGGTCTGTCTGAAATAAGTGCGTGGAAAGCATCAGCAACAGATACAATCCTTGCAGACAGCGGAATTTCTTCCCCTTTAAGCTTTTCAGGATAACCGCTTCCGTCAAAATGCTCGTGGTGATATTTAACCATCGGGATTAAGTCTCTCAAAGCTTCATTTGGCGCAAGCACTTTTTCCGCACCTATTACGGGGTGCTGTTTCATAATTTCCCACTCGTCATCCGACAGGTGAGAAGGTTTTTTAAGTACATTTTCGGGTATACCGATTTTGCCGACATCGTGCAATAATGCGCCAAGTTTTATGCGTTCAACTTCTTCTTCAGGAAGGTTAATCGCACGGGCAAGGGCTTCTGAGTACCTTGAAACTGATGTCGAATGACCTTTTGTATAAGGATCTTTTGCATCTATTGCGCCTGCAAGTGAAGTTACCATTTCCATCAAGTGGTTTTGAGAACTGATTTGCTCGTTGTTGAATTTGTGAACAAGTTCTTCTTCAAAGTTTATTCCAACTTGAGAATGTCTTTTGGCAAGAACTTCTGCAAACGAATTTAAGCTGTCGTTGCTCCAGAAATTGTAGTCGCTGCTGCTTATAATTGCGGACATCCCTTCTTTGTAGCCTTTAGCTTGCGAAATATACATTGCCTGTTCTGCAAGTACAAGGAGTTTTTCCTGATTTTCAGTGCATTCAGGATATGTCGAAATTCCGACAGAAACCTTAACCGGCCCGACATCATCCACAAAACAGCAGGAAAGCGTATATGTTATGTATTCTGCCAAGTATTTGGCATCCGCAGTGTTTGTGTCTGGCAGGATTATCGCAATTTCATCCCCGCCGTAACGTCCTGCTTTATCGTTGCTTCTTATGTTTTGTTTAATTTTGTCCGCAAGAAGTCTTATAACTTCGTCGCCTTTAGCATGCCCGAGTTCGCGGTTAATTTTTGAAATATTGTTCACATCCATCATTATTATGGAAAGATTGGTTTTGTTATCTTTTGCGCGCTGAAGTTCTTTTGACAATACCTCCTGAAATCCTCTGTGATTGTATAAAGAAGTCAGGTTATCGGTATTGTCGTATTTGCTTGCTTTTTCTCTTAAATTTATATTATCAATAAACATCGCAGCATAATTTGCAATGAAGGAAAATATTGAAGACTCAGCTTCCGTAACCTCCATTCCCGCAATCAACACGCCTATGCAGTGATCAATTGAAAACAACGGAACTATATATGACGGTGAATCCTGAAGATACGGAATATTTAAAAATTTATTATCCTCTCTTGTAATGATTGATCCGTTTTTAAAGCTTTCAACAACAGGATTGTTTTCGTCAGACATGAAAATTTTTGACGAATAAGTGCTTCCGAATTTATTTTGAAGTTTAAGATTAATACAGTTGGATTTTTCTTGAAAAAGTCCGTAAGCTGTGAAAAGGCAGTTTAATTTGTCGGTAAACATATCATGCAATACTGTGAACAAATCTGATGCAGTATGTTTATTTTTCAAAGCTATATTAAGCTCGCTTATTATACCGGCTATATCAGAAGATTTTTTAGAAATTGTATTGCTTGCATAACCGCTGTAAAGCCTGTTATTTGTTTTTTGGGCATTAATATTATTAATACGTGCAATAATTCCGCTGTCGGCAATAGGATTTGAAACCCTGCTTTTCAGAGGATTTGAAGCTGCTGATTTTACAGTTTCCGTATTATTTTTATTTGCTTGCTTACTTTTTTCCATGACCTTCTACAATTTGTTGTCTTTTTTAAAACCTGTGATTTTAAATAATTGCCTGATAGGGATATTAAATTAACATTCCTTAAAAATTATTTTACTTTATATCTCTTCAAAAACAATACCCCATTCAGAGGGCAAAGCAAAACAATATATGCCGGATTAATTAAATTATCCAAATCTAAATGATAATGAAAATCCTTTCTTAACTACCAAAACAAAAATCACAAAATATCTTCTACTACACAAGTAGTATACATTAATTATTAAGCTTTGTCAACATGTTTTAAAAATTAGTATTGTAATTTTTTAAAACTTGTGGTAGTATCTAAATACTTTCGCAAGAGATTTGTCCTTTTAGAATGCGGAAGATAATGGTTTCTTAACTCAATATTTAGAGGTGGTGCATCATTAATTTTTATTAAGAATGCAGGTTGAAAGACATTTTATTGCCGTTCACCAGAGTTGTGTCCTCAAAAATCCGTAAATTTTAAATATTTTAACTTAATATCTTCATTAAAAAATATACATTTACTTGATGTTAATATATAACTATCAGCGGTTTCAATAACCGCTTTTTATTATGCAATTTCACATTTTAAATCAGCGTTGATTTATTTGATTGATATTTTAAAATCTATATTGTAAACTAAGCTGACATAGGAGATGAAAATGGAAAACGATTGTATTTTTTGTAAAATTATCAGAGGGGATTTCAATACGGAATTTGTGTATGAAAATGAGCATGTAGTTGTATTTAAGGATATCAATCCGAAAGCTCCTGTTCATCTTCTTGTTGTGCCGAGGGTTCATGTGGAATCTTTGAACGAACTTGAGGACAAAAATCTTATGTCAGAACTTCTTTGTGCTGTTAAAGAAACTACTAAAAAAATCGGGCTTAAATCCTATAAAACTCTTATTAATACAGGCAAAGAAGCAGGTCAGGAGGTTTTTCACCTTCACATACACATTTTAGGTTCATAAACGACTGAAATATTCAACAGCCTCGTCGGCTCTGACAAAATTTACCTTTGGAAATCTCCGGCGTAAATCCGAAATAATATGGTAATATGCATCGTTTACGATGACATGTTTTATACCGTCTGTGCATAAAGATTTGCCGCTGTCACTGACAAGAATAAATGACCCGTCACGATAAGCATGCCCGCCGCCTGTTCCGAGTCCGGAGCCTAACTTTGGATCACACGAAAGCGGAGCCGTAAAAAACGGTCTATCTTTATTTATTCCTCTTGTGAGAAGATTGTTCAACTGTTTCAGCTGATCGGTCACACTAACCTTTGCAAGTCCGTGTGCATCAAATTTTGAGCCGATTTGGGGCTTCAAATCATTCAAAAACACAAATGCGTCAAGGTTTATATCCACAGGAACCTTGCCTGACGGAAATGCTTTTTTGTAAAGTATTTGAAACTCATCCTCTCTAAAACCACCCCTTGATGACAATCTTTCATAGCGGTTTAAAAGTTTTGGAAAATCATCTCTGTCAAGAACCCTGCATACTGTGTTCAATTTCTTGCCGTCAAATTTTTGAAGTTCAACGAGCTTTTTCTCCGGCAGAACCTCTAAAATATAAGGGTTTTTCAAATCAAACTTCAGCCCTTCCGGCATCGCAGACACTCCGCTTCGCAGAACCGGATAAGATTTTTTAACGGCTTTCATTATCACAAGACCGAGTTTCAGAACCATAATTTTCCCCTTATAATATATATAAAAATTTTCACATTAAAAAATTGCTGTTTATGATATAATTTTTTAAAAAATTAAAAAGGAGAGAACAAATGAAAAACGGAATAGAAAACGGATATTATCATGAAATTACCCCGTCAGGCTTCGGGATAGCAATCAAGGCCGGAAAAGTTTTGTTTTCAAAACAATCTGACTTTCAAAAAGTTGAAGTTTTTGAAACAGACTCTGCGCTCGGGCGTGTTTTGACCCTTGACGATTTGATGATGACAACGGAAGGGGACGAATATCATTACCACGAAATGATAGCACATGTTCCTATGATGCACCACAAAAACCCTGAGTCTGTCCTTGTTATCGGCGGCGGCGACGGCGGTACTGTCAGAGAAGTTCTGAAACACAAAACCGTCAAAAAAGTTGTATTATGCGAAATTGACGCTATGGTTATTGATGCCTGCAAAGAATTTCTTCCGACGATTTCCTGCGGTTTAACAGACCCGAGAGTTGAGATAAAGGTTGAAGATGCAATAGAATTTATAAAAGATAAAAAGAACGAATACGATATTGTTCTTATTGACTCGACCGACCCGATGGGCCCTGGAGAAGGCTTGTTCACTGAGGAATTTTACACAAACGTTAAAAATTCTCTTAAAGAAGGCGGAATTGTTGCAGCGCAATCGGAAAGCCCGTTTGTAAATAAGCAGGAAATCAAAAAAATGTACGATTTGCTTAAAAAAGTATTCCCGATATGTTCAACATACACTTCAAACATTCCGACATACCCCGGCGGATACTGGGCATGGGCATTTTGTTCAGAAAGTGTAAAACCGCTTTCATACTTTGATGAAGAACGATGCGCAGAAATTACCAAAACCTGCAAAATCTATAATAAGGATTATCACATGGCAAGGTTTGCGCTTCCGAATTATTTAAAAGAACTTTTGTAAGACAGAAAAGCTTTAATATAAAAAAATTAAAAATTTGTGCAATATAAGGTTAGATTTGGCTTTGTGTTGCACAAATTCTTTTTTTATTCTATAATTTAGACACTTAAAAGACTTTCGTAATTTTAGGAAGTTGAGAATGAAAAAGGAGTAAAAATGGCTCAACAGTTTAATGCACAAAATATTAAGAAAAGAACGTCGCTTTTGGTATTTTTAAAAGGTTCAACCGCACCGTTGGTTCTATACGTTGACAGTCCGGAAGCATTGTATGAAGAATTAAAACAAGCAATGAAAAATCCGACACCTTGTTTTATAGAGAAAGAAACAAGCGGTCCTTTGAAAAAAGTTTGTTTTATATCAAATCAAATCGCTTCTCTTGCACTGCAAGAAGAACAGTATATGTAATTCAAAAAAGGTCAGGCAATGCATTTAACAATTTCAATAGACGACATTGAAAATTCAAAAGATAAAACCCTGAATTGTAAATTTGAAAACGAAATAGAAGGGATAAATTCAAAAGGTCCGATTACTGCGGATTTAACTTTAAAATCGCTCGGCGATTTTATAGAAGTTGAAGGAAAAGTCAGCGGGACTGTAATTTTAGAATGCGATTTATGTCTGAAAGAATTTGAATACGATTTGGATTTTGACATAGATGAAATGTATGCCAAATACGCACTAATGGAAGATTACGGACAGGAAACAGAGTTAAAAGAAGGTCAATTTATAACTGATTTAAACGGAGAAGATAAAATAGACATTTATGACTTATTGTATCAATCTGTAATATTAAATATACCAAATAAAAAAGTTTGTGGTATAAATTGTAATGGAGATAAGTTTTTAAAAGAAGAAAATTTATCAGATCCAAGGCTGGATGTATTCAAAACCATTCAGATTGACAAGGGCTGAGGCTCTTACCGGCTTTTTAATCGAAATAACAATTTCGGTAAAAAGTAAAAGTCAAAGAAATATAAGTAGTAGTAAAAAATAAAAAGGAAACAGAAAAATGGCAGTACCTAAGAAAAGAACAGGACATTCCGCACAAGGGAAAAGAAGAAGCAACTGGAAGGCAACAAGACCAGAAGTTACAACATGCCCTAACTGCGGCGCAGCAGTATTAACACACACAGTATGCACAGCATGCGGAACATACAAGGGCAAAGCAGTAAGATTGAAAGACAAAGCAGAAGAAGCAAAAGCAGCAGAAAAGAAACCTGCAGTTAAAACAACTAAGAAAGCAAAAACAGAAAAAGTAGTAGAAGAAAAAGTTGAAACAACAGTAGTTGAAGAAGTAAAAGAAGCTCCAGTTGAAGCAAAAGCAGAAGAAACAAAAGAAGAAGTTTCAGAAGCAACTACAGAAACAGAAGAAAAGTAAAAAAGATTACGGATGGCTGAATTAATTCAGCCATCCGGTCATAAAACCGTTAAATTGATAAGACTTTGAGAGGGAAATATGACAAGAATAGCAATTGATGCAATGGGCGGAGATCACGCTCCTCATGAGATAGTAGCAGGTGCAGTATGGGCAGCTCAGGAGTATGGAGTAGCCTTAGAGCTTGTTGGTAAACAAGACCGAATAGAGCAGGAATTGGATAAAATTTCGCACGAAGGTTTTTATTCAGATTGCGGAAAGGCCGGCAAGCAGTATCGTATAAAAATTGATACATCAAAACTTGACATAAAAATAACTCATGCCTCTGAAGTCATAGAAATGGGAGAAGCTCCCGGTCAAGCAATAAGAAAGAAGAAAAAATCTTCAATAGTATTGGCAGTAGATGCCGTTGCACAAGGAAGTTCAGCAGCATTAGTAGCTGCAGGTTCGACGGGTGCAGCGATGGCATCAAGCTTGTTTGGTTTAGGCAGAATCCCCGGTATTGACAGACCGGCAATTGCAGTAACTTTGCCGACTGTTAAAAAACCGATAGTAGTAATTGACGGTGGTGCAAACAGCAATTGTACTCCTGAAATGTTGTATCAATTTGCAATTATGGGTGCGACATTTTCTAAAAATGTTCTTGGAATTGAACACCCCAGAATTGGTGTTTTGAATATCGGTGAAGAAGCCGGAAAAGGAAATGAACTTGCTCAGGCAACGTACAAACTTTTAGAAGAACAGCAGGGAAAATTGAATTTTGTCGGCAACATTGAGGGCAAAGAAATTTTCTTAAGCGTATGTGATGTAGTTGTATGTGACGGATTTGTAGGAAACGTTGCGTTAAAAGTTACCGAAGGCACCTCTCAAATGTTATTCAGAATGCTGAAACAAGAATTTAAGGCGGATTTGCTCGGTAAAATAATCGGACTTCTTGCAAAACCGTTTATGAAAAGAATTTACAGAAAGATTAACTACGAAGAATTTGGCGGCGCACTTTTATTGGGTGTTAAAGGAATTACTGTAATTTCGCACGGCAGAAGCAAGGCTTATGCAATAAAGAATGCCGTGAGAGTAGCAAAACACGCAGTAGAAACAGGCGTCAACGAAAAAATCGCAAAGTTTTATGAGGAATAGTTAATGACGGACAAATTGATACCGCTAAGGATTGCGGGTGTAGGATACAGTTTACCCGAAACAGTAATAACAAATGATGATTTGACAAAATTATACGATACATCGGACGAGTGGATTTATACAAGAACAGGTATAAAGGAAAGGCGCGTTGTATCTGGTGAAGAAAACGCAATAGACTTAGGCTTTGACGCAGCAAAAAAAGCAATAGAAAAGTCAGGAATTGCACCTGATGATATAGATTTAATATTAGCAGCATCATCAGCGCCACCGGACTTGTATCCTGCAATAGCTTGTCATATACAGGCACGACTGGGAATTTCAAAAGCTATTCCTGCATTTGATATAACAGCGGCATGTTCAGGACTTATTTACGGTCTGAGTATTGCAAAAGCTTATATATCTTCAGGCATGTACAAAAATATTTTGATAGTAGCAACTGATAACAATTCAAGGCTTGTAGACTGGACAGACAGAGGAACATCAATTTTATTTGGCGACGGCGCAGGAGCTGTTGTGGTAACCCAAGCGGAAGACGGAATTGATGATATTATCGCAATTGATATAAAAGCAGACGGAAATTACGGTCATTTAATTGAACTTGCGTTTGACGGTCAAAATTGTCCGTTAGTTGAGCAATACCAGCCAAAACCGAAGGGTATAAAAATGAATGGACGCGGCGTTTATACGTTTGTTGCGAAGATTCTTCCGCATTATGTAGAAGAATTAATAACAAATGCCGGGATGAAGGCTGAAGATATAGATTATTTAATACCGCATCAGGCAAATATCAGAATTATACAGGCTGTTCAAGAAAGACTCGGATATCCTGATGAAAAAGTTGTAACAAACATTAAATATTACGGAAACACATCAGCGGCATCAATTCCGATAGCGTTGGCGGAAAGTGTAGAAAAAGGTAAAATGAAACTTGGAACAACCGCAGTTTTATGCGGATTTGGCGCCGGAATGACCTGGGGCGGAGCGATTGTCCGCTTAAGAGAAGGTATTTGCTAGAAAAATTAATTATAAATATTAAATAATAAAAGATAAACAGGAGTGTTAAAAGCCCCCTGTTTATTTTATATTTACAATTACCTTTTTTATAGTATAATTTCCACAGATACATTATAGAGAGGGATATTATATGACAAAGAAAGTTGCGTTTCTATTTCCTGGTCAAGGCTCTCAGGCAGTCGGTATGGGAAAAGATTTGTATGAAAATTTTGAGTCGGCAAAAAAAGTTTTTGATACTGCTGACAGAGTTTTAGGCAAAAGCGTTTCAGGCTTATGTTTTGATGGGCCTGAAGAAAATTTAAAACAAACGGTTAATACTCAACCTTGTATAGTTACAATGTCGATAGCAGCACTTGAAGCATTAAAGTCAGAATGCGGGATTAATGCGAATTATACAGCGGGACATTCTCTAGGCGAATATTGTGCTATGTACGCATCAGGAGTAATGACACTTGAAACTGCACTGAAAGCAATTCAAAAGAGAGCAGATCTGATGAGTGAAACTAAAGGCGGAGCAATGGCGGCTGTTTTGAATGCACCTGAGGGCTCTGTTGAAGAAGCATTAAAAGAAGCATCTTCAATTGGTTATGTAGATGTAGCAAATTACAATTCACCTGTTCAGGTTGTAATTACAGGGGATGAGAAGGCTGTTCAAAAAGCAGGCGAAATTTTACTTGAAAAAGGAGCAAGAAGAGTTGTTCCTCTAGCTGTATCAGGTGCATTTCATTCAAAATTTATGGATGGAGCAAGTGCAGAGTTTAAGAAATTTGTATCGGAATTGGAATTAAATAACGCATCAATTTCCGTGATAACAAATGTAGACGCAAACCCGACAACTGAGGCGGAAGATTTTAGAGCCAAAATGCCAGAACAAATTCATTCATCAGTATATTGGACACAGACAATACAGAAGATGATATCAGAAGGAGTTGAAATCTTTATAGAAATCGGCCCCGGTAAAGTTCTTGCAGGGTTAAATAAAAAGATAGCACCGGAATCAAAAGTTTATAATGTATATGACAAAGCATCGCTTGAATCGACGATTGAAGCTTTAAAATCTGAATTTTGCTGTGGTGTTTAGATGAAAAAAGTTGGTTTGTTTTCAAGAACTACAAATAACTATTATGGCAGTAAAAAGTTTTGCAAAACACATCCTGATCTTATGCCGAGGAATGTATATTTACGTGAAGGTCGGATGGTTGATATGGAAAATGTAAGAAAAACTTTGGCAGATTTTGATAAAAAACCATTAGGTGATAGAATAGGAGCATTTTTTAACAAGATAATAAGCTGGTTTAAATCCGGCAAAAGATAAGGAGAAAATAAATGTCTGAAAAATTAGCGTTAGTAACTGGAGCTTCAAGGGGTATCGGAAAAGCTTGTGCGATAGAACTTGCAAAAGCAGGTTATGATATAGCCGTAAATTATGCAGGAAATGTAGAAGCTGCGAATAAAACAGTGGAAGAATTGAAGGCACTTGGCGTTCAAGCTGAAGCGTTTAGATTTGACGTATCAAATCAAGAAGCAGCAGCAAAAGGTGTAGAAGAAGTTCTTGCAAAATTTGGCAGAATTGACGTTCTTGTAAACAATGCAGGAATTACACGTGACGGATTGTTTATGCGAATGAGTGCCGAAAACTGGGAAGCTGTAATTAATACAAACCTATCAAGCGCATTTTACGTATCACAACCTGTAGTTAAAGTTATGATGAAACAAAGAAGCGGCGCAATTGTAAATATGTCAAGTGTAGTCGGAGTTTCAGGAAATGCAGGACAGGCAAACTATTCTGCAGCGAAGGCCGGTTTGATTGGTTTAACTAAAACTCTTGCAAAAGAACTTGGTTCTCGCGGAATAAGAGTTAATGCAATAGCTCCCGGGTTTATTAATACAGATATGACAAAAGATCTTGATACTTCAAAATTCACAGATTTTATTCCGCTAAAACGTCTTGGCGAGCCTGAAGATATCGCAAAAGCAGTTAAATTTTTGGCGGTAGATGCAGAATATGTAACAGGTCAGGTTTTGGAAGTTGACGGCGGATTGATAATATAGTTTTAAGTAAAGATTTTTAACAATCTGGGGCTTAGAATGTAAATTTCTTGCAAAAAAATTTTGTGCCGACTATAATATTATAGACGCGAGAGCGAATTTCAAAAAACATGTAGTTATACAATAATTTATGAGGAAAAAAAGATGAGTACATTTGAAAAAGTAAAAAAAGTTGTTGTAGATCAATTGAGCGTAGATGAATCATTAGTTACTCCTGAAGCAAGCTTCACAGCAGATTTGGGCGCAGATTCATTAGATACAGTTGAATTGGTAATGGCTTTTGAAGAAGAATTCGGATGCGAAATTCCTGATGAAGAAGCTGAAAAAATTCAAACAGTTCAAGATGCTGTAAACTATATCGATTCTCACAAATAATTATTGAGTTAAGCCTGAAAAATTTACAGGCTTTGAGGATAGTGTTTAAACAGCACATTCAAAAGAGATTATCTTGTTTTAAATCAGGATATTTGATAAGTTTACGGGGGTGAAAATTGAATATTAATTTTCTCCCTCGTATATTTAAAAAAGTTAAAAGACGTTTTCGATTTTGCAGTTGAGGGCCTTTGTTGATTAACCCCGTCTGCTGATTAGTTAAGAGTAAAAAAGGTAAAAAGATGTCTAAAAGAAGAGTTGTAATTACAGGGCTGGGAGCGGTAACACCATTTGGCATAGGTGTAGATAAGTTTTGGAATAGCCTTGTGGAAGGTAAAAGCGGAATCTCAACATCCGAATTAATTGATATTTCAAAACACGTAGTAAAAATTTCCGGTGAAGTAAAGAATTTTAATGCTGAAGAATATATAGACCCTAAAGAATCCAAAAAAATGGATAGATTTATTCAATTTGCGCTAATAGCGGCAGATGAGGCCGTAAAAGACGCAAAATTGGAAGAAGTAAAAGATGTTGATCCTTACAAAATCGGTGTAATAGTAAGTTCAGCCGCAGGCGGTTTCAGAACTTTTGAAGACAACCACATAAGAATTTTGGAAAAAGGACCTAACAAATGCTCTCCTTTTACAATTCCTATGATGATTGTAAATATGGCATCAGGCAGAATTTCCATGAAATATGGGTTTAAAGGCTTAAACAAAGTAGTAGTATCAGCTTGCGCAACAGGAACTCATTCAATCGGAGACGGTTTCAGATCTATACAATACGGCGATGCAGATATAGTTTTAGCTGGTGGCTGCGAATCAACTATTTGTGATGTAGGTTTGGGTGCATTTTCATCTGCAAGAACTCTTTCAAGACGCAATGAAGAACCTCAAAAAGCTTCGCGTCCTTGGGATGTTGACCGTGACGGTTTCGTAATGAGTGAAGGTGCCGGAATTTTAGTTTTAGAAGAATATGAACATGCTAAAAAACGCGGCGCAAAAATTTATGCAGAAATTGTCGGATACGGTCAGACAGCAGATGCTTATGATGTTGTTGCACCTGATCCGGAAGGTAAAGGAGCAACTCACTCAATGAAGTTTGCGCTTGAAGATGCAGGTTTGAAACCTGAAGATATTCAATATATCAACGCACACGGAACAAGCACAGGTTTGGGCGATATTGCTGAAAGCAAAGCTATTGAAGGTTTGTTTGGCGATAAAGAAAAGAATCCGAATTTGATGGTTTCTTCGACAAAATCAATGCACGGACACCTTCTTGGTGCAACAGGTGCAGTTGAATGTATCGCTTGTGTTAAGGCGATCAACGAACACATCGTTCCGCCAACAATTAATCTTGATAATCAAGACGAAAAAGTTGGAAATCTTGATTATGTTCCGCACAAAGCAAGAAAAGCAGATGTTCATGCTGCACTTTCAAATTCATTCGGATTTGGCGGACAAAACGCTTCAATTGTTATCAAAGAAGTTAAGTAACAAAAGTTAAGTAACAAAATTCTAATTTTCAAATAAAAAGCCGGATTTTTATCCGGCTTTTTATTTTTCTATGTAAAATCAATCTATTTGTAAAGCTCCTCAACATTATATTTGTATTTTTCAAGGTCATCAAAAGAAAAAATAGATTTCAAATCTACACCGAGAGCCCTTGAAATTTTAAACAGTGCACTTATGGTTACATCTCTTTTTCCGGCTTCAATCATGGCAATATGCGAGCGTGATATGCCGGATTCAAGATAAATTGTTTCCTGAGTCATATTTTTCTGTTGTCTGATTTTTCTGATATTTTGTCCGAGAGCTTTTTTAAAATTGTTGCACATAATATCATTTTATGCTATGTTACTCCCAGCGACTGTCACTGTCAGCGACATTAAGGAGAAGAATTATGAGAAAAGCATTCACATTGTCAGAAGTCTTGATAACACTTGGAATTCTCGGAATAGTTATTGCAATGACACTTCCCGCATTAATAGGTAAATGGCAAAAAGTTGTTTTTGCAAATAAAGTTAAATATACGTATTCCGTAATTTCCAATGCATTTCTGCTGGCAGAACAGGAATACGGCGATCCGACAGAATGGGACTGGGGAAGCGAACAAACATACGAAAATAATAAAAGAGTTGTAGAAACGTATTTGCTGCCGTACTTAAACACTCTTGAAACAGGAAGACATTATGGCAATTATCAAATTGCAACATTAAAAAACGGGCTTTATCTTATGTTTATACTTGACGGCTGCACAAATCCTGAGACTTGTAATCCAATAACTATCAACAGTCTGTATGTTATAGTTTCTACAAAACCTAAAATGATTGGAATGCAAGACAGCAAAAGAGATTATTCAAGAGAAGATTTTATATTGCGCTTTAGCCGTTCAAATAAAAAATTGGGCTTTTTTCACTGGGGTAGCTTTACAAGAGATGGGATAAAAAATCATTCGATTTACGGCTGCAACAAGAATATTTTAAAAAACAAAAGATTAAACTGCGGGGCTTTAATCTTCTACGACAACTGGGAAATCAGAGATGATTATCCATGGTAAGAATAAATGTTAAATTTCGGTCAGCCACAGTCATCCTGAATTTATTTCAGGATCCCTTTGAGATACTGAAACAAGTTCAGCATGACCGAAATTTAACATTTGAGAAATTTCGTCTGAGTATTAAATCTTGTGCAACTATATGACATAAAGTTTGAAAAAAGATAATTCGATTATCCTAACCACTTGAAATTTATAAAAAGTAAGTTATAATAAATATAGGGTGGGTGCTCTGCAAAGCACCCGTTACAGACCCTAAATGAAATAAACAATAAAATCAATTAAAAGCCTTATTCCGAGTAAGGCTTTTTTTATTAATTGCCTATTCATTTCAATCACCTCCTTTCCACCAGTGTTACAGTACAGTGTTTGATGTGTAGTTGGAGGGATTCCGGTCTAACCCTATTAAATTATCAATTATTATTCCTGACTTAGATCTCTTAGGACTCTGTCAAGGCAGGCGTTTGGTGAATATTGCCATTCGCGGTAGGTTATACGATTAACCCTAAATCCGCAGCGTTCAAGGATTGCTTGTTTTTTCATTGCGGGCATCGGGGTAGTAATTTTGTCTTCAAGCCCGTCGATTTCAATGATAATTTTGTCATCAACAAGCAAATCTGCGCTTAATCCTGCAACATCTGCTCCTGCTTGAACTTTATGACCTCGTTCACGAATTTGAGAGGCAATTTCATTCTCAAGCTCGTTTTTGTAAATGTTTTCTTCAATATCGCCTGAAAGCGTTGCTTGACGTACATTTTGGTAGTGTTTTAGGAAATTAATGTAATTTCTGAAATGACCTTCCGGGAGTTCTGTCGGGTCTTTTGAGATGAAATTGATTACTTTATTTCTTGCACGTGTAACGGCAACATTAAAGAGGTTCGGCTTTTGCAAGAATATCAAGCTTTGCGGGAAACTGTTATTTGCAATTGCCCAGCTGATAAGCATAATATCTCTTTCATCACCTTGGAAGGTGTGTGCTGTACCGATTTCAATCTGATGTTTTTTAATCATGTGATCTGAAAGAACTTTTGATAAAGAAACTTTCAACTGTTCAACCTGCGCTCTAAAAGGTGATATTATACCGATAGAAACGGGATTTTCGGGGTTTTTGCGCTCATCTTCTATTACAATTTCGTGAACTCGTTTTACGACAGCCTCAATTTCCGGTAAGTTTCTGGTCGCATCGGCGTCAACTTTTCCGTCTTTTACTTCTTCAAGTTCCAAGACCAAATCGTCTGATTTATCTTTTCTCATAACTCTGATTCTGTCGTTATAAAATTCGTGGTTTGAGAAATTGATTACAGGCGGAAGGCTTCTGAAATGTTCGTCCAGCATAACGGAATTAATCGAATAGTAGTCTGCCAAGTCAAACATTGAATTTGTTCTGAAGCGCCAGATAAGCTGGTATTTGTCAGGGATTCCGTATTGGCTCAGGAAGGATTGTTCTTTAGCTTTTTCCAAGAATGACAGGTGCGGCAGCTGTTTGTCGTCCCCGACGATTACGGCACGTTTGGCTCTGAATAGTATAGGGAAGCAGCTTGCAATATCGCATTGTGAAGCCTCGTCAATAATTGCAACGTCAAACATTCCGGGTTTTAGCGGAAGCGAGTCTGATACAGCGTAAGTTGTTACGCACCAGCAGGGGAAGGCTTCTAATAACGGTCTGAAGTCTTCTTCTTCTAAAATATTTGTCTGTTGGCGTTTGCGGTTTGAGATTAGTGATTTTGCGTGAATTTTTAACCTTCTGCACTTGTTTTCGTCACGCAAAAGTGATTTCAAAGCTTCACGGCGTTTGTTTTTCAGTATGTTCACAGCAAGTTTCGGTTGTTTTTTCTTCATTTGTCTTATTTGTTCCGACATTATATGAAGGTTGCCAAAGGTTTGAATTTGTTCTTCAACACTATTCATATCTGCAATTTTTGCCGCAAGCTGAAGTTCTTCTGCAAGTTTTGAAAGGTTTTGAGTGTTTGCATCAAAATCCTTCATATCAAGAATTTTCTTTAACTGTGAAAGTGTTGTGAAGTTAGTAAATTTGCTGAAAATTCCTGTTTTTTGAATGTTTTCACGAAGGGTTTTGATTGTATTTCTGATTATTTCAACTTCGTTCTTTTTCAAATTCCGTCTGATGAACACCGGTGCGGGATGAAGGGAGCGTTCTTCATCAGTATCAAGCGCTTTGTCGTGCCATAGTTTTTCAAGTTTTATAATCTGTTCGCACTTGTTTTCGGTATCTCTGAGGATATTAAGGTGGGTTTTCATATCGTCAATATCAGCAAAAAGCGCATCTTCAAAATTGTCATCAAGTGAAGAATGTTCGGCAATAAGGGCGTTTAATTCGTTACTCAAGGATCTTTGGTAATTTAATCTGCCTGCTCGAAGTGCCATGTGGCTTGCGCCAAGCTGATTTAATCTTTCTGCTACAACGTCAACGGCCTTATCCATTCTTGATGCGACAAGTACGGTTTTGCCGTTTGCAACAAGGTGGGCCACAAGGTTTACTATTGTCTGGGATTTTCCTGTTCCCGGAGGGCCTTGGACTGCTATAAATTTCGTGTTATCAATGTTTTTAATCACCTGCTGCTGAGTGTCTGAAAGTGACAAAGGGGTTATCGGATAGAATTCCTTAATTGAATTAATATCTTTTATCGGAACGGATTTTTCTTTGCTTTGCGCAAATTCTTCGTTAATTATGCTTAGGGCCGTTTCTCGGTAAATTCCGCTTGGCTGTTCCGCAATTCTTGTTAATTCATGCAAAACTCCTGCGGTCATTGACGGACGTTTGGTTAAGATGATTGCGCTCTGGTATGTAACCGATATTTTTTCAAGTTTAACTCGAGCTTTCTGCTGCTGTTCTTCGTGTTCAATTACGTCTTCAATATTTTCGCCGTCGATTTTTTCTTTGTAAAAATCTTTTTCTTCGGTCTTTGAGATGTTATCTTCGGTTTCATAATCCGATTTGTTATAAGAAATTTCAACTTCAGGCACAAGAGATTTAAGGGTTGTCAAAAATATGTTTAATTTTTCTTCTGTTATCGGAAGTTCCGGTACAACGTCAAGTAGACCTTCAAGCATTATATCAGTTTCGTCTTCATCATCGGATTTCCTCATTAATGCTGCAAGTGCGCCTGTGTTAAGCGATAAAACTTCATCAAGAGGCAGGCAGTTTATATTTACGCCGTTTCTTTCAAGTTTGCAGGGCATATATAGAAGCGGAGTTAAAAATTCATTCTGACGTTTTGATTTGTTGCTTTTGCCAACCAAAAACAGGTACCCGTAAATCAGGTATTTATCTTTTGAACCTAATTCGCTTTGCAGCATCAATTCAGTCAGTTTGCTGTCTTTGCCGTCAAGCGATATGTAATCCTTGTTTTGAGTAAAAAGTTCTTCTTCCCCTTTCAGGAAAATCCATTTGTTATCTTTGTCACCCTTAAGGTTCCTGAAAGTTGAGCTTTTTACCTCTTCTCGTACGCAATCGTGAAGATATTGGCTTAATTTCTTGATAAAACTGTTATTAAACGCTGAATTTAATGCTTTTGTTGCTTCCTGTAACATGTCCTTATACCTCTTGTTTTAGTCTTTATTTTACGATAAAATCAGCGTTATGGACATCATTAATTTAAAGGATAATCCTAAATTGTACTATGTAGGAGGCTTTGTAAGAGATGAATTGCTCGGACGAGAGTCTTTGGATGTTGATATTGTCTATGAAGGAAATGCTATTGAGGATTGCACAGCTTTAGGTGAAGTTGTTCGGGTTAATCCGGATTTCGGGACAATTAGAGTTAAAATTCAAGGGCGGGAAGTCGATATTGCATCAACCAGAACAGAGCGTTATGATCATAAAGGTCATCTTCCGCAGGTCGAAAAAATCGGCTGTTCTTTAAAAGAAGATGTCTTAAGACGCGATTTTACCGTAAATTCGCTTTATAAATCGGTTATAGCGGGTGAAATTTGGGATTTTACAGGCGGGCTAGAGGATTTGAAAAATAAAAAGCTTAGAGTTTTGCACGATAGGAGTTTTGTTGATGATCCGACAAGGATAATTCGTGCGCTTAAGTTTTCTCACCGTTTCGGGTTTGAGTTGGAGGAAAATACTTTTAGACTTCAGCGTGAGTATCTAAAAAATATTAATTATGATATGTGCTATAAACGCATTAAAAAAGAGCTTATTGAAACGCTCGGATTGAATAGCGATGAGGTTTTTCAAAAGTTTATAAATGAAAAAATATACAAGCTTGTAACACCCAAAGACGTTAAATTGCCGTCAGTTAAGATTGAGCCATTAGTAAATAAATACGTAAAAAACAGCGAAAATATCTGGCTTATTTATTTAGGGTCTTTGCGAGATTTATCAAGGCTTGAATTGACTAGAAAAGAGCAGAAAATTCTTGATGATTGTTCTGAGCTTAAGGATTTGGAATTTAGAAATGATTTTGAAATTTACAGGGCTTTTGAAGATAAAGAAATTGAAAGCGTAATTTTATATGCGGTTTTGAAAAATGAGAAAATAGCAAGGCATTATTTAGATGATTTACGAGAAATTAAAATTCAAATAACCGGCAAGGATTTAGAAAATATTGGGTTTGAACCTTCTCCAAAGTATAAAGAAATTTTTGATTTTGTATTAACCCAAAAACTTGAAAATCCTAAAATGACTTTGGCTGATGAAATAAATTTGGTAAAAGAAAATTTTTTTAGTTAATTTTTTAAAGGCAATTTTTTGAGTTTAAATGACTTTATATAAATAATAGTAAAATTTACAAATAGGTTTTGATAAGTTTTATGGGGAAAATAGGATTTGCTTTTGATATAACAAAACAAGTTGCAAATTTTGTGAAAACTTGCAACAAAAGTAGTGTTTTGCAGACAAAATTTTTATTCCGTCCAAATTTGAATGAGTTTATTGTCCCATTGAAGCAGCAAAATGGAGAAAAAATATGTAGGTATATTCGAAATGAAAAGCAAATCGGTGAAATCAGGTATGTAATTTCAAAAGGGAACATTGGAAAATATCCTGATTATTATCTTGACGTAGTTGGAAAAAATAAAGTAACAAAACCGAGTGTTTTTATTTCTCATTTGGAGGCTCAAGGCTGTGGTGCAAATCTAATGAAAGTTGCTGCAAAAGATGCTGAAAAATTTACGGATGGGCGTATGATTTTAGATGCACAGTCAGTAGATGGTATGACTTCTCCGGATGCTTTTTATTATAAATTGGGCTTTAGGAAATTAAATCAAAAAGAAAATGAGTTGATAAAAGAATATATAGATAAAGGAGAAAAAATTCCGCCGGATACTTTTTCTGATAGAATGTATCTTCCAAAAGAAAAACTATTTCACTTATTGAACTATAAGAAAAAATATTAGAATAGTTTCTGCAAAAATTATTTAAAAAGTCCTAAACTAATCACTTGAAAAAAAGAAAAGAGCGGTTATAATAAAAGAACAGAACATTAAAAATTGAATATATGGGGACGTTTGCCTTCTTTTCTTAATGAGAGCTTGAGCTCGAATTAAAGAAAATGGCTTCACGACTCAAAGAAAATTGTGGCTGTTTACGAAAATA